>CAYLIB010000005.1:0-115136 GCA_964384035.1 uncultured Candidatus Saccharibacteria bacterium
TTGGGGTATAGCCAAGCGGTAAGGCAACGGCCATAGCGAAGCGGTAAGACATAGAGGTCCAAAGGGACCAAAACCCTAAACGTTGGAGTAAAGTGAAATAGGTAAGATAAAAAAATATTGGGGTATAGCCAAGCGGTAAGGCAACGGGTTTTGGTCCCGTCATTCCCAGGTTCGAATCCTGGTACCCCAGCCAAAATAAAATAACCGGATAATCCGGTTATTTTATTTTGGCTAATAAAAAAACAGCTTTTTGCTGTTAAATTTCGTCTTCTCTAAGGGTTTCTACGGTTATAATTTTGATGGGTTTAATTTCAAGTTGGAAACCTTTTTTTGGAGTAATAAATATTCCCTGTTCATATAAGCCTGTAATGGTAAGTTTTAGTCTGGTTGGTTTATTTTCATAATTACCGTTTTCTGGCAGCATTACTATTCCTTCAAAAACTTTTTGCACACGATTTTTCCTACCTATTGTGATGCGAACTTTCTGGTTGGCGAGGGCTGTGGTTGTGGCATCGCAGTATGCGTAACAAAGACCTCCCGGGGTTACCATTCTTGTGCGTGAACTCCCTGGCCATTTTATAAGTATAAATTCGCTCCAGTCGTCTTTTAGTAGACAATTATTTGAAATAGCGAAATCCAAAAGTCTTTTATGTGACGTGGGAATATCTGTTAATTCGACTCTTGTGTTTCCGAGTGATGGGCAATTACCAACCCTGATTTTTTCCATAAATCCTCCGTGTTTTTTTTGTAATGAAACAGAATATTAGCACAAAGAATGCTATTTTCCAACCTGGCTATGGTATACTATCTAGCACTAAAGAATAATCTTTTTATGTCTGACTATTATATTCCAAAACGAACTAAGAATTTGTACACACCAGGTGCTAAATTACCTTTTAAGTTATCTAGGAGTAAAATTGACCTGTTCTTAAACTGTCCGAGGTGTTTTTATATGGATAGACGCCTAGGAGTAGGGCAACCTCCTGGGTTCCCGTTTAATTTAAATTCGGCTGTGGATCATCTGCTTAAAAAGGAGTTTGATTTTCATAGAGCAAGAGGTATTCCTCATCCGTTAATGGATCATTATGGGATAGATGCTATCCCATTTGCGCACGATCAGTTGGATACTTGGAGAGAAAATTTTAAAGGTGTGGAGACTTTTCACCAAGAGACTAATTTAATTATTAGTGGGGCAGTGGATGATATTTGGGTAAATCCTATGGGGGAACTAATAATTGTCGACTATAAAGCTACTTCCAAGGATAGTGAAGTGAGTTTGGATGCAGACTGGCAGATTGGGTACAAAAGACAAATGGAAATTTATCAATGGTTGTTTAGGAGAAATGGTTTCCAGGTTAGCGATACTGGTTTCTTCGTTTATTGTAATGGTAGGAGAGATAAAGAGGCGTTTGACGCTAAGCTTGAATTTGATATTAAACTTATTCCTTATACTGGTAAAACTGATTGGGTAGAGAAAGAAGTAATAAGGGCTAGCGAATGCTTGAACGGAGAAATTCCGGACTATACAAGAACTTGCGATTATTGTAATTATCGTATTGCCTCAAAAGAGGTGGAGGGTGGGGGTATGAGGACTGTCATAATTCCTCAAACTATAGAGAAGAAAATTTTACCTAAAAATAAAACAAAAACTCCTGGTGCTCAAACATTGTTTTAAAAATACCCCCCCCATTGTGGTTAAGCTTGGGGGGTTTTATAATATAAGTAATTAATAAATCTTTATGAAAAATAAAATTTACGCAGCTCTATTGGTTTTGCCAATATTGTTTTTTGCGCTTCCAGTCTACGCTGCAGACTTTATGGCTCCTAGTAAGGATAGTGCTAACCAGGGGGTGGTTATCCTGGGTACGACTGAAAAGAAACATAATTTGTACACTGCCGGTGCAAGTGTAACCCTAAACGGGGAAGTGAGTGGTGATTTGTTTGTTGCTGGGGCTACTGTGAGTATGGACGGAAATGTTGAGAAGGACGCAAACGTAGCAGGTGCAAATGTCACTCTTGCAGGAAATGTGGGTGAAGATCTCAGGGCGGCAGGTGCTAATTTAAATATCTCAAGTAAAATAGGGGGAGATATTTTAGCGGCAGGGAGTAACTTAACCTTGACAGATAAGTCCTTTATAGGTGGAGATGCAGTTTTGGCTGGGGCAAATCTGACTCTTAATGCACCAGTAAAAGGTTCCCTAAAAGTAGCTGGGGAGAATATAGTAATTAACAGTGAGGTTACTGGACCTGTGACGGTTCAGTCACAAACAGCTGTTACTTTTGGTCCAAAAGCAAAAATAGGTGGAAAAGTAGTTGTTTATGGGAATGCAAATCCGATAATAAAAGAGGGTGCTCAAGTTAGTACACCTGAGCTAAAACCGCTCCCTGTAAGTAAGAATAGGGATAATGGTAAAGGGTTGGCAGGTTTGTTAGGTGGTTGGTATTTAACACAATTTTTAGCGCTATTTGTAATTGCGTATCTAATATCTTGGTTATTCCCAGGAAAATTAATGAGACATATGCATACCCTTAAGAATAAGTTTATGTCTTCTCTGGGGTATGGTTTAGTGTTCGCGATTATAATTCCAATAGCCGCTTTGCTCCTACTTATCACCGTGGTCGGTTATCAATTGGCTATAGTAGGGTTCTTGGGTTATGCCTTATTAATGTTTATAGCCTCACCTATTGCTGCGGTATGGTTGGGATCGTGGATTATGATGAAATTAGGGAAAAAGTCTGAAATGTTAATAAATTGGCAAGCAATATTAGTTGGTTGTTTGATTATGCAATTAGTTACATTAATCCCGTTGATCGGCTGGCTTGTATGTGCGATAATTACTCTTGCAGCCTTTGGTAGTCTACTTGTAGATGTAAGATCTACAATAGAGAAAACTCCAGGTATAGATCAGTAAATAAGTTAAAAATGGGAATTTTCGACAAGTTAAAAGATGTAAATGAAATGCGTAAGCAGGCTAAGCAAATAGAGCTTATGCTAGGGCAAGAACAAGTTACAGGTAAATCTACTCATGAATATATAAAAATTACCGTAGACGGTAATCAAAAAGTATTAAGCGTAGAAGTTCAAGATGCTGTAGTAGGTGATAGGAAAGAGATCGCAAGACATATTAGAGAAGCGCTAGAGGATTTAAATAACAAACATAAGAAAATGCTTCAGTCTAAGTTTGGAAGCATGTTAGGGCAATAAGTTTAGTGTGTAAAAAAACAGTACTATATTTGGTAATATTTCTTTTGGGTTGGTTAGGTCTTCCAGATAGTGCGAATGCGCAGTTGCAAATGCCAGATCCAAAACAGATAGTCCAGGCCGAAATTTCGTCCCGGGCTTTTCTGGTTATGAACCAGGAGACTGGAGAAGTTTTGTTAGAGAAAAATATGAATGAACAATGGGTTCCGGCTAGTTTAACTAAGCTAGTTACAGCGCTTGTCATACTGGATCAGAATCCGGATTGGAATAAGATTTGTAAATTTAAGTCCGAGCATGAAGTAGGAGGTACTAGGTTAAATGTGAAAGTAGGCGCTACTTATAAACTTATAGATCTGCTAAATGCCTCGCTTGTAGCATCGGCAAATAATGCTACGGTTGCTGCTGCTGATTGTGTTATGGAAAGAGGTCTATTTGTACAGGCTATGAATGAAAAAGTAAAAGCTCTTGGAGCAGTAAATTCTCATTTTGAGGAACCTTCAGGTATGGATCCGAAAAACACTATTACAGTCAAGGATTTCGCTTTAATAGCTAGGGTGGCGTTTTCTACACCTAAAATCCAACAGATTACTCAGAAGAAAACAGTAAGTTTCAGTTCAATCAGTAAACCTAGGAAAAGCCATTATTTGAAAACCACTGATCTTATTCTAAGAAGTAATTCAATGAATGTAATAGCGGGTAAGACAGGGTATTTAGAAGAAGCTTTATACAACTTTGCTATGTCGGCAAGAGTTGGGGGTAAATATTATGTTGCAATAATACTTGGAAGCCCGACCAAACTTGGTAGTTTTGAGGATGCCAAGAGAGTAGTGCTAGCTGTGACAAAATAAAAACACAGAATGATTGTGTTTGCTGTGTTAATTTTCTGTTAACTCTTCCATTAAGAAGTAGTAGGTCGAGAGAACCTGCTCTTCCCGGGTAATTTGAAACCCAAAGAAACCAAAATGGGGATTTGCTGTCATGTTCGATATCCAAATCCCAAGTTCTCTTTCAGAGGTTTGTGAGTCTTGGAGTTCCTTATGTGAAATGGAATAGGGGTTAGCCTCTCCAGGTCTGGATTTCTCATAAGCTGTGAGTACAGCTTTTACGCCTGATTGATGACGGTATGCGGCCAGGATTTTGCTGATTGTCGTAGGGATTCGATCGGTATTCTGCTTAGAAAAAGCAATCATTCCAACGAATGAGTGAAATTCCTGGGCGTAGCGGACTGCGGTTAAAGAAGCCATTGTTTTCTCCTTTGATTTGATCTCGAAAAGTTTAGATTAATTTTAAACCATACTTAAAATAGGCAGAATTGTCAAATATAAAATATTAGGTTAAAATGTTCTGCACATGGTTAAAATCCGGAAAAAAGTACTAATTGCGTTATCGGGTGGCATTGATTCCGCTGTTTCTACATACCTGCTTTTAAAAGCGGGTTTTGAAGTTGAAGCGGGTTTTATGAAAAATTGGTCTAAGACAGAGGGACTTTTAAAGAATGACTGTCCATGGCTTGAGGATCGTAGAGAAGCGCTACGAGTCGCTGCTTTTTTTGGTATACCTCTACATACTTTAGATTTTGAAAAGCAGTACCAGAAAGGTGTAATGGACTATTTTTTTAAGGAATATAAAGTTGGTAGAACACCTAACCCGGATGTTATGTGTAACAAGGAAATAAAATTCAAATTGCTCTACGATTGGGCAATGAAGAATGGGTTTGATTATTTGGCTACCGGGCATTATGCGCAGGTGAAGCAGGAAATAGGAAGTAGGAGAAAGGATATAAGGTTTAATATGCATGGGTTAAAGAATGGGACACAAACTGGAAGGAGCTTTATCCTATATCCTAATTCCTTCTCACTATGCAGAAGTGTAGACGAATTTAAAGATCAGACTTATTTTATTTACAACGTCAGAACTGAGCAGTTGCCGCATCTTTTGTTTCCAATAGGTGGAATGAATAAAAAGCAAGTTAGAGCTCTGGCGAAAAAAATAAAATTACCTAATGCGGATAGGCAAGAATCTATGGGGTTATGTTTTGTAGGTAAGATACGTTTGAGGGATTTTTTGGAACAAAAACTTAAAAGAAAACCTGGAGTTATAATAGATCAGGATGGCAAACAAATAGGGGAGCACGAAGGATTGCACTATTACACTTTGGGTCAGAGACAGGGTATAAAGGTTGGATCAGGTGGTCCTTTCTATGTGACAAAGAAAGACGTTGAAAAGAATGTTCTATTTGTCACAAATAACCCTGAGGATAAGGATCTTTATATAAGGGAGGTTTTCATTCAGTCTGTAAATTGGATAAATGAACCAAAAAAATATCCATTAAAATTAGTCGGTAGATTTAGACATCAAGGTGAATTAATTAAGCTAACGCTAGAGAAAATTAACCACGAACTATATAAGGTGAAATTTTCTGCTCCTCAGAAGGCAGTTGCTAGTGGTCAGAGTTTAGTGCTATACCTTGGTAATAACTGCTTAGGTGGTGGTATTATTGCTTAGTTTACATCAAAGGGGGGAAATGTTATGCAAAATAAACCAAGTTACTCAGTTGAAAAACTCAGTGGTTTTATCTTATTCGTTCTATCGTCAATTTCAGGGTTTTTATTCCTTCAGTTAAAATGGCCTTTAAGATTAATTCCACTTTTTGCCATAGCATTGTTGTTTGCCTACAATGCTTATAGGGTAAATAAGGAATATAAACGAATTTACGAAGAAAAATTAGCAGAGCTTGATGCCTTGAAAAAAGAGGCAGCGAGGATAAGGGAAGAGATAGAGGGGAAGAATTTAGAACTTGCTCATTTCCTGAGTCAGAAATGGTTTCCTATTCGTGGAATAGGAAGTGATGCCGATGGTTCAATTATGTTGTTGGTAAATTTACCAAAAGTTGGGTTAAAACTTTTTACTGGAAAGCAGTTTGTCGTTTTAAATAACAGCAAACCTGATGGAGGTTTGCCCCATTTGGCAAATTTTAGTGACCCTGTTGTGAGTTATGAAGATTATACTCTCAAAGTTGAATGGCAAGGGGTAATTCGGATAACAAATCAGCTAACGGTAGTATAACCGTTAGCTGATATTTTTTTACCCTTCTTTTTGAAATCTTTCGTTGGTTTCTTTTAGTTCTTGAATGGCTCTTTCCGGACCTTCAAAACCTTTGACTTCTACTTTCTTGCCTTGGAGAACTTTTATGTTTTCGTAAAAGTTTTGAATTTCTTTTAGAACATGTGGGGGAATGCTAGATAAGTCCTTGTATTCTGAAAATCTAGGGTCCTTAATGGGTACTGCTAATATTTTATTATCTACTTCGCCAGAATCTATCATTTCCATAAATCCTATGGCCCTCGCTTCTACTACTGTTCCTGGAAATATAGGATTTGTAGAGAATAGCATGGCGTCGGCGTGGTCCCCGTCTAGAGCTCTGGTTTCTGGGATGAAACCGTAGTTAGTCGGAAAAATTTGAGAACTATATAGAACTCGGTCTAGTTTCATTACGTGGAGTTCTTCGTCGTATTCATATTTGTCTTGTGAACCTTTGGGGATTTCAACTAGGACATGGAATTTTTCGGGTGTACCGAATGGTAAGCTGTGTATGCTCATAATTGGATGAAATTAATATTATGAAGATATTATAGTCTTACCTTCTTAAAAAATACACCCCCCTATATTTAGTTACCAAAAGCTACTAGAGATACTAGGGTTTTGAATTCCGGTTGATATTTTAGATTCCCACCTAAGTCAAACGTGTAATAGGTTGAATTATTTTTCACACCTACTAGCATGTCTGCAACATTCAAAGCTTGTTTGCCTGCAACAGTTGTTTTTTGTATAGGTAAGCCTTCCATTGCGTAATAATTATGATTACTTACATAAATTTTAATCGGATCTGAGTCTTTACCTGGGTCCAAAGAGATAATATACATACCGTCTGCTTTGTTTTCTTTGTAAAGTTTAACAGTCCAGGTTTTGGGGTGCTTAAATGTTATCCCGAATTTTGGGTCATTAAAAGTCACCCAGTTTGTCGTGTCTACTGTCGTGTTTGATTTATTAGTTGGTGATGTTGAGGATGGTTTTTGATTCGATCTTTTAATGTGATTGGTTTCGTAGAATTGTTCCAGCTCGGCATTTTCGAGTGTCCCAGTTAAATAATACGCAGTCATTGCCGAAAAAAACGCAATCAATATTAAAACAATAAAAGATTTAGTTTGATTAGAGAAGTTAAACATTTTTGTTTCAAAGAGATTTATTTTTTTTATTATAGGATAAAAATATTTTTAGAGCAATTAATAGATCCGATGATTATTTTTTAATGGTGTTAAAGAGGTTATCTAGTTGGGCTTCTGTGCCGCAGTAGTAAAGATGCTCAGTCAGATTGGCGCAGAAACCAGGATTTTTTTTAACAAAAGAATACTTTGGTAAAAACCAATAAAGAAATAAAATTAAAATAATTACGAACAAGTAAATAATGTGTTTAATCATTTTTAACATAAAATAAGTATATCTTAAAAGTAATCTTGACACGAGTAATCTTTTGTGAGAATATTGGATATTATTAAATAATTAAGTAAATGACCAAAGTAACTGCAGAAAATTTTACAAATACAGCAAGTCAAAATACTTTTGGCCGTTACTTATTATTGCCGATTTAATCTCTTTTAGATTTTATACTCGGCATAATTATGCCGAGTTTTTTCATTACTCTCTATTTTTGTAGGAGTGCTGGGGTGAATTCAGGATAATTTACACTTGGAGGGAAAATGAAAAATACTTTTAAAAGTCTTTATTGTAAGGTGAAAACCTATTTTGTACCTGAAATTTTTCAGACTGTACGAGAAATAGCCTTTAAGCTTCCTACGGTTATTGAAAAATTACCGGAGATAAGAAAAAAGAGGAATTTCGCTATTTGCTGGTTAATTCTTTCCGAAATATGTTTAGTAGCGCAGTTATATCCCGTAAAAAAGGCTGTGGATGCATGGCAAAATGGAGCAGGGATAGGAAAAATAGCCCTTTGGTGTGCAGGGATTTCTGTCGGATTGGTTTTGGGGAGCCTTGTTGGTTACAAAACTAGTTGTGCTAGAGTTGCTTTTACGGATTATGTTGGGGCTGTTCTTTGGGCAGAGGCTCACAGAAAGCAACTTTCTATGGATACAGAGTGGCACGTAGAGAATGGGACGGGTGATAAAGAATCAATTATATTGCGAAATACAGAAAGAGCTCAGATTTTTTTTGAGTCATACTTATTTGAGGCCTTAAGAATTAAATTAAGAATTACATGCACAATTGCTGGTATGTTTTTCATAAATTGGATATTTGGAGCCTTGGCAGTTCTTATCTTTAGTGTTTACTCGTGGTTACTTGCCAGAATTGAACCTGTGCTTACCCCGTTGTCCCAGGATCATCATGAGGACTTGAAAGTTATGAATGTGTTTGGAAGCGAGCTCAATCAGAATTGCCTGACAATAAAAGCCATGGGATTAGAGAAATATTTCTCAGATATTAATTGGGAAAAGTTAAATTTCTTTTTTCAAAAGCAAATCAAGCGATATCCGATTTGGAGAAGAATGGTAAATCAGCCTGAACAGTGTGTGAACCTCTCAAAGGGTGCGGTTTATTTTACTGGTATGGTTTTGGGTATTTACACAAAAGCATTTACTTATGGCTCTTTCTTGTTGGTTACCGGTTGGATGGAAAGGATTCTATCTAGTATGTATAACCTAATAGAGTTTCAAGAAAAGAGTCGGAGAGGGGAGCCTGCTATTACTGAATTAGCTGATCTTTTCAGAATTGAACCAAGAATTAAGAATAGCTTAACTCCAGTTAAGCGGAATACTTGGCAGGGAAAAGTTGAGTTTAGAAATGTGAAGTTTGGTTATTCAGATTCTAGTGGTCCAACTTTAAAAGGAATTGATTTGGTCGTTGAACCTTATACCATGGTAGGAATCGTCGGGAAAACTGGTTGTGGTAAAAGTACTCTACTTAAGCTCTTGCAACGATTATATGACCCAGATTTAGGGGAAATATGCATTGATGGAGTTAACTTAAAAGATATTGACTACGACCACTATAGGCAACAAGTTGTAGGTGTAGTGCAGCAGCACATTCAGCTTTTCCAAATGACTGTTCGTCAGAATATACGTTTGAGTAGGTTAGACGCATTACCAGGGGAGGAAGTTCAGGCAGCCAATCTTGCCTATGCCGATGAATTTATTAATAAACTTCCTGATGGTTATGATTATTTATTGGGGGAAGATGGCAAGCAGCTCTCCGGTGGTCAAAGACAAAGACTTGGAATAGCCAGAGCTCTTCATGGTAAGCCAAGGATACTTATTTTGGATGAGCCTACAAGTAGTTTAGACTCAGAATCCCAATTAAGAGTTCAGCTAGCCTTGGATGAGCTAATGAAAAGAAGAGCTTGTACAACTTTTGTGATTGCGCATAGGTTTAGTACGATTCGCAACGCAGATTTGATTGTTGTTATGGATGAAGGTCAAATCGTTGAAATTGGTACACATAACCAATTGTTAGAAATGAATGGTTTTTATGCAAGACTTCTAAGGCTTGATCAAGAAGGAGGTTTTGCCTCTGAGTAATAATAAACCCGCAAGTTAACTTGCGGGTATTTTTTTAGCTCAATTGGTCAAATTTAAATCAACACTACCTGATTTGAAGCCTTCGGTAGTCATCTGACCACTTACACTCTTTTGAGATGCCCAACCACACCACTGTCTGGCCGCATATCTTGCCTGGTCATTTGTTCCAGCAAGAGCACAAGGTTGATTTTCTCTGTAACTATCACATCCCTTACAGAATTTGGCAATTTCGTCTTCGCTAATTTCTTTAGTAACGTATGGTGAGTCTCCCGTGATTAGTAAGGCGACGAAATCCTGTATTTCGTGTTCAATTTTTCTGGTTGCTGGTTTTTCTGTCATCGAAATCTCCTTTAAATTTTGAAATAGCAACATTGAAGGATTTAAATATATACTATCCTTTTATAGTAAGCAATATAATCAAAAACCACCATTTAGGTGGTTTTTTGGCTGGGGTAGTAGGATTCGAACCTACGGATGAGCGATTCAGAGTCGCTTGCCTTACCGCTTGGCTATACCCCAAAATGTTTTTTGTTGCTTATGTTTTTTTCTAGCACCTAGGGTGCGAGAGGGGAGGCTCCACTTAGGGCTTTGCCCGGTGGAGGGGCGACGTTAGCCCTTTATAGTCGTCGCTTGCCTTACCGCTTGGCTATACCCCAACGTCGAAATTGACTACGACCTCCGCTTGCGTGACTGAGGTCCCGCCAGCTGCAGTCTCCGTCAATTTCTCCTCTATCGAGATGAGCACCCTTTGAAAATGAATTCCAAAGGGATTCACCCGAGCCCAAAATGCTTTTCTCTATGTTATTCATTTTTACCCTCTTCGGGCAAAAATGAAATAACTCATAGGTTACAAGCGATTTTGGGAGTCCTATTGAGCTAATTAACATAGTCAGTAGGAGAAAACACCTGTACATAGTATCAATATGGGGGAAATGCTTCAAGGGGGTAAATAAAAAACCCGCGGGTTGTTGGCGGGGTGAAAGCTATTGCTCCAGCCATTCGTAGGTGTCTATGAATGCAGAGGCATGTGATTTTATATTTTCTGGTTTACACCAACGACTTATTGTTAGGATTTCTTGAATAAACCATTCGAATTTAATTCCCTCATCAGGGTTTTTCTTTGCTTCTTCTCTGATGGCTTTTGCTAGTTTTTTGCAGAAATTGGCTTCTTTTTCGTAACCCTCTGCTTCAAGTTTTTGAATGGTTCTTCTTATTTGCCTTTTTAGGTCTTTTATATTTTTAGTAGGTTGCCAGAATGCATAGTAAATTAATTCTATGCCCTCATCGATTTCAGTGGTATTGAAGGCATCTAAAATTAATTGAGTAACTGATCTGACATTTATGTACCTCTCGAGTCTGCCTTTCTTTGCGTCTTTTAGTGCAAGTAAGGCACCAGATCTTCCGCAGTAATAATTATAGGATTTTGCATACCTGATGTCTGGTTTGTTTGATGTGCGTAATATTGATTCACCTACATCAAGATACGCATTATAGGTATGCCAACCAAAATCAGTTCTGAAACCTATAATTAAGTTAATGATAAAAGTCCATAATAGAATTGCAAGTGCTATATCGATACGAATATGATGTAGGTTAAAAATGAGACCTATAACGGAATGGCAAAAGATAATTAGCGTTAAAGTTTGGGTAATTATGGCTGCTAATAAGTATCGGTTTCTTAGTGCGCATCGTAGAAACAGTGTCATAAATTTATCCCTCTTTGTTTATGTGTTTAAGTAAAAGTAAAAAAATATTATTACTATATTTATTTGAATTTGTCAATATTTAATATAAAAAAAGGTATACATTTAAGCTAGATAATCATCTATAATATATTTCTGAGCTAAGAAAGGAGGTTGATTTGAAAGTTTATAGAGGAAGTAGTAGAACTGTGTTTTGTTTGGGTGGGCTGGCTATTAAAGTAGTTCAGTTATCTAGACTCTGGAAAATTTTTAAGAATCTACTGTGGATGTTGATAAAAGGTAAGTCACTACAGCGTCGTGAAGAAAATTCACATGAGACTGTTTGTATTCTTTGTGGGCTTGTTGCCAACTTAACAGAATATTTTACCTATGTTTACACCGAGGCACCTTTTCTTGCTCCTGTGTATTTTACTTTGGGTATTTTTTCTGTTCAAAAGTATGTAGAGGGAGATAAACCAAAAAATTCCGAATTAAGGCAGAGGTTCGGACGACTAACTGAAAAGGCTAGATTCCATATGGATCAGGTTACTTTACATAGTTGGCAGCCAAGCTCCTTTAGGGTAACCGAGAAAGGTTTAGTAATGATAGATTATGGAGATAGTTTGATAAGTGGTTTTTCGACCTTAAGTACTTTTCTTCATCGCTGGGGGAGTGAATTAGAAATAGTACTTTCCAATGATACTTTTAATACCTAGGAGGAAGACAATGTTTAAATTTATATCGGATATTTGGTATTCTTTTTTTGGTCGCAAGAAAGGTCCTGAGATGGTTCCTAATAAAGTTGTTATTTGTCCTGACTGTAATGAACAGATTCAAAAGGGAGACTTTGTTTGCGAGGGTTTCATTGGAAATGAGGTGTTTTATTTCCATGCGGGTTTCCATAAATCACTTGTTACAGGCGAGGATATGTTTTGCGAGACGGCTGCTTTGGGGATTGGCTATTGGGATGGTGAGAAGGTAGGTACGCGTGTGGTTTCTGGAATGGAACACGTGCTTAGTACCGGCAAACCGTTTTACGGAGAATATTAATATTTGTCTTAAACCCATGTGTGGGTTTTTATTTTTTAGTGAATATGTTTAGTTTTTGGTATTCTATATATAAATATGAATGAACTTAGGGCCAATATAAAAGCGTTCAATAAACATTTTAAACCGGTAGCTTTTACGCATGTAGCTACTTTAATTAACGCTATTTTTTTTAGTGTAATCGTTTTACTTGTGGTATTTGGTGAATATCACGAGGCTTTGTTTATTTCCATAGTCGTAGTTTTTAACATTTTTGTAGGAATAGTCCAAGATATGCGTGCAAAATTGTCTCTGGAAAAACTGCAGATTTTAATGGCGCCTAGGGTTTTAAGGCTAGGTACAGATGGTGCTTATAGTAGGATAGAATTGGAAGATGTTAAGAATGGGGATTTACTAAAAATAGAGTTAGGTGACCAGATTCCCACTGACGGCGTAATTGTAGAGAGCGATGGTCTGGAAGTAAACGAAGCATTACTTACCGGAGAATCGGGAAATGTAATTAAACCTCAGAATGCAAAAGTTTTGGGTGGAAGTTTTGCGACTGCAGGTAGTGGAATTATGCGCGCTGAGGTTTCTGTGGAGGGAAGTTATGTATCGCTGATGACTGAAAAAATTAAGCATTATAGTTATGTATTAAGCCCTATCCAAAGGACTTTAACTAGTTTTATTAGGTATATGTCTTTTTTGCTTTTAGGGGTTATTGCCTTTGTGACATTTCAGGGGATTACAAAAGACACATTGGTGGTAACTATAGTAAAGAATATCGCTGCGCTTACTAGTACTTTAGTTCCTCAAGGATTAATTTTAGCAACTACAATATTTTTTGCTTACGGGGCTTTACAGCTTTTTAAAAAGAAAGTTTTATTGCAAGAAATAAACGCAATAGAGAAGCTTGGATTAATAAAAAATTTATGTATCGATAAAACAGGTACATTAACTGAAAATCAACCACAAGTAGAAGATGTGTTGTATTTTGACAAAATAGAATCGGAATACGTGCGTAAGTTACTCTCTGGTTATTTACAAAAAAATGGACATACATCGCAAACCGCTGTGGCTCTTGAAAATTATTGTCCTAGTGGGTATGCGGGTGAAATTGGAAATTTTATAGCATTTTCATCGGATAAAAAGTTTGGAGCGGTTGAACTTATGGTAGACAATGTAAAAGAAACAGTTGTATTGGGGGCTCCTGATATTTTAGTCAGTTCGGTCGTGAGCGATGCAAATAGGGTATGGATTACTGAGAATGCTCAGAGGTTAGCATCGGACGCAAAAAGATTAGTATTGCTTGGCGTATCTAAGGTTTTTAGTGAGCATTTGAATGGTTTGAATATTGAGCCTGTTGCTTTAGTTGTATTATCGAATCCTTTGCGAAGTGGTACGAAAGAAATAATAGAATTTTTTCAAAATAGAGGAGTTAGAATAAGAGTTATTTCTGGGGATCATCCTGCTACGGTACAGGCGATAGCCAAGCAAGCTGGAATTAAGCATACAGATATGTATATAACTGGACCTGAAATGGAGAGTTGGGATGACGATGCGTATGAGGAGAGGGTCCAGGCCTATCATGTCTTTGCACGTATACATCCTGAACAGAAAGAAAAAATAGTAAAACAGTTGAAGTTTTCTGGGTTTACCGCAATGGTTGGGGATGGTGCCAATGATGCTCTTGCTATAAAACAAGCAGATTTAGGCATAGCGATGTTTGATGGAAGTGGGGCAACCAGGCAGATAGCGCAAATAGTGCTTATGAATAATAGTTTTGCGGTTTTACCGACAGGTGTAAGTTTGGCGGAGAAGATAATTACAAATATAGAATTGGTAGCGAGTGTTTATTTTTATAAAGTAGTAACTGGATTTTTACTCTTTGCCTCTTTGGCAACTATGGGTTTTATATATCCTTTATCTCCGAGGAACGATACTATTATTGGGTATGCAACGGTTTGGATCGCAATTCTTGCTTGGACTTTATATCCTGCAAGGAGGGTCGGTTTGGATACAAAGAGATCATTATTCAGAAAAATATTTCCTTTTGCTATTACAGCAGGATTAGTGACGGCTACTGCATCTGTTATAGTGTTTTTGTTGGGCCCGCAGAACTTGCATTTTACAGGGTCTAATGCATATGTAGTTATTGTGTTAATGGCTTTAGGTTACTGGTTTATTTATTTAAGTCCTATTGCTTATGGAGTAGAAGTTGGTCTGAAGCAAAAAAGATTATTAGTAATAACTGGAATTATTTTATTAATATTTTTAATTTCTGTTATTTTAAATAAAACTTTAGCTGGTTTTTTTGACTTCAGAAGTGTACACCTTGCGCCTTTGGGGATAACGATATTGGTAATATTAGTTTTTGGGTGGATCCAATATTACTTAACTTACCGTTTTTTTAGACCACCTCAAATTCCTAAACCGAATGAGATATTAATTAACGAAAATTAGATGTTACCACCAGGTCATGCCGCAGCTGGTATTTTGGTCGCGGCTGTAATAAATAAATATTTTGGATTAAACCTTACCCCTCATGAACAAAAAATTATGCTGGGTGTTGGCGCTTTGTTTGCTTTTATCCCTGACTTAGACATGTTCTACGCATTTTTTAGAGTTGGGAGATTTATTCAACCAGTGAAGAAAATTAATCATAGAAAATTCATAACTCATACGCCGCTTTTTTGGATAATGGTAGGAATTTCTGTTTTTTATTTTAATCAGAATCCTTTTGGGTTTACTCTTGCTTTAACGATTGCTTTTTCCGCGATAAGTCATTTATTTTTTGATTCGTTAGAGTATGGCGTTATGTGGTTATGGCCTTTTAGCAAGAATCAATATGCTATGTTTAATAGCAAATTGACTCATGACTATAAAGAAAATAGTTTTCTGGATTTTTGGTTTGGGTTTTTAAAAGTTTATGCTACTAAAATGAAACCGACTTTTTATACAGAATTAGTATTGCTTTTGTTGGTAGTTTTGTTTTTATTTAGGTAGTTATTATGTAAGTAAGGTATAATTGATATATGAAATCTTTTTTTACAAAGAAAAAAATAGTTTGGTTTAGTATCATTGCGATAGTTATTATTGCTATCGCGTTTAGAGTTTTTAACGGTACTGAGAATGTAGACAATATTCTGACAGACAAGGTGAAACAACAAACACTCAGACAAACTGTGTTAGCAACAGGTACGGTTACAAGTAACACAGATTTGGCTTTAAGTTTTAAAGGCGGTGGTGTTGTATCGTCTGTTAAAGTAAAAGTTGGTTCGAAGGTTAAGCAAGGCGATATTTTGGCCGGATTAGAACAAAGAGATCAATTAGCAACTCTTACCCAAGCAAGAGGTCAGCTTGCTCAAGCAAAAGCTAATTTAGAGAAAGTGCTTTCTGGGAGTAGCGGTGAAGAGGTTAAGGTAGCTGAAGCTGCAGTTAGCAGTGCGCAGGTAACTTTGGATAATGCTAAGAAAAATTTGGAGATTATAAAGTCCCAGCAGGATGTTGCGGTAAAAAATGCTAAAAATGCTTTACTAAATTCGACTCCTGAAGCATTGGCGAACCCTACTAATATTAGTAAACCGACAGTCGTAGTGAGTGGGTCATACAGCGGTACAGAAGAAGGTACTTATGTTTTAACCATTTATAATTCCGGTGGTGGCGCTAGGTTTTCAGTATCTGGATTGGAGTCAGCGGATGGTCTTGTTTATGCTGGGGTGCCAAGTCCGGTAGGGCAAAGAGGTATGTATATATCTTTTTCCACCACTTCTCTTTATTCGGGAGATAGTTGGAGTATAACTCTTCCCAACACTAGAGCTGCAAATTATGTAACGAATTTAAATAGTTATAACTCTTCTTTGGAAGCGAAGAAGTCTGCGATTCAAACAGCGGAGTCTACTGTAAGTTCTGCTCAAGTTAGTTTAGATCAAGCTATTGCAAATCTCGCGCTTAAAAAAGCACAAGCCAGACCAGCAGATGTTCAGGTAGCGCAAGCGCAAGTATTAAGTGCTCAGGGTCAAGTTGAATCAGCTACGGCTGCATTGGAGAACACACAGATAAGGGCTCCAGCAGATGGTACGGTTACTGAGGTAAATGTGAAAGTTGGAGAAATAGCAGCTACAACTAAGGAGGTAATAAAATTACAAGATGTAAATAGTTTGTATGTGGAAGCGAACATAAGTGAAGCGAATATAGCGTCACTCAAAGTAGGGCAGGAAGTTGAACTAACGTTCGATGCTTTGGGTCCTGAATCTAAGTTTAAAGGGAGTTTGCAGGCTATTGATCCCGCTTCTACAGTTGTTTCAGGTGTTGTTAATTATAAAATTACTGCGGCTATCGATAAAGTAGACCAAGTGAAACCAGGAATGACTGCAAATTTAATAATTTTGGTTGCTCTGAAACCTGATACATTGGTTGTCCCAAGTAGGTCGGTATTAATTAAGGATGGCTTAAAGTATGTAAGAGTAATTACTAACTCTGAAAAAAAGACTTTTGAGGAAGTGCAAATTCTAACTGGGTTAGAAGGGGATGGTGGTTTGGTAGAGGTGCTTAATGGTTTAAATAAAAATCAAGAAATAGTTACTTTAATAAAAAAATAACGCTTTTTAAGCGTTAAGAGTTAATCTCGAGGGTCTTTTTTGAGAATTCTTAGTTTGATGAATATTCTTTCACCGTACTTTTCCATTAAAATGAAAAAGCCAAGGATTAGGATAAGGCTGATAATTGCCTCAAGAAAAGTAATGAGAGCGAACCAAGCCCATAAAGGCATTTAATTTTTACCTCCTGTATTGTATTGGATTACCCTACTTACCAGTCAATTATATGTCAATCTCAAAGAGAATAGAAAATTATGAAAGAATTAATTAAAATTCAAAATTTAAAAAAAGATTATACTAACGAAGACCTTATAACGCCTGTGCTTAAGAGTGTTAGTTTTGAAATAAAAAGTGGGGAATTTGTTTCTATAATGGGTCCTTCTGGAAGTGGGAAGTCGACACTTATGCACATTCTTGGGTTTTTAGATAGACCCACATCGGGAGAATATCTGTTTGAAGGTAGGAATACTACAAAATTTTCGGATGATGAATTAGCATCATTAAGAAATGAGAGTATTGGGTTCGTTTTCCAGGCTTTTAATTTGCTCCCAAGAACAACTGTGTTGGATAATGTTAAGTTGCCGCTTTTGTATAGTAAGTTAAAAAATCAGGACAGCTTAGCCAGAAAAGCACTCAAGTCTGTTGGTTTGGATCATCGTTTGGAATATTTTACAAATCAAATCAGCGGTGGAGAAAAGCAGAGGGTGGCAATTGCAAGAGCGCTTGTAACTGATCCGGCTGTGATTTTTGCTGACGAACCTACTGGTAACTTGGATTCTAAATCGGGTAATACAGTGATGCAGATATTGCAGGAATTAAATGATCAGGGAAAAACGATAATTTTGGTTACTCATGAGAATGAGACAGCTGATCATGCTAAGCGACTGATTAGAATAAAGGATGGAGAAATTATTTCGGATTATGCAGTTAGGAGTAGGATTATAGCAAAAGAACAAAAAGAGTTAGTAAAATGAACTTTTTACAAACGGTTTCCCTTGTTATTAAAAATCTCCGAAGCAGGAAAGGTAGGAGTCTTTTAACTATGCTAGGAATAATGATTGGGGTGGCGGGGGTAATTTTAATAATAGCGCTTGGAGCAGGTGCGCAGAGTTTGGTGTTATCGCAAATTAATAAACTTGGTTCTAATTTAATAGGGGTACTACCTGGTAAGACTGACGAAACTGGTCCGCCTGCTGCGGTTTTTGGCATACAAATTACAACTCTCACAAAAGCAGATGCGGATGCAATGAGGGATAAATCGAGAGTGCCTCATCTTCAGGCAGTGGCTGCTTTTGCTAGAGGAAGTGGGACAATACTTTGGGAAAATAAAAACGTTGATACATATTTTACTGGCACAGAAAGTAGCGCACAGGTGGTGCAGAGTATTAAACTTGACTCCGGTAGGTTTTTTTCTGAACAAGAGGAGAGAGGTAGTAATGTGATGGTTTTAGGGTATGCAGTAAAGGAAGAATTGTTTGGTGAAATAGATCCTCTGGGGAAGGTTGTAAAAATTAAAAATGTTCCTTTTGAGATAATTGGGGTAGCTTCCAAATTAGGGACGGTTGCATTTCAGAATCAGGACGATCAAGTATATATTCCTTTACCTATTGCACAACAGCAGCTTTTAGGAATAAAACATCTGCAGTTTATAAGAGCAAAAGTAGAAGATTCAATTTATGTAAAATCCACTATAGAAGATGTATCGGTGCTTCTAAGAGAGAGGCATAGAATAAGTAATCCTTCTGATGATGATTTTGAAGTGAGGGACCTTGCTGATGCGATTAAACTTTTAGAGACTATAACAAATGCTTTAAGACTATTTCTTGCCTGCATGGCTGGAATATCATTGGTTGTAGGAGGGATTGGAATAATGAATATAATGCTAGTTACTGTGAGTGAAAGAACAAGAGAGATTGGTTTGCGCAAAGCGGTGGGGGCTACGAATAAATTGGTACGGTATCAGTTTTTAATAGAGTCTAGTATGCTCACATTTATTGGTGGGGTAGCAGGAATTATTTTAGGAGTTATTTTGGCTTATCTCATTGCCTTAGGTGCTCGTTATGCAGATTATGATTGGGCATTTGTTATTTCTCCACTTTCAGTAATATTAGCTGTGGGGGTTTCAGTTTTGACTGGAGTGGTTTTTGGTATTTATCCCGCAATAAAAGCAAGTAAATTAGATCCAATTGAAGCCTTAAGGTATGAATAATAGAAAGTTAAAATTTAGAATTCAAAAGGCAAAAGTGAAAGTAAAAATTTAGAAGTTAAAAAGGAATCGGGATAAGAAAACAACTGAATTAAAAGTTTGAGTGTTTAATTAAAATTTTGACCTTTGAATTTTAACTTTTGATTTATTTTACATATGCAAAACGCACTAAAACAAGCTATAAGGGGTTTAACTAGAAACCCTGCCAGGACAGCGCTGACTACTCTTGGAATTGTTATTGGGATCGCAACGGTAATTATAGTTTTGTCGGCTGGTGAGGGTTTTAGAAGTTTAATTAATAGCCAGGTCGAGTCTTTCGGTACAAACTTTGTAACTATTCAGACTCGTGTACCACGAACAACTAAAGCAAGAAGTGGAAGTAGTACCGATGCAACAAATGGAAGTGGTGCGAATCAGGCGGTGGCAATTACTTCACTTAAACAGAAGGATGTAAATGATATTAAGCGATTGGAAAACGTTAGAGATGCTTATGGGGCGGTTATTGGGCAGAAGGTTGTTGCATATAGAAATGTGACAAAGAATAGTTTTATTTTTGGCGCAAGCCCATCAAGGTTTCAAATAGATAGTGGAGTAATAGTAAGTGGTAGAGCTTATACAGAGCAAGAAGACTTAAGCCTAGCGCAAGTTGCTATACTGGGTTGCGATATAGCTAAGAACCTTTTTGGAGATCAGGATCCTATTGGAGAAACAATTCGTGTAGGGGAGTATAATTTTGTAGTAATAGGGGTGTATGAGTGTCGAGGTAGTTTCGGTTTCAGTAATGATGACAAGCAAGTTTTTATACCTTTAAGTACTGCTCAAAAAAAATTATTAGGTATAGATTATTTATTCTACGTGTTAGCTCAGCTTAACGATCAGAATAAAGCCGATGGTACTGCAGAGGATATTAGGATAGCATTAAGGGAAAATCATTTTATTGCAGATCCGGAGAAGGATGACTTCGTTGTTCAAACTCAGGCACAAGGATTGGAGACATTTGGTACGATTTTGAGTGCAGTTACGATTTTGTTAATTTGTATTGCTGCTATTTCTCTAATTGTAGGGGGTGTGGGTATTATGAATATTATGTATGTAGTTGTGACAGAAAGGATTGCAGAAATTGGATTAAAAAAAGCATTAGGTGCAAAAAATTCCGACATTCTTTCAGAATTTATTATTGAGAGCTTGCTATTAACTATGTTGGGGGGTTTGTTTGGGGTAATAATTGGAATTGGTGTTTCTTATGGTATTTCGTTTGTGGCGGGTAAATTAGATTTTGCATGGAAATTCGTTGTACCTATAAGTGGGATAATATTAGGACTCGGAGTTTCAGGTGTAATCGGTTTGATTTTTGGAGTATTCCCTGCAAGGAAAGCGAGTCGGCTAGACCCAATTGAAGCGTTGCGGAACGAGTAATTTTTGTTATACTTTTCTGGTGAAAAGGACTATTTTAAAAGTATTTAAATTTTTAGTCGTATTTTGCGTCGTGGTTATTGTGCTCGACGTAGTTTTTGTTGTTTTGGTTGCGAAGATGCATAGGGAGCCTGAGAAAGCAGATGCGGTTATTATTTTGGGTGCGGCAATAAATAGTCCGGCGCTTTATAATCGTACACTTGAAGGACTTAGTTTGTATAAACAGGGTAAGGCAGATGTGTTAGTTCTATCCGGAGGAAGGATATCTAACCGAGATATCAGTGAAGCGGGTTATATGAAAAGGGTACTGGAGAAAAATGTGAGTCCTTTGCCGGATATCCGAGTAGACGATGAGTCTAGCAATACAGAAGAAAATATAAGGAATGCAAGAAAATTAATTCCCGAAGCAAAAAGTGTGATTATTGTGAGTGATGAATTTCATTTGGGAAGAGGTATGTTATTGGCTATAAGAAATGGTTTTTACCCAGTTTATGTTAGTGCTCCTAAGCCAGAATATTATAAATCCAAGGAATTAATCTGGTATTATTTTAGGGAAGTCGTAGCAATTATTGCATACATACCGACTTTTATTTTTAATAAATAAATATATTTATGGGAGAAACAGAGGATATAGCTTTTGTCAGAGAATTTGAAGCGCCTTTAGAAGTAGTAAGATACGAAGGGGATAAATGTCCTGAATTTGATGAATATATTAAGAAGAAACCTAAGGTCTACGCTGAACGAAGAGGCTATGCAACCACAGGATCAGAAGGGCTTCTAATTAGTGAATGGCAAACACCTTGTCATGTTATTTTGACTCGAGGTAAAGATGATACATTTAGTTTTTTTCATGTGCAGCCAGATTCAAGTAGGTACACGAGCCTAACTGTAGAGCAAGAAATTAAACTTAGAGAGATGGGAAAAGAAAATCCTGATTTCATACCTGTGTATGGAAAAGCTTCTTGGTATAACTCAGGTGATGACCGTGAGCTGAGTAAAATGGGTTTTAATAAGGAAAAAGAAATTAAAGTAGATACTAAAAATTGGTGGAGAGTAATGTATGACCCTGAAATTAATGAGATATGGATAGACAAGCGAATGGAGAAAGAGATGATAAAATATAAGGGATTTTGACTTTTATAGTCTTAGTCTGTATAATAAGCAAAGTTACATATCCAAAGACAGTTGGGCCTGAATAACAGGTTAATTGCCACAAGCACCCCACCGAGGAATACGACTTACGCTTAATTTGCGTTTTAAGTACTATTTCACTCGGGTAATCCCGAGTTTTAAATTTTTAAGGGTATTTAGCTGGTAAAGGTCGATTAAAAAAATAAGGAATATCAACATTATGGCAAAAACTAAACAACAAAAGAGTGTAGATTTGGAAGAAGCTACAACTAGACTTTCTAAGGCTAAGGGTGTAGTTCTTACAGACTACCGTGGTACCACAGTGAAAGACATAGATAAGTTCAGAAGAACTTTAGAAAAAGAAAATGTCACAGCAAAGGTTTATAAGGTTAGTCTTTTGAAGAAAGCACTTGAAGCAAATAATATCGATGCTTCAGCTGTAAATTATAAAACACCTGTTATAGTAGCTATATCTGAGGAAGAGGAGACTCTTCCAGCGAGACTAATAAAAGGTCTTACAAAAGATATAAAAACTATGAGTGTTCTAAGCGGTGTTTTAGAGAACCGCTTAGTAGGTAAGAATGAGGTTCTGGCTCTTGCAGATCTTCCAAGTAAGACAGAGTTAAGGGCAAAGCTTGTTGGTACAATAAACGCTCCAGTATCTGGATTTGTAAATGTACTTGCAGGAAATGTACGTTCGTTGCTAAATGTTTTAAATGCTATAGCAACAAAGTAGTTATAAAGTTTATCTAGTTCTTAATGACTTTAAAAACTTTATAAACTAGAAATTATACAATTATCAATTTATATAGAATAATTTTATGTCAGAAGACAACAAAGTAGAAGTTCCAGCAAAATTTCAGAGTCTCGTAGATCAAATCGAAAAACTTTCTGTATTGGATCTTTCCGAACTCGTTAAGGTATTAGAAGGTAAATTTGGTGTTTCAGCAGCAGCTCCTATGATGATGGGTGCTATGCCTGTAGCAGGTGCCGCAGCTGGCGAAGCCGCAGAAGAAAAGACTGAATTTACAGTTGAGCTTACCGATGCAGGTGCTAACAAGATCAACGTAATTAAAGTTGTTCGTGAAGTAACCGGTATTGGACTTAAAGAAGCTAAGGATTTAGTAGACGGAGCTCCAAAAGCTGTTAAGGAGAATATCTCTAAAGCAGAAGCAGAAGAATTGAAGAAGAAGCTTGAAGAAGCAGGTGGAAAAGTTACCCTTAAATAACATTCCATAAAAGCAACCCGAAAGGGTTGCTTTTTAGTTTTTCTAATATTTATCTAGAAGGCCCAATTAACTAAAAATTCGTTTTGAAAATTTTGCCATCTCCAAGAAGAAAGATGGTTTTATTTTTTTCATCAACATATATGTCTTTGAAGTTTGTTTTATCATCAGTTTTTATAGTGCCAAAAAGCTCAGCTTTTTTATTATATATAACTACTTTGTGATTTTCTGAATCCAAGACGTAGATGTTAGTGAAATCTTTTTGAGTAAGTATTTTTCCTTTGCCTGAAAGGGGAGTAAATAATTCTGTGGATATGAATTCTGAAGCTTTCCCAGAAGTGTATTTATGTATTCCATCTTGGGTGTATGCATATATAGATCCATCTATGGCAATGCTTGAAGCCGACTTTAGGGTTTCCGAGGTTATCCAAATACTAGGTTTCTGAATAGAGTCAGTTGCTGAATAAGATATAATTTGTCCTGTAGATTTATTGACGCTATATAATTTGTTTCCTGTAGGATAATAGGCGAGCCCTCCGAATTCGTGACTTGCAGGTACTTGGCCAGTATAAGTTAAGCTTACTGTGTTAGATGATAGGTCACAGATTCCTAAATTTTGACCATTATAGTAATAAATTTTTTGATCAACATAACGAATTCCCGAAATAATATTCTCTGGACAGGAAAGTTTGCTTTCTAGAATTTTATTAGTTGCAATATCTAAAGCTACAAAGCTTTTGTCGCTTTGAACATTTAATGTACCAGGTGTAGTTATAATAGTTTCTCCATCAGCAATTCTTCCAATTTCTGAAAATTCTATATTTAATTTTTTGTCAATTATATCTCCAATTTTAAGTATTTTTTCATCCAGCTCTGTAAGTTTTGTTTTTATATCATCGGTAACATTTAATGCTTCTCGTTGTTGTTTAAATAGTCTAAGAGTTTCTATGGTTTTTGCTCTATCGTAATTTACAGAAGATTCAGCATCTGTGGCAAGTTGTTCTAGCGAAGAGAGTCTATTTTGTCCTTGGGTAATAGTTTCCTTTTTTTCGTTATATTTTTTTGTTAAGGCTATGTTTATACCTAGTGCGATTAGTAGAACTAAGGCAGACACGATAAAGAATTTTTTTTGTTTGGTCAGGCTGGTAGTTTTTGCGGAACTGACAAATTCTTTAGCCCTTCCTGATAAATTAAATAATCGATCTCTCATTGTACCAGAACTTGAGAAATTTGACTCAGGAGAATATGAAGGGGCTTTAGTTAATCTTTCTTTGATTTTTGATATAACTTGTAAATTTTCACTTGTTCGTTTTATGCTTTGGGTTATTTTATTGAGCTTGCTAGGTTTTTTAAAATTTTCAGTTCTGCTAAGTATAACTGGAGTATCAGGTTGTGTTTCTTCTATCGTGTTTGGGTCGCTTAATTTTAAAATTAATGTTCCGAAGGCAATCTCTGGTCCCGCGTTTTGTTCTAGTATCTCAGAAACTTTGTTTGCTAGGTCTGTTAAGGAAAGTTTTTTTATTTCTGATTTAAATTTTTCTAGACCTACATAATTAAATAGACTTGTAGTTGAAAAAATAAAGATATCTTCGAGTCTAATTTTGCCTGTTGCGAAATTTTCAAAAGTTTTATTAGGGTCAGATTTTTTGGGGCTATCGGCTAGATTTATGAATTCTGAGTCCCTGAGCATCATGGCTATGATGTTGCCAGTGGTAGCAGCATACATAAATTCTTCGTATCTAACAGCTACAATTGCATTAAGCTTGCCCGCCCAGTTTGACTGACCAATATTACTCAGTTTTGCTAATTCTTCATTAATTTGAGAAATAGCATTTTCAAATGAATTATCTGTGACTTCATGACGAAAACTCCTTCGAAGTGCGGAAGCTATAGCGGAGGTAATTCTTTCGCAGTCTGGTGCAGCAGCAGGGTTAAAAAGTGGTAATTCCATGGCAATATATAGCTCTGCATTTGAAAAGGTCGAATTTTCCGCTAATATTGATACAAAGGTTGTAGTTTGCTTGAAATTACCTATTTTTATTTTTGCTACCTGTGTTTCAAGATCTGTATTCATAACAATTAATTATACGATAATTACCCTAAACTAAACAAATTATTTCTTATTTAAGAGATAAAGTATATAATAGTACTGTTATGTTGGACTTAGAGAATATTATAGAAGCTAAATACGAACCAGAAATTTATTCTTTTTTTCTTCTTGCACCACCAAGGGCTTTTTATGTTGATGAAGTGGCAGTTAGGTTGGGTATCCCAAAAGATAAGCTTGAAGAAATATTAGATAGGCTTGTTTCTAGTCAGCAAATGAAAGTTTTTTCTAAGAAAGGGAAAAAGTATTATTTGTTAAGAGGGGACTTTAAACCTTTTGCTGAGCTAAAGAATGCACTCTTAAAAGATAAGCTTAAATATGTTGATGAGCTTTATGAGGAAGCGTCCAGATTGACTGGTATAAAAGCAGCATTTTTGTCTGGCTTGTTTGTTGGTAGACCTGAGTTACCTGTTGATATACTTTTTGTAGGTAAATTGGCGCCGGATCAATTGAAGAGTTTTACTGCTTCCACTGAGAAGTTAATGGGTCAAGAAATAAATTACAGTGTGATGACCGAAGAAGAGTTTTGGGTTAGAAAGGGAACCTTTGATAGGTTTATCAAAGATATTTTTGATTATCCACATTTGGTAATATTAGATAACTTAAAATATAAAAAATAATAGATTGGTAATATTGAATCTTTATTGATAAGTAGAAATTTTTTATGCCTTTCCTTGCTGTATTAGAAAATATTTATAGGCAATTTTTGAATTATTTTCCGGAATTTTTGAGACCTTTTGTTTCTTTTGGATTAGGTGTTTTGTTTATTTACTCTATTTTCCAGACAATCAAAAAGAACCTAATTTTTTTTATAGTGCTAATAGTTTTGCTCCCTGCTGTAATCCCAATTTTAAAAGATTTGTTAGCTACGGTGCTGGGAATTATATCTTTTCTTTTCGGGGTAAAATAAATATGTGGATAACTATCTAAAGAAGTAAAAATTCTTTAGTTTTTAAATGGTTGACTCTAAGTGTACGTTCGTATAGTATAGGTATACGAACGTTTATTAATTTTATATTCGTATGTCGAAACAAAATCTTACTCCAAGACAAAAAGAACTTTTAGATTTTATTATCAAACAGGTTAGGGACCATAATCTCCCACCTTCAATTTCTGAGATGGCTACACATTTAAAAGTTAAGTCCAAGAATGCTGTTGCAAAACTTCTAAGTGCGTTGGAAGAAGGGCGCTATATTAAGACAAGTGGGAAAGCTAGGGGTATAACGGTTTTAAATTCCCTCTCGGAAAGTCTAGAAAAAGGTTTTATAAAAGTTCCCGTTTTAGGAAGGGTGCAAGCTGGGAGTCCTCATTTGGCTGAAGAGCAGATTGAAGAATGGATTAATCTACCTCAGACACTAATTCGAGGAAGAAGAGACGTGTTTCTTTTAAGGGTTAGGGGAGACAGTATGATTAACGCAGGAATTTTCGATGGCGACTTGGTAATTGTAAGGCCAACCAGAGAAGCAAAACATAACGAAATTGTAGTGGCTATTTTGCACGACGAAGCAACAGTAAAACGTTTTGTGCAAATAAAAAACAGATCCTACCTAAAAGCCGAAAACCCCGACTACAAAAACATCTACCCTAAAGAAGAATGGATGGTACAAGGGAAGGTTGTGGGAGTTATAAGAAACTTGGAATAAAAGTTGGTTTAATAGCCGCGACCGCGGCGAGAAGGGGAAGCTTCATTTGGGTCTCCCAAATGAAGGGGGCGACGCAAGCCCCTCTATAGCAGTGGATGGTACAAGGGAAGGTTGTAGGGGTGATAAGAAATTTAGAGTAATATTTAAGTTTTGCAAATATTTAATAATTAACTAATACTTACGACCATGTCGCAATTGGAAAAAACGAAACAAAATATTTTGGCTCAACTAAAGAACTTATGTGCTCATTGTGCGTCTGGTCGCAATCATGACTGCCCGGTACAAGGGATTAGCGCAAGGGTAGAAGCCATTAGGGGAGTACCACTTATAGTGAACAATGAATTTAGGGGAGTTCTTTGGAAGCACTAGAAATGCTTAAATAAGCCATAAAATATTTTTAATAACTTTAACTTAAACTATCCGCAAATAGCGGGTATTTTAGTAAATACGGGCTTAAATATAATACTTATTGACAAAACTTGAAAAATATGCTAAAATTCCAGATTAAGACTTTGGGTCAGAGTATAATTAAATTTAAGTGTCAAAGTAACTAAGGAAGGGTCTATTATGGCAAACAATCAAAATTTTACAATTGTTTTATTCCCAAAGGTTCAGGTCGATACAGCGATCGCTTTTTTCCTTTTAAAGACCTTTGGTGAAGCTAAATTTCCTGGTATATCTGAAGCTCCTCTGGAATTTTGGAGTGAACTCCCTGGAGGGAAAAACGGTTTTGAATTAGAAGACGAAGGATATATATTAGTCGACTTAGGTAACGGCCGTTTTGACCACCACAGGTTAGGACCAGAAAATAAAACTACTTCAGCAAGTCACCTTGTGGCGGAATTTTTGGGAGTTGATGATAAACAAGAGCTAGTTAAACTACTTGAGCTTGCCAGACGAGATGACCTTGAAGGTAAAGGAACAATTTCTAAAGATTCCATAGATAGAGCATTCGGAATTTCTGGATTGTTAATGAGCCTTATGAAGACTTATCCGGATGATCCGCATATGGTATTGAACTCAGTATTGCCTTTGCTTCACGCTCACTACGTTCAGGAATACAGACGCTATGAAGAACTGCCAAAGGAATACGCAAGCGCGCTTGCAGAAGGTAGAGCAAAGGTGTTTAATGCTATGCAGCTCGGAAAGAAATTAATGGTTGTGTATATTGAAACCGACAATACAGCAATCCCAAGTTTCCTTAGAAGCAAAGACGTTGGGGCACATTTGGTTATTCAGAAGTCTAGTGCTGGCCACGTGAATATTATTTCCAAGCAGGCAGAGAACCTAGAACTCCATATACTTTCTAAGAACTTGAAGTTATTGGAAGCACAGAAGAATAACCTAACTCTCTTGGTAGACCATATTAGTCATCTTGAGAGACCGGGGAGAACAGACGGACTACCACACTGGTACTACGATACTAGAGCTAACACCATTCAGAATGGGGGTATAAACGCTCAGGGTATTCCTCCAAGTAAACTTACTTACGAAGAGTTGGAAACTATGGTTAAGCAGAGTCTTAACATAGAAAAAGACCAGAGTAGGAAAGTTAGAGAACAGGAATACATAAGACGCGGTGAATTGCGTGAAAGAGAAGGTGAGAGAAACTTTGGAAACAGAGGATTTAGAAACTCTAGACCAGGGGATACTCGCCAAGATAGATTCAGTGGTGGTAATAGGGGAAACAACAGAGGCTATGGCAACAAGCCAAGCTATGGTGGTAGTAGAGCTAATCGCCAAGACCGCCTAGCTCCCGGAGAACGAAGAATTCGCGGTGCCATAGTAATAGACTAAACTAATCACAACCTGTCCCTTAGAAAACTAGGGGACGGTCATGTGGTTAGTTGCAGGGATGGTCAACGGACTGTCTAATCGGCTAACTAGTTTCAAACATACCACCGTTTTTAGGAGGACAATATGCAAGGTGATAAACGGGGCATTCTGTGCCCAGACCAGTCGCTCACGATTGACGACATTTTTGCTCTTTTCTACGCGCGGATGTTTTGCGAAGCGCAAGGTGAGGAGTTGAAAATTGTTCGTTGCAATGAACCTTATCCTTCCGAGGAGAAGGTTCGTCAGTTGCTCAAGCAAGCAGGGGTTACGCTGCATGATACGGGCAGACCGAAGCTTCGTCCACTGTTTGTGGGAGTCGGCAAAGCCGGCATTCACAACGGGACGGGTAAGTTCTCGTCACTCATCATGATTTGCGATCAGCTCGTTCAGTTGGGTTCGCTCGATACCAACATCTTCCAATTGCTCGTCGAAATGGGGTCATCCCAGAACAAGACCGGCAAATTGAAGCAAGGGTTTGGCATTCCCTACATTCTCCGCCATGCTTTTGCCGCCTCGCTCGACATTGACATGGATGAAGTGATCCGTCGCGCTATCCAAGTTGTCGAGCTTTGGGTCTACGACAAGCTCAAATTTTTCAAGCCCGAATACGCAATGAATCGAATGGAAGAGTGCAGTGATGTGCTCCGAATTTTCGATAAAGTGGCGATGGTGGAAGCTGAAAAAGGGAAGGCTCAGCTCAAAGACCTTCAACCTATGTCGCTTGTCTGGCTTTGTGACCGGGCTTGCGGTATGACCCGTCACCAAGAAGGCGAAGAATTTCAGTATTTCCTGACCCCGGAGGAGGCCAATGGGTTGGTGAAGTTCTGGTACGAACTGAGCCTGAAAGTGATTGACCGCCTGAATGTCGCAGAAGAATCCCTGAAAGGCATCAGCTTCGAAACCGCGAAATTTGAGTTCAAGGACTACAACGCAACTGTGGCTCGTTATTTTTCCGAATACGGTCATTGGGAGTTGTTGGCTTGGACCCGCATGGCAGGACGAAGCGAAAAGCCTTGGATTGACTTGATGGTCGCTTATAACCACCCGACTGACGGGTTCGTTATCGCACCCCGGAATAAAGGCAAAGGGGGTAAATTCCGTGGTGATGAGCTGGCAAAGGCTCTGAATGCCAAAGAGGGTGTGGCTGATGGCAATCCTCCTGTTTGGATCGTTCGTGAGTCTGCAAACCAAGGCGATACGGTTATGGCCGGGCCTTATAAGTTCAGCTCTCCGATCAAATCCAAATTGACAATGGATGAGGTTCTCGATGTGCTGTTTGAGTATTCACTCAAGCACAGGTGGTCGGGGAACAGCTCGAACTTCAACGCACGCGCGGCCAAAGCCTAACGCAAACTGCGAGCTATGCTCGCCATTTCCTAAGTCCTCAGTAAGAAACATCTGTTTCTTACTGAGGCACTTTTGTTTTTAACTATTTTTTACACCTGTTGCATGTACCAAAAAATTCTAGGGAATGTTTTTGGATGGATTTGAAACCGGATTTTTTTAGGATTTCTTTTTCGAGGCTCGTTATATTGCAGTTGGAGATATCTACCACTTTACCGCAATTTTGGCAGATGATATGGTGGTGGTGAGAGTTGGTATTTAGCTCGAAGTGGGCGTGGTCGTGCTCGAAATTTACTTGTCTTACAATTCCATTTTTTTTGAATATTTCTATGGTTCTATAAACAGTTGCTTGGTCGGCGGACTTTTTGCCGAGTTTTTTTTGAATATCTTGAATACTGAGTGGTTTTTCGGTATTGGTAAGAACTTCCAAAACTAAGAGCCTCGCAGGGGTAACTTTTAATCCAGCGGTTGTGAGGGTTCCAAGTTTGGTTGAATCTAAAGTAATTTTCATAAGTTGATTATAGTGTATTAAGTCGAGACTAGTAAAACGAGCGGGCTCGTTTTACTAGTATGCGAATAATTCGCATTGACAGGACTTTTATATTTGTATATTATACAAATGCGAATAATTCGCAAATAGGAGGTAAATAATGCGAGTGTTTAGTTTCGGGCTTTTTTTAATCTTCGTCACAATTTGCTTATCAATCAATATAAGTGCGCAAGATTGGGAAAAGGCGATACAGAGATTGCCGAGGGAGACAGGTGTAAACGCGGAATCTATATCTGGTCGGAAAGTAATACAAAGGCAAGCTGAGGGAGATTCTGGAGAGTCTCCTCAGTCAAAGTCAAAAAAATCGAAAGTGGCCAAGGTTGTCTTACAGGTTCTTATTATAGGAGCTTCAACTTATGGTTCAGAAACACTAGCAGATAGATTTAACAACCCAATATTAAAAATCCTCACGATAGGTGCGGGTCATTATTCGGGAGAAATTTTAGCAGACAGAGTGGGTGGAAATAGATAAGTTTCACCCACTAGTTTTTATTAATTGAATAATTTAGTACTATAAATATATGGAAAGTTATTTTTTCGCTATCGGGACGTTTATTACTACTCTTTGGGGTGGTTTGTTAAGTATTCGTCACAGAAAAAAAATTCACCTTCTTATTAGTTTTACTGCTGGGGTGGTTATTTCAATTGCGTTATTGGAAGTTTTACCAGAAATGTTTGAGATTATTTCTGAAAACTCACTTAATCCTAGAACATTCAGTTTAATTCTTCTTGCTGGGTTTTTTGGTTTTCATGTTCTAGAGAAGTTAGTTCAGTATCACGATGGTCATGAACATGAATATGTAGAACATAGACATCCTTTTGTAGGATATGTAGGGGCTACTGGATTGGTTATTCATAGCTTTTTGGATGGTTTAGGAATTGCTCTAGGATTCGCAGCGGGTCAGGAGATAGGATTTATGATAGCACTGGCGGTTTTGGCTCATGATTTTTCGGATGGTATCAATACTGCGAGTTTAATGCTTTTATCTAACCACAGTACAAAGAAAACTTTGTTGCTATTAGGTTTAGATGCTATAGCGCCTATTTTAGGAGTTTTTGTGGCAAGTAAAATTCAGGTTACACCGACTATAATTAGTGCATATTTGGCATTATTTGGTGGGTTTTTACTTTATATAGGGGCGAGTGATTTACTACCTGAGGCTCATAGTAAAGAGAAGGCATGGAAAGTTCTTTCATTAATGTTAGCTGGGGTTGTTTTTGCAATATTCTTTACACACTTTGGATAAATATAAATTAAAATTAGGATTATTAATTTTAGCTTTCTTTACTCTTTTTAATTTTGGTTTTAAAAATGCTTTTGCTGACCAGGATCAAGAATTAGTTGATCCGGGAGCTCCTGTTTTTGAAGGGTACTTAAAAGGTAAAATCGTACAGGTGGTATTTGAAGAGTCTAGTAGTGGCTATGATAGGGAAATTATCAAACAATTATTAAAAGTAAATTTGAAGTTAAAGAATGGAAAGGATGAGATTGTTGAGATCGAACACAGGGAAATACCTTCACCAGGATTATCAAATTTAAAAACGGGAGATTCAGTTATAGTAGCCCAGCTTTCGAATGGAGGAAAAACTCGATATGAAATTGTAGATAGGTATAGACTCCCAGGGCTTTATGTACTGATAGGTATATTTATATTGAGCATTTTTTTGGTAAGTGGAGGTAAGGGTTTAGCCTCTCAAGTGGGGCTTTTAGCATCTCTAATTATTATTTTAAAATTTTTAGTACCGAGATTAATAGTAGGTTCAGATTATTTATCATTGGTATTTTTGTCCGCATTAGTAATTGCTGTACTTTTGATTTTTACTGAAAAGGGAATAAATAGAAGATCGATTTTATCTCTGTTTTCTGTAATTTTGTTAACCTTAATTCATATGGGATTTGCTTTAGGGTCTTTGGGCTTGCTCAAGCTTCGAGGTTCGGCTAATGAGGAGACAGATTTTGTTCAAAGTTATTTTTCAGGCGTTATAAATTTGAAAAGTTTATTGTTTGCTTCACTGGTTTTGGGAATGATAGGTTTTATGTGCAAGCAAGTATGTTCAGCAATAGAGAGTAGTGAGAATTTTGTTACTCAAAATCCACATTTAGGGATCTGGAAGTTATTCAAAAATGTCCTTCTTAATGAGCAGGGAAAGGTATCCAGGGCAATTTATTCTTATATTTTATTAATTACCGTGGTTGCTTTCCCTTTATTTTTATTATTTAGTGTCCAGACTGAACAGCCAACCTGGGTATTGCTGAATAGTGAATATACTATGGAAATAATAGCTAAAATATTGGTTGGCGGAATTATATTATTACTCTGTGTGCCAGTTAGCGCTTTAATTGGGGTGTTATATTTTAAGAAAAATTTAAGTAAATAATTCTTGCAGATTATCGCATAAAAGAATACTATAAGTATTCTATGTTTTGATATTGAAATTTTTAAGGGGGATTAGTATGAAGAAAGAAGCGAAGAGAGAGTCAGTTGCTAGGCTTTCAATTAACAGCTTGTTGCCAGTAAAGCCCTCAAACCTTGCTCTGGATGTGCGCAGGGAGCAATTGGAACTTTTTGATTTACAGTATTTGAGTACTAGTGAAATGTGGGATAGATTGGAGCAGATGGAACAGGAAATCCATAGGGCTGATGCTAATGCTAGAAATGTTTTGGTAAGAAACCATTCCGGGGTTGCACTTGTTCATAGCAAAGATGCCTTTGAAGAACTGAAAGATAAGCTTGGTTTGGCGGGATTACGAGAAGAGCTTGAAGTAGAGCTGGTGCAGAAAGTTAATTTTGAAGAAGGTCTTAAAGTTTTCAACCAGAAATGTAAGAAAATTTTGGGGTTTGAGTGTAAAAACATGAAAGATGTGGGAAAATATTTTCCCCACCTTACACGTCTCGACATTGCTTTTCTGGCGTGGGTTAAGCGAGCCCCGGAAAGTTTCTTTGTATATGGTACTCAATATGATCCGGCGAAATATGATATTGAATATCAGGGTAAAGTCTGGTTTCAAATTCCAGTTTTGCTCGGTTGCAACGTAGACACGCTAGTGTTTGCAAATGAATCTTACAACGAAGAAATTTTGCGTACCGGATTAGGCGCGTTGGATGCTTTTGAGTACATGGGGGTTACTGGTAGGCACGAGTTGCTTGAATACATTTCACTTACCCCTGAGGTAAAACAAATCTTTCAAAAGTTAGTACCATTGTTGGTAACTAACCAACGTTTGCATGACCGGGTTTGGTATGCGAGCAAGGATGCCACTTCTGTGGGGTTTGGAAAAGTAGCAAGGACTGTCCTCATTAAATTAACAGGTGAGGAACAAGAAGCTTCGCTTAAGCAAGGTATAGACAAACTAACACCAGAGAAGCGCCAAGAATTTGAAGCTTTACGTTCTCTAATGGAAAGGAAAATATTCCGGGGAGTAATTTATGACCTAGGTAGAAGTGATGAGCTAAGGAAAGACGAACTCTTTCGTTTGGTTGGGATGCTTAGGGAGATTCCGAATTGCTTAGTTGGTGAAGATCCGTTTATGGGTTACATCTCGCCTTATGGTGTGGGTGTGAAATTCATAGACCACCAAGGGAAGTTTTTGGAATATGTTCCTTACTCAGACTGGTACATAAGAGAAGCTTTGGTTCAGTTTCATAGTGAGACAATTACTATGGAGACGAATAACCAAATAATTTCTGAAATGTTTGAGAGGGTAAAGAAGCAATGCGAGTTGGATACTTGGCAGTTTCTTGTGGACTCGCCGACTGAGTATTCGCTACTTGAGAACATACAGTTGGATGTTTATTTGAGGCATAGTATTCGACTTGAAATCATGCCCAAACAGCATTTTCTAGAAATTCGAAATCTTGATCAGCTTCTCTCGAGGGGTATTACTCCTAACAACTACCACATTAAGCATAGTCAGAAGTTTAGTCTTCATGAGGCACATGCGGTCTCGAGACTGCTTCGGTTGATCCCATACCAATTTCTTGGCGGGATAAAGCATATTCTTAAGTTCACCACTAAGCTTTTGTCTATTCGTGAGCTTATGGAAGGATCTATAACTTACGGTCAATATTTATCAGAAATAAAGACCATATGCTTATATGAACCGGTGGATGAAAGTTATTTGAAGCTCTCGGAACAAGAGCGAGCAGTCGCTGGTTTTACTTTTGTTCACGAAGTGGGGGAATCTGTATGGCAGACTTTAAGTAAGCGGGAGAAAGAGCAATGGAGAAAGATTAGTTGGTCGAGGGTCGTGCGCAGAAAATCCAGCCATTTTCTGACTTGGTATAGCCAGGCTATGGATGAACGTGATGATTTTTGCGATCATTTTGCTTGCTATATCTTGCATGGCACGGAATTTAAGGAGAGGGCGAAAAAAGCTCAGGCTTTGGGTAAGAAGTTTAAGTTTTTAAGTAGACTTTTCTTTAAGCGCACAAAAAGGGTAATTACCTACAGTAACTTTTACCCTTGGACTATTCTGGAACTTCATGGTGCAATTGAGAGGCGCATCGAGGAGCGAGCGCTTTACGAGGCTTACAAAGTTCAGATAGAAGAAATAGAAGCTGAACAGGAAAAAGCGAAGGAGAAAATCCGCCAAAAGGTTTCGAGCTTCGAAGATCTAGTGGAGGCCGAGTACGAAGAGTACGAGGAAACTTACGAGGATTGGAATTAGACAAACCAGCAACCTAGCTGGTTATTTTTTATCTTGATTTTCGTAAGTGGATTTGGCACAATAACAAAGGTCTATTTTGACCTTTTCAAATAGGAGAATTGAATGAAGCACAGAATGGGTAAAAAGCCGCGGTCGGAACGTGCTGGTAGTAGGGGAACGAGGAGAGGTAAAACTACCAGAAAGCAAGGTAGGCCTGCGGGCCAGGTTTCGAGATTGGCGAAAGCTATGGATCCTAATTGGCGGATGACTCAGTAAAATTTTCTAACCAGAATATATCTGGTTTTTTTATTAGAAAAATGCTTATGTGTAATTTTTTTGTTATTATTCAGGTGTCTATGAACTACTTTAATTTCCTATTCAAAATTGAGTTTAGAAAGCCTCTAATTTCTTTGGCACTTTTGATATCGGGGTATTTTTTTAACTTACCTTTATTTTATATTGTCTGTACTTTGTTTGGTTTAATAGTGTTGTCGTTAGATACATTGCAAAAGATAAAAGAAAGAAAATTTTCTTTGGATTATATTGCGATATTGGCAATGGTAACAGCATTAAGCTTGCAACAGTATGCCGCCGGATCGGTTATTGCGATTATGATCCTACTTAGCGAAGCTTTGGAGTTATATGGTTCAAACCAAGCAGAAGCGGCCCTTGTAAAATTGGTAGATAGAATTCCAAAAACTTGTGAAGTTAAATTGAATCAAGGTTTTGTAATTAAGAAGATCCAAGAGGTAAACGAGGGTGACGTAATCATAATTAAACCCGGTGAAGTTGTGCCATTAGATGGTTATCTGGTTTCAGGTAATGGGTTATTGGATGAATCAAGTTTGACAGGTGAGCCAATACCCCAGAATTATCAGGTTGATCAGTTTATTAAAAGCGGATTTTTAAATGTAGGTAATTTAATTGAACTTAAAGTAGAAGGGGATTTTTCTAGATCGGCATATCAAAAAATAGTTAATTTAGTTAAAGAAGCGAAAAAGCACCCCGCTCAGCTAGTTAGGTTGGCGGAAAAATATAACTATATTTTTAGTATTGTGACGTTGGCCATAGCAACGTTTGCTTACTTAATTTCTTATGATTTTAACCGGGTTTTGGCTGTTCTAGTAATAGCCACTCCTTGTCCATTACTCATAGCAGCTCCGGTGAGTTTCTTAGGAGGAATGAATAAGGCTTCCAAAAAAAATATAATTATAAAAAGACCAGCAATTTTAGAAATGCTTTCTAGGGTAACTCATATTTTTTTTGATAAAACAGGAACCCTGACTTTAGGTGAGCCAAAACTAGTAAGTTTTGATATTTTGGATCCTAGTTTAATGGAAGATGAATTGTTAATAAGTATAGCTGCCATTGAAAGGCATTCTCTTCATCCTTTGGCGCGTGCTATTATAGCGGCTAAAAATGAAAGAAAATTGTCTGATATCCAAGCTGATTTAGTACAGGAAGTAATTGGTCAAGGTATAAGCGGTATTGTTAATCATGCTAGATTTACTATTAGAAAGTCGGCTTCTGAGAACGCTTCGGGAATACAAATTGATGTTCTTAGAGAAGATAAATTGGTGGCTAAGCTCACTTTTGATGACACATTAAAAAGTGATACGTTAAATGTATTAAATAAATTAAAACAAAAATATAAGGTCGGTTTAATTACAGGTGATAAAGAAAATAACGCGAAAAGGTTATTTGGTGACATGGAAATAGCTATGTATACCCATGCTACTCCAGAGGATAAGTATAAAGTTATCAAATCTACCCAAGAAGAAGGTTCCTGTGTGCTGATGGTTGGAGATGGGTTAAATGATGCTCCTGCTCTGGCTTTAGCAAATGTTGGTATGGTTTTTTCTGGAACAGAAAATAGCGCATCTATTGAGGCTGCTGGTGTGGCAATACTGAATCATAAAGTTAACTCAGTTTTAGAGAGTTTAGAAATAGCTATTGCTACCACAAAAATAGCTAAACAAAGTATTTTAGTCGGGATTGGCTTATCTATAGCAGGAATGATAATTGCAATGTTTGGTTTTATACCACCAATTTACGGGGCGTTATTACAAGAGCTAATAGATTTAACTGTTATTTTAAATGCCCTAAGATCTGCCAGATAAAATACTCTGAGTCAGTTTTAAACTACTAGTTTTGATATCTGAATTGAGTTTGTAAACAAGAGTACGCCAGAATTCTGGTGTCTTTTGTTTGGTGGCTCCATGCGGTATGACTGCGTCGTTGCTACTAACAAAAATAAGACACCCATTTGTGGGTGTCTTATTTTTGGTAGACCAAGTCGAGACAGGTGGAAAACTTTCTTGGCTTTGATAAGGGGGATTTATAAGCTGCTTGCCATTTCATCTAGTCCATTAGAATTATCAAGAAGTAACTGACTTATAAATTTTGGATTAATAATATTCCCTTATTCTTTAATATTGGTAGTCAGAAAATCACTAAGAGCAGATCCTGTAATATACACATCCAGGATTCCTGCATTTCCTACTTCGGCATGTATTTGGGTTATTACACCATTCTCGTAAAGCACTTCAATCTTGTTGAATGGTTGCTCAGATTCCCTAAGTTCATTAAATCTTTCTGAGGTGCCCCCAGAGTAATGAATAGATTGATCACCTGAATACTTTCCATTTATTATTGCAGGTGAATTTAAAAAATTTTTTAAAGGCTCAGAAAATGTATGGGTTTCGACTTTCCAGCCGTCCTTAGCTTCTTGTATCTCCTGTGGAGGATGTAATGTTTCCATATGTGAGAATCATTAATAAATTAACCAAACTTAAAAAGATACTTTAACCCCATTCTTTTCTGCCAGCTCTTTCACAATATTCTCTAAGCGTTCTACCCTTTGCATAAGCACAGCCATTTCTTTGTAATAGTTATCAGCCTTAATCGCATAATTATCCACTGACGTTTGCAAGGTTCTAAAACCATTCTCAAGACCGCTCATGCGTTCCTTTAGATCACCAAACTGCTGGTCAAAATATTCAAATAATTCTTTAAAATCAGTATTCATAAAATAAGTATAGCCTGAAGGAAAACTAATTACAAACCTTATTTAAAACAAAAACACCGGCAATAATGCCGATGTTCTTGTTGGTAGCGCTACCGGGAATCGAACCCGGATTTGCTGGATGAGAACCAGCTGTCCTAACCATTAGACGATAGCGCCGCGCTCACCATGCCTGCGAACTTTCGCTTGCCGGGCTTTAGGCCCAGCCATCTGCAGTCTCTGTGAGGTCTTGCTTAACCCCAAATACCTTATCGCTATGGTTTTAAAAAGACTCTTAGGAATCTTTTTAAAACACAAATGTAATCAAGCTGTTTGAGGGCCCCATTAAATCTCAACGGGGGTAATTACTTAGCGATTTTAGCAGATATTTTTGACTTTGTCATCTGGTATTTTGTTACATTGTAAGGATTTGTTGGTATAATTATTGGGTATGTATTTTGCTTATTTGTTTCGGTGTAAGGATGGTTCGCTGTATTGTGGAATTACTAATAATCTGAAGACAAGGGAGGAGATGCATAACTCTGGGAAGGGGTCTAGCTATGTTCGGAGTAGAGGGGGAGGGGAGATAGTATATTTTGAAGAGGTTAGAACAAAAAGTCTTGCGCTTATAAGAGAATTTGAGATAAAAAAATTATCTAAAATACAAAAAGAGAAACTTATTTTAAAAAAGTGATATGACGAAAATAATAATTATATTAGCGAGTCTTGTTTTTTTAGCAGCTGCCTGCGATAAGGTAGAGCTTAAAAAAGAGGTGCCCAGTTCTCCTGCAGAATCTTATGAGGAGTTACCTAAATAAAAAATATCACAGAATTATTCTGTGATATTTTTTATTTGTATTTTAGGCGGTAAGGGAGGTCTTAAGTTGTGATTGTTTGGGCTAGAAGGTGGAGCTGGGAGTTCCTCTAGTTCATCTGGAGCTTCTATTAACTCTTGAGGGTGTGGAGAGGATTCTTTGGTTTCTATATTATTACTTTCGTTTTTGGTAATAGCTGGAGGTATTGGTGTTTCTTCAGCGACTGTGGTTACTGTCTCAGAAACTTCTAGGATAGGTGGGGTTGAAGATTCTTCATTTTGAGAATCCTCTTTTTGATCTGAGTTTTCGGTAGGTTCTATTATTTTTACAGCGTCAACTGTTTCTGCGACTTTAGTGTTTTCTAGTCCGGGTGTTTCCGGTAGTTTTATTTGAGCAGTAAGGTCTTCGAATGAAGGTAAGTCTGCTAGACTTGTTATTCCCATGTGCTGCAGAAACTCAGTAGTAACTTGGTAAAGGCTACCACGTGCATCCCCAGGATTTGGAGCTTTTTCTATCATACCTCTCATAAGAAGATGTCTTATGGAGTACTGTGAGTTAACCCCGCGTATTGCTTCTATTTCGGCTCGGGAAATAGGTTGTCTGTAGGCGATAATGGCTAAAACTTCGACCGTGGCATCGGTCAGTTTTTCTCTAAGGTCCGTGTTTAGGAAATTAGTGACTGTTTGAGTATTTTCGCTATTTGTTGCTAGCTGGTATGTTCCGGCGTTTTCTAAGATGACTATACCACTTTCTTTCCGGTCGTTTTTGAGTTCTTCTGCCGATCTTATAACCTCTTCTACTGTTGACTCTGTAATTTTAACAAGAGTTTTTATGTCTACCGGTTTATTTGAGACAAAGAGAATGCTTTCTATTTTGCTTTTTATTGAGTCCATCAGTTAAAGAGATATGAATATTAAATATATACCAATTATGATCATGGCTGTTCCATATATTAGTATACCTGCTTTTTTGCCTATGTTGGGAGTTGTGCCAGGTTTTATAGTTGGTATTTTAATAAAATCGTGTTCTATTAATTTACCTAATGTAACTTTAAAATATTTATCCCAAGCAAGAAGGGAATACAGAATGCCTACTATTATGAAAAGAATGCCTATATTAATCTTGTTCATCGGTTGGAGTTAGTGGAAGGGAGTACTTTTTAATAGTAACATCTGTAAATAAAGCTTCTTGTTCTACAGTCAAAACTTTTTGTTTAATTAGTTCTAATAACGCCAGAAAAGTAATTATTACTTCACTTTTATTTTTTGCGTTGGTTAAAAGTGAAGAAAGATTGGTTTCTATTTGTTCGGAGATTAGCACCTGTAGGTGGTCAATTTTTTCTTGGATAGAAATGGCCTCCCTAATTTTAGCTTTAGGTAAGTTGTCTAACTCTTTCAGACTTTCTAGTATTCCCAAAATATGCCCATGAAGACGATCGATGGTAACGGAAGAGTCTGGGAAAAAATGAATCTTTTCTTCGAAGGTGAGGGTTCTGGTAAAGCTTTGTTGTCGTTTAGAATCTAAGAACTTAAAATATTTAGCAGTTTCTTTGAACTGCTTATAAAGTAGAAGTTTTTCTTCAAGATTCTGGCCAGGATCTTCGTCTTCTCCTGTGTCTACTTCTAACGTGGGTAGTATTGCTTTGGATTTAATAACCAAAAGTTTGGCTGCAATGGAAAGGTAGTCAGAAAGCGTAGTAGGCTCTATGGCTTCTAATGTTTTTATATACTGCAAAAACTGCTCTGTAACAGAGGCCAAAGCAACCTGGGTAATGTCCAGTTTTTGGTCTTCAATTAAAGTGAGCAGTAGGTCTAACGGCCCTTCAAATTGATGTTGTTCCAGCTTAATTAACGCCATTTATTTTTTTTGTTTTTGTATCGGTTATTATTCTTTCTTTTTAGGTAGGTCTAGTTTAATGTGGAGGTCTTTTAATTGTTTTTCTGTAACTGTACTAGGTGCGTCCATCATTAAATCTTCAGCTGTACCATTTTTTGGGAAAGGAACCACTTCGCGAATAGAGGATTGATTTTCAAAAACCATAAGGAGTCGTTCTATGCCAGGTGCGAATCCGCCGTGTGGAGGAGCTCCAAATTCGAAAGCGCGAATCATTGCGCCAAATTTTTCGTATACTTCTTCCTTTGAGTAACCTACGATTTCGAAGGCTTTATACATAATTTCTGGGTTGTAGTTTCTGATAGCGCCTGAAGAGAGTTCTAGGCCGTTTGCAACGATGTCGTACTGGTAGGCGCGAATGTCTAAGGGGTCCATGGTATTTAAAGCCTCTAAGCCTCCCTGAGGCATAGAAAATGGGTTATGCATAAAGTCGATTTTGTTGTTTTTTTCGTCCCACTCGTACATGGGGAAGTCGGTTATCCACGCCCAAGCTACTACGGATGGGTCCTTTAAGCCAAAACTAGTTGCAAGTTTGTCTCGCAATTTACCTAGCACTTTATTTACTAGTTTTCTTTCATCAGCTCCGAAGAAAATTACGTCGCCTTTATCTGCTTTAGTTTTAGAGAGGATGTTTTTTACTTCTTCTTCACTGAGGAATTTTAAAATAGGGGATTTTAGTTCTTCTTCTACAACTATATAAGCAAGGCCGCCTGCACCTTCTTTTTTGACAAATTCTGTGAGTTCGTCGATTTGACTACGACTAAGTGTCGAGCCACCTTGCAAACGGATTGCTTTTACAACGCCACCGTTTTTTATTGGATTACTAAAAACGCTAAACTGTGAGTTACTTAATTCGTCAGTTAGGTTAATAAGCTCCATACCGTATCTGAGGTCTGGTTTGTCGCTTCCGTATTTTTCCATTGCTTCCAAATATGGAATTCTTGGAAATGGCTTTTGCATTACTTTTTTACCTGCGAAGTTTTCGGTTAGATCTATAAAAAGTGGTTCTAATTCTTGAAAGACTGTTTCGTCTTTTTCGGCGAAAGAAATCTCTAAGTCTAATTGGTAGAATTCGCCAGGGCTTCTGTCTGCTCTTGCGTCTTCGTCTCTAAAACAGGGGGCAATTTGGAAGTATTTTGGTACACCGGCCACCATAAGTAATTGTTTAAACTGTTGAGGTGCTTGTGGTAGCGCATAAAATTTACCCGGATGAAGTCTTGATGGTACGAGAAAATCTCTAGCTCCTTCAGGGGAAGAAGAAGTGAGTATAGGAGTTGGTATTTCTATAAAACCATGTTCGTCCATATAGTCACGAATATGCTTTACCATTCGGTGTCTTTTAATAAGCATTTCTTGCATTTTTGGACGTCTTAGGTCTAAGAAACGATATTTGAGACGGATATCTTCGTTAATTTCTGTGTCGCTATGTTGAATTGGGAAGGGTAGTGCTTTTGCAGAGTTTAAAATATCTAGTTTTTCTACTACTACTTCTATTCTTCCGGTTTCAATATTTGGGTTGGCTAATTCCGGGAGTCTTTCCTGGATAGTGCCTTCTACTTTTATAACGTATTCGTCGTGGAGTTTTTCGCCAATTTCAAAAGCATCTTTGGTTTCTGGGTGAATAGTTAGCTGTACTATGCCTGTATGGTCTCTGAGGTCAACAAAAATAAGTCCTCCATGATCTCGACTGGAAGCTACCCAACCTTTAAGTTGGACTTTTTCTGATACTTTACTGATCGTTTCTTTGGCTAAAGTTCGGTGCATAAATTTATTGTATGGATGAAATAACTATGTAAATTTAGCATTTTATGCCGAATTGCGCAAAAGTATGGTCTAAAATTTAAAAAAAATGACTCACTTGCCGTAAGTCTCAATCTATTGTCCAATTAGCAACTATACCAAATATGAACAGTGTCCCGCCCATAATAAAATTTCTGAAATTTATTTCGTAATTCAATGAAAGTATGCCAGTGGCAACTGTGCATGCGGAGAGCATTATATAGGCGCCTCCTGTCCTGAATCCTTCCACTATTATGAATCTGAACCACATTTTACTTGTTGTGATTGCCGTTGTTACAGATCCACCCAGTATTGCAGTGAGAAGATTAGAAGACTCTATGGATTCAGTCGTGGCTACCGACGCTCCGAGGAATACAATTAAGGCAATTCCTAGTCGAATGAGTAGTTTTATAGAACCCGAAAAGATTAGCCAGATAAACAGTGCATGTACTGTTTTATAGATGGCAACATCATTAGGGTAGAATATCCACAATATACAATAAAGCAAAATTGTGAAAAATGCTGTAAGCATAGTTTCCCTCCTTTCATTAAGGATAGTGCAGTAAAACTGGCCGTTTGTCTATAATGGTATTGAAAAGGGTTTATAATAAATAATAGTTATGAACAGCATTAATAAATACAAAAAAGAATACACATGGGTCTTAAAAAAATTGTTTTTGATTTAGAAACGCAAAAAGAGTTTGCTGAAGTGGGTGGAAGAGGGAAAAATCATTTATTAAAAGTATCTGTTTGTGGGATATATGAATATGCAACAGATAAATATACGATATATGAAGAAAAGGATATCCCGAGAATGGCTACTCTGTTTCAAACAGCAGACCAGCTTATTGGATATAATAGTATAGATTTTGACAATGAAGTTTTAAGACCGTATTTAAATTTTGATATAAGCCAGGTTCCCCATTTAGATTTGCTAAAGGAGGTGGAAAAGGTCATAGGACATAGGATTAAGCTAGAAAGCATTGCACAGGCAACTTTGGGAAAAGGCAAAAGTGGGTCTGGAAAAGAGGCGATTATGTATTTTAGAAACGGAAGAATGGATTTACTTAAAAAGTACTGTTTGGACGATGTGAAAATTACTAAACATATATACGACTACGCTTTAAAAAATGGTAAGGTTCTGTATCAGGATTTTTTCAACATTAAAGAAATTCCTTTGGCAATTAGAGAACCGGCTCCTAGGTCTAAAGTAATTCATCAACCTGCCTTGTTTTAAAAGATGCGCATAAAAACTAAAATTATTATTGGTTCATTTTTATGGATACCGATCTTAATTTCTTTGTTTTTTGTATTTAATGGCAAAATTATTTTGCCACAGTTTTTTTATTTCAAGGGGGTTCGAATTCATTTTTATGGATTGTTTATGGGGTCTGCTGTTGGTAGTGCGATATTCCTTGCAAGACAAAGGTTTAAAAAATACCTTAGTGAAAATGAATTTGAGAATGCAACTCTGTTTATAGTTTTTTCGGGTTTTTTATGTGCTCGGTTGTATCATGTTATAAGTCAGTATGATTTATACGTGAGAGAACCTTTAAACGCATTTAAAATTTGGAATGGGGGATTAAGTATTTATGGAGCTTTGGCTGGTGGGTTAATGGCCATCGTAATTTTAAAGAAATATTATAGTCCAATAAAGCGGCTTAATTTTAGAGAAATATTGGATTTATGTGTACCGGCTGTACTTCTGGGGCAGGTGGTTGGTAGGTTTGGAAATCTGTTTAATTACGAAGCATATGGTATACCCACTAACTTACCTTGGAAGATGTATGTCCCAGAGGAATTTAGAGTTGAGAAGTATTTGGGTCAGAGTTTTTACCATCCTGTGTTTTTATATGAAGCTCTGCTAAATTTCATTTTTTTATTAATTTTACTTTTTTTAGAGCGGAAACAGACAAAGCATGGTTATCTTTTCTTCTTGTATTTATTAATGTATAATTCAATTCGCATTTTTCTGGAGTTCTTGCGCGTTGATTCAGTTATTAGATATGGTTTTAGGGTAAATGCGCTAATTAGTGCGATAATTGTTATAGTTAGTGTCTATATAGTTCACACATATTATGGAAAATCAAATAAAACCCTTAATACATAACATTGCTAGTTTAGTATTGACTGTACTTTTTGGGGTTTCTCTTGGCTATTTTGCTTATCCTATTCCGGTATTCAGATATATGGCAGTTAGTTTCGTTGCTTTTTTGTTAATTGCATTAGGGTATAATATCTATTTTTATGGTTATCAGATAAGAAAATATTTTTGGCAAATTGTTCTTATTATGCTCGGTTATGGTAGTTTGGGGATATTTTTCTTTTTGGCGCCTAATAAGTTTTTACAAATATTATTTTTTGCAATTGCACTCCCAGCGATTTATTTTCAGCAAAGGTTGATTGCTAATGGTGCAGAAAGCCTCCTTTCTACGAGATTAATTCTGTTGTCTGCTCCTTTTTTTCTGGCAATTTCTGCTGCTGCTAATTTTTATTTTAAAATATCCGGTGCATTGTATATTTCGCTAGTATTCATTTTTTGTTTTTTTGTTACTCGAGGTACTTATGAATACACACCTCTTGGAGAAAAAACTAAATATTTAAACGCACTTGTAGTTTCTGTTATTACGTGTCAATTAGTCTGGGCTTTGGCATTTTTACCTTTTCATTATTCAGTTTTAGGATTGATAGCTTTTTTCTTCTATTATTTTATTTGGCAGTTGGACTATTCAAGTATATTTAAAACCTTTAATCTTAAGAAAGCATTATTTACCGGGTCTTTATTATTATTGCTAGTTATTATATTGCTTTTATCGACTCCTTGGAGTGTTTTGAGTTAATTAATATTTTTTATGAAATTGAAAATTACTATATTATTTGTTTCGGCAGTTATTTTGGGTTTATTATTGGATGTTTTGTTCGGGCGTTTTCTTGCTGCTAGAATCTCTACCTTACCTATCTTAAGGAAATGGAATTTAGTATCTCCCCAAGCTCCTATAGTTATTAATACAAGAGAGCAAATTAGAGAGAGCTCTAAAGAAGATATTCAAGGGGCAATAAGTAAGCTGAAAGTTAGAATCGCAAATATAGTTATTGAGAATCAACAAAGTCTTCAGATTACTGGGTCTGCTGTAGCGTTATCTGATGACGGAATATTTGCTACTACCCAGGCTGCGTTTCCGGTATCAGGAGCGTCCTATGGGTTGGTATTGAATGATGGACAAAAGTTTACTATTCCATCACTTACTTTGGAACAGGGTAGCAAATTAGTATTTTTCAAAATTAATAAAAGTGGTTTAACGCCTATAAGTATTTCAGACTTGCATGATCTGGTTTCAGGACAAGAAGTATTTTTTATCAAGCAAGGGAATATGCCTCTGAAAGCACAAGTAATTTCGGCAAGAGTTAAAAGAGTTTTTGAAGATTTAGAGGATCTAACCTATTCAACTTCAAAACTTCAGAGTACCTTAGATGTGTCGAGTTCTGAAAAACCTTTACCAGGAGTAGCGTTGTCAGATTTAAATGGTAATGTCGTAGGAATTTGGGATGGAAGTAGTTTAATCCCCGGTAAATATGTAGAAATATATGTAAGGAATTTTATTCAAAATAAATTAAAAATTGAAAAGTATAATTTAGGGTTCTCTTACAAGTTGATTTTTCCAAATTCCAATAAGGACTTGGGAGATAAATTAGCACTTAAAGTAACAGAGGTAAGTAGTCCTTCGTTTGAATCGGGTTTGCTTGTAGGCGATGTGATAGTAAAAATAAACAACACATCTCTAGCTACTGCGATAGTACCAGAAGAATTGCTATGGGAAGTTAAATCTGGGACCGGTGTAGTTTTTCAAGTAGTTAGAGAGGGCGTAGAGAAAAATATAACTATTTTTCCTAAGATAAATTAGGGAAAATAATAACGTCTGGGCCTATTGACAGAAGAGGCGAAAATACATACTGTTAAGCGTTAAAAATTAACGTAAAAAGTATGTTTTTTCGTAATTATATTAAGGATAATAAGGGTCAGGCATTGTCTGAGTATGCTCTAATTATTGCTTTAGTCGCAATAGTTGTGATAGGTATATTGGGCAAATTTGGGGATAGTATTACTGACGCATTTACTGCTGCTAAGGGTGGTATAGACGAAGGTGTTAGCAAAAGTCAGTCTAATCGTTAGTAATTAAATGACTTCTAAATTCCCAAAACAATCTGGCCAGGCAATGGTTGAATTTGCTTTGGTGATAGGTTTGTTACTGTTTATTTTAACTGGGATGTTAATCCTGGGTTTTTGGTTAAGTGCTCAGCAGTTGGTAACTATGGCTGCGAGGGAGGGTTCAAGGCAAGCGGCGTTAACTTTAAATAATGAGTTAACAGAGTCGACAGTTAAAAACTCATTGAAGTATATCGACAAGCAAGGTGATCTTACGTCTGTTGTTATTGATCCAGAAAACCCTTGGAACTCCAGTAGGGTTAGGGGAGGTTTCATTACTGTGAGTGTTACTTATAAAATGCCATTTACCTTTAGTATTTTTGAAAAGCATTTTAAAAATGGTAGTCCATTTACAGTTGTACAAGCTTCTTCTACATCAAGGATAGAATGTGTGCCTAAGTCAGGTAGGACTTGTCCTGTAGGGCTTTATTAATATGAATAATTTTAGACACAAACAACTAGGTTCAGTATTGCTCATAACATCTGTAGCAATGGGCTTGGTTGTTTTTATGATTTTATTCAGTGTAGATTTTGCAAGATATTTCATCTTTAAAGCTCGTTTGCAAAATATTGCCGATAATGCTAGCGACGCTGGTGCGCAAGTTGTATCTGAAGAAATTGTCAGGTATGCAAAGCCAAGAATGGAGGCTTTGGATGATCCTATTTTTACTGACCCACTTGAGTATATTAACGATAATGAACGTGAAGAAATTATAAGTGGTACTGGAAGAGAAAAAATAATGTCGGCTATTGCAGAAACTGAAAAGAAAAATTTTGAAATTAGTAAATTATATGGCGGGAAATTAATTTTTGTGTCGACAGTGCCAGCTAGGATTGTGGCTAGTAGTTGTAGTACCCCTGAAAATACAGACATGATTATTAAAACAGAATTAAGTTACGAAATTCCTATAATTTTTAAACCATTGTCAAAATTGCTCTCAAGAGAAAAATTAACTGTTAAAGCACAAAGTTTGGCCAAAGCCCCACTTTGTCCTCAGGTAAGAAACTTGTCTTATGAAATTTAATAAACTGTTAGATCCTATCGTAAATTTTAAAATTAATAAGACATCTAAATCTTTTGCGTGGGATGTGTTTCAAGTAAGTGTGTCTATTTTATTAGCTATTTTGGCATTTGTGGTAACTAATGCTTGGGCAGAAAGTCTTTCTGAAAAAGCAGAACAGGTAGGAGTGGTTGTTGCAGGTAAGGATTTGTCAGCGCCTAAAGTGCTTGAAGAAGGGGATTTGGTTGTTAGGTTTTTTAGAAGGGATTTATTACCTAAATCTGCAATCCCTGAAAAATCATTTAAAGATATTTTAGGTGTAACTTTAATACACCCTTTGTCTTCCGGACAAATTTTAACTACTACGGAAATTGCGGGTAAAATAGACCCTGATTTGGGTGGATTTGTGGTACCTAGGAACGCAAAGGGATTTAGCATCCCTTCAAATTGGCTTTCAGCGCCTTTTCCAAGAATGAAGAAAGGCGACACAGTAACCATAGCTTTTGGTGGAAATGAAAAGGATAAAAATGTCTCAGGGATAATTGCACAAGGGGTACCCGTATTATCGGTTGAGAAAGGTGATGGTAATAACTTACAAAGTATATTAGTTGGATTAGACGAAAAATTAGCTTTGAATTTGGTTGAGTTAAGAGCTGGAGGTTTTCAACTGGCCATAGCGGTAGATGGGGTGGCGCCTGAGAGTACATTATTTAAAAAATAGTATGACAGCAGAAGCTAAGGAAAAATTAGACTTAGTACACCGCAAAGTAGTTGAGAGGTTTGAGTTTTTGGGAGAGTTAGTGGTGAGTAAGCAAAACGTCTCCAGTAATTGTATTTTTGTATTAAACGAAATGGGGATTTTGGGAGAAGAACGAGAGTGGATTCTGTCTGCTGTATTAGATCGTGTGTTGGGGTTTGGGCCGTTAACTAGATACATTCATGATGATAATGTATCAGAAATTATGTTGAATGGTTTACATAGTTTGTATGTAGAGAAAAACGGTAAGTTGATCCAAGTAGAAAATAATTTTGGGGATGAAGATGAGATTTTGCAGGTAATAAATAAGATAGTTTCGAGAGTGGGAAGAAGAATAGATATGGCTAGTCCGATGGTTGACGCGAGGCTGCCAGATGGTTCACGTGTGAATGCTATTATCGCACCACTTTCTTTACTTGGACCGATTTTGACAATAAGGAGATTTCCAAAACATCCACCGACTATGGATATGCTTTTGGCAAATGGAACCATAAATGATGAAATGGAATTGTTTTTAAGAGCTTGTGTAGAGGCAAGAATAAATATTGTCGTTTCTGGTGGGACCGGTAGCGGAAAGACGACAACGCTAAATGCTTTGGCAAGTTTGATTCCACACACAGAAAGAATAGTGACTATTGAAGATTCAGCGGAACTAAAAATTTCTCATCCTCATTTGCTTTCGTTAGAGTCTAGACCTGCTAATTTGGAAGGTAATGGAGAGGTGGGGATTAGGACGTTATTAAAAAATGCTCTTCGTATGAGACCTGACAGGATAATTGTGGGAGAGATCAGAAGTGGTGAAGCTTTGGATATGCTTCAAGCAATGAATACAGGTCATCCTGGAAGTCTTACTACAGTACATGCCAATTCTCCTTTAGAGGCTCTTCATCGTATCGAGACCATGGCGTTAATGTCGGATGTGGAATTACCGCATTTTGCTATAAGAGAACAAGTGAAAGGGGCAATAAATTTAGTGATTCAGCAAGAAAGATTGTCTTCTGGGGAGAGAAAGACAGTAGAAATTTGTGTAATGAGTGGGGATATGAATTTTGGGAATACTGGGTATGAACTTGTAAAAATCTATTCCTTTGATAAAAAAAATAATGTTTTCATAAGAAATGAAATTGGTAATAATCTAAAGCAATTTTTTCATGATCGAGGAGTAATTTTCTAAATGACAACGATAGATACTCAAATTTTATTAATAAATTTAAGTTTTTCTCTTCTCGTATTTTTGATATCTATCCGAGTAGAAGGGTTTATTTTTGTATTGATAAGAAGACTTTTAAAGTTAAAATTTTGGAAGCGATTTTCAAAAGTTAATGAGAGTTATTGGCCAGCAGTAATCCCTGTAAATTATTCAAATTTAGAATCTTATATCTTATGGTCTGGTATAAAAAAATATAGAGTCATAAACAGTATTTTCTTTGCGTTTATCATTTGCATTTTTTTGTCTCTAGTATTGGGTTTATTTTTTTCTACAGTATTTTTCGCTTTGTTCTGTGTGACTCAGTTGTCGTTATTACAACTTCAAGCGGGAAGGCAGAAAAAGAAATTTATTAAACAGTTGCCTGAAAGCCTGAGTGCACTTAGTTCGAGTTTGAGAGCAGGATATTCGTTGAGTGATTCTGTAGGGATTGTTGAGAGGGAAACCGAGATTCCTGTTTCCTTGGTTTATGGTGCATTAAGAAGGAGTTTTGTATATGGATACCCATTGAATGAGACCCTTAGGATGCTAGATGGACAAATTAATTTGGCTGAGTGGAATTTAGTCACAGAAAGTTTGTTAATTCAGAGTAAGGTGGGAGGCAATTTGATTCCTGTAATTGCTTCGGTCTCGAGAACTTTGAGAGATAAACAAGTTGTAGAAGGAGAGATCAATAGTTCTACTGCTGCTGGTAAAATGAGTGGAATTGTTTTAGCTTTGCTTGCTCCGTTGTCTTTTTTAGTTATGCATTATCTTGCTCCGGAATATGTGAGTGTTTTTTATACGACAGGTATTGGTAAATTTTTACTCCTTGTCGCTAGTTGTATGGAAGTTTTGGGTTTTATCACAATTATGAAAATTATTAAAGTAGATTTTTAATGACCCAAGCAATACCAATTTTGGCTTCTTTTATAGCTGGACTATCTATTTATTTACTTAGTAGTCAAATAATAGGTTTTGCAATTTTTAATTGGGAGAAATTTAAACCCCATGAGGATACAATTAACCGATTTTGGTCATTTGTTGATTCAAAAAAAGCACCTGCTTTAGTAATGTTGTTATTTAGAGGTCAGAGACTACAAAAGTTACTCGACATTTCTGGGCTTCATCCTAGATGGACTGCGAATCGTTTTTTAATTCTCAAGATGCTCTTATTTCCTGTTATTGGTTTATTAATGATAACTGTTTATTTTATTTCAGGGAGTTTAATCTTTTCATTAGCGGTGTTTCTAATATACTACCTTCTCCCGGATAGTTATGTGTTTAAGATAGGTCAAAAAAGAAATATTTTTATCCGCAGAACTCTTCCACAAATAATTGATTTACTCAGACTTCAGGCGCAGATTGGATTGAATTTGGAGACGAGTATAGATAATTTATCATTGAGTAGGAGAGATCTATGGGGGAAAGAGTTTAAAAGGGTTGTTTTTGAAACATCGACAGGACTAGATTTAATGAATGCGCTTGATTTTTTGAATCAAAGATTTTTGGTAGATGACTTAAGTCGCTTTACTCTTGCTGTAAAACAGAGTAAGCTCCTGGGGGTTTCTTTGTCTGAAACCTTAGGCATTCAAGCTGAGAGTTTAAGAATAAGACGTCGTCAGCTTGCTGAGGAAAGAGCAAAAACTGCATCGGTAAAGATTTCATTTCCTTTGGTTGTATTTATTTTTCCTGCGATGTTGATAATCTATCTAGCCCCGGCTGTTCTCAAAATAATGGAAATTGGATAAATTATGTTTTACTATTTTATTTTTTTTGTATTTACCTGTGTTGCGGTTACATCTGATTTAAGAACGCGAGAAATTCCAAATTTAATAACCCTTGGGGGTAGTGTTGTTGGAATAGTATTGTCGTTCGTGTTATTTGGGCAAACTGCAATGGTGTTATCCTTGTTTGCTGTTTTAATTTCTTTATTGGTATCGGTGTTTGCTATTAAATGGGAATTAGTAGGTGGGGGAGATGCTAAGCTACTCATAATGTTTGCTAGTTTTTTATGGTATCCAAATTTTATTCATTCATTGATACATATTGCCATAGCTGGTGGAGTTGTTAGTCTTATTTTGACTTTAAAAGAGAGCTGGTTCACAAAAAAAAGCTTGGAGTTGTCTTTAAAGACTGTGTATATTCCATATTCATTAGCATTTTTCTTTGGTTTAATATCCTTTTATTTATTCAGATAAAGAGCTTAAATAGGCGCATTTTAAACGTTATTAAGTGAATTTGACCATAAATTATAAAATATTTCGCATATTTGTGAGGGTTTGATATACTTAATTTACGTATATTACTATGTTTTTTGAAATAAATATTGACAAAAATAAAAAATTGTGTTAAAATTGAATTTAAACCTTTTAATTTCTTTTTTAACACCAATCACCATGGCAGATAGACAAATAATTTTAGACGGAAGTAGTCTAACTTTAGGTCATATTGAACGTTTGATTAGTGAGCCTGGAGTTCAGGTTGTGCTATCACAAAAAAACTTGGCTAAGGTTCAGGCTTCTTTTGAGTTAGTAAATAAAGAGCAGAAAGAAAGGGTTACTTACGGTGTAAATACTGGTTTTGGCCCAATGGCTTCGTATCTATTGGGTCGTGATCAGTTAGTCGAACTTCAATATAATTTACTTAGAAGTCACGCGGCTGGAATAGGTGAACCTATAGAAGAAAAATATGTTTTAGCCGCTATGGTTATTAGGTTAAACACTTTAGCAAAAGGTTTTTCAGGTGTATCTGTTGATTTGCTTGAAACACTTAAGGATATTATTAACAATAAAATAGTACCTGTTATTCCAGAACATGGTTCTGTTGGTACAAGTGGCGACCTCGTTCAATTAGCACATATTGGTTTAGCAGTAATAGGTGAAGGTGAGGTTTTTTACAAAGGTAAAAGAATGCAAACAGCCAAAGCTTTCAAGCTTGCCGGTTTAAAACCGCATAAGCTTCATCCAAAAGAAGGTCTCTCTTTAATAAACGGAACTTCTACGATGAGTGGAATAGCTGCTTGCAATGTAATTACTGCTCAAAACCTTTTAAAGGTTGCTTTACAAAATGGTGCATTCGCACTTGAGATGGTAAATGGTTTTCAAGATAGTATATCTAAAGAATTACACCTTACCCGTCCTCATCCTGGACAAATGTCTATTGCCGAAGATCTTAGAAATCTTTTGGTGTCTTCTAAGAGACTACGAAATAGAGATGAATTTGCAAAGAGTTCTGTAATAAACCACGATGTCTACCAAATACCAGAATCTGTGCAGGAAGTCTATTCGCTTCGTTGTATTCCTCAAATACTTGGACCAATTCGAGAGACTATAGAAGAAGTAGCAAAAGTCGTAGAAATTGAAATGAACTCAGTAACAGATAATCCTGTAGTTGATACTACTAAGAATACTTTCTTGCATGGCGGAAACTTCCATGGTGATTATATAGCCGTTGCTATGGATAGACTTAAGGCGTCTATAGTTAAGCTTACGATGCTTACAGAGCGTAGGATTAATTTCTTTCTAAATAAGAATGTTAATAAGACATTCCCACCATTCTTAAACTTAAACAAACCTGGATTGACTTTGGCGCTGCAAGGTTTACAGTTTGTGGCAACTTCTACAACTGCAGATAACCAAACACTTGCTTTTCCCCATGCGATTCATTCCATTTCTACAAATGGTGATAATCAAGATGTAGTAAGTATGGGAACTGACGCGGCTTTATTTACAAGTAAAGTTATAGAGAATGCTTATGTGGTTATGGCTATAGAAGCGGTTACCTTGACTCAGGCTATGGATATAGTAGATGCCAAACAAGAATTCTCTACACCGAGCCAGAGATTCTATGAAACTATAAGGAAAGTATTTCCTAAGGTAGTTGAAGATAGAGGTTTGCACACAGAACTTACAAAAGTTGTAGAAGTAATTAAAACCAAATCTAACTAGACATTTTAAAAACCACCTCCTTATAGGCGGTGGTTTTTTTGATATTTATATCTCCTGATATAATTCTTAATGTATGATTACTAATAATATAGAAATAAATTTCAGGAGAATATTGGAGAAAGAGGGTTATGGGAATTTCCAGGTCAAAAAAGACTCAGCTGGTAAAAGGATAGCCCCTCACAGACATGATTACAAGTTGGCTCATGTAGTATTGGAGGGGCAATTAACTGTTACTGTATTTGGGAGACCGACTATTTTAGATAGCGGGGATAGGTTGGATGTTCCTGCGGGGGTAATACATGAGGCGGTTAGTGGTGCTAATGGGTCTGAATATTTAATTGCTGAGAAGATGGAGAATGAAAAAAGTGAAAATGAAAACAAACCTACCGTTAGCTGAAATTATAAAATTAAAAAATAAACAACGGGCTAAGACCAATGCCTGGTTTTTTAAAACTGGAGAAGGGGAGTATGGAGAAGGAGATGAGTTTTTAGGCGTTACGGTTCCGGATGTACGAAGGGTTGCAAGGAAGTATAAGAATTCAAGTACTTTGGATATTCAAGGGCTTTTGGAGTCTAAATTTCATGAGGCTAGATTATTAGGGCTATTTATCCTAGTAGGACAATTTGAAAGATCTGAAAATGCTGGACAAGAGGTTATTGTTCATTTTTATGTGAAAAATATAGCTAGGGTTAATAATTGGGATCTTGTAGACTCGTCTGCACATAAAATATTGGGAGCGTATTTGTTTGATAAAGACAGAAGAATGCTCTATCAGTTAGCGTCTTCTAAGGACTTGTGGAAGAGAAGAATAGCGATTGTTTCAACATGGTATTTTATAAAGAATGGTGATATACAAGAAACCTTTAAAATTTCCGAAATATTGATGGATGATAAGAGAGACTTGATTCATAAAGCAATAGGGTGGATGCTTCGCGAAGTCGGTAAGGTGGATGAGCAGGCGATGATAGATTTTTTACGTCGGAATAAAAAAATATTACCAAGAACGGCTTTGAGGTATGCAATAGAGAGACTTTCAGATAGACTGAAGAAGGACTTAATGAAATAGGAAAGATAAAAAATATATGAAAGAAAAAATAGATAGGGAATCTTATAAGCCGGTTTTGGTAAACGATATTAATGACAGACCAAAGCTTAATCAGATAGTGAGGGGAGAAAATTTCTTTTTGGCAGATCAGATAGAGGATTTTATATTAGAATTATTCCTTTTAAGAAACCCCAAATATAAATTCATAAAGGAATACACGAAAGAATTTGATAAATTTAAAAACAAATACAGTAAAGGTGGGGATTTAGATGCTGTAGGAAAGTGGTTTTATTTTCCATGGTTGAATACTTTCATTCATTTTTTAGATGAAAAGGATCATAATGAGATGCGTACTGGAAGAAATAGGAATTTAATTACTAAACAGGAACAAGAAAAGTTTTATAATTCTTCGGTTGCTGTTCTGGGTATGAGCGTGGGGAGTCATGCAGCATTAACTATTGCTATGACCGGTGGAGCTAAATTTATGAAATTGGTAGATTTTGATGTAATTGGAGGCTCTAATTTAAACAGAATAAGAACGGGCTATCAGAATGTTGGTCTGAAGAAAGTTGTTGCAGTCGCAAGGCAAATTTATGAGATGAATCCATATAGTCAGGTAGAAATTTATGAAGAGGGTATTACAGAGAATAATATGGAAAGGATTTTTGGGTCTAAGAGGAAAATGGATTTGATAGTAGAGGAAATGGATAGTCCTTATTTTAAAATGAAAATAAGAGAGATGGCGAAAAGGAAGAAAATTCCGGTTATTATGGCAGCAGATCATCACGATAATGCAGTCGTGGATATCGAACGATATGATTCGAAATCTAATCTACCTTTACTCCATGGATTATTTGGTGATAAACCAACTGAGGAATTTAAAACAATTGAACCTAAGGAGATAGTCGGAGTAATATCTAAAATGGCCGGCGCTAAGCATTCAAGCCTAAGAATGCTAGAGTCCGTAGGCGAGGTAGGGAAGACTTTATATTCCTGGCCACAGTTGGGTACTGCCGCTAGTCTTTGTGGGAGTGTGTTGGCACAATTGGCTCGGAGAATTTTGGTAGGAGAAAAAGTAAATTCAGGTAGGGTGAATGTGGATACAACAAGTTATTTTGTGAAAGCGGATAATAAAGATGAAGTTAGAAAAGCAAAAATACTTAAACTACTAGGTGTGGAATAAGCCACTTTAAATTAGTGGTATAATATAGGTGCTAAAATTTTATCCCGAAAGGGGGTGATAAGTTTGAAAATAGTTCACATGATCGCCTTTATACTCCTAGTCGTCGGTGGTTTAAACTGGGGAATACAAGGTGCGTTTATGGTTAATGTTGTTGAGAAAATATTGGGTACTGGTATGCTCGTTATGGTGGTGTACGTATTAGTTGGTTTGGCAGCGATATTTGAAGTAGTCACTCACAAGTGGAATTGCAAACAATGTGCTGGTGGTATGTCTCCAATGAATAAAATGTAATTTTGAATTACTATGAAACCCTCCCTCTGGAGGGTTTTGTTTTTACAAGTTGTAATTTATAGTAAGGCTATGGATTTTAATTTATTTAGTACAATTGGTTTTTATGCCGGATGTGTGTTGGGTTCTGTTGGTTTATTTTCCGGTAAGTGGTATAGAAAGGATTTTGAGAATATAGTACTTATATTTTTTCTTTCTTTACTTATCGTGCTTTTAGTCTTTGGATGGGCAAGTTATAGCGATTTCGAAATACCTAAACTAATACAGGTTGGGATATTCGTTGGGGCGTTTTCTTTCTTGTTGGCTTTTGCAAAGGTGTTTAGAGAAAGGGTGTTGTTGCGAATAAATGAACTTACTATAGTAGGTTTAAATGTCTTATTGGGGTGCTTGTTGTTCGTGTTGCAATCGGGGTCGTTTATATGGTTAGTATTTTTAATTCCTACCTATATTACTTTCCTAGTTGCATTGTTTCCTGTCTATTTGTCTCCAAGGGTAAGAGTTGGGCTTTATTGCTGGTATTTGACTATGCTTCTGCTGTTAACTGTTTTTCTTGCTGGGCAGCAGGCTATCTTGCCTTTTGTTAATTATAAAGTAGGGTACCCTGTGCTTAGTTACTTTATCTCAGGTACAATTTTTGCTTATGCTGTGATCCATTTTACGTATTTGTTTAGATTATTTCCATATAAGAGAGAGGCAGAGTCAGAAATTTATTTTAACGAAAGATTGATTGAACATTTTAATTCATTAAGTAATAAATTTTCCCCTGATCAATATCATTTTCTTTCCGTTTTGTTTGTAGTGGCGTTAGTTTGTTTTGTATTTTTCTTCTGTTTGGCAATGGGGGTATTCAGCTTATCTTCAACGGTAGCATTAATATTTTTAATTATTAGTATAGTGCAGACTTTATTTAACAAATTTTTTAAAACTAAATCTGAATATAAAAATGGTTTGTTAGAGGTTATGAAATCAGAACACGAAAATGTGTTTCCGGCTAAGGTGGTAGTTTTTGCGCCTATAGTTTTGGTTTCGATAGTCTTATTGGTTTTTACGGTTTTTTGGCCAAATAAAGCTTATGAAGAGGCAAGGACTTTGTTTTATTGGTTAATTTACGGTTAAGGGTTTATTTAATTTTTTAAGTTTGTTAAAATTTCGCTTATAAAAGCGATATTTTTATTGTTTGTATTGACAAAGTTAGTAAAAAAAAATATACTCGTGAGTTTAGAAACGACATACCTTGGAGGAACTATGGATTTTGGGAAGCTGAAACGAGAATTATTTTTCCTTTATGAATTACATTCGGGGAAAGTCTTAGGACTAGTACCTGCAATAATTGTGGGTGGCATGTTCTTATTCTCGCTCACCCATAATTCTAGCCCCCAAGGGGGAATGCCTGCAGTAGAGCAGGCGATCGCCGAAGAGTTTTTGAAATCATCCCGAAAAGTGGATATTAAAGCTTTGGAGGCTTCGCTTAGGGAAGAGAGTTTGAGACTTAAGGGTACTGAGAACAATGCTTCGTTTATTGTCGCACCAACTGGTGGTGCTACAGGAGCGCCAGCTCCACTTCCACAGAAAATTGGGACGACTTTGTCGCTAGTGCCGAAAACTGGCAAGGTAGAGTTGGGTGAAGTTGGGATACCAAGGCGTGGGTCGGCTGTAAGGGATTCAGCTACTGTGGTTTTAGCCGAACGGCTAAAGAAGTTAAACGAACTTATTCCCGTTACAGTAACAGATGTTACTGGCGGGGGACACAAAAGCCCGTGCCATAGAAGCAGGGGTAGCGAGAGCGGTAACTGTGCTGATGTGAGCTTTGAAACACGTCAGCCATGGCCATATGAGTTACCTAGATCTTTACGCCCCACCCAGGCTCAGAAATGGGATAAAGTTTGCAAACATGCCAAGGATGTGAACCTGGATGTTTGGAATGAAACCGGCTTCCCAGAAGCGCAAGTGCCAGCGTGTGGTCCCAGTAAGAAGAATAAGCGTTCTACTGGACCGCATCTTCACATGTCGCTAGTGGAGGATTAAAGCCTATGTTACTAAGATAGCTATTGCTTAGTGGACATAGGTTTATTTTTATCTTAAAAAAACCGCTTTCGCGGTTTTTTGTTATTGTTCGGGGGCGGCTTCGAATTTGGGCTTGAAGGATTCGAACCATTGTTTTTTGGCTTCTTCGGACATTTTGTCCATAACCATTTTAAGTACTGTGTGTTTGTCTACTATATGTTGAGCAAAGTTTTTGGCCATATCTTCTGCGGTTTCACCGGAGACTATGTCGTCACACATTCCACCTATTTTAAGGCAAGACATTTGTTTCATTTGAGTTCTTTTAATTAGTTTAATTTTATCAGTAGACTTGAATTAATTCAAAATGTATACTATAACATAAATCAAATTAATTGGAGGGGATTATGAAAAACGAAAAGTTTGTGAGTCTTGAGAAAATGGTGAAGTCTCGTATAGTGGAGACATTGGTAGAGGAAATGTTGCAGCGTTCCGGATTTACAGTTTACAGGTTTGGGAAAGAGAATTATGCCAAGCAATTAGATGATTTAATTCCCAAAAATTTTAACCTTCGACATATTAAAAAATTTCGTTTTCGTCCAGATTTTGAAATAATTTTTCCGGATGGGGAAAAGCGCATGTTACTGGAAGTGAAGTTTCGATGGGATAATAAACTCAATAAAGAGTGTGAAGACCCTTCGCGATTCCGTGCATTACGAGAACACTGGCCAGGAACAATTGTGGTTGTGGTTAACAAAATAAAACCACCTTACTTTAGGGTATTTAAAGAACCATATACAACTATAGATAAGGATTTTGGGGAAGTTGGGCTTTTGGACTCTGTAGAATTGGGAGAGCATATAAGTCCTGAAATTTACAACATGTGTGAGGAGATGGTATTTAGTTTATTTCAGGGTTTAGACTGCCAACTTCATAATAGAACTTGTATTAGGAGTTAAAGCACACAAAAGTGCTTTTTTGTTAATATGAATATATGAACCAATTTTCTTACATATTAATTTTAGTCCTGGTAATTTTAAATTTCGTTTCTTTCTTACTAGTTGGTGCAGATAAGAAAAAAAGTCAGACAGATTCTTCCCGAATACCCGAAGTGTACTTATTTTTTCTAGCTAGTATTTTTGGCTCGGTTGGGGTATTTATTGGGATGTTTGTTTTTCATCATAAAACTCGAAAATTGTATTTCCCTGTAGGCATAGGTGTGTTACTGCTCCAACAAATAGCCTTAGTCTATTTGCTTTTAGATTTTGCTTGACCAAGAATCTTTCAGTATGTTAACTTCTAGCGTACGTCAGTTAGAATGTTAACTATTTGAATTGGAGGATTGCGATGTCAAACAAGGTTATTTGTCCGGTTACGGACAGAGAGAAAGTGGCGGTGTACGCACCGCACACGACTGCTGCTTGTTTCCTTTACGCGAAGGACGAAGTTGGCGAAAACCCATGGCGGTATGAACATCTTGCGGATACCAGTTTTTTCACGCGAGTTTTGCCATATGCGCTGGATGACCTGAATGCACTTCCTGAAATTAAGGGGATGTGCTCGCGGGACATTGATAAGATAAATAGAATGCTCGCCGCTGAGGGTTTCGATATTCGTTTGGGTCCGCCGGTGGATCCGGCAGATTTTGGTGTCGCTGCAGTGTGCAAAGCAGAGGTAGACTATAGTCAGAAGGGGAAGATTGAGTGGATGTCTGCTATGGAGGGTCGCTTTGTTGGTGTGAAGCAACCGAGCTCTGAAGTTTACTATCGTCGTATTCATGCTCTGCGTGAACCTGTAATAGAGCTTAAGCTTCAGGATGAGAAAAAGAGGTTAGTGCTAACGAAGGCCGACACCTTGCTTGAATTGGCGGAAAATGACCTTCAGTTAGCAGCGCGTTGGATGCGTGAAGCTTCGGAGGATGGGACAAGCTTTGCTAATTCTTATGAAGGTGTGCATTTTCCGATGATAGATATGAACTACACGCGAGTGCTGTCTGAAATTATCGGTGCTTCTGTTTTGAACAAAGACGGATTGCCAGGGAGCATTAGTGAGGCCTTTCAGCAAGCGAAATTTCTTTTGGACGAAATTGGGTTCAAGGTGGAATTGGCATCTGCGATGGGTGTGACATTCGAAAGTGTTCGTCAGGAGCAGTGGTATAAGATTGATGAACCTTTCATTGCTCTTATTTACCAACCAGGGCTGAATGAGCCACTTTTTGCCGGGTACTTACCGCCGGTGGTTTGGAACCAACCGCTTCGTTCTAAAGAGCGGAATCATAAACCTATGTTTTATTAAACACTGAAATTAGTCAGTGTTCTTTTTTTATCGTATATAATTTAGTTATGGCAAGTTTTAGAACACATATCTCATTTGGAATAGCAGGGGCGATTCTTGGAATTATAGGAATGATGACTATTGGTTTCTCCGGAGGACCACAAATTTACATGGTTGCTTTTACGTTGTTTAGTTTAGGGTCTATTTTACCAGACATGGATAGTGATTCAAGTATACCTTTTCATGTTGCGTTTGGATCGCTGAGTATAGTTTCGGCTGTGTTAATGTTTTTTTATTCGGCTAGGCATTTTCCGGGAGATTGGGTGAATATTTTTGGTGCGACAGCCTTAGTTGTATTAGTTGTGTGGGGAGTGGTGGGTTATATTTTTAAAAAATTTACACACCATAGGGGAATAGTACATTCTATTCCTTCTGGTTTACTTTCGGGTTTAGTAGTATTTTTTGTAGCTTCTAGATATTTGGATAGTGACCAGGATGCATTTTTGTTAGGAGTTGCGATGATGCTTGGATTCGTGCTTCATCTTGTAATAGATGAATTCTACGCTTTTATAAATCCTAAGGGAGATTTTTTAAATCCTAACCAGGCTTTTGGAAGCGCTTTAAAATTAAAGTCCCATAATCATTTTATTACGGTTGTTGTTTATAGTTTAATTGTGTTTTTGATGTCTGGAAATTATTCTCGATTGAGTAATTTAGCGAATAGTTTTATTGCTAATTTTAAATAATTTTAAGTGTTACAAACACGGTTAAATTCATTTATATCTTGCTGACTTGGGATGGTGGGCGAGGTCGTATCTATAGAACTTAATATAGAATCCCTCCCAGATACATGTTCCATACCTAGAGCGTGGCCAAGTTCATGAGTGAGTGTGGAAAGTAGATTTAACTTGTTTCCATAACTATAAATTTTTATAGACTCAGGTTCGTTTTCGAAGGCACTAAAATATTCTCCTAAAATAAAGTTTTCCGGGAGTTTTTTTGTTAATGTGTTTATTTGGTCGTTTGTGGTGTTAAAGGAATTTGCCGCTTCGTCTAACTTTTTTCTACTTTCTTCTAAGAGATTATAGTTTTCTTCTGAGTTGTTATTTTGATAATTTGCTAAAGCCAGGTTGTAGTCATTTTTTAACAAATCGTAATAAGCATCTTGCTCAGCCAGGAGGGCTTTAAGTGAATTGGTGGTTTGAGTTATTTTCTGTCTTTCATCGTACACGAAGTCTATGGTTAATACTGCTTTGGCTTCGTTGTATTCGAATAAATTTAAACCACTTTGCTTTTCCCAAATGCTTTCCGCTTCTTCTAGGATGTTTTTGACTTCCCCAGTGGTTATGCCGAAATTTGGGTTAATGTAGGAAATTTTGTAGTAAATAGTATTACTGCATCTGTTTTTTGATTGTGTATGTGTATTTTTTTGCGTGTTTACCCGATCCCTTAAAGTTGGGTTAAGTTTTGTAGTTGGGTTAGTGGTTTCGATTGAGAGTACATTTCCAGGTTGTTTTATAGGGGAAGTGGTTTTTGTTCTTTTGTTTTTGGTCTCGGCTGAGTAGTGGAATACTAATAGGACAGCGATGGTAAGACCAGCGAGGAATTTAAAAAACATAATTAAAAACTCACCCGGTTGTACCCGGGCATCTTCTTTATCTTGTTCGGTTTTTGCTGTATATTGGTCCATAATCTGACCAAAGATACTAGCATTTTCATGGTTTTAGTCAATTAGTAGGTAAATTCTATACATTTGTTGTCAGAAATAATTAAAGAACCTATTTTTTTAATAGAAATGTTATAATAAGAGGGATAAACTATATCAAATGAAAGAAAAATTAGTAGAAATAATAAAATTAGCTGTTAGGGCGCCTTCTGGGGATAATAAACAGCCTTGGCGGTTTGAAATGGTAGGGGAGGATGCGGTTTTGGTGTATAACAAGCCCGAAGCAGATAAGAGTTTGTATAACTATGAACAGTATGCCTCGTACATTGCCATAGGGTGTTTACTTTTTAATATAGAGGTTATAGCAAAGCAGTTTAGTTTGGGTTTTAGCGAAGAATTGTTCCCAAGTCCGGATGATTCTAATTTGGTTGCTAGTTTGGTATTTATAGAAAACCAGAGTAATGAATCTAAATATTTTGAAAGTATAAAACTTAGGGCTACTAACAGGTTTCCCTTCTTGGATAAGTTATTGCCAGAGGATTTTAAGCACGAAATTTCTAGTATTTCTGGAGTAAAACTAATAGAGAATAAGGAGCAAATGCAGGAGTTTGGTAAGTTGGTTGCGGTGAATGAGATAGTACTCCTAGAAAATAAGATAATGCATGATTCTTTTTTTGAGGATATGGTTTGGACTACGGAGGAAGAGAAAACCAGAAAAGAAGGTTTATCTTTTGATACTATGGCACTTAAAGGACCTGCTGCATTTATGTTTAAGAGGTTTCGTTCATGGGGTTTTTTAAACTTTATGAACAAATTTTCAATAGCAAAAAAGGTGGCAGAGGAGAATTCGAAATCTTGGGGTTCTGGATCTGGGGTATTTGCTGTTACTAGTGATTTGGATAGTTCTAAAGATGCGGTGAATTCGGGAAAGATATTTGAAGAGTGTTGGTTATTGGCAACTAAGTATGGATTGGCGTTTCAGCCGGTATCTGGAGTTATTTTTTTAGCTAGGAGAATTTTAAAAGGTGACAAAACGACTTTTAATGAAGAGCACCAAAAATTAATTTTAGATACTTATAGCAAACTTGGTGAAATTTTTAAGGTAAGACCGGAAGAGTTAAGGATGGTATTTAGGATTGGTTTTGGTCCTGATTTGCAGATAAAAACATCGAGAAAAGACCCTGAAATAAGTTATAAATAATGAAAACTGAAACAGTACAACAAAACTTTGTAAATTTTCAAAAACAAACTAACTGGGTAAAAGAGTACTCAGAATTTGATACAAAAAAATTTGAAAAGGAACTAAAAAATAAGAAACCCGAGTTTTGGGAAAAGGTTGCAGAGGAAAAAGCTTTAAAAGTATTTGAATATGCTAGTAAGACTGTTCCTGCTTATAAAGATTTTTTAAAAAAGAATAAAGTTAACCTTTCTAAAGTAAGATCTATTGAGGATTTTAAGCATGTCCCTACTATAAATAAGCAAAATTATATTGCGGAATATGAGCTTAAGGATAGAGTGTCTTCCAATTCAAAAGGTTTTGTGGTAGCGGCTAGTTCTGGAACCAGTGGTGAGCCAAAGTTTTGGCCTAGAGGTGGATACCAGGAGTTTGAAGCGGGGGTTATACATGAGCTTTTTTATAGAAGTGCATTTGGTATTGGAAGTAAAAAGACTCTAATTGTTATTGGTTTTCCTATGGGGGTATACGTTTCGGGAATGGCTACGGTGCTTCCTACCTGGTTAGTTAGCCAAAAACTAGAATATAATTTGAGCATTGCGAGTGTTGGTAATAATAAGAATGAGTTATTGAGGGTTGTGTCTAACTTACATATGGATTTTGAGCAGGTTATTTTAGTTGGACATCCTTTTTTCATAAAAGACTGTATAGAGACTGGAAAAAGTGAAGGAATAAAGTGGTCCAAGATGAATTTGGGTTTATTTTTTTGTAGTGAAGGATTTACTGAAGGATGGAGAGATTATGTTGCTAGTGAAGCTGGGTTAGGGATTGGTACAGAAAGAATAATTAGTACTTATGGTTGTTCAGAAATGTTATTGATAGGTAATGAGACACCTCTAACGCTTAAATTAAGGAGATTTCTTACAAAGAATATTAAGGTAAATACAGAACTGTTCGGGGAAACATTAGTGCCAAGTCTTTTCCAATATAACCCTTTGTTTCGATACATAGAGCAAGTTCAAGGTAATTTAGTTTTTACTTCCGCGAGCGGAACACCTTTAGTAAGATTCGATTTGAAAGATGCCGGAAAGTTAATGCCTTTTAAAACTGTTCAGGAAAAAATGAGCATATTAGAAATGAAAGATTTACTAGAAACTAGTGCTAATTTGCCTTTAGTTGCTTTGAAGGGTAGAAGTGATCATACAATAATTTTTTATGCTGCGAATATATATCCTGAACATATTCATCAAGCTTTGAATCAAAAACCTTTTTTGAAGTTTCTCACTGGAAAATTTACTTTAAAGAAACTATATAAAAAGAATATGGATGAATATTTGGAGGTTCATGTTGAGAGTAGACCGGGTATAAGTACACCAAAAAGGTTTGTAGATTCTTTAACTAAGACAATGGTAGCTACTCTAGGCTCGCTTAATATGGAGTATAGGTTTTTACAGAAACATCTAGATAAAGATATTGTTCCAAGAATTGTACTACATACATATCAGGATGAATCTTATTTTAAACCTGGATTAAAACCAAAGTATATAATATAAAGACAGGCAAAAAACAAAAAAATGAATTTGCTTCTTTCTCATGATTTAGAATTTTCAGTATTTATTATTGCAGTAATTGCTAATTTTAGCTTAGCTGTTGCTGTTCTTAGGTTTGCCGCTAAAGATAGGTCTAGGTATTTCTTCACTTATTTTGTTACTACGCAGTTATTCTGGATAATTGTGAATTTCTACTCATTTAGGGTTAATTTTGAGAGTTATCTATGGTGGTCGAGATTCATTTTATTCACTTCTCCTTTTCATGCATTTAGTTTTTTCTTATTTATTTCTACTTTTTTAGATCCGAAAAAAAAGTTAAATTCGAAATTATACGTCCCACTAATCGTAAGTATGATTTTAGTGGCTCTTTTTACTATGACTCCGTATGTTTTGCAGACCATAACACAAGATTCGGCTGGGGCTAGGAATGCTGTGTTTGCTAAGACGGCGGGTATTTATTTGCTTTATATATTTATTTGTATTGGAGGGGGTTTTGTAGTTTTAATTAAGAGGTTTAGGAAGTCGGTGGGTGAACAGCACAAGCAGTGGTTAAATTTACTAACGGGTTTAGCTCTCACGTTTTTTTTAGTTTTGGTTTTTAGTCTCTTTAACCCATTAATCTTTGGAAATATTGAAACCGTTAGATTCGGACATTTGTTTACTTTGCCGTTTGTGGTTTTTACTGCTTACGCAATGATAAAACATCATTTGTTGAACTTGAAAGCTGTTTTAGCAGAAATTTCAGTAATGTTGTTAAACCTTTTTTTGCTTATACGGTTTATTACTTCGGAAGATGCTAATCAGTTCTTTGTTAACGGGTTTGTGCTCGTTGGCTCTATAGTTGTAGGAGTATATTTGGTTAAAGGTGTTTATAGGGAAATACACCAAAGGGAACAACTTCAGGTTTTGAATGATGAACTAGATAAAGCAAATGCTAAATTACAAGATTTGGACAAAGCTAGGGCAGAATTTATTTCTATTGCCTCTCATCAGCTTAGAACCCCGCCTGCAACAATTAAGTGGTATTTGTCTGCTATTAAAAGTGGGGATTACGGTGCTATGGATAGTGGGGTTAGGGATACTATTGTGAAGGCGGAAATCACCAATAATGCTCAAATTTCGCTTATAGACGATCTTTTGAATGCTTCCAGGATAGAGAGAGGTAAAATGGAGTTTTTGTTTGAGGAGGGCGATTTAGTGGCTTTGACTCAGATGGCCTACGACCAGTTGGTGCCACAGGCTTCTATGAAGAAATTAACTCTCAGCTTTACCAAACCTACCAAACAATTACCGCTAGTGGTTATGGATAAAGAAAAGTTAAGGCAGGTTATAAATAATTTTATAGATAACGCTATTAAATATACGAGAAGTGGGGGAGTAGCGGTATCCATAATAGATGACGCAAATAATATGGGGGTTAAAGTAACTGATACCGGTAAAGGGTTTAGTCCAGAAGTGGGTCCTGTGTTGTTTGAAAAATATACCAGAGGAAAGGACTCGGTAATGCACTCACAAGGTTTAGGTTTGGGGCTTTATGTAGCCAAGGTGATTATAGAAAAGCATAATGGGAAGATTTGGGCAGAAAGTCCTGGTGAAGAGAAAGGGTCTTCCTTCTGCTTTACTGTTCCGATACACAACACAATTACTCCAAGTAGTACAAGTACGTTAGATCTTACCCAATCTCAAAGTGAGCATAAGTGATATAATTAACTTATGAAGAAAATAGTAGAAAATACTAAGGTTAAAGTTATAGAGACACAGAAGGAAGTGTATATGCAGACACTTACTTTGCTTGGTGGGGCGTTCGCTTTGGTGGCGGCTCTTGCTTGGAATGAAGCTGTGAAAGCACTTATAGAAAAATTTTTTCCAGCGGGAAGCGATGTTTTTTCTAAGTTCTTATATGCAGTAGTTATAACGGTATTAGTTGTATTGGTTACTCGTTATATAAAGCAATTAGAATTAAAATATAAAGAAGTAGAAAAAACAGAAGTTAAATAATATGAAAACTTTTTATAACGAAATTAAGCTAACTACATCTAAACAGTTTGAAGTAGTAGATATAACAGAGAAAGTTCTGGAATTAGTAAGAGAGGCTAAAATAAGAGAAGGTGTTGTTACAATTCAATGTCCGCACACTACAGCAAGTGTGCGCCTTAATAACTATGAAAGTTTGTTAACTCAGGATATGTTTAAGGCAATGTACAGGTTGGTTCCAGTAGATGTTAGTTATAGTCACGATTTATTTGAACTTAGGGCAAAAATAAGTGGTCAGGACAGAACCAATGGACATGCTCATATAAAAGCTTTTTTGATGGGAAGTTCAGAGAGTGTAATAATAAAAGACGGAAAATTAATGTTGGGTGGTACTCAGAGCGTTCTGTTTATTGAATTTGATGGAGGGAGAAACAGGGCTGTGCAGGTGAGTATTATGGGAGAGTAACTAATGCCAAGTACAGTAAAGAAATTAGTTTTAGCCAGTGTAATAGGATTTATTCTCGTAGTCACCTTAGGTGGCTACGCTTTGTTTAAGTATGTGAAGAAGACCCCTAAAGTCGAGGTAAAACCTATCGAAGAGCAAAACATAACTCTTATAGAAGGTTGGACGCTTCATGACTATGCAGAAAAAATAGAGAAAGAAAAAATTTCGAATAAAAAAGATTTTTATTCAGCATTAACTAAAGTGGATCGTTCGAAGTATTCATTTTTGGTTTCAGTACCCAAAGAGTCAGATTTGGAAGGGTTTTTATTTCCTGATACCTATAGGATTATAAAAGGTGACGAGGTAACTTCGTTGATATCTAAAACTCTCGAGAATTTTGATAGAAAAACAAAGAAATTAAGGGTAAATGATGATGAAAGATTCATAATTTCGGGTTATGAGAGTTTAAGTATAGCTGGAAAAAAAGGTTTGTCCCTTTATGAAGTGGTTACACTTGCTTCTATTTTAGAAAAAGAAACAGGGACAGACCTAAGTAAAAGAGGATCGGATCAGACTCAACGGCTTATAGACGAAAGAAAGATAGTTGCCGGTATATTTTTAAATAGACTTTTAATTGGACAAGCGCTTGAAAGTGATGCGACGATCAATTACATAACCGGGAAAGATTTGGCATCGCCTACAGCAAAGGATCTTGAGAGGAACTCAGCCTATAATACATATAAATTTCCAGGACTTCCTCCAGGGCCTATATGCAATCCTTCTGTAATGAGCATAGAAGCAGTAATAAATCCGACAAAAACTAATTACTATTATTTTCTACATAAACAACCCTCAGGCGAAGTAGTCTATAGTAAGACTTTCGAAGAGCATGTAAATAACAAGTTTAAGTATCTGAAATAAAAATAAAATGTACTCACAACCTGAGCGGGGATACGATAACTCTAAGCATAATAGAATTGAAGAATTTCAGAGTGCGGGTTTTTCCGACGGAGACTTGGTAGTGTTAAGAATTGGTTTGGTGGGAAAAAATATTTATAAGTTAGAATTCAACGAAGACTCAGCTTATCCGGTGAGATTGTTAAGTTATAATCCCGATACAGGCAATACTTATGGTAGTCCATTGGGATTGGAAGGGTTAAAGCCGGAGAGGTTAGAAAAATACAATCCAAATATAGAAAAACCAATTTCAGGTGAATTTATCGACCAATCTGTAGCAAGATTTAGTAAGTTATGGGATAGACCCCCATATCGTGATGAAAGGACTTGGAGGGATATTGCTGGAACAGTTAGATTGCTCAAGACATTAACTAAAGATCCTGGTTCTGCTTTTATAATTGATGATGAGTTAAAGGGATTAGTTTCGACTGATCCAACTTTTAACCAGCAAATGAATGAACTTTTGCTTACTTTACAGATAGGAAGGCTTCCAAAGCAGGAACAGAAGGCAAGGATGGTAGATAGTTTAAAACAAGGTGACTTTGTGGTTATAGATTCTTTAAATGGGTTTAGGCAGATATTTTTGTGTCAGGGTGATTTATTTACAGAAATGCACGAAACCAAAAAGGTGATTACGGGAATTCTTGAACCACCCAAGAATAGAGTTGAAATGAATAGGTTTTTAGAAGAAAAATATGCAGAGGGTGCAGAAATTACGAAAGCGGATAATCTTATACAAGCCAGAACTACTAAGTCTAATTTTAGTGAATTAAAACAAAGAACTACTGAGGCTAATAGACAAATTGTTGCAAAATTAAGAGAAGGTGACTCAGTTCAAATAGGTAGAGTTGTCTACACACTAGAAGAAAATAATAAGGTAATGAAGGAGATGTATGGCGAACATTTCACAGGTACTGCTATTGTTGAATTTATTACAAAGGAAGAATTTGTTCGTTTGGCTGAAAGCGGAGAAGTCAAATTAAATGTTGATTTCAAAAAACAGGAAGTAGAGATAAAAAATCCTGATATAGGAAAAGATATAGATGCAGAGAAAAATGCTTTGGAGCTTATAAACGCAGGTTTTTTTAAAAGTGGTGAGGGTTGGATACCTCATGCTTTAGAGAAGCGAGAAAGGGCGATTTTAAATAAGTATTCAGGTAAAACAAAAGAGGTCTTAGAGGAGATAATTACAAGTCCTTCAGCGCAAAGGGCTAGGGCTATTTGTTATTTTGTATCAGCGTTGCAGGAGATAAAATATCAGGACCCAGAGATGTTTCTTCAGACATCTGCTAGGTCGATTAGAATTAAAGATGGGAAAGTTCAAGCAAGAGTATTGGGTTTGGTTGAAAGTATGTCGCCGGAAGATTGTAGAAAAATTTTAGGAGACAAAGACGGGTGGATATCAGTAGACTCAGAGGTTTTAAATTCTACGATAAGTACATATTCATTTAGTGACCAAGCAAGTATTTATTTGGAATATGCATTTCGCTCTACTGTATCCAGAATAAAAAATTCAAAAAAAGGAAGTACGGAAAGTTTGGATGAAAGAGGTCTAAGACCTTACGAAGAAGGGAATGCACATAGGGCACTCCATTGGATACTTTCTTCCGAGGTTGCACAAAAAGTGAAAATAGGAAAGAATCAATTTGCTTTACGGTTAACGGACGAACTGCGAAGTGCCGAAGAATTTGTTTTCAATAAATTACATTTAGCTGATGATGGGAAGCTTCCTGAGTATTTTGTAACATTAAGCTCACCTTTTTTCATGAGAGAAGAAGATGGCTCAGAGAAAGGGGTTATTTTTGGGGAGTTACAAGACGGAAAAAATTATATTATTTATAAACATAGTTATCCTATAATTTCAGTTCAAGGATCTAGAATTCAATTAACCAATATTCAAAATTCTGTGGGTAAGCCGGTTGAAATTACAAGAAATGACTTTGGAAGAATGATTTCTTCAGTACAGGCGGTGAAAATAAAAAAACGCTATCCAGCACTTAAGCTAGGATAGAGTTTTCGAAACTTTTATTTCCATTTAGAAAGCTATCTATTGTGACAGGATTTTTACCAGCGAGTTGTAATTCATGAATGTATAAAAGTGTTCCTTGACCGCAAGAAATTATTCCATTGGGATTAACTGTTCCGACCGGTTTGGGGTTTGGATCAATTTCTGTAATAGCTTGGCAGCCCAAGATTTTAATATTTGTATTCTGCCATGTGGTCCAGATTCCTGGCCATGGGTAAAGGGCTCTAAATTGATTATGTATTTGTTCCGCAGTCTTATTCCAGTCGATCCTGCCATCGTTTTTAGTCAATATTTTTGTATAAGTTGCTTCGGTTTCGTTTTGTGGTACAGGTTTAATGTTTCCAGATTCGATATCTATGAGGGTATTGAGTAGAAGCTTGCTTGAAATTCTAGCCGCTCTTTCCGAGAGAGTGATTAGGGTATCGTCTTCGTCGATAGGCAAGCTTTCGCTAGAAATTATTTCCCCTCGGTCCATTTTTTCATCTAAGAAGAATATAGTTGAGCCCGTGCTTTTTTCTCCGTTTAAAAGAGCGAATTGTAACGGAGAAGCTCCCCTGTATTTAGGTAAGAGTGAAAAATGTACGTTAATAGTTTTGAATTTAGGTAAATTTATCATTTCGAGTGGTAATATTTTACCATAAGACACTACAACGAAAATATCCGCGTTGATATTTTTTAATCTTTCTAAAAGTAGGGGATTATTTTTTACCTGTTCGGGCTTAAGAGTTTCGAGGTTTAACTCCTTGGCAAGAGCGGAAACCGGACTCTCTTGAAGTATTTGTTTTTTTCCTACTGGTGCGTCGGGGTTAGTAATTACTGCTAATACTTTATGGTAAGTGTTAAGAGCTTCCAGGGCTGGGAGAGCAACATTAGAGGTTCCGAAAAAAACTATTTTCATATTTCGTTAATTAGGTGTCTTAGTAATTCTGCTTCCAATCTGCAATCGAATAATGCGTCGTGACGCTTGCCAGAAATTTTAATTTTATATTTTTTTTGAAGCTCGTCCATTGAGAAGCCATTAAATCTTTTTTTGTTAGTGAGTTTATTTTTTTTAGCCAATATAGGAAATGCAAATGACCAAATGTTGAAAATATGATAATCGTAAGGATAGGGGATTTTAACCTTTGAAAATGCTTCTTGTAAAAATATGCTATCTAGAGTCCCACCCCAGACTGTAATTATGGCAGGTGTGTTGTAGATATTTACAAATTCAGTTATGGCCTCTTTTAAGCTAGGGGCGTCTTCAAGTATGGGTTTTGATATTCCATTTATTTTCATGGATACAGGATCCCTATTTTCCCACTTCTTTGGTTTTATGTATGTCATAAAACTTTGTTTTTCTTCTAGTGTTTCCTTGTCGAGTAATATGCTTCCAATTTGAATAATTTCGTTTTTAGAAATATCCAAGCCGGTCATTTCTAAGTCTATTAAAAGAAGGTCGTTTTTGAAATTCATTTTTTGAATGAAGAATTAAGAATGAAGTATGAAAAATAAAGAAAGAAGAATGAAGAATTGGTATGCAAATGAGATTTTTCGTTATTCTTCATTAGTCATTCGTTATTCTAACTCAGGCATGTCCAATTATTTTTTTAAAAACTATGGTACAGGCTCGCGCTCTTTCTATGGCGTTATTCTGACTAACTTGTTTTATTCTGAAATGGTCAAGTAGGGTGTTAAGAGTAGGCATCTTTTTTATACCATATGAAAGTGCATATATGTATTCCAGAGTCCAAAGTTCAATAACATGATTATCGTAGTCATAAGGGATGTTTGCTTTTTTAAAAGCATTACGTAGAAAAAAAAGATTTTGAACATTATGGGTCGCTAGTAGTAGATCGTTTCCGAATTGGTCGTAAAATTTTTTTGCAACTTCATAAATTTTGGAACTTTTTTTCATAACCTCATCTGGTATTTCTAAAAGTTGGGCGTGTTTATGAATGGTGCTTTCTAATAAACTAACTCTGACATAACTATTGAAGTTTGCTTTTTCGAGAAGGTTATCTTTATCTAGTAAGATAGCAGAGAGCTGAATGATAGAGTCTTTGTCTGTATCTGGACCAGTTGTTGTTGTTTCTATAAAAAGAATATCTTTTATAAATTTCATTGATCAGAATATTTCTTAACTAAATCCGCCCCTTGTGTGATTTTATTCAACTTGTCGATTATGAGTGTTTGCTTTAAGTGGTCGACTTCATGTTGAATTACCCTGGCTATCCATCCGTCGTCAGAAAGTTTTTGAACTTTTCCTTCAAGGTCTTGAAACTCCACTGTTATTTTTTTTGGTCTGGTAACTTCTCCGAACAGTCCTGGTAGAGAAAGGCATCCTTCTTCTATAATGGCGACTTCTTTCGAGGTTTTCGTAATTTTGGGATTGATAATAGCAAAAGGTGGAACTCCTGCGTGCTCTAAATAGATTATTGCTAAATTTAGGTTCACTCCTACTTGTGGTGCTGCAAGTCCGATACCATCTACGGATTTTACAGTCTCGAGCATATCTTTAAGTAAAGTTTTTACCTCTTTAGATAATGGATAGGAAACATCTGGATTTGAGTGTCTTAAAACTCTTGATGGGAGTTTGCTAATTTTTAGTTTCATTTCCGTCTTCTTTCAGTTTAATGGTGTGTTGTTTTAGTAAGTATGTAAATAATCTTCCTGGTGTGGTGATGTTTTTAGATTCAAGTACCTGTCCGAGTATCATTCGGAGGATTGCGTGGTCATGTATATAAGTCATTTTAAGATAATAACCAAAGTGAGATTTGTCTCTAAGTTTGGTTGCTAGCTCGTCTGCAAGGAGGTGACTGGCTGTATGCAAATGAGGGTTTTTTTGAGCCTTTTTTGCAGGATTTAGTTTGTGTTCTTTGAAGTCCATATAATCTACTTTATAATCATTATATATGAATATTATCGATATTGCAGGTGTACCTGTAAATAATGAATTAAAAGTTAAAATACTTGAGAATATTGAACAGCGTTTAGACAAAAATCTTAAGACTTTTGTTATAACTCCTTATTCAGAGTTTATTTATGGTGCTTTTGAGAGAGAGGAAGTGAAAGCGGTTTTAGCTAAAGCAGATGTATCTATTGCAGATGGGATTGGGGTTTTTATTGCTTATAATTTTTTGCAGATACCGTTTAGAATAAAGTCCTTTTATGGAAAGATTATGGAAGCGCTCATGCAGATGGTTTATGTTTTGGTATCAGCACTTTTAAAGCTTAATTCTCTATATAAATATATACCTGAAAAAATAGTAGGAGCTGATTTTTTTTGGGATCTAGTTAAAATAGCAAACAATAGGGATTTGTCGCTTTATTTTTTGGGTGGATTTAACAATACTCCACAATTGGTATCTGAGGTTGTAAAGAAAAGGTTCCCAAATATCAAAATAGCTGGGTACTCTACATTAGGTCCTAATGAAATTAGTCTAGGTGATATTAATAAAGCAAAGGCAGATTTTTTATTTGTTGCTTATGGACCTTTAGTGCAAGAAAGGTGGATTTCACAGAATATAGATAAATTAGACTCTAAAGTATTAATGGGGGTTGGTGGAACTTTCGATTATATAGCAGGATTAAAAAAAGCACCCACAGGTTTTATAAGGAAGAATGGATTTGAATGGTTGTATAGATTGTTTACACAGAAGGGGCGTTCTAGAAGAGTGTGGAACGCTACTTTTGGTTTAATAAAAGGTCTTATACGTTTTAAAGTTTACGAAAGCATGCCTTTTCGTAAAAATGTTTTGGCGGTGATTATAAAAAACAACTTAATATTAGTTTGTAAACGCAAACCGATTCCTAATAATGAGTTTGGTATGTCGTTCGTGGATTATTGGCAGTTTCCCCAGGGAGGATTAGAGGTAAATGAAAGTATAGAAATAGGCGCGAGGAGAGAGGTAGAGGAAGAAACAGGATTAACTAAACTAAAATTTTTAGGTATTTCTGAGAATGAATATTCTTATAAATGGCACAATGCGCGAAGGTCGTTGTCTAGTTTAAAGAAATATAGATTTAAAGGTCAGAGTCAGACTATTGTTTTTTTTGAACTAATTGAGGAACAGCAAGTAAAATTAGATAATAGAGAATTCGAAGATTTTAAATGGGTGAAAGAAGAGGAATTCGAAAAAGTTATTAACAGGGAAAGATTTGGAACTCTACCATTAATAAGATCTGGTTTGGTAAAGTTGCAGAAAAATGAAGTTTAGGTTATTGTTAGGATTATTTATATGAGTGAAAAAAAGTATAGAACTAGGTTCGCGCCAAGCCCTACGGGTTATGTGCATATTGGTAGTCTTCGCACTGCTCTTTTTAGTTTTTTATTTGCGAGAAGCACCGGTGGTGTAAATGTTTTAAGAATAGAAGATACGGATCAGAATAGGTTTGTAGAAGGTGCTGTTGAGAATCTTATACAGATTTTAAATAGTATAGGAATAGTATTTGATGAAGGTTTAACTTTACAGAATGATAAGCTAGTAGAAAAAGGTGAGTATGGTCCATATACTCAGTCGAAAAGACTTAATATTTACAAAGAGAATGTTTTAAGGTTGGTAGCTGAAAAAAAAGCTTATTACTGTTTTTGTAGTGAAACCAGATTAGATGAACTTAGGCGAGAACAAATAGCGCTTAAGAAACCTCCGATGTATGATAGGTTTTGCAGAAAATTTTCTGATTTTGAAGTGGAAAAAAAATTACAAGAGTTTGAGGGAATGCACATGAGGCCAGTTATTAGGCAGGCAATTCCAGAAGAGGGCCAGACAATAATCAAAGACATAATCTATGGAGATATAGCTGTAGAAAATAGAGTCTTAGATGATCAAGTGTTGTTAAAGTCGGATGGATATCCCACCTATCACTTAGCTGTTGTAATTGATGATCATTTTATGGAAATTACTCATGTGATAAGGGGTGAGGAATGGATTTCTTCTACACCAAAACATATTTTGTTATATAAGGCTTTTGGTTGGGAGCCAACACAGTTTGCACATTTGCCACTCATTACGAATCCCGATAAAACAAAGCTTAGTAAAAGACAGGGAGATGTATCAGTAGAAAGTTATTTAGACAAAGGATTTTTAAAAGATGCGCTTGTTAATTTTGTAGCTTTTTTGGGATGGAATCCTAAAACTGAAAGAGAAATATTTTCTATTGAAGACTTGATTTCTGAATTTGATCTTGCAAAAGTGAACAAAGCAAGTGCGGTTTTTGATATAGACAAACTTGAGTGGATGAACGGTTTATATATTAGGAAGATGGAAATTGGTTCTTTGGTAGAGCAGTTATTACCTTATTGGAATAAAGCTGGTGTAGAGACCCAAAAATATGCAAATGAATATTTGCATATGATAGTTGAATTGGAAAAAGAAAGACTTAAAAAATTATCAGATATATTTGAGCGCACTAAATATTTTTTTACAGAGCCTGAATACGAGAGTGAACTTTTAATTTGGAAAAAAGCGAATGCCGAGGCTTGTAAATTGCATTTAGAAAAGCTTTCCTTATTTTTAGAGCGTTTATCTGACCAAGACTTCGAGAGAAAAACGTTAGAAGAGAAAGTGAAATTATTTATTACTGATAATGAGTTAGATAATGGAACTGTATTGTGGCCGCTGAGAGTATCGCTAACAGGTCTTACTGCCTCACCAGGCCCTTTTGAAGTAGCGTCTACTATTGTTTTTGGTCTAGGAAAAGAAGTTGTCTTGAAAAGAATTGGGAAAGCAATACAGAAACTTCAAAATTTGTAGTATAATTAAGCAAGAATGCATCTTGCTATGAATAAATTGAATCAGAAAAGAATTGGCCTATTTTTATTGTCGTTAATAGGTACTTTTTTTGTAATTACTTCAGCAAAATCACAAACTGTAGACAATCTAAAAGACCAAAAAAATTTAGTTCAACAGAAATTAACCGAAATTAATAAACAAATTCAAGGCTTGCAAAAGCAAATTCAAGCAACTAGAAGCCAACAAGCAAGTTTAAAGAATGAGATTTCGATTTATGATAATCAAATTAGATCGACTCAATTAGCTATAGATGCCAAAAATACTCAAATTGAGGATACAAATCTCCAGATAAAGATTCTCTTAGAAGAGATTGATAAGAGGACTAAAGAGATAGAAGATAATAAAAAGATACTTGCCGATTTTTTAAGACAGTTACAGCAATTGGATAATAATTATGTTCTCAATGTTTCTTTTGGAAGTGACCAGTTTAGTGAGTTTTTGGATCAGGTTCAGTATAATCAGAATATACAAGCAAAAGTACATTCCATAATCCAGAACATTAAAGAAATAAGAGAAAAGTTGAAAATTCAGGAAAAGGAATTAGAAGCAAAAAGGGCTGAGCTACAATCTTTAAAAGAACAACTTGAAGAAACAAAAGGCTCTTTAGTTACTCAAAGGGCAGGAAAAGAACAGTTGCTTTCTAGGACTAAGGGTTTAGAAAGGAATTACCAGACTCTATACTCTGCTTCTTCAAAAGAAGCTGCGGATCTTCAGAAAGAAGCGGATGAATTAGATAAGTCTATTGCAGAAAAACTTGGCAAGAGAACAATATCTCCAGGCAAGGGTTCTTTAGCAAAGCCTATGGATGGGATAATGACTCAAGGATATGGAAATACTGGATTTAGGGCTTTAGGGTATAGTTTTCATAATGGTATTGATATAGCGGCTCCGGCAGGGGAGCCGGTGTATGCTGCGGGTGATGGCGTAGTGGTGGCGAGTGATACAGGTGAAGCTTCCTATGGTAATTGGATTGCTATAAAGCATTCAATTGTAACTAAAAATGGTCCTCGTGATATTATTAGTTTATATGGCCATTTAAGATCTATAAAAGTTAAAATTGGCCAAACTGTAGAGCAGGGGACTTTAATCGGCTATGAAGGAAATACTGGAAATACTACTCGTTTGCTATATGGCCCTGAAAGAGGTTATCATTTACACTTCACGATATTTGATGCAGAGGGTTTCGGTGTATCTCAAGGAAAATATACTAAAATATATGGTCCTTACACGGTACCTTATGGGTATACATATAATCCTTTAGACTTCCTGCAATAATAAATTACTAATGAATTTAAGAACAAAATTTAAAACACTTTTAGCTAGTTTTCTTCTGATCGAAATATTTTTGGTATATGCACAACCGGTAAATGCACAAAATACCACTTCCAATACAACTGTAGTGGCTGGGGGTGCTGAACAGTCTATAAAGGATTTATTATGTACACCTACAGATACGAGTCAGTCGGGTGTAACAACTACTAACAGAGAGCAGGGTGCATATACTACTTATTCAGTAACTAGTAATGCAGCAGGAGATGATTTATTTAACTGTATAAATAGAATTTATAGGTTTGCTATAGCTTTTTCTTCTATAGCAGCCGTATTTATGATAGTGATAGCGGGTTATTTATATATGGCGAGCGATGGTTCTGAGGAGAGTGTTACTAAAGCAAAAGAGATCTTGGTTAGTTCAATAACCGCGCTAGTAATTTTATTTATTACTTTTGTATTGTTAAGGGAAATAAACCCTGAACTAGTGAAATTTAAAATAATACAACCTCCTAGTGTCACGGGTGGTGTACCAGGAAGTACAGGAAATTATAACCCTTCTGGTGGGGGATCAACAGGTAGGAGTTTTGGAAATGGAAAGTGTGTTCCAATTACGAATAACGGAAGCCCTGCTTCGGTAGCTAATTTAAAAGGGACTTGTTTTGGTTCTGTTGCTGAACAAGCCTCGAGTGTTGCTAACGGAGAAAGTAATGGTAATCCTAATTTACCAGTTAGCGTTGGTGCCTGTGGCAGCGGATCTGCTAGATGCGCAGACGGAAGTATTCCGGTATGGGGTTTGTATCAAATAAATATAACAGTACATAAGGTTGGCGGTTTGAATTGTCCAGCTGCGTTCTCTAGTAGTTTTACTTGTAGTAAGAGAAACTGTAGAGTTGTAAATCAGGACCTATATAATCAATGTGTTACTGCAGCAAAAAATCCGAAAGCTAATATAGATGCAGCTTGTGAAGTAAAAGCAAAGCAAGGGTGGAATGCTTGGGTTTTTTATCAAAATAATTGTAAAGGTAAGTTTTAAAACTTATGAATAATATAAACATAAAAGTATATTTAGCAATAGGAGCAGTGTTCCTTTTAATGGGGACAGGGTTTATAATTTATCTACTCTTTTTTGCGGGTAAGACACCTCAGAGTCAGTTAAATACTTCTGGAAATGCCCAGGTCAATAATTCTTATCCTGAGAATATACAAAAGGTTTTAAAAAATCCTAAAGAAGTAAATGGTGATTGGTTAACTCTTTATTCCTCTGATGATTTTATTATTTCTTATGGAGTTAAGGGTGATATTTTTGCGGTAGATATACTTACCTCTCCAGCAGAAGAGAAGGCTAAAGTTGCAGAAGATACTTTTGTTGGGCTATTAGGTGTAGATAAAACCTATGCATGTAAGTTGAATATTTCTGTAAAAGTGCCTGATGCTGTTGACCCTAGGCTTTCAGGTTATGATTTTGGTTTCAGTTTTTGTCCTAGTGCAAAACACATGGAAGATTTTCTTATAAATAATAACGACTCTTATATAATTAACGAAGAGTTTAGGTAAAAATAATGGAAGATAAAGAAGCTGTTGGAGATAGTAAGGATTTCAAGAATACAATAATTGCTCTTGCTACACCGGTATCAGTTGTTTTGGCGGTAGTATTGTTGGCTGTTTCAAATTTGTATAGTACGCAGGTACTATTGGTTCAATTGAATAGAATCGAAAATAGACTTCCGCAATTAGAGAGCGAGGAAATTGTTCCTGTAAAGGTACCAGATTTAGCACCTAGTATTGGTAAAAAAAATGCTCCGGTTACAATTGTTGAGTTTGCTGACTTTCAATGTCCTTTTTGTAAGGAGTTTAACGATAAGTTGTTTCCAAGGATCAAGTCACAATTTATTGATAGTGGCAAAGTAAGGTTTGTTTATATGCACTATCCTTTTTTGGGTGAAGAGTCTGTTCATGCTGCAGAGGCAACGGAATGTGCAAAAGAGCAAGGTAAATTTTGGCAATTTCACGACTTGTTGTTTAAGAATCAAGGTGCTGAAAATGCTGGAGTGTATGCTATAGATAATTTAAAAAAATATGCCTCAGAATTAAATTTGGATCAGGTTAAATTTGATGCTTGCGTTGACACGAGAAAATTTCAAAAAGAGGTTCAGGAACAACAGTTACTCGGTACAGATTATGGTGTTGCATCTACCCCGACTATTTTTATAAACGGAAAAAAATTCGAAGGAGTTATTCCGCTTTACAAAGTAGAACAAGTTATTTCTAGCTCAGTAAGCGCTGAGTGATAATGAGGAGTGCGTTAATGCGCTTCTTTTTTACAATCCAAACAAGGAGAGCTGATAATGGAAGGTGTTTGCGAGAAATGCAAAAAGTATGTTTTTGATCTTACCACGCACCATGTGATACCCCAAAGGTTTAAGAAGCCCAGAAATGGGGATCCACTTTTAATGCTGTGCAGAAATCATCATACTCTTATTGAAAAACTCATTCCTCAAAGGTTGAGACTTTCTAATAAAGAATATATTCGACTCGCGAACAAATTTATTGAGGGTGTATATGATGATGAGGTGCGCTTTAATAATCGGCGTCAGTGGGTCATTTTTTACGCTTTTTCCAAACAAGAACATCATATGCGATATGTAAACCTAGGAAGACGAAATAGGAATAAGCGAGCTGCTTATCAGTTTCGTTAAATGTGGCAAGTGAACCTTTTGGTTCATTTTTTTTAGGACATTTATTTTGAATTTGATTAGACTTCCCTATTATTTGAAAATTTAAAGAGGGGACTATAGATGTTAACTAATTTGATTGTAAGATTCTTGGGTGTTAGAGGTTTAAGGATTAATACAGCCGTGCTTTGGTTGTTGTGGTTACCTATGGCTTACGTAACAGTTTTTCCAAAAGCTGTTGTACCAGAAAGTATTTTTAAATTTGGACGAAATGCTGATACGGTAATATTCTTATCCAGTTGGGTTTTAAGTGTAAAAGCCTATATTGCCTTATACGCGACTGTTTTGATCTACTGGATACCCCTTATGCTACTTACCTACTGCGCCTTACAAAAAATTAAAAATAATATAGATGGTGACCCTAGTTAGTTAGGGTTGTTTTTTTAAATTTCGACAGGGGAGTATGGGCGCTTAGTTTGGTTTGGAGATGGTTAATTAGTAATTAAATATGTGATCTAATAAGGCGCGGGTAATCAAGCTGGTAATGGTATTAGGATTAGGTACAGAGTACAACGAAGGTTGTAAAAGGTTTATTGGTTATAAGGAGGCTAAATATATAAACAGTAAAATGTACATTATAAAACGATTTATATCTATACTGTGTCGCATAAGATACATTGCGCGACACGCAATGTATTTGAATGAATAACTCTCTTTTTGAATAATCTATGCTCCCCTGATGTTTAATTTTGTTGTTTGTGTGTTCGATGTTTAGCTGGTACATTTTTTCTTTTTTACCCTCAGCTTGTCTATGCCTCCATTAAGTTAACAATAAATATTTTTATCTTTTAATAAAATATTTTTAAATTTTTTTTTATAAGTAGTTTCTGGTTAGTACAGTTTTTTTACTTTCAATATACTTTTTATGGTATACGGTCGTACACTCTATTTTTTGCTATTAGAAATAAACCCTGCTCGTATTGCTTCGGCTTCTGTGGTGAAGCATTGTTCAGGGCTGACTGAAGCATAACCTTTAGTGCCAGGTAGGTAGTATTTCTTTGTTCCTCTAACTGGTACGTTGCCTTTGATAATGCATTTGGAATCTGCCAATCCCCTTTTGTCATTTTCAGATTCTGTGGTATAATGTTGATAATTGTTAAGGGAAGAATCGTTTGAATGTTTATAGTAATGTCTAGCAGTACCGAACCCAGCAATAAATATCGCGGTCATTACTACCGCCATTTTAATTTGATCTTTAGTTGATAAATCAAATAATTCTAATTTCATAATGCAATACGCATTTGTACTAGGTAGAGTTTTTACTTTATCCCTAGCCGAGTTAATAGTAGTTTTAGCTAAGTATGCGCCTGAGGCAAAAATTATCGACGCGTCTTTTGAGGTTGCTATTGTAGAGACAGATAAACAACTTGATATTCAGAGGCTGCAAAAGGAGCTCGGTGGGATAGTAAAGATATTAAAAGTTGTAGATATTGTAAAGAAAAAACCCGGTGATTCTGTAAACTTTGCGCTTCAGAACTACTTTAAGCCTAGTAAAATTAAAAAGGATTTTCTTAAGAATACTAAAGGTAAAATTCAGTTTGGGGTTAGTATTTATTTGATGGATGAGCAGGTTAACGCTTTTGGTGAGCCAAAAAAGCTTGGGATGTTTATTAAACGAGCCATGCAGGATGCTGGTAGTAGTATTAGGCTGGTTTTGCCTGAATTTAACTCATTAGCCCTGGCTTCTGTAGTAGTAACTAATAATCAGATGCTAGAAAAAGGCGCAGAGATTTGTATTTTGACTAATAACGAAACACTCTACGTAGCAAAGACGCTATCTGTACAAGATTTTGAGGATTATGGACGTAGAGACTACCAAAGACCGGCAAGAGATGATAAGCAAGGTATGATGCCGCCTAAAGTAGCCCAAAGTATGTTAAATTTGAGCAAGGTAAGCCCTAATGATGTAGTTTTAGATCCTTTCTGTGGTGTGGGAACGATATTGCAAGAAGGTATGCTTTTAGGTTTAAGGTGTTTAGGTACCGATATAAATAAAATTGCTATTTCAAATAGTGAAAAGAATTTAGAATGGTTTAGGAACAGATATAAAATACCCAAAGGTAAGTATCATTTAGAAATAAGTGACTCACGGGAAGTGTCTAAAGTCGTAGATATTCTATTGCAAACAGGTGTATTTAAAAATATAAGCGGGGTGGTCACAGAAGGTTATCTGGGTCCCTTATATTCATCTTTTCCTCCTTCGGGAGACATAGATAAGAACTTTAAAGAGCTAAAAAAGCTTTGGACTGACAGCTTGAAAGAGTTTGCTAAGTTTTTACCAAAGGGTGCCAGGGTGGTGTTTTGTTTACCAGCATATAAGAAGGATAGGACCTCATATGTACTCATGCCTGATATTGACTTTGGTGGGGGTTTAGGTTATACTCCAAAGGATTCGATCCCCGAAAATATGGTTAAAAAGCTAGGTTTTCTGAGGATTACCAACCGAGGTACGGTTATTTACGACCGAAAAGATCAGGTGGTAGCTAGAGAAATAATAATTTTAGAAAAGAACTAAGATAACAATATGGCACATAAGAAAGCCGGAGGTTCAACCAGTTTAGGCCGTGACTCAGTTTCCAAGAGACTTGGAGTTAAAGTTTACGGCGATCAAAAAGTTAAAAAGGGTGGTATTATTGTTCGTCAAAAAGGTACCAAGTATCATGCAGGTAAGAACGTAGGTACTGGTGGCGACTATACCCTATTCGCTCTTTCTGACGGTATAGTTAAGTTCCAAAATAAGCAACAGAAGAAATTTCACGGTAACTTAAAGAAGACAAAAATTGTAAGCGTGGTACCTTCTGCACCTGCTAAATAAGCTTTTTAAAAAAAGAAACCCCGAGATGGGGTTTCTTTTTTTACTTAATCGGTTTATTTTTTAGCTAGTTTTTGGACTGCTTTTATGAACCCATTAAATAATGGATGAGGGTTTCTAGGATGAGATTTGAACTCTGGGTGAAATTGACTAGCTACAAAATATGGATGGTTTTTGAGTTCTATAATTTCCACTAGTTGTCCGTCAGGTGTAGTTCCTGAGATAACTAATCCAGCTTGTTCTAGTTTGTCTCTAAATTCATTATTGAATTCATATCTATGTCTATGTCTTTCAGAGATTTTTGCTTGTCCTTGGCTCTTTATCCAACCTTGTTTAAGGTATTCTTTTTCTGTAATAGTTCCTCGTTTAATGATACAGTCCCAAGCACCTAAGCGCATAGTCGCTCCATATTCTCTGTTTAGGAGTTTTTTCTCTTGGTCTGGCATTATATGGATTACAGGAAATTCTGTGTTTGAATCTACTTCGGTGGTATTAGCGTTCTTTAATTTTGCGACATTCCTAGCGAATTCAATTGTTGCCATTTGCATGCCGTAACATAGACCAAGGTAAGGTATTTTATTTTCACGAGCATATTTTACAGTCTCGATCATACCTTCTGTGCCTCTGCTACCAAATCCACCTGGTACAACTATGCCGTCGAAATCCTTTAATACTTCGGCTGCACCCCTTTTTTCTATGTCGATACTTGAAATCCAGGTAAGTTTGCTTTTGATGTTGTTATTCCAAGAGGCATGTTTAATGGATTCTACGACTGAGATATATACATCTGCTAGTTTGTAATCCCCTGTTTCAAAATATTTTCCTACAACAGCGATGTTTATGTGCTTATCTGAGTTGGATATTTTAGTTATCTTAGAAAGAAGATTTTGCCATTCTTTAATATCAGATTTTTTAGATTTTAATTTGAATTTTTCTAAGATTTTGTCAGTAAGACCTTGCTTTTCAAAGTTTAAAGGGACTCGGTAGATTGTGTCGGCGTTAGGCGCAGAAATTATGTTTTCTTTAGGTATATTACATGTCCAGGCTAAAGTTTCTTTTCTTCTATCGTCTAGTTCTGCTTCTGCTCTACCTATTAAAAAGTCGGGTTGGATACCAGAAGCGATTAATTGTCTTACAGAATTTTGTACAGGTTTAGATTTCATCTCGCCGATACTTGGAGGGGTTGGTAAATAACCTACGTGGATATGAAGTACATCTCTATTATCTCTGTATTTCATGATCCTATTTGCTTCTATAAAGAGAATGTTCTGGTACTCCCCTACTGTACCCCCAACTTCTACGATAACAATATCTGCATTTCTTTCTCTTGCAGCTTTTTCAAGTCGATTTATTATTTCCTCAGGGACATGCAGGGCAACTTCTACGTCCTCTCCTTCGTATTCGAAATTTCTTTCTTTGTTGATGATGTTTTGGTATAGTTGTCCATTGGTAACATAGTTTGCGCTAGATAACCAAGTACCCATAAATCTTTCATAATTACCTAAGTCTTGGTCGGTTTCGACGCCGTCGTCTGTAACGAAAACTTCTCCATGTTCCTGTGGTCTAATTGTCCCTGCGTCTATGTTTAGATAGGCGTCACATTTAACAGGAGCTACTTTATATCCGCGTGCTTCTAAAAGTGCTGCAATACTTGAAGTGGTTACGCCTTTGCCTACGCTTGAAATAACTCCACCTGATATAAAAATGAATTTAGTTTTTAGTTTTTCTGCTTGTCTTGGTTTTACATGGTAGGACATTTTTTAATCTTTGTTTGACTCCGGTATGATCGGAGTGTTTAATATTTAAATTGATTCTAATTTGATGTTCACTTTAGCTTTTAGACCGTCTTGTAACTTGATTTCTACTGTATGCTCACCTAAATATTTAATTTGTGGTAATGAAACTATTTTTCCGCTACTAAAATTTGTACCTAATTTTTGATTCATTACCTCAAGTATATCTTTTTCTCTTATGCCTCCATATAAATGACCGTTCTCCCCTACTTTGACTTTAATTGTAAAAATTTTCTTTTCTATTTCGTTTTTTAGATTTTCCGCTTTTTGTTTGTCACGGTTTTTTTTATCTTCCGCGTCTTTTTGTTCTTTATTTATTTTATTAAGAGTTTGACTACTAGCTTCCGAGGCAAAACCTTTTGGAATTAGAAAATTCCGTGCAAGGCCGTCACTTGTTTCTACAACTTGGCCTCTTTTGCCAAGTTTAGGATAATCTTTGATTAATAGAATTTTCATATTAAATAAATAAGACCCTCAAAGAAGACTGGCTTCAAGAGAGTCGACTACTAAGTTATTTAGAGGCTCTTTCTAAGTATACTTTGTATTCAGAAATAAGCAAGTTGACTTATATTTTTAAGTGCTTTCTCATGGCTAGAAGACTAGAGATAACTGTGAGTACAATAGCCGAGGAAATTTGAAATATAAGAAGTATCCAGTAATTAGAGACAGGGAGGTTGTAGACAGTAGTAGAAAGGCTAAAAAAGTTCACAGTACTTGCTTCAGGGCTTACGTATGCTATTACCTGAGGCATGACTTTTATAAAAACTGGTACAAAAACTAATCCGGTAATAAGGGTAGCTGTAATACTATAGAGGAGAGCCTCTATAACGAACGGTCCTCTTATATACCAATTGGTTGCGCCTACTAAACGCATGATTTCAATTTCTTCTTTTCTATTATAGACAGTAAGTGCAATGGTATTGAAAATAACTAAAATTGCGATAATAGCGAAGACAGTCGCGAGAACAACACCTAAAGCAATAATAAAATCTAAGGTTTTTCCTAATCTCTCAATAACTTTACGATTATCTTCGAAATTTACTTTTTCTATGTATGTTTTGTATTTATCAGAGTTAAGCTCTTCTGCTATTTGCGGATAGAAAGTTAGATCTTTGGCTTTTACATGAAGCGTAGCCTGAAGTGGGTTTTCTGTGAGTTCTTCTAAGGCTGAGAGTATTGCTGGGTCGTTTTTGTGTGAATCCTTAAATTCTTTAAGTGCTGTTTCTGCAGAAGTATAGGAAATTTCCTTTATTAAGGGACTTGTTTCAAGTTGATCTTTGATCTTTAAAATACTTGGTTCTGTAATATTGCTTTTGAAATAAACACTGATATCTACTCTTTCTTTAACAGTATTTACTGTGTAGTTGGTTACTCCGTAGAGAATAATAAGTATAGAAAAAATTAATAAAGTTATTACTAAAACCAAGGTAGCTGCCGTAGATAACCAAAGATTACGCCAGAAACCTTTGAAACCGTTTTTAATAATTCTAAAAAATATTATCGAGTCCCACATTGCTTTTTGTGATCTCTGAGATTAAAAATGATAGTTTTTCTTGGATCCGGGTCCCTCTGTTTAAGAAAAATCAGCGGAAAGGGTGAGTAATGAGAGGGAAAACCATGTTTTCCATTTCATAAGCGAAGCGTTATAGTTTATATTTACCTTTTTCTTGTTCAAAGGTTACTTGGCCACCTTCTATTGTTATAACGCGCTTTTTAAGTTTGTTTACTATATCTGCAGCGTGGGTTGCTAATAAGACTGTGGTGCCCAGTTTGTTTATTTTAAGTAAAAGTTCAATAATTTCATTTGCATTTACTTCGTCGAGGTTGCCTGTGGGTTCGTCTGCTAAAAGTAAAACTGGTCTGTGCGACAGACTTCTGGCTATGGCAATTCTTTGTTTTTCTCCTCCAGACATTTCGTCTGGGAAATTGTCTTTTTTATGCAGCAGACCTACGAGTTCGAGAATTTTAGGAACTTCTACTTTTATTTTGTCCATTTTGTAGCCACTAACTTCCATGGCGAAGGATACATTCTCAAATGCAGTTCTTTTGGGTAATAGTTTGATATCTTGAAACACCATACCTATTTTTCTTCTCAGAAAAGGGAGGTCTGATTTTTTTATAGTCGAAATGTCTATATTGTCTATAAGGATTTGGCCGTGATCTATGTCTTCTTCTCGAGTAAGTAGCTTCATTAAGGTACTTTTTCCAGCGCCGGATAGACCGACAAGCGAAATAAACTCGCCATGGTTAATCTCTAAGTTTATACCATGGAGAGCCTTTGTGTCACCGTAATATTTGGTTACGTTTTTAAAAGATATCACAGAAAAATTATAACATAATTTTCAGTAACTAGTTACAAGAATTAAATAACATACGGTATGAGATGAATATTTTGTTGTCATTTACCAATTGCCACTTGTTGTTCTAGGTATTTTTCTACAAATTCTTCCAACTCACCATTTAGTACCGCTTCGGTATCTGAAGTTTCATATTTAGTTCTATGGTCTTTAACTAACTGATATGGATGAAGGACATAGCTTCTAATTTGATTTCCCCATTCCGCAGATTTGAATTCTCCTCTTAGTTGTTTTTTTTCCTTAGTTTCTTGTTCATCCATGAGCGCCTGTAGTTTACCTTGGAGGATTTTAAGAGCCAGTTCTTTATTTTGCGCCTGACTTCTTTCGTTTTGTATTGAGACTTTTAAGCCAGTTGGTTTATGGGTAATGCGAATGGCTGAATATGTTGTATTTACGCTTTGGCCGCCATGCCCGGAAGCGGTATTTGCTTCTATTTCTAAATCTTTGGGATCGAGCTTGGCTTCTTCTTTGGCTTCAAGCACAGGGAGTAATTCTAATAGGGCGAATGAAGTTTCTCTGGTGTGGGCAGGGTTAAAAGGGCTTAGTCTGACTAATCGGTGCACTCCGGCTTCGCTTTTTAGATAACCATATGCGAATGAGCCAGTTACTTGAACTATTGTAGATTTTATTCCCGCTTCGCTACCTTTAGATAATTCTAATATTTCGGTTTTAAAGTTTTTTCTTTCGCAGTACCTTAGAAACATCCTAAGAAGCATCTCTGCCCAGTCTTGAGCATCTGTTCCTCCAGCACCTGCGTGTATGGAAAAGATGGCATCATGATCATCGTATTTTTTGGAGAGAAGCGCGACGCTTCTGTTCTTCTTGAAAGAGTCTTCTAATTCCTTTACGCTCTTTTCAAGGAATTTTTGCGTCTCTTCAGATTCATCTGAATTGCTTTCTAAAATTTGCCTAATCTCTTGTGTGTCTAAGCTTAGTTTTTCCCAAAATTTAACAAAGTCGCTCAGATTTTTGTGTGTTTGGTTAGTCTTTTGAGCAGATTCGTTATCTTTCCAGAAATTTTCGTCACGCATTGCGTCTTCAAGTTCGAGAATTTTCTGTTTTTTTTCTTCGATTCGTAGACTAATTACTAACTCACTGATTGAAGTTTCTAGATTGGTTATTCGGTTAATTAGTTCGTTCATTATGGTATTTTTTTATATTCACAAAAAGTATATTCTGGAAAATCTTCTTCTCTAACCTTCTCCCACTCACTCCAATTCACTTTAGGGAAATACACATCTCCAGGGTATTCATTCTTAACGTGGGTTAAATACATGTACTCTCCCCTATTTATTGCCAATTCAAAAATTTGTGCCCCACCGATAACAAAAATGTCTTCATTTTTAAGCATTGAAAAAGCGTCTTCGATATTTTGAAAAACCAAAACTTCTTCTGGATATTTCTTTTCAGTATCTCTGGTAATAACTACATTTTTTCTGTTCGGTAAAGGTCTCCCCAGTCTTTTGAAAATAGAATCGAAAGTCTTCCTGCCCATAAGTACAGTTTTACCTTCGGTGATTTTTTTGAAATGTTTAAGATCCTCTGGTAAGTACCAGGGTAGGTCGTTGTCTCCACCTATAATTCCATTTGCCGCTACTGCGACTGGTCCGATTATTATCATAAGTTTTATCAAGTTTATCAAGATTATTAAGTTTATAAAGTAACTTGTATTTTATATAAACTTGATAAACTTTTCACTAGCGATTATACCGCTATAGGTGCTCTAATGGCGGGCCAGAATTCGTAGTTCTCTAGTATGAAGTCTGAGAATTCAAATTCGTGAAGGTTCCTTCTATTTGGGTTTAGTCGCAATGTGGGTAGGTTTTTTGGCTCTCTTGTAAGTTGTACTTTGACTTGATCGAAATGGTTGTTGTATATATGGGTATCGCCAAGTGTATGAATGAATTCACCAGGTATAAGGCCTGTAACCTGAGCGATCATCATTATAAGCAGACTGTATGAAGCTATGTTAAATGGAACACCTAAAAACACATCTGCGCTTCTTTGGTAAAGCTGACAAGATAATTTTCCATTGGCTACATAGAATTGAAATAAGCAGTGGCAAGGTGGTAGACCTGCTTTCGCCATCTCGTCTATATCTGAAACATTCCAAGCGCTTACTATCATCCTTCTTGAGTCCGGGTTGTTTTTTATCTGGTTAACTATATGGTCAATTTGATCAATAGAATTACCATTAGGTGTGGGCCAGCTTCTCCATTGATAACCATAAATTGGGCCTAAATTTCCGTAATCCTTTGCGAATGCTTCGTCTATTTTAATTCGTTCCACGAATTCGGACATTTGTTTTTTCCATTCTTCAGAATTTACTTCCGGAATAGGTAAGTTTTGTCTTTGTAAGAAAGCCTTGAACGGCCATTCGTCCCAAATGTGGACATCGTTAAGGGCTAAGTATCTTAAATTATTATCCCCTTTTAAAAACCAGAGAAGTTCATGGATTATAGACCTAAGTGCCATTTTTTTTGTGGTCATTAAAGGAAATCCTTCGCTTAGGTCAAAACGCATTTGATAACCAAAAATACTTTTTGTCCCTGTTCCTGTTCTATCTTGTTTTTCTGTACCTTTTTCTAAAATGTGATTTAGTAGGTCATGGTATTGCTTCATATGTATTTTTGTTTAATTTTCAAATTTATTTAGTAGTTTTTTAAACCTATTCTGCGAACTAATTCCCAAACTCTGTTATGCACTTCCTTGGGTGTGAGTAGTTTTTCGTTTTCGTAACATTCAACAAGTTTAGTGTTCGGGAATAATTTAGCAATTTCTAGATAAACATTTTCGGCATTTTTAAGATGATTTAAATCTGCTTCGTGGATATCGCGTTTTTTTCCTTCTGCATAAACCCTATCTTTTGCATCTTTTTTGTCTACAAGTGCCTGAGATATTTCAGCGGGCATGTGAAGGATGATATTCAAATCAGGTTTAGGGATATTGAAAATTCCATACTCAATTTGATCTAGCCATTTAAAATATTTAATTCTTTCTTCGTATTCAGAAATTTTTCCACCTTGGTGACCTGCATTTGCTGTTACGTACCTATTTGAAATAACTATCTTACCTTCTTTTAACCATTCTCTAATTTTAAAACTTGCATCGAACCTGTCTACTGCATAAAAAAGTGAAGCAGCATATGGGTTAACCATGCCGTATTTACCATTTAAATATTCTTCTACCATACCAGCCGATTTTTGTCCGTATTGAGGAAAATCTGTTACTTCTACGGGATAGTCATTCAATTTAAGCTCTTCAACCAATAGGTCAGTTTGTGTTTTCTTTCCGCTGCCGTCAGTTCCGTCGATAATAATAAATTTGCCTTGCTTTGGTGGTTGTTTTATTGATTCTATTTTAGGTTTGAATCCGAAATTCATTTCATTAGATTGCTAATTATCTCGTCTATCTGTTTGTAGAGGTCTTCTGTAGATCTCGTGTTTTCAATTCGCCATTCTGCTTGTGCGCCCAGAGAAGGAATACCTATCTCAGTGGGTTCGTGTTCTTGGAGTCTGAACTCGCTCAAATTTTGTGATGCGTCGTCTGCTTTTTCTTTTCTATTTAAAAATCTTTTAAAACGCATTTCTTCCGGGGCAGTTATGTAAATTATTTTTGCCCCTAAACTTCTTGCATTTTCGAGTTCATCTTGGAATCTAATTCCGTTTATAACGATTATTTCATTTTTACTTTCTTTTACTTTTTTGGCTAGAGCTTTACCTAGTATTCCATCGCCGAATGTTCTCCTTAGGCTCATTCCAAGATCTATTTCGTTTCGTCTGGAAAGAGGTAGATCTAAGATTTTTAAAATATCGTCTAAAAAATGACTGTGTCTAATGTGCTCGGCTTTGTATTTTGAAATTAAGTACTCTGCTACCGTATCTTTACCTGATAATTTTTCACCAGTTAAACCTAAAATTAAGTTCATAAAGTTTATAAAGTTATCAAGTTCATAAAGTTACACTTAAAGTTACTAGATTAACTTTAAGAACTTTATGAACTTTTTACTTAGGGGCATAACCGCCGGTGGAACCGTAGCCTCCTCTATCGGTGTCGCGAATTCCCTCCACCTCTTCCCACTCGACTTGGTCGATTTTTACGAATATCCCTTGGGCCAGACGATCACCTTTCTCTACGCTCACCAGTTCCTTGGTAAAATTGTGCACTAGGAGGCAAATTTCATCATTTGGGCCTGCAAAATCCCTATCTACTACTCCTATACCATTTACGAGTTTAAGACCCTTTTTTAGCCCTAAACTGCTTCTGGAGGCTATAAGTAAAAAATGACCCTCGGGGGCTTCTATTATTAACCCGGTTCTGAGTTTTTTTATTTCCCCAGGGCCGATTTCTGCGCTTTCTGCTGTTGCTAAGTCAAAAGCGGCAGATTCAGATGTGTGATACTCAGGAAGGCTGATATCTTCAAATAATCGTTTAATTTTTGCTTTCATAAGATAATTATTTTGGGCTAATTTATATTAGTATATATATAAAAATTTACTAGGCAAAATAAAATCCCCCTAAGTTAATTTCTGGGGGCAGCCTGATGCTTTTCTTCCGTGTAAGTTTGAAATGTTGCAGGTGTCAGTGAGTCTGGGTCTGTGGGAAGTTTAGCAGTGGCGAAGATAAATAGTAGGATGATTGTTACTAAAACAACTATTGTGAGCGTTGATTTCTTCATATTCCCTCCCAAAAAGAAAAAGTTATTTGAAAATTAATCCTATATTATACTGTATTTTTTCTTTTTTGTCAATATAAAAACCCTTCTTTATATAAAAGGGTTTTTAACTTTGTAAGCTTATTTGAAATTGATCCAGTCGTTATTTTTAAGAAAATTTTTGTAATACTGACTGGCTTGGGGTTTGGTGGCACCGAAATATTTACTATTTAGACCGTCTTTCCCGTAGGCATTCTCTGCAACACTAGAGAGTGGGGTAAAAGATAGTTGAGCTATTGGCATTTTAAAATACAGTTTTACTGGGAGTGGTGAAATATTATGTAGCTCAAGGGTCATTTTGAGTTTATTGCCTGGATCCAAGTAGCCTGCTGTAGCATGAATTATGATTCCGATTCTTCCTAAAGAAGATTTGCCCTCGAGTCTACCAACCATATTTTCTGCCACTCCAACCGTTTCGTATGTTAAACCTAGCGCGAATTCGCCAGGGTGGATTATGAACTGACGATTCTCATCTATTGTGACTTCTTCCATAAGTTCGTCTAACGGCTCTTTGGGGTCTATGCAAACGTGCTGCGAGGTTTTGAAGATTAAGAATTCAGCGCCGAGGTGAAGGTCTATGGATGCTGGTTGTAACGAGTTAGGAAATAACGGGTCGACTGTTATTTTTCCTGAATCGAGAGCTTTTTTGATATCTGTATCTGATAAAATCATAGCTAAAAATTAATTTACTTAAATAATTTTAGCAGTAAAGTTGATTCAAAACAAAAACAACCTTGAAGATAAGGTTGTTTTTGCTATTTAACGGATTTTTATACCAGGACCCATTGTGGAGTTTATAGTAATACTTTGAATGTATTGACCTTTTGCTCCTGAAGGTTTGACTGATTCAACGGCTGAGATAAAAGCTTTTAGGTTTTCTAGTAATTTTGAGTTATCGAAACTGGCTTTGCCGATCATCTGGTGTATGTTAGCGGTATCATCGTTTTTAAAACTTACTTTACCACCAGCAATTTCAGCAATTATTTGAGCTATATTTTCTCCAACGGTTCCGGTCTTAGGGTTAGGCATAAGTCCTCTTGTACCTAAAATCTTAGCTATACCTGCAAGTTTCGGCATCATACTTGGTTCTGCTACTGCTACTTCAAAATCGGTTTTTTCGGTTTCCTTTATTTGCTTAATAAGCTCTTCGCCACCAACTAGATAAGCGCCAGCGTCTTTTGCTAGTTTTTCTTTAGCTTCGGATACAAATGCTGCAACCTTTTTGGTTTTACCTGTTCCTGCTGGAAGGCTAACTGTGCCACGGATTAATTGGTCGGTTTTTTTAGGATCGATTCCTGTTCTTACATGAACTTCAATAGAAGCATCAAATTTAACGTTAGCTGTTTTTTTTGCTAATTCGATAGCTTCTTCTAAACCGTAGACTTTCTTTTTATCTACGAGTCCATTATTTCCTTTTACTCTCTTTGCTAATTTCATATATTCCTTTCGTGGTGGACGACGAAGTTGTCTGGTTATAAAGTTTCTCAAGTTTTTTAAAGTTATTAAGTAATTTAAATTCATTACTTTAAGAACTTGAAAACTTTTTGAACTTTAAAAACTAATTTTCTTCTCCCACAAATTAATTAAATATTTATTAAATTTTTCCCGATTTATCTACTTGATTTTTGAGTCCAGCAAGTCTTTCACTCTGCATAAACTCTCTTATGTCTGAGACAGTGCTCATGAACTGAGCAGGGAAAATGATAGTAGAATTCTTTTCTATACTTATTTCTGCCATAGTCTGGAGATTTCTGAGTTGTAGTGCTATTGGGTGTTCTGCCATAATATCTGCTGTTTCAGCAAGTTTTTGTGCTGCACCAAATTCGCCTTCTGCGGCGATAAGCTTTGCTCTTTTTTCTCTTTCTGCTTCTGCTTGTTTTGCCATAGCGCGTTGCATACCTTCTGGTAGTTCAATATCTTTTATTTCAACTACCGAAACAACTACTCCCCAACCTTCAGTATGCAAATCTAAAACTTTGGTGATTTCCTTGTTTATAGTCTCTCTTTCCGAGAGGATTTCATCTAACTGGAATTTACCTACAATATTTCTAACAGAAGTTTGGGCAATCTGATTAACTGCTGCTATAACGTTTTCTATTTGTACTATAGATTTAACTGCATCAACTATTTTGTAGTAAGCAACAGCGGAGACATCTACGGAAACATTGTCTTTAGTAATAATCTTTTGAGGAGCAACTGGTAAGGTCACTGTTCTCATGTCGACTTTTTTTAGTTGGTCGATATAAGGAATGATCATATTAAGACCAGGTTCCTTTATTCCAACTATTTTACCAAAGCGAAAGACAACTCCTTTTTGGTACTGCTGAACTATCCTTAATCCTGGCAGAACAAAAAATACTATGAACAACACCGCTAACCAAAATAACATTAAGGGCATATGTTTTGAATTAAGAAATAAATAGTAATTCTATTTTTCTAGTCTATAACTTCAACACCCATGCTTCTGGCTGTACCCATAACTATTCTTTCAGCTGAATCTAGTTTGGTAGTATTTAAGTCCGACATTTTTTTCTCAGCAATTTCTTTAACTTGATTCTTGGTAATTTTACCTACTTTGTTCATTAAAGGGTTTGCTGCTCCCTTTGAAATTCCAATTGCTTTCATTATGAGGTTAGCAACTGGTGGTGTCTTAAGGATGAATGAAAAAGTACGATCTTCAAAGATTGTCATTTCAACCGGGACTACGGTATCTCCCATTGGGGCGGATCTGTCATTGAATTCTTTTACGAATTGAGCAATGTTAAGACCGTGGGGTCCAAGTGCAGTACCTACTGGAGGTGCTGGTGTAGCTTTTCCGGCCTGAAGTTGTAGTTTTATAACAACTTTTATCTTCTTTGCCATAAAAATTAGTTTAATTATTTAACGAATTACGGATTAGCGGATTAGAAGCCTCCGCTAACGCGTAAACTCGTTAAGTTTATACGCGTTTTACTTGCAGGAAATCTAGTTCGACTGGTGTTTCTCTTCCGAAGATGGTTACCATTACTTTTACTTTACCTTTAGCTTCATCAAGTTCGCCAACTTTGCCTTCGTAATCTTTGAAAGGTCCATCTGTAATTCTAACGAGTTCGCCAATTTGGAAATCAACTTTGAATTTAGGCTCTTCAACACCCATTCTTTTTTGCAAGCTTTTCCATTCATCTTCTCCTACTGGAGTTGGGATGGTACCACTACCTACGAACCCTGTTACGTTAGGTGTATTTCTAACTACATACCAAGAGTCGTCAGTCACTATCATGTCTACTAAAACATATCCTGGAAATATTTTTTCTTCTACTGTTGTGCGCTTACCGTCTTTTATCTTTATCTTGCGTTCTTTTGGGACTATTGCATCGAAGATTTTGTCTTCCATGTCCATAGACTCGATACGTTGCTTTAGGTTGAAAGCTACGCTATCTTCGTATCCGCTGTATGTATGGAGAACATACCAGTGGCGTTCTCCGGTAACTTGTTGTCTAGCCATAAATTAAATGTGAGTTGTTAGCTATTTATTGAGGAGAGCTTCGAAACCTTTAAGTAAACCGTAGTCGGCTGCTCCTAATATGGCAGCTACGCCAACACTGAATCCTATAACTACAAGGGTATAGCGAATGGTATCCATTCTACTTGGCCAAACGACCTTTGATAGTTCACTTCTGACTTCTCTTAGAAATTTAATCATAGTTTGTGTTTAGGGTCTTTTAAAAGGCCCTTTTTCCGGGCCTTATAGTAGGCCCATTATACCTTAAATGAGCGTTTTGTGTCAAATGTTGGCTGGGTCTGTCTTTTTAGTGTAGGGGCCACCGTCCCCATTTAACGTTTTAAGCCTTTGTTTTGATTTTTTTACATATGTACGGTAGTCGTTCATATTAGCGAATGGATATAATCCACTATGCTTCACTAAATAAATAGCAGGGTTTTTTCTGAACTTGATTATCTGACCTTCTTTAACACCATAAGGTAATACTATTTTTTCTTCCTGTGGAATAGATATAGATGGGCTTTGGTAATTCTGAGGAGTGGGGTTCGTGCTGGGTAATGATTGAATTATTTTTTTTGGAGTCGTGAAAGTTTTATCTGCAGAAACAGTTGGAAGGCCATTTAGGCCTGTTATTTTAATTATGTAATGGTATTCGGTTTCCGGTGTAAGATTTTCTAGTTTTATACTATGTGATAACACCGAAGAATAATCATGGAAAGATTTATTTCCATAACTATTTGTGGTGCCAAATTCAATAAAACTGTCTGAGGGTTTGTCGGTATCCCAGGAAACGATTGCGAAAGTATCTTGAGGAGATGCTAGAATATTCGAAATTATGGGAGCCTTGGGTGGTTCGAGTGTAGGAGCGGTGGTCGTGGTTGTTGTACTCCCTGCTGATGTAGAAAAAGTATTTTCTGGAGACACTGTTCTTTCTCCGTTGGAATCTGTAGATTTAACTATATATTTGTATGTTGTGCTTGGTAACAAATTTTCTAACGTAACTGTGTGACCGGTTTGTGGAGTGTAATTTATTGGTATAGTTGACTCATACACAGAAGCTACGCCATATTCAATTTCAGTAGTGGATGCTAAGTCTGTATTCCAAGCTATAACCGCTACGGAAGATGATGTAGTTAGTACTCTAATATTACTAATTGTCGGCGCGGCGATTGCTGTTACTGGGTAAAGAACGATTAAAGCGATAGATAATGCAAATAGTTTTTTTCGCATTTTTTTTGTTTTTTTAGTACTAGAAATTATAAGTCTAGGTTTTTTACGTATTTAGCGTGAGTTGTCAGGAAACGTTTACGAGGGCTTACTTCGTCTCCCATTAGGACTTCAAATATTTCAGAAGCTTTCTCTGCGTCGTTAATATTGACTTGAAGCATAACTCTTTTAAGAGGGTCCATTGTAGTTTCCCAAAGTTGTTCTGGATTCATTTCACCTAAACCTTTGTAACGTTGGATTGTGTAACGAACACCGGTAGGTGTTTGAGTAATTTCTACGTCATCGGCTATTACCTCTTGTACTTCTGTGTCTTCGGTGTTCTCTGCTTTGGCTTTTTTCTTTTCGGATTTTTTTGCTTCCGCTTTATCTATAAATTTTTTAAGTATCTCGTCGCGTTCTGTGTCTGAGAAAGCGTATTCTGCATCTTTACCTACTTGAACTCTAAAAAGTGGTGGTTGAGCAATGTATAAATGACCATTGCGAATAATGTCTGGGAAATATCTATAAAACAATGTGAGCAGAAGTGTTCTTATGTGGGCTCCGTCAACGTCGGCATCGGTCATGATAATGATTCGATGATAACGAAGTTTACCAAGGTCGTATAGGTCCCCTACTCCGGTACCAAAAGCTATGACCATGTTTTTAATCTGTTCATTACCGAGCATACGATCTATACGTGCTCTCTCCACATTTAAAATTTTACCTCTCAAAGGTAAGATGGCTTGGAATTTCCTGTCTCTTCCCTGTTTAGCTGAGCCACCTGCTGAGTCTCCCTCTACAATATATAACTCACACTTAGCTGGGTCGGACTCAGAACAGTCCGCGAGTTTACCTGGTAACGCTAGACCCTCTAACACACCTTTTCTGATGACGCTATCACGTGCGGCCCTAGCTGCGAGTCTTGCTTTAGCAGCTAGCATAACTTTTTCTATAATTTTAGATGCGTCCGATGGATGTTCTTCTAGGTATTCTTCGAGGGCTTGTGATGCAGCTGCTTCTGTTGCAGTTCTTACTTCCGGATTACCTAATTTTGCTTTTGTTTGGCCTTCGAACTGTGGGTTTGGAAGTTTAACTGAGATAATTGCTGAAAGACCTTCGCGCATGTCTTCACCAGTTAGCTTCTCTGCTTCTTTGGCTGAACTGCTTTTGGCTGCGTAGTTATTTAAGCTTCTTGTTAAAGCGGTTCTAAAGCCAGTAACGTGCATGCCGCCTTCTGGGTTGTATACATTGTTGGCGAATGCTAATACTCTTTCGTCAAAATCGTCTGTGTATTGGACAGCGATCTCAACAAAAACTTCATCAGCTTGTTTTTGTATATAAATAGGGTTGTGTCTTACTTTCTTATTTCGGTTAATTTGTCTAATGTAAGATACAATTCCACCTTCGAAGTAGTATTGATAAGTTAATCCCACTCTTTCATCGGTAATCATAAAATGAAGACCTTTAGTTAAGTAGGCTTGGTTTCTTAAGTGTTCAAGTACGGTTTTAAATTTAAATTCAACTGTTTCGAATATCGTTGCATCTGGGTAGAAGATGATAGTTGTACCGTTTTGGATTGGATCGTCTTTTTCTACTTTTCCAACTACCTTAACTGGTCCTTGTGGTTTTCCAATTTTGTATTTTTGTTCATATATTTTTCCTTCTCGCTTTACCTGAGCAATTAAATTTGTAGAGAGTGCATTTACAACAGCTGCACCAACACCATGAAGACCTCCAGAAACTTTATAACCTGAGGCATCTCCACCGAATTTACCACCAGCATGAAGTACGGTTAAAACTGTTTCTAGGGCAGATTTTTTTGTAGTTTTATGTATATCTACAGGGATACCTCTTCCATTATCCTCTACTCTTACCCCACCATCCTTTTGGATGGCAACTTTAATAAGGCTAGCATGTCCAGCCATGGCTTCGTCGACAGCATTATCTACGATTTCCCAGATTAAATGATGAAGCCCAGTTTCAGAGGTTGTGCCTATGTACATACCGGGTCTTTTTCGTACTGGTTCTAAACCTTCTAGAACGGTAATGTTTTCAGCTGAATATGTATTTTTTGTATCTTTATCTTTACCCATAGTTGAGAAGTGTGAATGAGGAATTAAGAATAACGAATAACGATAACCTAGATGGATCTTTATTCTCTATTCTTTATTCAAATGCTACTATAATTTAAAATCTTACTGTAATTATAGCATTTTTTCCTTAAAAATAGAAGACTATTAGCAAGGGATTTTCATCTTAAATCTGCGTTAAATTGTTCTTTGGTTTGTTCGTATAGTTTAGCTTGTAAAGGCTCTACTTCTTCTGTTCTTAGAGTCCTGTCTGGTCTTCTGTAAACCACTCTATAGGTGTAGCTAATTTTACCTTCACCAAATTTAGCTGGATTTTCGTATTTATCCAGGAGTTCTACTTCCTCAATAAGGTCTCCTCCTATGTCCCTAATTAGGTCGAAGTAATTATTTGGGATGAAATCGTTATTTACTATGAATGAAATGTCTCGGGTTATTGGAGGGAACTTGCTGACTTCTACAAATTTTTGTCCTAAATGTAGTTGTTTTAAGACTCTGGGGTCTTCAGACCATAGTAATCTGATATCTGGAAGCTCCATACTAAGGATGGCAAGTCTCTCTAGGCCAAATCCAAATGCCCAACCATTATAAATTTTAGGATCAACACCCAATTTTTTTAGTACGCTTCCTTTTACAACACCACTTCCTAATACTTCAATCCAATTTCCGTTCATTTCAATTTCCATTTCTAGGCTTGGGTCCGTGTATGGGAAAGTATCTTTGTTAAATCTAAAATTTACTTTTTCTCCGAATACAGCTTTTGCAATACTTGAAAGAATGGTCTTTAAATCCTCTTCGGTAATAATTTTTTCTGATTTTGGAACTAAATACCAACCATCCATCTGATGAAAAATGTTCATGTGTCTACGATCTATTTCGTCTTTTCTGTAAACTTTACCGAAGCAAAGAGAGCCAACTGCATGATTATTCGCAATTCGTTTTTTTATCTCTTCTTGAGCGAGGTAGTAATACCACATAACAGTGGTGTGTGTGCGTAGTATGTTGGACTCGTCGACATAATAAGTATCAGATTTAGAACGTGCGGGGTGGTCTGGGGCGAAATCGAATAGATCGAAACTAATACTAGCAGGAACTATTTCTGGAATTTGGATAATATCGAAACTTTCGAAGTCTGGTAAGTTCACAATTCTATCAGCCATCTCTTTAAGTGGACTACCATTTTTTCTTGATAGATCGGGCATGTTTAAGTATCTCTTGATACGCAGATTTTCTGCGTCGGTTTTATTTTCAAGTGCCTTTTCCAATTTAACTGCCTCGTTAGAATGTATAGTGATTTTATTCTTAGCTTGGTTATTTATCATTTCTGGGGAGAAAGGTTCGCCTGGTTTGGTGTCGTTTTTCAAAATAAGTATTTTTGGTCCCTCATCTTCACCAAGTCCTAATTCGAAAGCAGCACAAATCATACCTTGGCTTTCAATACCCCTTATAGTAGCTTTCTCTAAAACGAAAGATTCGTGTGTTTCAGAATGAATATTTTGTGGTATTTGTGCGCCTGGTAAGGCAAGTGCAACTATTGCCCCTTCGTCGAAATTCCATGCACCACAGACTACAGGGTATATTTCCTTGTCCCCTAAGGATAGAGTAATAATTCTTAATTTATCTGCATTTGGATGTTTTTCGACTTTGATTACCTTAGCAGCGTAGATTTCGCTATATTTTTGTTCCATATTAAAATCATTTGAATATAGCTAATGTTATCATAAAAAAGCCCATTTGTAAGTACAAATGGACATATTTTAGTATTTTCTACACTCTTCTTGATTACAGAGATAGCCAGTGGTTCCTTGAGAAGGGCTTTCTAAAACGGCTTTTATAGTGAACGAGTCGAAATTTGTACCCACTTGATAATCGTAGTCTGACTGAGTTTTGGGATCCTTGGGTATTTGGGAGAGAAACTTTGGTACCAATTCTGATTTATATTTGGAAACTGGAGGGAATACAAAACTCTGATTACCTGCAATTTTTGTGGTTGAGTATGTAATGAGTGCTGTCCTAAGGCTTTCCAGATCCTGCATTCTTTGCTCGTCTCTTAAACCAGAATCTTCTGAGACATAGTCCTTTTCAGCTGTAGACGAACTATATTTTATTAATGTCTTTTGTGTTTCGCTATAGTATGTTAGATAGAAAGTTTTGCCATCTTGAGAGTTATATGTATAAATATAAGGTTCTTTGTTTATGGGATCTTGGCTACTAGTAGCGACAAGATTATATGGTTTTATTTTACTAGTCATTTCTGTGAAGCTTTCGGTAATAGGATAACTGCCGACATCGTTTTTGTATTTTACTAAAGAGACTCCTAATTTTTTCATAGTTGAACTTCTTTGTGTATCTCGGTCGAGGAGTGCTTCGGGTGTTATATCTAGGCCTGTTGGTAGGTTAGAGTTTGTTTGAGTGGGGGTTGGTGAGGGTTGTGCGGAGTCTGAGGTAAAACCATATATATTTATTAGGGAGTCTCCTAATGTAGATATAGTAGGTTGGTGTACCCCAAATTGTTTTATTTTAGATGATATTTCTGAAATTCTTTGTGCCGTGTATTTTTTTCCAGGTGTCTTGCTGTCATAACCAGATCTTGCATCATCTGCATCGCTATACTTACTGCTTCCTGTGGTGCTTATCTGTAGAGGACTTGTATCAAAAATATTAACTTCATCTCCATCTGCTATTCCTTCGCTATCACTATCTGGGTTATTAGGGTCGGTGCCAAGTTTGAATTCATCTACGTTGGTTAACCCATCGTGATCTGGGTCAGATTTGTCACCGCAAAGTTGTTCCTCCTTACATTCGGAAAATTTAAAATATTTTTGTAACCAGAGTGAAGTGATTTCGCTTTTTGGTGTAGTTGGTTGGTTAGAAGTTGTAGGTTTTGGTTTTGGTGTCAAGACGGAGACGGGAATTTCTGCTTCTGGAGGGGTTTCTAGGATATATTTGTATACAAAATAACCTGCAACTGAAAATACAATTATTGTAATTAAAATTGCTATCAGTAAAGTACGGTTTTTTTTAATAAAATTACTAATTTTTTGACTTTCTTGATCGTTTTCTATGGTGTTTTCTTTATTTGTGATTTCTGGGTTGGTCCTCGGTCCTTCTAATCTGTTTTTTGAAGGGACGTTAAAAAAAATGTTTTTAGTAACGATAGGAGTTACGTTAGAATTTACTGCTTGGGTTTCTTTTGACTCTTGGGTCATGTTAGAAGATTTTTGAAAAATTCAGATTCTTTAATTTGATGAAACGAATATCATTTCTACAACTGCTAAAAATAATACTAAACTTATTATCACCCACCAATACAATAAAAATTGAGATTGAAGCATTAGTGAGCAAGCTACTAGTACTCCAAGTAAGAGACCTTGCCTAAAGCTTACCCAAATGGATTGCCCTGGTTGATCTAATCTGAGTATTCTTCTTAAAAAAATTCCTATTAATATAAATACACCAGAAGTCCAAAAGAATAAAGTTGAGTAAAATGCCAAATGTGTAGTTAAGCTTGCTGAGTACGGATCGGTATATAAAATAATAGAAACAAATGATACCAAAGACACGAGTGTCCCGGTAATAATTTGAATAAGGTAAGTTTTTGAAGTAATAGCACTCATTTCTTCTATTAAATTATAACACCTCTTTGTGGATAGTACTAAAAATTATTCATTTCCCTCTTCATTTAGGTGATCTTTTATAACCTTGAAATCATTTTCAATTTTTTTGAGTCGTGATTTAGCTTCCTTGATTAACTCCGCGGCTATTTTTGCTTTATTTAGGCCTTCCTCTAAGTCCAAGTCTTCTGTAGTTTCAAACCATTCGCTAATTTTTTGAAGTTCTGAAAGTTTATCTGTTAATTTTGTATTTTCTTTATTTGATTTCATATATTAGTACTTTCTACGTTAACTTTTGCATTTCCTTGCGTAAATTTCAGTATTAATTTGTCACCGATATTTAACTGATTTGAATTTTTAATAATTTTGCCACTCTTGGTATATGCTAAAGTATAACCTCTTTTGAGCATTTCTTCCGGATTATATGAATCTATTAAGGAAGAGATTGTATTAATTACGTTATTTTTTTCTTTTATGGAATTAGAAACATTATTATTTATTAGTAAACAAAGTTGATCTATGGAAGAAAATGTTTTTTGAAGTTTGTATTCAAGGCGGTTTATATAAAAGTTTAGTTTCTGTGATATCTTTTCTATCGTTTTTCTTAAGTTGTTTTCTAGTATAAAAATGTTTTTTTCTGATTCCCAAATTTTAAAATTTGTAAGTTCAATTCTTTTTTCAATTTTTTCTTGAATTTTTTGGTAGGTTTGTATAATTGTTCTCTCGATTTTTGTTCTATTTTCATTTAACAATAATGCTGTAGCTGTTGGTGTAGAGCAGGAGTAATCTGCGGATAAACAGGCTAATGGTAAATCTTTGTCATGTCCTATCCCGGCTATTACTGGTATTTGGGTGTTATAAACAGCACGGGTGACCTCTTCGGTGTTAAAAGCTTGTAGATCTTCAAGGCTTCCGCCTCCTCTAATTAACACGCAAACATCAAAGTTTTTAGCATGTTTATTTACATATTTTAAAGCTTTTAGAAGTTGAGATTTAGAGTCCCTCCCTTCAACTCTGGTGTCTAGTACAGTAACTTTGATTCCTTGTGGGTTTAGGTTATTTTTAAAGTCAGCTAAAACAGCACCTGAGCTGGATGTGATAACAATAATGTTCTCAATGAGTTTTGGTAATTCTCGTTTTCTTTCGAAAAGAGCTTCAGAGGTTAATTTGGCTTTCAAAAGATCATATGCTTTTTTTAAGCTTCCTTCCCCTGCTAGTTCTATGTTTGTTGCTTGGAATCTGAAGGAACCTCTTCTTTTGAATATTTTAGCAACACCATGTAATTTTATCAGCATACCTTCATCTAGTGGAACCTGTATTTTCTTATATGTGTATGGGTCGATATATATATCCAATAGTGCTTCTTGGTTTGGGTCTTTGAGGGTTAGATATACCCCTGTTGGGTGGTTCTTATACGACGACACTTCTCCAATTATTGTAATTTTTTCAGTAGGTTTTAGCGCTAGGTTAATAAAATCTATATAGTCACTGACCGAAAGTGATATTGATTCATAGGATAGCATCTGTTTAAATTTGAAAAATTATTGTAATTAATTATAAAACTTAAAAAAACATATACAAAATTATAAAAGAGTTAATTATTTATAATCTTCAAATTGGCAAAAATGTTGAGGTTTAGATTTGTGTAATTCGAAAAATGTATCGTATTTTATTGCTTCTATAATATTATTTATTTCACTTAGAATATTCTCTTGAAAGTCTAACATTTCATCAGGTGTAGAAAGTTTTTCAGATACTATTTCCCCTGCTTCTAAGTACCAATAACAAAGTGTTGAGACTTTTTCATTAAGGAACTCTTTGGAAGCCCATTCGTATACTCTAAGTTGGTCTAAGTCTGATTTGGTTTTTTTTGAAGGAACTTTACCTGTTTTGTAGTCTATAATTGCCAAGCCATCTGGGGTTTCATCGGCTCTATCTATTTTCCCAACAAAATGAAAATTACCTATTGGCAATTTGAAAAATTGCTCCACATATTTTGGTTTAGGTTTTGTATCTATAGTTGCTTTATAAAAAATTTTTAGCATATCTTTACCTTTATTCTTGAATTCTTCCTTTTGTTTTTTAGTAGCGTACCAGTCGTCTATCCATGCTTTTTTATATAACTCCTCAAGTAATTCTATTTTGCCATAATCTACTACAGTGCTTTCTCCGAATAAGTCCATTTGCGAATTATTTTTTCTATTAATAAAATCTTGCATGTATTCTTGAAATACACGATGCATTGTAATACCAAATGAAAGTTGAGGGGCGCCTGGCAAAGGGAGCTTGAGATAGTTTTTGTATTTATACTCTAGGGGACATTTTTCAAAAGTGGAGAGATCTGTAAAAGAGAAAGTTTCTGGGATGTCGTGAAAAACAATTTTATCTCTGTCTAATTGTGCCTTGTCTTTAAATACCACTTTGCCAGTGGATTTTTTATGCAAATTTTTAGAAATGAGTTCTGCTTCACTTAAGAATATTGAAGGTTTTTTTTCTTTTTTACCCCCGTAATCTTTCGCCCAAGAAAAATATATTCTTTTCTTTGCCCTTGTGATAGCGACATAAAATAGTCTTCTTTCTTCTTCTAAATGGAAATCTCCGTCAGGTAGTATATCTTTTACCAGAGCATCAGGTAGATCGATGCCTCTATTTTTATCTCGACTAGGAAAGCGTTGATCTACCATGCCAGGCATAAATACATTTTCGAATTCTAATCCTTTTGAAGCGTGAATGGTTAAAATTTTAAGGCTTTCAGGGCCATTTTCAGGGTCAAATTTAATCTGGCCTTCACTTCCGGCTTTCATTTCCAATTCCAAATTATAGAGAAAGTCAGTCAAATGCCTCTCTCCGGATTCTTGTTCGAAGTTTTCTATATATTTATAAAATTGTTCTAAGTATTCTCTATTTTGAACGTTTTCAATGGAATCTTCTTCTAGTAATTCTGGTAATCCGAGGTCTTTTACGATATATGCAAATAACTCACTCGCTCCCCTTTCCCGACTTTCTTTGGCGTGGTGATTCAAAGTATCTTTTACTATTTGTATTTTTTGTCTTGAGTTATGGGTTAGGGTACTAAGTAGATCATCTAGCTCAAGTGCTTCGTAGATGCTCAAAGTCTTTTTATTTGCGTAATGAGTAATCTTACTAAGTTCAGTGTGCTCAAGAGTAAATTTCGAAAAACTTAAAAGTTTAAAAAGTGACGATGAGTCATGGAAATTGTTTAGGAGCCGCATGTAGTTTATGAGAAAAGATACTAGCGGTTTTTTATACAAACCCGAATTAGCCATAAATGCATAGGGAATCCCTGATGATTCGAGTCTCGGGATAATTTCGTTGGCTGAATTGTTTGACCTGATTAGAATGGCAAAGTCGTTCCAAGTAATATTTGGGTTTTCTTTTTTAATTTCAATTATTTTTGAAATCATCATTGCTAATTCGGAACCAATATCTATTGCTTCGATAACAGCAATTGTAGCTGGTTCTGTTTGGTGACCGTTAAGTCTCTTATTAATTCCCAATTCTACTTCTAACCTATTTGGGTCATTATGTTTTATGAAATTATAGGCTAAATCGAGTATCTCCTGACTTGAGCGGTAGTTTTCAATAAGCGTGGTTTGTTTAAGTTCTGGAAAATCTTTTTTAAAATTAAGTATGTTTGATACTGAGGCGCCCCTGAATTTATAAATACTTTGATCATCGTCTCCAACTACTGCGAGATTTTTACTACCAGTGTTGCAGAGTAGCTTAATTAATTCGTACTGAGCGAAATTAGTATCTTGAAACTCGTCTACCATTACATATTTAAAATGGTTTTGGTAATACCGAAGAACATTTGGACGTTCTTTAAAAAGTTTAAGAGTATAGTTAATTAAATCACCAAAGTCCAAACTATCGTTATTTAACAAAAGTTTTTGATATGTGTGGTAAGCAGAAGAGATTTCCAATAACCTTTTTTGTTCTAGTATTGATTCTTCGGAGGAAAGAAGAATTGAGGAGTCCCCGTTTAGTTTTAGTGATTCTGCATAATTTAAATAATCCTCAGGTGAGACAAGCTCGTCCTTACATTTACTGAAGTGGGTGCAAAGTGTTTCTATGAATTTATAAGGTGTACCTGATGGTCGGTAGTAATCTAAATCGAATTGATCAAAATTTTTATAAACTAACATCCACTGAGCAGTATCACTAAGCAGTTTGAATTCATGGGGTAGGCCTATATGAGCTCCGTGCTGTTTTAAGACACGTTCACAAAAACTATGGAAAGTAGATATCCATAGGTCATAATTTCCGAGCGGTAATAGTTCTAGTGTTCTACCTTCCATTTCACCAGCCGCTTTTTCAGTAAATGTGAGAGCAAGTATTTCCGAAGGAAGTGCTAGTTTTTGTTCTACTAGAAAGCCAATCTTCCTTGTTACTACTGTGGTCTTTCCAGTGCCAGCACCAGCTACTATAAGAAGCGGACCTTGTGTATTGGTAACCGCTTCTAGTTGTTCTTTGTTTAAATTTTCTAGTAACATTCTTTATTTTTTGGTTACGAACTGTGTCCAAGCTTTCCATTGATCCATACCTTCATCTTTATATCTGGACCAAAAAGCAGCTGGAGTGACTATTTGCACTTCTTCATACTCTCTTAATTCCAGTAAGTCATTATCGTGTGTTATAAGGTAATCGGCTTGGGCTTCTACAGCGCTTTCCAAGATTTTGTTATCTTCGTCGTCTCTAACTACGTTAATATGGTGTCTATTTGTAACGCTATTAACCTGAGAAAAAAAATTTCTTAAGTCTTGCTCGTACTCCGGATTATCTATAAGTTGTCTTGCTATTAATTTATTTTCGTCCAGAGTTTGTCTATTTGCATAAGCCTCTAATCCGCCATTTATTACTTCATCGATAATTCGCTTTTCGTAACTATATTCATCTTTGAGACCATTTATTAAAATATTTGTATCTAGAACTATTCGCATATACGTACCTTAATCGTATTGAACAAATAAATCAATTTACCTTGTCTTTCTTGAGGGCACCGCTTTAATTGGCATAAGAAATTGATTAGGGTCATCATCGAGATCTACGAAGTAATCTGTTAATTCTTTTACTTTACCGCTACAAGATTTTCCAAAGGCCAGTGTTTCGGCAAATTGACCCATCATTTGAAGATACTCTAATAACGGAACAAAGTCACCGTCGCCACTACATAGTACAACTACATCTAGCTTGTTCATCATTTTAATAATATCCATGGCTATGCCAACATCCCAGTCCCCTTTTTGGTGACCTGATGCCCAAGTTTGAAGCGGTTTCTTTTTTACTTCAAAACCAGCTTTATCAAGCGCCTCAAAAAAAGTTTTTTCTTGAGGCTCGTCTGCTTCTACAACATAAGCAATAGCTCTTATTAGCCTTCTGTCTGCAACTGCTGCATCTAAAACTGCGTTAAAATTTACTCTAGAATTATAAATATTTCTTGCAGAATAATATAAATTCTGCACATCAACAAAAACCCCTACCCGTTGATCTTTATTCCTTATACTCATAAAAAAAATTAATTACTAAAAAAATTATTCACTCTTTAATAAACCTTTTATATCTTTTTCTTCCACTTCCAAAGCTTCTGCTTCTGCCAACTGAAGTGCTGCTGCGCTAGTTATACTAGTTTTTAGTTTTTGGTAGTCGCTTGAGACTGTGCCCATGCTATTTCCTGCGTTCTTAATGTGATTAGCAAGCACATCTAGGTTCTTGCCAAATTTTTCACTTTCCTGTTTTATACCTGCGATGTGATGAAGGATTGCTTGAGCAGCTTTATTTATTTGTTGTCCTTTTAAACTTAAAAGGATTATTTGAAGATGATGATAAAGAGTATTGGGACTTACAAAAAATACTCTTTTGTCTCTCGCGTAAGTAATTACAGCGGTATCATCTAGAACTTCAGAAAAGACTCCTTCGCTTGGAATGTACATTAGTGCGAAGTCAAAGGTATTCTCTTGCGGGAGAATATATTTTTTATATATTTCGTCAATTCGTTTTTTGACATCTTTAAGAAAAGCTTTCTTCATTATTTCGGCAGACTCATCTGTATTTGCTTCCTTGAACAGCCTGAAATTTTCCATGCTGAATTTGCTATCTATAGGGAGAATTCTATCTCCTACCCTAACCATAGCATCGACAATTTCTCCGTTATTAAAACGATATTGTGTTTCGTAAGAACTTTTTGGAAGTACCTGCGAAAGCATGTTTTCTAAAATTTCTTCACCAAAAGTACCACGAGTTTTTGGGCTAGCTAATACTTCTGAAAGTCTTCTAATATCTGGACCTATTTGACTCATTGAGCCTAATTCTCTTGAGAGGGATTGAATTACATGAGCGGCTTTGTCCAGTCTTTCGTTAATTGCTCTATTTGTCTCGTTTAGGTTAGTTTGGATATGTAGCCTATCCTGTTCTGTGCCTTGTTTAATATCTTTCATCCACTCCATCATGACCTTTAAACTTTCTGAGTCCTTTGGCTCTTCCATCTTTTTCTTCATGTCGAAGAAGAAATAAAGGACTATACCGAAACCTATAAATAAAATAGCTATGATTCCAATAAGTAAAATTTGCATAGATGAAGTATAGCAAAATTGAGTAGATTTTTTTCCACTTGTAAAGAGTTTCTTTTGGGAATATACTCGCGATAAGGTTTTAAAAGGTTTTGGAGGTTAAATATGCATGAGATTTCAGACTCTAAAAAGTTGGAAGAAAACATGCCAGCTCTCGATTTGAAATTCACTCCGGGAGATTGGGATAATCGCCCTGAATACATAGATTTTGGGTATGCCAAAATCCGTATTAAACCACCGAAATGGGTTTTTGCTCATAATCCACGAGGTTCGAATCTTAGCCTCGAAGAAGAAGAATATGCAGTTCTCTAGCTATATAGAGATTTTTTTATATCTTGACATATTATCACTCTTAGGTTTAGAGTGATAATGTAATTATTATCATTAAATATTAATCCGCTTTAGGGTTAAAGAAAGGAAATTTTATGTCATTTGATATTATGCCCAGGGCATTTTGGAGTAACCCATCTCGTCTACCTAATATTTTTGACGAAGATGATTGGAGTGCATTTCTCCCCTCTTCTGGTTTAACAATTTCTGAAGATGATAAGAATGTCTATATAGAAGCAGCTGTGCCAGGGTTAGATCCAGAAAAAGTTGAGGTTACTTATGAAAAGGGAGTCTTATGGATAAGAGGAAGTGAAAATACCGAAGAGCAAGATAAAAATAAGAAGTTTTATAGAAAAGCTAGCAACAGTTTTTCTTATAGAGTAGCGGTACCTGGAGAAATAGATGAGAATCAGGAACCAAAGGCAATTCATAAGAACGGTGTCATGAAAGTAGCTTTTCAAAAGAAAGCGAAAGAAGAACCAAAGAGAATTCAGGTTCAAAAAGAATAATCCGCAAAGGCGGGTTATTTTTCAAATAAAAAAACTCGTAGGGGTTCTACGAGTAAGAATTTTGCCCGGGTGTGCTCGCGTACGTGCGCGTTGCCTTCACCCGGGTCTTCGGCGGCCCATCCCTTTTGTGCTAGCTTATGGGCCGCTAAACTTTTATCGCAACCAACCTTCTTTCCACTGATTCACCGTCTTTGTGTATTCGTATTTCATTCATCTCTTCAATATTCATCGGACAAGACCCAGTGGGGTCCTGGACATTTTGATTATTAGGTTCAGTAGTGTTCTGAATCGCGGGTACATGATGCCCGGGATTTGCGTAGGTTGGGTAACTTGGAATCCGCACTTCGCTTCTCTGAAGCAAAGCTATATTGAGTGGAGCGAGTGACCTAACTATCTCGCGCTCGCCAACCATAGCGTGACTAACCATACCATTTACCATATAGACAACCTCAACTGAATAGGTCATCCGGCCAGATGTGGCGGTAAAAATAATGAAGTCATTTGCAGGCACAATCTTCACGCCGCTAACCTTCTGGTCGCGGCTTTGGATCGTCCATGTCACGCGGACACTTTGGTTGTTTGTGTTTGAGATGGTCCAATCCGCTTCAGCGGCCTTAGGCGCACCTGAAATACCTTGTACTTGAATTGCTTCATAAGAGCTGACGGCATGTGCACGAACAGTTTCAGCCGAAACCTGATTCGCGGCGCTTGCGCTGACTGTGCGAGCCTTGCCGATCAACACCATACCAAGAACCATCACCGAAAGAACCACAATGAGAGTATTGAGAAAATGATTGCGATTGTTATTGTAAGTCATAATTCCCCTCTTTTTCTATCAGACTGTGTGAATTTTTGGCTTAGACATCGGCCTAAACCTCAATACATTTAAAAATGATTATATCAATTTTCATATATTTGGTCAAGTGTTATTGACAAACAATGCTTTTTTTATTATAATTTCTCGATTGTCTATGTTTGTGTTGGCTTAAAAACACTTTCAGCAATCAGGACAATAAATGCTTGTATAACCGGTATATGCGCTGGTTATTTTCTACCTGGGTCCTCATGTCGATACCGGTAGCATAGTCGGTATTAAAAAAGTAAATAGGAGTGCAAAATAAAAAATGAAATTGACCAAAACGATTTCACTGGTATTTTCGCTTGCGTTATTGTTTATTGTGGGGATGACTTTCTCACAACAAGCCGGCGCGCAGCAAAATTTTACGACGTTTACGCCGAAAGCGAAACCCTATACAAGGGCGGTTACCCACGGTTTCTCCCTCAGACCAGATCTGGGATTGCCGTCAGGGGACTGGTTTTTGCTTCCTGGTGACAAAGGGTTTCGCTTCTTTGAACAATTCGAGAGCACGATTCCCCAAGGTGAAATCAACGATTACTTCGACGTCTCAACCTTGAAAGGAAGCCCGCTCTACGAATCTCTTCCTAAAGGGATCTACGAAGGTGCGTTGTTCGATGACGGCAGCATCATTACGATGTCTGGTCGACAGAACCATATGGACACCACCAGGTTTTACACTAAGAAATGCGCAACTGTAAGCCTCTGGGATGACGAGTTCTTCATCGGCGTCGGACTCGACGTTTCAATGAATAAACTCACTCGTTTCGCGGTAGATCCTAAGACTGGTGCGATTATTAAGTTGGTAACTTTCCACTTCGACGGCACACTAGTGACCGTTGAAGTTCATAGGTCCGATGTGCATGTGCACTACCGGAGTCGGTTCGCCAACAACGGACTCTATCAAAACACTAACGAATCTGTTTTTAATTTCAAGTTTGGACCAACGGATTCTATGGGCGGTCTCTGGACGCTATCCTTCCCAAGTTCAGAACTGATGCAATGCATGCAGTTCGGCTGGGAATTTCAAAGCGGCGGATGGCCAGGAAAAGTGTATCTGGTTCCTTCGGCCGTCGTGGAAATGCGAAAAACATTACCCGGTGACGAGTTGCCGATTGATAAAGGTCCAAGGGGTCTTTTGCGGAAACTACAGGGAGGGTTTCCTTCCGGGGAAGCTTGCATGAACACATGCGACCAACCTGTTACCTGCCCGACACCAACTCCGACGCCGACTCCAACTCCTACACCCACAGGGCAAACTGGCAAATGTGTATCATTCTGCCGGAAAACCGCAAATGAGCTACTTTTGCATTTAAACGATATCGTAAAACTGCACGGTAGGAACAGTATATTCCTCGGGAATAGCCTGATTCAGCAAAATGTAAGTATAGCCGACAACAACGTTCGTGCCGCACTCAATGGAACTTTTGGCGAGCTGACACGTCAATTCGTGGCTTTCCAGATCAGTCAATGGTTGGTTGGCGGTCCAGGCAGTCCATTAATGGTTGATGTTTTTTGGTCCAGCCCCGGTTGCACTGGTCTGAAGTATCCTGACATTGCACTTTCGAACGGAACTGTTCTAAATGTGAACAGCTCCATGCTCAAGGATTACGTTATGGCGGCTCGTACTGCCATTGTCAGTCGTAATTCTGCTGACCAGGCTGCGCTCGCTGGATTTTTCAGCGTTTACAACTCAAAGGAAGCCAACTTCGGTTGCGCACCTTTCGAAATTCCATAAACCTTTTCAGGAAGAAAACGAAACAATTCGTTTCTTCCTCTTTTTTTTATTTTTAAAATGCTTATGTATAAAAAAAATAGAGAGCTTGCTCCCTATGGTTTCTTTTTTTTCTCCGCCTCTTTAGCGGTCTTCAATTCTGCGTCTGCTTTAAAGTAATTAATTCTGGCAGAGATTATAGGATCGGCATTCATAACCTGTTCCCAAAATATTTCTTTAATTGGCTCAAGAATAAAAGGATGAGTTTTTTTGGTTTCCCAATAGTCATCGCTCATGCTATCTGCCCCCAGACCTATAGTGGGAACCTGATACCAACTAATAATCTTATCAGCCTTGGAAAACTTAAATCCACCAAAAAACAATAAGTAGAAGCTTTTACCTATCGCTTCAAATTCATGCCGGTTGAACTGCATGATACTTAGAGGATAGCTCCTATTCTGGAAAGTAAGATCATTCGTTTGAATGAGTAATTTCGGACCCCACTGGAAGTTATAGGTGCTAACAATAGTCCATCGCTCATTTTCGTGGACGAACAAGCCACAGTAGACATTAGAGACAGTCTCCCATTCTTTAGGCTGAGTGAAGCCTTGTGGAAATTCATGAGCGACATAGGCACGAATTACTTTACCATTCTGCGCCTTGGCTTTTTTCCACTCCTGAAGAAAAATAGATTTTACCCTGTCGAGCTCTGCCTGAGCTTCGGACGGATTACTTATCTCTTTAAATGTTGAAGCAGTCGAAGAACCAGTCTGAGCTTGAAAGTTGTTATTTTGAGTGAAGACACTCAAAAACATAAAAGCGGAAATAGTGACGACACATAAAACTTTTATCACTTTATTTCATACCTCCGTCAAATTTTATCCTCTAGAGAATCGGATACCAATTAAAGCATAGAAATATAATATTTTCAATACAAATAAAAAATCACGAGTAATTCGTGATACGACTAATCTTCTTTCGCCGGTTCAGCTTTCCAAAATGCAATCATGTTGGGTGGGTTCTTAGGCATTCTTCGTTTTGGATTATCTAGTATGTATCGAGAATCCCCATATCCCAAATCGCATGTGTAGCAATACCTAAGCATTTCACCTGTCGAAGTTTTCATCCAAATCTGAAATTCCCAGTAGTTCACTGAGGCATTTACCCAGGTACTATACTCCGCCCGAATTCTCATCTGGACTTTCTGAGCATTCCCCGGTTCAGGATCAAAACCGAAAGCATTCACATACCCAGAACCGAAATAAACACTCATTTCATGTTCTGGTTGGTTCCAATCTTGATCCCACTCTGGATTGAGATTCAAGTGTTTAGTTTTTGGATAAATATCCCAGTTCACGTGATGCTTGAATGTCATGCATGGATTACCAAATACATCTAGCCTCATGTGATTTCTGAAAATCTCATCAAGAATTACCACCAAACCCCAAGTGGTCTCTGGGACTCTTATAGCCTTCTTAGTCATTTTATTACCCTCCAATTTCTATGGAAATTGAAATCTACTGTACCTATGGGTGCAGTATTCTTTGAAAATGAAATTCAAAGAAATCACATTATATAATTAAAGTAACATTTTGTCAAGTGAATTTTAAATCTAAATAAAAAATTACCCAAAGTGGGTTATATATTTTATGTGGATTAGGATTCCTAGAAATATTGTTTAAGATGGTTTAATTTATTCACTCTTCCCATTTACCTTCGTGTTTAGACAGAAAGTTATTAGCCCAATTTTCAGCTTCTTTTGTCCAGACAAGTTCTCTGGCTCCAGGAATTTCCTTTGCTAGTTGGTTGAATCGTTTGGATTGAGGCCTGAGAACGTTTACAAGAATGCGTTCATTACCTCGAATTGAATATTGCTCTAAAGCGTAAACTAGGTAATCCCATCTTTCAATGAATTCAAATAGAAGACATTCCATCTTTTTGAATTTTTTGAGATAGGCCATAACACTTCGCGCTTTGGGAGGGAAAGAATTAGGTTTAGCCAATGCGAATTGAAGCAGAAAAGCTTCATGATAAAAATTGAAAAGATACTTAGGTAGTTGCTTGAACCTACTACAGAATGCATTGTATTCTTCTAAGTCTGCGTTTTCGTTTTTATTGATTGCCACGATATCTCTTCCCAACTCCCCTTCTCCGTGATCGTGAACCAATAGTGAATTAAGCAGAAGGATTTCATCTAAACCTGCAATGTATTCCCTCGAGCTTCGAATAAGCATGGAGCCTAAAAGAGTTATGGAATAAGAATGTTGTAGGGAGTTTTGCTTGCGAATCCCCCCGTGATCTGAGCCTTGACTGGCATGTACGGACCATCTCTCTACTTCAGGTAGGCCTACTTGACCGCTTGTCCATATATCTATTACGTCTTTCCAGAGCCCTTCTTTGAATATGCTTAAATTTTGCACTTTTCCTCCTTTTTTGCTTGCTAAACTTTAAATTCTGCGCTATACTACCGCAGTTGACTCAGTAAAGTTTGCACCTAAGAATACACGAAATCACTAAAAAAGTGAATGTCGCGGGGTAGAGAAATTGGCATCTCGCCAGGCTCATAACCTGGAGGCTCCCGGTTCGAGTCCGGGCCCCGCAACCACGGGTCAATCATGGCTCACTGCACTGCAGGTTTATTACGCTGACGCTCCATAAATCTTCCGTTCCGTTCACCATGTTGCCCCTTTCAAAAGTAGCGAGCTACTTTTGTTGATAGCGTATAGCATTGCTTCGCTCGCTATCAATACTAGCAATCGGAAATTATTTCTGGGTTGACCTGTGGTTTGTAATTTGGGAAAGAGGAGTAGTTTGCGTAGACTGTAGCCACTTCATCAGTGGCGGAGGTCGGAGACAACTACGACGAGGCGGTGTAGCTCAGTTAGTTAGAGCGTGGGACTCATAAGCCCAAGGTCAATGGTGC
>CAYLIB010000006.1:0-110580 GCA_964384035.1 uncultured Candidatus Saccharibacteria bacterium
TCAAATCCCGGCTCATTAAAAATAGGGAGGCGAGTCAGCTATTCGGTAGGGAAGTCGAATTCAAGCTAAAAGCCCTGCTGGGAAACGTGGAGCAAACCTTTCAAAGTAAACCTCTTTACGAAAGCATAGAAGAACGCGCCGCACACTTACTTTACTTCGCCATAAAAGACCACCCTTTCGCAGACGGAAACAAGCGAATTGGCTCCTTACTGTTTCTGCTTTACTTAGTAGAAAATAATTATCTCTACAACAAGAGAGGGGAAAGAAAAATAAACGACACGGCCCTCGCAGCGCTCGCATTACTGGTCGCAGAAAGTCAGCCTAGCCAAAAAGACACCATGGTTAAGCTCATCGTTAATTTAATTAATAAAAGATAGAAAAAAAGACCGACCCTGTGGTCGGTTTTATGTTTGGTTAGTTAGTTTGTACTATTAACCGCTACTGTTTTACCTGAATTTTGCATATTCTTTGTTTTCTGTGGTAATTGTTTTTCAAAGACAGCAGTATCACTAGGGCAATACTGTCTATTTGGAAATAAAACCACCAGATCCTTGTAATGCTTGTTTCCAAATTTTCTACACTTACAACTCTCCTTCGTACAGGTAAAGAAAACATCTATTTCCCAGCCCTGTACTGCAGGACCCCCTTTGTCGTTGACATGACGCCAGCCTACATCAGGGATGTAAATAAAAGTTGCAAGTGGGAAAAAATTTAGGTTTGCCGCTACTCCAAGCTTCTGTTCAGGTTTTACGAGTGTTGAGGTTTTATTGCCAGTCTGGTGATAAGCCGTAGCATGCACTGTCGCACGAATCACCCCCAGTTGCCAACCGTCTCTCATTCTCGCCCGGGCATCATCCTGTTCTTCATAAGGCAATCGCCTTATTGTCGACTCTACTTGCTCTTTAGGAACAAGCATAGTTTTAAAAGGTCGCGAATTGAATTCTTTGGAATTGCTCCCACAATTCGCTCTTTTTTGCGCCATTACCTCAGGGCAACAAAAAAACAGGCTAATACCCAATAATATAGAAAATTTTATCAATCATTTCCTCCTTCTAATGCTAAAAACGTTAAGACATGAAATATTTGTTTAACATATACCCCCGCTATTGTCAATAAAAAATCCCAAACCATTTAAGTAGTTTGGGGTAAAAACATTTGCTGTGAGCGAGACACTTCATGTAGCCGTAAATTCGCTGTACCGAACCATTCAAATAATGATTGGTTCTGGTATGCTTGCACTATTGCTCTCACCGTATCCCACAATACCTGTGCTCGGTTTGTGGCATACTGCCCGGTCATGTATAACAAGTCTCGTCTGGAGCCTCTCTGTGACAACCGCGATCCTGATTGCCCCAGGAACTGAACAGTTCTGTGAGTCATCGTGTCCACATGCTCAAGTGGTTCATCCGAAAATCGACCCAGTAGGAACGTGAATGGAAAACCAAAAATGGTTCCCAAAATAAATGGGTCATACTCAGTTTCTCTCCGCATATCCAACGCGTGAAAATAATTCGTAGCAAGTGTTACCATGTCGAATGTACGGGATGCAATTGCCAAAGTGCGTGTGGTTGCGGTGCCCATGGTATCACCCTCGTAATCATGAATACCCCGAGCATTGGGTCCATTAAAAACCTGTACACCCAACTGCCATTGTTCGCTGGGTAAGAGCGAAGCCAGTCCCATAATATCTGGGGCAACAGGTTCACCATTCCGTTTGAAGGTCGGCATGCTGGTATACATTACCGGAGTTGCCATAAGCAACCGCGGTAGTTCAGTGTTTGGCAAAAGCACCGATTGCAAACCAGATTCGACCACACCACGAAGTTTTCTTTTGACATACAAAAAGCGCTCAATATCCGCCTCTTGTCTTTCGGCTTGCTTCGGAGCTAAAAGAGCAAGTTCTTCGTTCGTGAGCCTGGCATTCACCACCATGCGCTGGTGATTACCCAGTACATCGAAGTCCCAACCGGGGTCATATTGTCTTAACTGAGGAAACGACTCAGCAAGACCTAAAGACAATTCGTCTCTGTCTGCAAAAATTGCCTTCATGCCCACAACGCTCGCGGCTCCCAAGTCAGTATTGTTTCTAGTTATAAGATTCATCAGTTTTCCTCCGCTATGGTTTTGCGAAATCTACGGTAGATTAAGCCTTTATGTATAAAGAAAAATTACTAAGCTGTCAAAAACATTGGACTAGAAGCGTTTGACACTCCACCCCGCCTCTGCTAAATTTATTAATTATTTTGCGCAATATATCCTTAAAAGGAGGGTGAATAGGTGAGAAAACTAACTGCAGCCTGCTTAGGTTTAGCCTTAATATTTAGTCAGGCATTCTCACAGTCGGTTAGGGTCCTCGGTCCCACCAAAAATGGCGGAGGTAATTCTAAGCCACAAGAACCTGGCTCTTCAAATAGATTCGGGAAATGGGTAGTTAAGTCCGACTCAGAAGTCGAAAACGGAATCATCGCTGAAATTCGTCGTCTCACCGGTTCATCAGCTCCCATTAGTAGAAATTCCCCAAGGGCAGGGGACGGAACTTTTACAAACCCACTCCCCGGTGCGCCGGTTACCCATGGGGAAGCTGCTCATGAAAGAAAATATGGCGGGAGAACCAGTGCCATCGACCTTGGTGCTAAAATTGGCACACCAATTAAAGCGGTAGATAGCGGCGAGGTTAAACGAATCGTCCCTCTTAAAGACAATAGAGGAAAAATTACACGTTGTGGGAATGGTTTGATTTTTGAAAACCCGCGCTGGCAATTTACCTATTGTCATTTCAACCGACCAGCCGCTAGGTGGAACCCTGCTACTAAAGTATGGATACCACTCCAAGTTGGTGATGTAATTAAAGAAGGAGATTATATCGCCACTGTAGGAGCTACTGGAAGCAGGGTTACAGGCGCACATCTCCACATTGAAGTAAAAAAGCGGAGTTGCTCCACCTGCCCCCTAAAATCAGTTAGGTTCTCTAGTCTCCCTATGGACGATCCAGTAGACGCTCCATAGTCTAGTTATAATCCCACACGTAAAATTTAGTGTGGATTTTTATTGCCTAAAAATATCGCTTATGCTATGTTTTCAGGTCTAGTTTTTGCTAACGCAAGCACTAGCCCAAAGCAAAATACACAAGGAGTGAGAAATATGGTAGCAACACAAAGCAATGCTATAGTTTTACGGGAGGCCAAAGGAATTTTATTGAACACCCCGCTCCTAAAAGTTCCTCAAGCCGCCCCAAATTTCGATTCTCGCCTCAGGGTAACCTATTGGGCATCCGAATTCCTTTTTGAAGGCGAACTTCTCTGGGGAGGCTTCCATCGCTACATCCTCAAGTGCGAAAGAGGTGAGCCCGTAGGGATAATGCACCTCAGGAATTCAAACGGCTCTGGAACCCCTACGCAAATTTGGTTAGCAGACGGAAAAGAAAAAGTTTACTTTTGCGCCAACTGGAAGTCTCTGGTAGAGAAGCAAATTTGCCAGCATTTAGTTTACACAGAGTTCAAAAAAATCGAAGGCGTAGAATTCGAATATGCATTCGACGCAAATTCTGACTATGAACCAACTCAGTTGCTTGGACTTGGTGACTGCTTATATGACCCATGGAGTGCTGTCTGCGGTTATAGGCACTCAGAGACCAAAGAGCTCTGCAAGCTACTGGGGAACGTTCAGTTGGACCTAGGCTATTTGCTTTCTCGGAACCGAGTCTTCATAAACGGTGAAGAAAAGTTTGAAATAGCAGCAGGTGATGTGCACAAGTCGGATAGAGTTAGGGGTAATGTTCTTACCCTAAAACCTGACCAGCAAAACGGTTGGCTGGTTATTCCAAGAGAGGCTCTATCTCTCTCCGGAAATTTTAACAATGCCAGAGAGGAAGGCGAGGTTTGGGTAATAGATGAACATGTAGAGTTCACAATGTACCTTGAACCAGATCCGCACCCGCCCATGCCCGACTTCGACACCATTTTAAAACCCGACTAAGATCGGGGCTTTTTTATATAAGAGATTTTCAATAAAAAAAACAGGACATTGTCCTGTAAAAGTGGTTATTGTATATCACTCGGTCTATTGGGTTTATCCGGTGGTGGCGTGTTATCAGGAGGTGGGTCACCACCATCTCCTGCTTGTGAAGAAGGAGATGTAGCAGCACCTTCCACCAGGTTAAAGACGGTACCCCTTCGCACATCTAACTTGTGGATAGGCATCGAAATCGGTTTTGAAAGCCCAGGCACATTTGCATAGGGAGCGGTTCTGGCTTCACTTAGCGCTTTTTCAAACCAAGTATTTATCCAGACCCGCTGGTCCATCGCGGTTTTTCCTTGGAAAGTATTTTCCACCAGACCCGTGACAAAGTGTCTTTTCAGAATGCCAATTCGCCATAACTTTTCATCTTCGAGGTCATGAACCTTATAGCCCTTATTATTGAGCTCGACCAAAGCATGGGGATCAACATTCATAACAAATTGTGGCGGGTCCACAAGGCAAGCCTCATGCAACTCTTCGTGTCCTGGAACTTTGCATTTAGCTTCCATGCGGATGAGGTCGTAATCTTTCATAGGAATTTCTTGTTGTGAAAGATTTACGAAGTACACATACTGCAGGAAGTTGGGTCTCAGAACCGTTCCCTCAGGTGGAGTGTAAAAGGTATGACCATTCGAATCGAACATCGATAGTCCGATAGGTATGGTCCTAATCTGTACAATGACGTCCGGCGCATAGATTTTTTGAATCCTATTCGTCGGCCACCATGCACCTAGGAATACCAAAGCGCTCACCAAGAACCCCGCTCGAATGAGCGTATTTCGAAACACGGGAATCCACCTTACTTCTAGTGGGGGATCCTGCGCCTCAAGTTTTAGCCTGAGCTGCTTTACCTCCATGTGCGACATATGGGAAAACTCTTGTTGAATTTTTCCTTCGGTGTCCATTGCCACCAGTCGCATATCTGGCTTCAAGATTTGCCTCCGGTGAAGAACACTCGAAAGCCCACCAATGATAGCCAGCAAAGCCAGGGGAACGATCAGTCTAGTACCGCCATTCCAAAGTTCCACCATCGCATCTAGAGGATGCTCAGAGTAGATCAGGTTTGGTAGTAGCCACAGGAAACCCAGAATGCTTGAGGTGACCGAAAAACGAAGCGTCCAAATTTTCAGGAGTTCACCGATTACTGAAGGGTTAGTTCTATAAACTTCCTTCCAGTAAGCGCGGCTCCATCTGGACACATTCTTCGACTTCAAGGTGACTTCGCTAGGCCGCAAGGCTTGCTTTACTGGTTTGCTACGAGTGAAAATAAACGTAGCAATCGTGGCCAGTAAAGAGACCACAGCCGCTCCGTACCAGATGGTCCCACCACCTTTAAAGGCAAAAGTAGCAAGGACGAGAGTAAGAGCCATAAGGCCAAACTTTGCAATCTGAACCATTGAAGACTGGGTAGTCCCACCGTCCATCGTCGTGCTGTTAATCGGCATACGATGTACTTTGGTTTCAGCATTATCATCATCTGCCGTCGTCCGACCGCTCCCTCTTACCACTACAGTTTTTAGTTCATTTCCAGTGGGAGCGTCCGAACGAAAATCATTTTCATTCATTTTAAATACCTCCATCTGTTTTTGATAGTCTCTCCCACTGGGAGGACACTCGAGAATACCGATTATCGCCCATTCTGTCAACTACCTAGGAACAAATAAAAAAACCTGAACTTAATCAGGTTATATTGGAGTTATTCTCGAGCTTGTAGTTTAACCCCCCCAGGTTTCCTACCGGCTATGCCTTCCGCTCCGTTGGGAGCACGGGTTTCTGCGTTTATACCCTTACCTTTTGGTAGTTTTTCGGCTATTAATGGTTCGCTGTGTGCGGACACTTCAACGCAACCAGGAGCCTTACCCTCTGTACCTGGTAAAAGCCAAACAACCGTACCTCCAGAGGAGCAAGGAATAAGACCATACTCAGAAGGACTCTTCCACTGGGTGTCGAACAAATCCGGCCGTGCTTTTTTCATTGCCGGCAGAAGTTTTTCAGCCACTAGCAGAGCAGAACCCCCACCAGTAAGTTCCGTCTTCCCAAAGTCTTCGTCAAAGCCAATTCGAATTGCCATCGAGCGTTTCGGCCAGCTACACATTAACCAGCCAGTCCTTCTGCTTGAACCAGTCTTGCAAGCAAGCTGAGTCGAAAGAAAAGGGTCAGCTTTAAATGTGGCAGCGAGTCTACCCGCAGTGCCACCCGGTCTTGCGACCAAGCGCATAATTTCGCGGACAGCTACTACAGCCTGTTGGTATTCTTCATTTGGCTTAAACTTCTTAACAACTTCATCTACCTTCACACCATCTTTCTTAAGCGAAACCCAGAACCTTCTGGGTGTCCATTCAATTCCATCGTTCGCAATAAGGGCACCAAGCTCTGCGACCTGAATAGGTCTTAGGGCTTCAATGCCAAGCGCGTAAGTAGGGGAAAGTGTCTTCACGTTGGGAAAAGGAATCCCTAGTACTTCAGTGAACTCAAACGACTGGAACAATATAGTGCTCCCGTCCACTCGTTTCATTGCTAGATGTGCAGCCGGGGCATTCATGGACTTTCTAATTACATCCCAAAGAGGCATGTCGCCTCCATATGGTGAATTATGAAAGTTCTTCGGCCATGGTTCGCACTGAGCTTGTCCACTTCTACAGGGGATAACGGGTTGGTTGGGAAAGTAGCTAGCTGCGGTCACTTCCTTGGTTCCGATAGCCGCAATTGCCATTGGGATCTTTTTTATAGAACCAATCGCATCTGCTCCATCGGTCACCCTGTCCAGTTGAGATTGACCAGGTCCAATGCCATAGTTTGAGCCGCCAACATAGACTATAGGTACACCACTTACTGAATCCAGAATTACCACCGCACCATCCAGTAATAGTTTAGGTAAAAAGTTTTGAATATTTTCCTTACCTGTTGCTAATACTTTTTGGCTCGTGGTCATTTCTAGGCTCACGGTCGCCCCTTCCGCCACCGTAGCTTTCTGCAGTAACTTTTCGATATCCACCCTACCCCTAGCAGCAATTGTTTTCTTGCCACCTGGAGTAGTTACCACCAATATTAGTGAATTATCAACCTGTTTCTGCAGTGGCTCAAGGGTTTCTTGGAGAGCATTCCTAGCCAGTTGGGTGAGTTTAGGGTCGATCTTAGACTCAGCAGCAATCCGGCCGAGCTGTTCGGTTGGGTATTCCTGTAATACCTGCTTCTTTGTCTGTTCTGTAAAGAAAGGTACCGACTGTGCGTCGCTATCTTTAGTTACCGAACCGATCATAGGTAGGTTATCTTTGAATGCTTCATGCTCTTCGGGACTAATTACCCCAGCTCTAAGCATCTTCCCAAGTACCATGTTGTAGCGTTTGAGTGTCTCAGCTTTCCAGTCTGTACCACTAGGGCAAGCCTTAGACTGAAAGTAGCCCAGACATTCCGGGGCGGGAAGAGTGGCAATAAGGTAAGCCCATTGGTCTTTGTGCCTGTCGCCGATACTAGTACCAAACACAGAGCGAGATGCACTCTCAAATCCCCAGAGTCTATGGCCTTCCGAGTTACCCAAATAAACAATGTTGAAGTACATCTCTTTAATGACCGCTTCATCATAGTTTTTAAAAGTAAGGTAGGCCATAATCATTTGGTCGGTTTTCCGATCGAAAGTCTTTTCTTTCTTCAGATAGAGCGACTTCATGATTTGCATTTCCAAGGTAGAACCGCCACCAACTTTCTCGTCCTGCTTTCCTCTAAAGTGTTTGTTGAAAAGTTGTAAGAAGGACCGCCCCACGCCCCTTGGGTCAACCCCAACGTGGTAGAAACGTACTCTGTTAGCATCTTCCACAGCAATCACGCTAGTAAGAAATTCAGGATCAATATCCGCGAAGTATCTATACTCCATGCGGACATTCGACCGCGGGTTATTCTTCTCATCCCTCATGGCTTTAGAAGTGGAGGTAGCCACGTATTCAACTACGGGCTTTCCATCTTCGCCTTCCACTTGAGTTTCAATTCTAACCCCACGCAAGTCGTTTATGGTGTTCTGCGCACTCTGTACCTCAGGTTCCAACTCAGAAGCCCTAGAAAGATAATAAATCCAAGGAGGTACAAAAATAACAACCAACGTGACCGCGGTTATTATCAGTGCTTTTTTCCACGGAAAATCTTTCAGTTTTTCTTTCATTGGTTTCGTAGGTGGCCTTGGCTCAGTATCCATTGCTCTATTTTTTTTTCCAAACCAGGAAATATTATTGAAAAAATCCATTTTCGGAAATTTCAAATTCATAAAAAATTCCTCCATCTTGAATTTAGTTTTGAACTCGGTGAGGAGTCGTGCTTCTCACAGCTATATATATTCAGAAGCACAAACTTCCGAACTTGTGATTCTACTGAAAAACATACTCCTGTGTCAATGAAGCTATTGACCATTGGGTGAAATTATTGTACATTCCAACTTCTTACTTATTCAGAAACTTTAGACCAAAATGGAGGGAAGATATGAAGACAAAGTTTGTTAAACTTTTCTTTTTGATTTTTATGGCCCTTGCTTTGGCTTCATGTCAAGGCAAGTCAACCGAGAACGAACCACATTTGCCAAGTCTGGCTGCGGCTACTGGGACACCAGTGACACAAAATACCCAAAAGTCTGCAGACATCCCGGACACACTTGGCTCAGTAAGCGGTAACGCCGGTATAAACCCCTCAGTTTCAGCAGAACCTCAGTCCAGTGCTCGTTTGGTTGTTACGCCTACCCCGGTGGTTGTAGAAACAGCACGGGTCTTGTCGAATCAGAACGAAGTTGTTTCTACTTCTGTAGACCGCGATCCTCATGTAGAACGTTTGAAAAATATCGCAGAGACTTGTCGTCTGGGTGTCGACAATCATTGGTACACTATAGAAGATGGCCAGCAAATTCGTAACGACATTCTTTGTGCCGAAGCCGCGGGAGTAACAGATAATTCCGCGGTAATAAAAGAAGAAAAAATCCGAAAGAAAAAGAAGTGCGGATTTTGGAAAGGCGGCTTATTCAAAAAAAGTTGTCGCCAAAACGACTTATAAAAAAACACACTCACTGAGTGTGTGCCACCCCATACTAAAGTTTTAGTATGGGATTTTATTTATCCTTTTCGACTACGCTCTTGGCAATTTCAAGCATTACCAAGTTGTAGTAGGTGGTGTTTCCGGAAAGCTTAAGTGCTTTACTCGCCCCCACCAAGTCAGGTTCTCGGACAATTTTATTTTCATTGTCCACCACCTTCATACTAAGCAGATACCCGAGTTGTTCCATGAGTTTTTTTGTTCTAGTGCTGTCAGGATCAAGCAAGAACGTTGTACTTACAGCTACTTCTGTCTCTCGAATTTTCTCGTCACACAAAGTGCAAATTTCACCGACTCCCTTAGGTTCTTGAATAGGTTTATATTCTTCAAAGAACTTTCTGAGTTGTTCCTCGCTAAATTTTTTTGTGAACTCATTCTGGGCATTCGAAATTAAGAAACTTGCTAGAAGTAGACAATTATTATTCGCATCCCCACACTTTAATATTAGAGAGATCTCCTGTTCAGTCGTGTTCTTATTCCACGGATTTGCTCCCACAATCCTTACCCTGGGAATTGAGTTTAGCGCTTCTTTAGGAGTCGGTGTCGGAATGGGTTTAGTCGTCGGTGTAGGGGACGGTATAAATATAGGTGTCGGTGTCGGTTTCGGAGTTGTAGTTGGGGTGGGTGAGGGTGTTGGTTTTTTTATCGGCCCCCTTGGATTGCTTTCCGAACCTAAAGGATTAGCTTTTATTATTTTCACCGGCGTCGGTTTAGGCTTAGGGCTTTGCGTCGCCTTCTCGTATTTAATGGTTCCAAATTTATTTACCTTCCCACTGGGTCTAGGTTTTTCCTGGGCCAAAATTCCAAAAGTTACAACACAAACAACGGTCAACGAAAAGAAACTTTTCCTGTAATTAATAAAATTCATCTGTTCCTCCAAATAAACATTTATTATTAGAACGAATGTGTATTAATAACGTAAAAAGGTATTGGTGTCAATAAAATATTGACTACAATAAAAAAAACATGTACATTTTTTATCCCTGAACTCCACACACAAAACGAAGGAGAATAATGAAACAACTAGTCGCACTCATTTTAGTAGTCACGGTTTTAGTGTTCGTAGGTTGTGCGAGTCCAAATGAGCCACATTTGCCTCCCATATCCAGCGATCAAGTAAAAATCGTCAATACTGTAAGCGCTACACCTTCACCGGAGCCATTACCCATGGTTTCACCTACTCCAGAAATGGATAGTACAGAAACTAGTGTGGTTCTAGGAGGTGAAGACACCCCAGACTTGGGGAAGCCTCCCATCGAAAAAGAGGAAGTTTCTCCTAAACCGAAAAAGCAACAAAAGCCTTTGGTTGTTTCGAGGAATAACATATCCGGGCAATACGTAGTGAGGTCAAATGCAGTGGTGGGGCCAATAGTATTAACAAGGCCTGCACCCGCGTCTACTCCTACCGTAAGGCCCGCGGAACGAATGCGTTGGGTAGTCGAGAAGCGCCCAGTACAAACCGAGTCGTTTCCTCTGGATGAATCTAAGATATATGAAGGGAGTGCAATAAAAGGTTTCACAAACAGAAGCCCAGCCCTCACTTCTCCTTCACCCGAACCAGTGCCTATTAACCAAAGTTATGTTGCTTCCGAAGATACGGGATGTGTCATTAGTACTGACCGTCATTGGTACATTCGGTATCAAGGACAGTGGGTCAGGAGCGATGCCTACTGTCAGCGAGTAGTCATCACAGAACCCAATCGAAAAATTCAGGAACAGGTAAAAAAACGGTGTGGATTTTTGGGGAGCCTGTTCAAGAGCGAATGTCCATAAAAAAACGCACACGTAAGTGTGCTATTTTATTTCCGTAATTTTGAAATTCTTTTCTAATCTAACGATCTGAAAAGTCTTCTCATCGTCTCCTGAAAGCAGGCATTCGCTAGCACTCAGTAAATTCGGTTCCCGAGTGGTCTTACCGTTAGAATCAACAAACCTCATGGTGTAAAAGTAACCCAATTGGTTCATGATTTTTTTGCTTCTTTTACTGTTTGGGTCGAGAGCTATAGAGATAGAAGCAGCCACCTGAAGATTTCTAAATTCCGTTTCACAGTTCACGCAAGAGATTCCTATACTTTTAGGAGCTTCTCGTTTAGTGAATCGGTCAAAGAATTTATTTACCTGTTTATCAGCAAATTTCCTGGTTGTCGAATTCAGTGACTTCTTAACCAGGTAACTAGCCAAATAAGTACACCTAAGATCCGTGTCGGGACATCCACTCGACTTCAGTGTATCTTCGGCAACATGTTCGTTATTTTTTTGGTAAGAGGTAATAATGCCGTTACCAATTGATAGAACATTGTGGCTTCTGACTTCTGCTTCTGTCGCAAACTTTTGCCATACTGGTGTGTAGTCCACCACTGGTGCTGGTGTAGGTGTTGGTGTGGGGGTTACTACTTTTTTAATTACCGGTGTAGGGTTTGGGGTCGGAGTGGGTGTCGGCACGGCTCCAATATTATCGCTTGAAGGAGTAGGAGTAGGAGTAGGTCTGGGAAAGAGTTTTACACCACCTCCATTTGAGTTTGTGCTCGGCGTTGATGAGGGATTGCTCCCTTTCCTAACATTCGACTCACTTCCAGTATTCACTTTTACTTTGGGTTTCTGTGGAGTCGAGATCGGTGTTGGTATTGGCGTCGCTTTATTTTGTTCTGACTCCTTTGTTCTCGTCACGCTCCCAAACTTTGTCTGTTGGGTTTGTGCCACTGCGATAGCAGTTAGTGTCAGGGCCAGGAAAATTATTAACCAAGTGTTCTTCATATTTTTTACCTCCATTTTTTTGTATGAGAAAGAATGTTTATTAATAACTAATATTAAGCTAAGTGTCAATTGACACCTAAACATTCACATGTTACTTTTTACTTTCATTTTATAAAAACCAAAGCAGTTCAAGGAGGTAATATGAACGGCAAAAAAGTCTTTTTATTTTTCATAATCTTTTTTTATCCGTTTAGTGGGTTTTCTCAGCAGGTTATTATCAGAAAAAATACCCCTGCTAAACCCACTCCAACCCCATCCAATACAAGGTCAAATCCAAAATTTGGCGGTTGGGACAAGAGAGAAACACCACCACCCAGAGGTTCTGAGACAAGCCAAGTATCCATGCGGCAATCCCAGGTCTCACCAGTTCCAAGTAATCAAGAAGCATTTGTCGGAAGCAGGGCTGTTCCAAAAGGAACTAAGGCAGCGGTCGCATTAAAACGAGTAGATTTTCTTTTGGGTCCATATAAACCCGAAGATGCTCTCGCTCAGGCGAGTAAGGACGCCAGTCTCTCGACTGGTAGACTAAAAGTTTCCCCAGCGCATCTAACCGCAACCATGGTTCAGGAGTCCACCGGTAATTGCATGATAGGCAACAAGATGGGGACTAGCGCACAAGGCTGTTTCCAATTTCTCGGTGGTACATGGGAAGGCATGGTGTCGAAATATGGTAGGCTAGCTGAGTCAAAAGGTTATGCATTCTATAATGCAAAAAACAAACCTTACTTCGACCGTAGAAACTTTTATCAAGCCGCCTTCTTTGCTTCGTGTTACCTAAGTGAGATAGCCGGTGATGTAAAACGCAAGTACACAACCCTAACTTGGACCCAAGCCCAAGACCTAGCACTGTTAGGTTGGAAAGCAGGCCCCGGGGCTCTCATGAGCGCAATGTCAAAAGCACCGCGAGCCACAACAATTAGAGACTTTATCTACCCACCCGAGACTGACCCCAAGTGGTCAGAATTCAAAAATTATGTGAACGGTCCTTCTTTTCAAAGAGGAACGGATAACGATAGTATTTTGCATGTTCAAAGGGTGCTAAGGATAACTAATGAAGTCGCTCCCATGTTTTACCCAAGATAATTTGAAGGAGTATTAAAAGACTCGCTATCAGGCTTGACAAAAGCCTATTTTTTTTATTTAATAGCAGGTCTAAACTGCAATCATTTTAGGAGGAACTGTATGGAATTTGTGATACATAATTGGAAAAAAATCATTTTGGTTATCATTGGTATGGTCGCCGTAGCGATCATCGTTATTGGCGCAGTCTTTACCAGTGATTACCAGAAAAACAAAGAGATCATCGCCAAAGTCCCACTCATCGACCGAAGTTTTGGTGCAGGCGTCTTTGCCGCACCGAACAAAGAAATTGGTGATTACAGACCGGAAGACTATCGGTACATCAACCAAGCTGTTCCTACCGAGGAAGGTTGCTTGGTACACCCGGCTGCTTTCGCCGACTACGGCAAGCTAATTTACTTGGCGGTTCTAGCCACCGAAGATGCGGACTTCGAGAAACATTTTGGTGTCTCTCCAACTCGAATCATCGCCGCGTTGTTAAGAAATGCTGGCGGTGGAAAACAGTCCGGTGCCAGCACGCTTACTCAACAACTCGTGACCGTGCTTAAAGTCGGAGGACTAAGCAAGGACGATAAAACTTACGGTCGTAAAATAACCGAAGCAGAAATCGCCCTAGCTTGGGAAGGATACTACTCAAAGCAACAAATCTTCGAAGCTTATGGGAATAACATCTACATGGGCAACTGGGGAGGCCAGTGCATTGAAGGTTTGCGCCAAGCTGCGTTCGTTTACTTCCGCAAAGACCTTAAGCAATTAAGCTGGGCGGAAGCTGCGCACTTGGCAGGAGCGATTAGTAGTCCCGGCAGGTTCTCTCCTCGCGCTGTCAAAAGTGCAGAAGCAACCGAAGGCACCAAGCGTCGTAATTGGGTATTAGGAAGGCTTAAAGAACTCGGTTGGATTAGCGAAGGCGAGTATGTGAAGGCGATGGGCGAAAAAACTGACAGAGAAACCTCTGGAAGTTTCGACGCCGACGCTGCTCCATACGTAGCTGGAGCAGTCGCGGCCAGGGCTAAAGAAGAAAAACTCGACGCTCGGGAATTCCGTTTCGAAACCACTATCGACCCTGATATTCAGCGGTTGGTTGTGCAGGAAATTAAGAATCGCCCAGCGGGAACAGATGTTGCGGTTGTTGTTATGAGACCGCAAACCGGTGAAGTTCTGGCAGCAGCAGGTACGGGCTTTCAAAAAGTTCCCTACAACCTGCCCTTCACTATGCAGCGTCAGCTGGGCTCGGCTTTCAAGCCGTTCGTCTACTCCGCTGCACTTCGCGAAGACAACAACGGTGACGGGATTCCGGACTGGACACCAGCCAGCCGGTTTATGGACGAACCAAAAACCTTCGACCTAGGAAATGGGCAAACATACAGCCCGGGAAACTACGGTGACACTTACTCTGGTCAGCTTGTCTCGCTCCAAACCGCGCTATCGAAGAGTAAAAACCCAGTAACGGTAGAGCTCTTCAATCAGCCGGGGGTCGCGAAAGGTACTTACAACATCACCAAAGATGTTTTTAAGTGGCCATCGCAAAACGGCAAGCCGACAATTGTTCTAAGTAACGCACTCGGAACAAACTTGTTTAGTGTCATTCAAGTAGCCAGGGGCTACTCTATGTTCCCAGCCGGTGGAAAGCTCCCCAACGCACAGCTAATTCGTGCGGCGGTGCATCTTACCAACGGCGAAAGGAAAGAGTTTCCCTACGCTGGGGTTCAAACCATCAACCAAGATGAAGCTGAGCTTATGTGTCATCTCCTAGAAGGGCCACTCAAGCCCGGAGGAACTGGTGCAGTCTCAGCAGGTTTGTACGCTGGTTTGAAAGCTGGAAAGTCTGGCACCACGCAAGACAACAAGGATGCGTGGTTCATCGTTTTCTCTCCAAACCTTGTAGTTGTAGTTTGGCTCGGTAAGACAGATAACTCACCAATGCCAAAACAAATTACAGGTGGTGGAGCAGCTTCTCCCATTGCGGTACGGATCCTCGCCGGAAGCGTAAAGCTCCGCACTCACCTAGGTGGTAATTCCTGGGGGAGTGGTAGAGGCCTCGTGGAGAGAAGCGCTTGCGGGGAAGATTTGTTTTTCCTCGAAGGAACAGAAAGCAAGGCGGGAGACTGTGAATCGCCGACAAATCCAGTAGAGGTCAAACTTCAAGAAGAAGAAAATAAGGTGCCCCTAAGGCCCCGCGAGTAGGTTTAAAACCTACTCTTTTTATTTCCCTTGTTTTTATATGGGTTTTATGGTACTATGTTACCTTATCGATTTATACAACAATTTCGGAGGTCTACATGTCAAGAAGTAAAACTGCCAAGGAGTTAACAGAACAAGCGCGATTACACCAAAAGTTGGGAGAGTATCTTGCCACGAAAGCCCTAGAAAGGGGTGAAGAGGAAAAAGACGAAGCCTACAGGAAAGGAAGAAATAGAACAATTCTCCTTTTTGTCTGTGTGATGTTGTTTGGTGGGTTTATAGTTCGTGGTATGAGCGACTCACCAGCAGTCCCCGAAAGTAAGCAAACCCTATCGGACGAAGTCGCCTTTACAAGTAACCAAGGTTCAAACAATATAAAAGCTAGTTTTCAAGGGGTAGAGAAGCTACCCGAAAATAAGCAGACAAATCCCTTTCAGAAGAGTTTCAAGTACAATGTTCGCCTAGACGAAGCGAATAAATTCTTTTCCATCACAATAACAAGCACTTGGCCAGAAACCGTTCAGCAGGTTCAGTTTTGGGTTTACCAAAAAAAACCTGTAGTAATTGAGATGCCTTTAAGAGTAAAAGAGTATGGTAATGAATTCGATTACGAGTTCAGATCAAGAGACATTAACTATACCGTTGGAGGTAAGATTCTGCTTGGTCTGAAACACCTTTCAGGAGAGATTGAGTACATAGAGTTACCCACCTCAGTCTCGAGTAACGGGGAGCTTAAAGCTCATCTCCTAAGGTGAATAATAGCGCAATTAAACTGCGCTTTTTTATTTTTGACATCACCCAGACTTCTATATACAATTGCCTATTAATTCAAACAGGACATATATGTGGAGGGAAGTATGAACTTTATTTTCAAGGGCTTGGCATTCATAGTTATTGCTCTCGGGGCATTCTGGTGTATAGGACACCAAAAAGAAATTCTTTCTTATGTTGAGAAAGCGAGTGCGGGTGTAACAAAGCCCAACCTCGAACAGGTTGTCGAAATACGCAAGGAAGAAAAATACGAAATCGTTTTAGCAGCCGATACGATTCCAATTACTACAGTCCTTAAAGAGTTCTTCAAACGGAATATTGAAGATGTAAAAGAAGGTGTGAGTAAAACCATAAACCCTATTCGCATCATCAAAGAAAAAATGGGAATCGAGCAGGAGAAGCAAATTTATACCGCTCCAGAAATTGGAAAGTTTCGAGTCACAAAGCAGCAGTATACTTCGCTTTCCGAGGAAGACTCAGTTGACTGGGGTCTAACCACGCAGTCGACATCTAGCTTTCCTTACTACAAACCAGCTTGGTGCGGGATCTGGGTAAAAGAAAAATTAAAACCCGAAATTATTTACTCCTGGATAAATAAAGAGGGGAAAGCTACCGAGATAGATAAATCGGTTTATGAACTTCTGGAGGAAGATGTAAATAAGACCCTTTCTCCTGGTGAGCCCTCTCTTGTTAGAAACTTCAAGACAGAACCCATAGAAAAACCCGAACCAGTAAACAAACTGGAACCACTCTATATTCAGGTTTACTTCTATGACCCGTCAGAGCTTACCGGTTATTCTTTTCTGGGTTACAGTATTGAAAGTGCAGAAAGTCAGAAAGACAGAAAAGCCTACAAGCTTAGGCTTAACTCGGTGTTCACAGACAATACTGTATCAATAGGAAAAGGAAAGTCAGGCAAGCGTTTCGAAAAGGGTGATCTCCTTTTCGCTGGGGAAGAAGGTTTCTGGGCAAGGCTTGCAAGTGATACATCTGTAGTCAAATAAGTTACATCACCAACTGGTGATTTTTTTATTTAAAAACCTCTCGTAAAGAGAGGTTTTTAAATTATTTCATTCTGGCGATAGCTTTTGCTAGTCTGCTTTTTTTGCGATCAGCGGTATTCTTATGAATAACACCTTTCTTAGCTGCCTTGTCTAGAGCAGAGAAAGCCTTTTTAAGATCTTCTGTTATAGTGGCAGGATTCTTGGCATCAATATTTTTGCGTACTGTCTTAACCGCGACCTTTAGTTTATTTTTGGTCTTAAGGTTAGTGACTCTGCGTCTCTCAGACTGGCGCATAGCCTTCTTGGCTGTTTTAGTATTTGGCATTTATGTGCTTAAACTTATAAAATTTAGTAATAAAGAACTTTTGACTGCGACGGATAAACTATAAATTAAAACCTAAAAAATATCAAGAGTCATGAAATATAAAAAAGTTGTTCTGGTTATATTAGACGGTTTCGGATATAGCGAAGAAATTCAAGGCAATGCTATCGCCCAAGCAAAAACCCCATTTTTAGATTACTTAAAAAAGAATTATTCTTGGGGTCTCTTAGGGGCAAGTGGGGAAGCGGTAGGTCTTCCGGAGGGGCAAATTGGGTCTAGTGAGGTCGGGCACATGACTATTGGTGCAGGTAAGGTTTTGTATCAAGATCTAGTCAGAATAACTAAAGCAATAGAAAATAATGAACTCGAAGAAAATGAGGCGGTAAAGAAAATAGCGAAACATGTTTTAAAAAATAACTCCATTTTGCATCTTGCGGGTATGGTTAGTCCTGGGGGAGTGCATTCCCATCAGGAACACCTACACGCTTTAGTTACCGCATTTAAGAAAATAGGTGTTACTAAAATTGCTATTCACGCCTTCACCGATGGACGAGACTTGCCTCCTCAAAGTGGACACGAGTATTTAGAAGAGTTAGAAAACTTTTTAGAAAAAGAAGGCGTAGGGGCAATAGCTAGTGTACAAGGCCGATATTATGCCATGGATCGCGATAACAACTGGGAACGAATACAAAAAGTCGAGGACGCAATTTTCCACTGTAAAGGCAACGTCTGCGAATTTAAGAAACCCTCTCAGTTATCAAGGGAACTTTACGCACAGGGACTCAGCGACGAGCACTTTGAACCACATATTATTAAAGATGCAGAAGGAAAGACAATCGGTATAGAACAAAACGATGCTATATTCTTTTTTAATTTCCGACCCGATAGAATGAGGCAAATTGTCAGTCGCGTTCTAAATCGAAAACAGGAATACAACTTAGAAATTGCAAATCTTACAGAATACGATGAAAAGTTTAAAGAGGTTCTAATTGCATTTCCTCCAGAAAAATTAAATGATACACTTTCTACAAAAATTTCTCATGCAGGCCTAACCCAAGTTCACATCGCCGAAACCGAAAAATACGCCCACGCCACATATTTTTTAAATGGAGGCAACGAAACCAAATCACCCGGCGAAGAATGGGTTTTAGTAGAAAGCAGAAAAGATATTGCCACTCACGACCAAGCTCCAGAAATGAAAGCTAAAGAAATTACAGATAAGGCAATTGAATACATAAAAAAAGGTACTAACTTTTTATTTATTAACTACGCCAATGCAGACATGGTTGGTCACACAGGAAATTTCGAAGCAACAGTTAAAGCCATCGAGGTTCTAGACAAAGAACTCAAAAGGCTCTATGACGTTGTGGGGGAGAGTGGGGGAGTATTGGTAATAACAGCCGATCACGGCAACGCAGAAAAAGTAATCCACGAAGGCGGGAAACACACCGCTCACACAAGTAACCCAGTTCCTATTTTCATAACTTTAAAAAATTATCCAATAAAAAAAGGCGGACTTTCAAATGTCGCACCAATGGTTTACGAACTGCTCGGTATGCCTGAAACTATTCAGTCGTGATCCTTGTAAATTTCAAGTTCGACCCAACCGCATAACTACTAGAGTCATAACCGTAGTAGTAATCCAGCCTCACTTTTACGGGTTTTTGTTGGGAGATATCTTTTTCTATTTCCTTAAACATTTCAGCTTGCGGATGCTGTGGAGAGAAAAATATTGCTTTCTGCGCATCTCCAACTATTACTTTTATAATGCCCTTTGAACTTTGAACATCGCTTACCACTACTTCGGTACGGTCAAATTTTTTGGACATATTTACAAGCATCTCAGCGCTTTGGCTATTGGCATATGAACCCAATAAACACCAAACCGCCAAAAGAATTATGCAGATATTTTCCTTCATATCAAATCCCTTACTAGGTTATTTCCTTTAAAGAGTCTTATCCTGTTAACAGGTTTAACTCTTTTGCTCATTTTCGTTCCTGGGAACCAGTTTAATCTACTCTCCTGAATCACCCCCAGAGAAGCATCAGTCAAAGAAAGAGGTTTCGGTAAGTTTATAACCGCTTCCTGTAACTCAACTCCCCACACTTCGAAATCATTAGCTGAGGTTCTGGGTATTACTAACTCAGCATATTTCACAGCCTCTTCAACGGTATCAAAGTAAGTAATTCCGTAACCATACCGTTCTAGGAAAGGAGCCCCACTCGACCACTCTCCGGAAACAAATGTCACGGAAGCATCACCATAAGCAACGGGTGATGTTAAAAAAGTCTTGTCATCGTAATCGACAAGCTTCATGAACAATTTAAATCCCATATTCCTCCTTGCATTCTTGAAAAAACAAAACCAGCCATATCCTACACCATTTCCAATAAAAAAAACAGAGCCTTAAAAAAATAAAAAAAGAGCAAACTCAACGTTTGCTCATCACCTGAGCAGGCTTACCAAATTTTTCCAAGAAGTCTTCAGCAACTTTTTCAGCCAGAATTTTGAATCTTGCCTCACCAAATTCATACTCGCTTTTGTATTGCCGCGAGAACTCCTGGCGTGGTTTTTGTAGACCGCAGTATGTTTTAATTTTCAAATACCCAAAGTATCTCCACCCTTTTGGGTATGTTTTGCAGTCAGAGTTTTCACAGCGCTTCTCATAAAAAATTTCGACTTCATCAATTTTAGGGATGGTTTTGTTTTCACTGCTCCACCCGCTTTGATGAATTTTATTAAGGAAAGCTTCCTTTACCGCTACTTGGTGTTTCTTTCCACCGGAATTTCCGGTAACTTCAGCCGCCCAAGTGTAAGTGTAATCTATAGCGTTCGCTTCCGGGAGGAAGCGGACGGAACAGAAAAGCGCAAACACTACCGCAGTGCAAAATATTCTTCGCATATCTTCTCGTCCTCCTAATATGTTAGCCAAATGGCAGAAAAATCAGATTAAAACTAGTCATTATACTTATTTTTAGTACGCTAGTCAATAACAATAAATATTCATTTTAGTAGATTTATTCCTATTTAAAAAAATCCCCAAATAAAATTTGGGTTAAAAGAGTGGGCTATGGTCTCCACCAGCCATCGAGGATCATTCCACACACCTGCAAGAAAGAAGCGTCCTCAGCGCGGATAAATCCGTCTTGAATTTTCACTTCCTTGCGATGGAGGAACGAACTTACTCGCTGAGCGATTTCACCAGGTGATAGTTTACTTCCTTCGTCATCTCTCGGCATGAATACCGGTAAACTTCGAATGGCGAAGTTATTCAATCCTACCACCTTACGATGAATCACAAACGGCTCAATCCGATGCTCAGCCAGCTCATTTTCATCGTTCAGCGCTGCCCATACCTGACGTGCCGGGTAACGCATTCCAACCCTTACGACAAGTGTTCCTTTGTCGCTCCTATAGAAACAGAGCACGGCATGCTCTCCCTCATAAGGCATGGACTGGATAATGAAAGACACTTCGTACATCCGAGAATGGTTCAGGTACTTATCAATATCTCCGTCGAGTCCATAAACTTTGGGGTCAGCGGAAAAACCAGCCCCGCGGAGTGTATCAGACACTCTGCCCTCATCTAGTAGTTCGGCAAAGGCCAAAACCCTTTCGAGTCTACGTATCCAATTCTCAAGGTTTTCCCGGTCGGCTTTGGTCGCTTCGTTAAAAGGGAGAGCTGCTAGCTTTCTGCTGGCCTCTTCCAAATCAGCCAAGATATCTGCCTTCAAAAACAAACTCATAATCTACCTCCGTAAATTCAAAATGGATTATTAGCGTAAGTATATATTTAAGCATAAATTATTTATTCTGTCAATATTAAAAATATTTATACTCGTTGCTATATTGACTAAAAGTAAAAAATATTGTATTATTAAATTTACTTTTTTCAAAAAAATCGAAAAAGGAGAATTTAATGCAACTCATTTCAAACATCCACAAGGTTTTCTTACTTCACAATGGTAAGAAAGTTTCATTGAACTGCAAGAATCTGGTCGTAGATGTAGATAGAGGACTAAATTGTGAGGGAAAAAAAATCTGCCTCCGCGGCTTTGGTGAAGACTCCGCCTGGGACATTTTTTTTCTTGGACTTGAGACCGAGGACGCAACATTCGAGATAACAGAGGGGTTCCCATACTGTCATCTGAATTTGGCGGACGGAACAGTCATTGAGTTCACCCGGTCAAATAGTAATTTACCCGTAGACGTTACAACTCACAAGGACTACGACTCTTTATGGGCAACACTACTCAGTAATTCTATGAAGTATTCGTTGTCCCCGGCGATACTTGTCGCCGTCCCAAGAGTTATTTAGCAACATATAAAAAAGCAGAGTCAGGCTCTGCTATTTTTTATCCCTCACTAAATACAGTGTGAGATCTACTTCCCCATCTTTCTCAGTTTTTTTATTTCACCCAGTTTATCTCTTAGCTTTGCCGCAAGTTCAAATTCCAAATTCTTCGCCGCCATTTCCATTTGGTCCTTAAGTTCTTCTGTATAAAATTTAAACTCTTTCTCATCCATCCTAGAAACGTCTATCGGCTTATCTGGGTCTACTGATTTGTCGTATTCCACCTTAGACCCAGCGAGTCTGTTTTCTTGAATTTTCTTTATGATAGTCTTCGGAGTAATTCCATGCTTCTTGTTGTATGCTATCTGAATATTCCTTCTCCTTTCGGTCTCCTTGATGGCCGCGTCCATGCTACGTGTCATTCTATCTGCGTACATTATTACGTGGCCGTTTATATGCCTAGCAGCCCTTCCTATAATTTGCATAAATGCTGTTTCACTTCTAAGAAAACCTTCTTTGTCCGCATCCAGAATTGCCACTAAAGAAACTTCTGGTAAGTCCAACCCTTCTCTAAGCAAGTTAATTCCCACAACTACATCAAACACTCCAAGTCTTAAATCTCTTAGTATCTCCAGTCTATCGAAGGTTTCAACTTCCGAGTGTAAATACTGAACTTTTATGTTGGACTCCTTCAGATACTCAGTTAGTTCCTCAGACATTTTCTTAGTCAGGGTCGTAACTAAAACCCTTTCATTCTTAGAGACCCGCTCTTTAATCTGTTCAAGAAGATCGTCAACCTGATGCTCGATGGGCTTTATCTCAATTGTTGGGTCCACTAACCCAGTCGGTCTTATAATTTGTTCCACAACAGTAGAGGTAGGTACTGTTTTCTGTTTTTTTTCTTTATGCTTTATTCTAAATTCTCTATTCTTCACAACCTCATTCTCTTCAATTGATTTTCTAATCTCATAAGCTGCTGGTGTAGCCGATACATACACCACTTGAGTTACCTTATTTTCAAACTCAGCAAAAGTTAGTGGTCTATTATCTAATGCCGAAGGGAGTCTAAAACCATAATCTACCAGTGTAGTTTTCCTCGCACGATCACCATTGTACATGCCGTTTATTTGTGGGATTGTTTGGTGGGATTCATCCACAAACAAAATAAAATCATCCGGGAAATAATCAATAAGGGTCGATGGGGGATCACCTGCATTTCTGCCATCAATATGTCTAGAGTAGTTTTCTATACCCGCGACAAAACCAGTGTTAGATAGCATTTCTATATCGAAATTTGTTCTTTGTTCCAACCTAGCAGCTTCTAAAACTTTTCCCTGCTTTTTTAGCTCTTTAAGCCTGTCTCTTAATTCTGCTCTTATTTTTTCAATCGCTTCATGTACTTTCTCTTCCGAAGCCACAAAATGCTTGGCAGGGAAAACAGTTATTTTATTCATCTCATCCAATATATCTCCCGTGAGCATGTCTCGTCTTTCAATTTTCTCTATTTCATCTCCAAAAAAACTCACTCTTACAACCGTATCTTCAGAAGACAAGTTAATTTCTAAGGTATCTCCTTGAATTCTGAATGTACCGCGCTTTAATTCATAGTCATTTCTACCAAACTGTAAGTCAGTCAATCTTCTAAGGAGTTTATCTCTCTTAAAACTCTTCCCAACTTCTAAATCAAAAGAAAGATTTTCGTAATCGCCCGGGTTACCCAAACCATAAATACACGATACAGACGCGACTATTAGGACATCTCGTCTTGAAAGTAAGCTCTGCGTTGCAGCATTTCTAAGTCGGTCTATCTCTTCGTTAATTTGAGTTTCCTTTTCTATAAAGGTATCTGAACGGGGGATATAGGCTTCAGGTTGATAGTAGTCGTAATAAGAAACAAAATAATGAACAGCATTATCAGGAAAAAATTCTTGAAACTCACTCGCAAGTTGCGCCGCTAAAGTTTTGTTATGACAAATAACCAAAGTTGGTCTTTGTATCTCGTTGACTACTGCAGACATTGTGAAAGTCTTTCCACTCCCAGTAACACCAAGAAGAGTCTGGTGTTTATTGCCAGACTCAATAGACTTCGCTAGTCCTTCTATCGCCTTAGGTTGGTCACCGGCAGGTGGCCATGGGTTTTTAAGTACAAACTTAGATTCCTTCATATATCTACCATTATAGACGAAATAGTTACGGAGTAGTAGACAATATGGATATATTTCTTTAATATGTTCTTTTGAAAAAACAATGAATTACGGAGGAAAAAATGCTAAAGAATTTAGTGTTCGCGCTTATCATGCAGCTTGAGAGAGTAAAGAAGTTTACCCCTTCTCTTTCTGACTTTGAGTTAATGGAAGTATCTTTTGGTAATTTAAAAGACGCTATCGTCTGTTCGCTAAAAAAACTAGGGAAAGTTGAGTATTATCTAGTTTTCAAGCAGACAGGTAGTGGAGTCGCTCTAATATTACTTTCTAAAGACTTTAAAGCTATTGCCGGGAGTAGTTCACATACCTCCCCAAAGTTTATAGCCGAAGTAATAAGCTGTTGGTTAAGAGGGGACCGGTGCGCGGAGTCAGTGTATTCAGAAGCCGAAAGAGATTTCCTTTCTGCCTGTGAATTAATTCAAGGGGCCCTTAATGCTTCTTCTTATAACTGCAGATCTGATGTTTTAGTTGCTAATAAGGATGAGTCTTCGGTCAGTTGCGTTATGGGAGTTGGTAAGAGTATCCTCGTCTCAGGGTTTAACTTTATACATAACAACTTTTTCTTTTCCAAAGGTAGAGAAGGCACAAAGAGCTTTGAATCTTTTTCTGGTTTGGTTGGTGCTATCTCGGAAGAGGCAGAGAATCAAGTCAGTATTCCGTTGTCTACGCAACTTACGCCAATGGCGCCTTTCTACCTGCAAGCCCTTCACGCGGTTTGTGGTAACAAAAGTATTTTTCCTGACATGGAAATTAACTGCACCGTAAGAAGTGAGACAGGGCTTTGGGTTGCAAGACTTCAAAAGGTTTCTGGAGGGGTAGATTCTAGGGTTATTCTACGTATACCTCAAAATTCAAGTCACACCCTCGAATTTCTGACGAAAATAGGCAAAGAGGATCATTATGGACCGGTAAGAAAATCTGCATTTCAGAACTCAGCTCAATTTTTTGCAGAGTTTACTGAACTACTTATTAATCCCGGTTGCTTCCCCTCAAGAGCAGATCTTCCGGAGGAAATAATCGCAAAGATGTTAGGCGAGAGTCTGAATGCAATACTCGGATACTCTTATGGCAATCTTCCACTGCAGAATTCCGAGGGTCGCTTTGTGGAAACTAAGTACTTTCCAAGGATAGACCTAGGTAGTTCTCAGGTATTCCAGGAACAAGATAATGAGCATCACCTCACCTATGCAACAACCGAATCCCGCTGGAAGGTTATGAGTGTAAATGCACGGGACGCAAGTGTTCCTAAAATACACCCTGACCTGTTTTCTGCCCATATCGACTGGTTAAGCAGGGTTCTAGGTTAGTAAAGTAGCAATAATGCTACTTTTTTTATTTTGCGTATCTTCTTGATAATATAAATTATATGAAACCTTACGAATATGAACCTTCTGTTTCCAATGAGCCTCAGCAAGCACACTTAGGTTTCAGGGAACAGAAGTTGCTGGCCGCCCTACGAAATAATGACCCTAGCTTTTTAGCTATCTCTCAAAAAGAACACCCAAACTGGACGCTAGATACAGAAAATATAGAATACGTATTGGATTTAATTCAAACAGGGCGTATCACTGAAGAGCATATTATGGAATTAGTGAGTAACATAAAAGTCAGCGAAGAGCTAGATAAGGCCCAAGAAAGTGATCACTTTATAGATTTATGGAAAAATCTTGAGTCCAAAGCCGAAAATTTAAGAAAACAATACAGAACTTTTCTCACCTTTGGTGCTTATAAAAACCATTACGACAAAAAATTCAGTAAAGAGGAAGAAGGTCAGGTAAAGTTAATAAAAGAACTTTTGGAAGACAGGGATAAAATAGAGCATGAAGCCTGTAAAGAGTTTTTCAATAAATACCCCACTGCGTATCAAGCTAGGGAACTGGCAGATGCATTTTTAGAGAAACTCAATGGAAGGATTAGCGAGGTAAAATTTAAACTGTACGAAACAAGTCTGGAAGAATTTCTAAATGACATATATGGTTCGCAGTACACATATACAAAAATAGCCAAACAAATTTTAAAATCCTATGGTCCCAAAGAAGGGGAGATGTCAAATGCTGTTGAAAGACAGGAGTTGCCAAAAGGGGTATTTGTTAAAAATACGGTAGAGTCTCCATACAAAGCCACAGGGTTAAACGGCCCAATAGCAGCCTGCTCAGATATAGGCGGTAGGAGTAAATATAAAGAGAACCAGGACCGTACAGTCTTAAACATACGAGGTAACGGCTTTGGTGTAATAGATGGGGTTGGTGGTAGAGAAGAAGGTGAAAAAATGGCGGAGATAGCCGGAAGGGGAATTAATGAGTGGCTAGAAGGGAACAAGGATTCAGTGACCGCTCTTACCGATGCGGCGTTCAGTATGAAAAATTATGGATCCGAACCCCCTGCAGCCTGCATGATAGGTGTAAAAATTGAAGAAGGAACACTAAATTACATTCAAGCTGGAGACGTAAAGCTGGTGGTTTATAACAAAGAAGGCGGTGTTGTATATGAAAGTATCGATGAGGTAGATAGTAGAGGAGTAGTTACAAATGCAATAATTGCAGGTGAAAAAGCGGAGCTAACCCAAAAAAGCATACGTTTAAATATAGGGGACACCATTGTAGTAGCTTCAGATGGGTTGTATAAGTTTCTAGAGAAAGCGCATCCAGGTAATTCACTTAAGGTAATAGGGGATAAAGTAAGTGCTTTAAAAGATCCATCCGAAATTCTTACACATATCGGTACACAAGCAAAAGATGAAATGGAGACCTACTCTCAGCAAAGAGGACGCGATCTAGGAGATAATATTTCTATAGTTGTTTACAGAATTGAGCAAATCTAAAAATACCAATAAATCAAAAGAGCATTCTAGAATTTAGAATGCTCTTTTGATTCTTGAGATTTTTAGCTCCAGTATTTTCTGAATTTGCAAAGTTAGAGACCGTAAAGTAATCTTATCTTCCAAACACCAAAGGAGGTTGGTTATGTTAGATCCATATGAACTCGAAACATATCATCATTTAAATTTTGAAACAGATACTGCCAATGCCACTTACATGCCTGTCATCGTCCTCACTGGAGTGGTTATGATGGGGCTCGTAATTCTAGGAGAGATTGTATGGCAAGTGGCTTGCTTAGTCTCTGCATCAGGAGGAGTATTAAGTCCTTATTCAGCAGAACTGGTGCATTTCACCCAAATGCTTTCGCTAGTCGCAATTTTAACCTTCTTCTCTGGCGTCGGATTCTGGGCGCATCTCGAAACCACGGTACATAAGAACGCTGCAGAGATCAGAAGTATAGAAAAGCGAGCAAAGTTAGTAGATACATATGAGCAGAGAAAATTTACTAATCCTTTAAGAAAACTTTCTACACCACTAACGAATAGCTTAATGGCTCTATGTTATCTGTTTACTCTTGGGTTTCTTATGTACAGAGTGAATACATACTGGCAGAATGCCTGGATACCCTGGACCACTCTTGTTGCCCTAACCGGATACACGGTTTTCGTTTTATTCAAAGTTCGTCAGTATGTAGAGAGCTTTCAAAAATAAGCTTCGCAAATTCCTTTTAAGGGATTTTTTTTATTATTTCCTTATACTTTTGCGCGCTTGGTCTAACGGTTCTATGCATATTAATTCTGTCCACCTCAACTAGTCCAAACTTTGGCCAGAATCCTTTATCCCATTCGAGGTTATCAAGTAAGGACCAATAAAAATATCCCCTTACATCTATCCCTTCTTCTCTAGCCTTCATAATCTGACTAATATGATCCTCGATTGCTTTGGCTCTTATTCTATCCCTACTGTCAGTCACTCCATTCTCGGTTACTATCATTGGTATATGGTATCTTCTCCATGCTATCTCCATAAATTTTCTAAGGCCTATTGGATAGACTTCCCAACCCATATCTGTTTTTTCGCCTGGACCAGGTACTTGTTTGAACCAATCTACTATCCCTCGAGTATAATACTGTACTCCTATGAAATCTAAATTACCCACGAGCTTGTCTAGAAACAACCAATTAGCTAAATAGTGACCCAGCTTTACCGTAAGCCTGTTGACTAGTTTATTTTCGAAAGCTTCCAAATAAAAACCAGCGTGCGGTATGCCCACAAAGGCGTCTTCCTGATAAGTATGTATAAGTTTGTACGCTTTATTATGCGCTATCGCAAAATTTTTCAGTACCTTATACGCAGCAATAGGGTTCTTTTTATTTGGGGGGTATTCACCTGTAAGGTAACCCCCGCCAAGGCTCATAATCGGTTCATTTAGAGTCATCCAGTGCTTAACTCTCCCCCGGTAAGTCTGTACCATCCTCTCTACAAATCTTAAGTAATAATCTACTGTTTTACTATTTGACCAGTCACCTATATCTCTAATCCATAAAGGGTTCGTTCTATGCCATAGAGTTACCCAGGGGGTTATTCCCACTTCTTTCAGCTTGTCTAGTACTTCAAAGTAATGCTGTATTTCTCTTTCGTCCCATTTACCTTCTGTGGGTTCTATGCGGGACCATTCAATAGAGAAACGGTAAGCATCAACACCAAGAGATTTCATAATCTCAATGTCTTCTATAAATTTATTGTAATGATCAGCCGCATTTCCAGAAATATAGTTTTTAGGATCTGTTGCTTCAGGTTCTATCGCTTCCCAATCTGGTACCACTTTTTCAAACTTATGAGCAGACTCTTTAGCTAACCTATTAGCGTTCTTCAGTTCCCACGCACTCCAGTCATTAGTATTCCCGCCTTCCACTTGATGGGCAGCGGTAGATACTCCAAAAATAAACTTCTCTTTTTGTCTATTTATTTGGTTCTCACTTTGTTGTTGAATAACTTCTTCATTCATAACTAGAGTATAAGGCTATTCTGGAAATTAAGAAATAAAAAAGCTCCATTTTCATGGAGTAATTTTACTAAACAATCTTGTCGTTGCCTGTATCAGAGTAGGACTTAGGTTATGTATTGAATACTGAAAGATCTCATAACCCACGCCTAGCAGTACAGGTAAAACGAATGCGATAAAGAAAATAAAAAGGGCAAATCTTTTTGTAGAAGTATGGTCTAATTTTTCAAAAAGTTGAGCTTTTAAAGAAGCATTCTCTTCTCGCAATTTTTCAAAACCCTCGAGTTTGTTATGTAGCTCAGCATTCTCTTCGAGGGTTTTTATGGTAAAAATGAATGTTTGCAAAAGCAAAAAAGATTGTGGTAGGTTCGGGGTTTGCGGAATCGTATCCTCGCCCCAAGTCGTACTAGTTTTTCGACGTCCTTTGGTATCTGTCCGTCGCTGGCTCATATGTATTCCTTCCTTAGAAATTTTTTGCCAATTTCAGGGCATTCAATTGACCATGCATACTATCCAATGTCTATTTGCTTGTCAATAATATTTTCGGGTTATAATAACCCTATGGAAAAAGTTATCGAAGTTTTAGACCTAGAAAAAGAGTACATCCAAAAAAACAGTATTTTTGGTGTCAAAAAAGTCTTTAAAGCATTAAATAAAATCACCTTCTCTGTTATGAAAGGGGAAGTATTTGGTATTCTTGGTCCTAATGGGGCAGGAAAGACCACCACTTTAGAAATACTGGAAACCCTTAGGGAAGCAAGCGCGGGAGGTGTAAGTTTATTAGGTTTAGATATTAATAAATCTGCAGGTGAAATCAAAAAGCGTATAGGTGTACAACTTCAGGAAAGCGGTTATTTACACAGCATTACACTTAGTGAGCTCTTGGTCTTATTTGCTTCAATTTACAATAAAAAAATTGACCCAATGCAGATGCTTCATTTTGTCGGGCTTGAAGACAAAGCAGACGAAGTGGTAAAAAACCTTTCCGGTGGACAGAAGCAGAGATTTACAATTGCCAGTTCATTAGTAAACGACCCAGAAATATTATTTTTAGACGAACCCACCACCGGTCTCGATCCAAGAGCGAGAAGAGATCTTTGGGAGCTTATAAAAGGTATCCAGAAAAGGGGAGTAACTATAATCCTAACTACACATTATATGGAAGAAGCAGAATTTCTTTGCGATCGTGTAGCTATTATGGACAAAGGAAAATTAGTTACAGTAAGTGAACCAAAGAATCTTATAAACAATCTTGCTAGTACGACCCAGGTATCGTTCCTAACTCAAAGTATCTTAAATGATGATTTTTGGAAATCTATTCCACAGGTGTTAAAAGTTCACACAAACAGTCCAAAAATTATTTTAGAAATAAGCAGCTTAGACTGCTTAGGTTCTATAGTCGATCTGCTCAAAAGAGGAAACGTTCCTTTTAGCTCGTTTACAGTAAAAACAGCTACTCTTGAAGACGTTTATCTACATTTAACCGGTAAAGAATTCGAAATCTAAAATGTCATTTATCCAACTTTTCAAAACTAATTTAAGAATGATCTATAGGTATCCTCAAGCACTCTTCTGGATACTTATTATGCCCTTAGGTTTCTACATAATTCTATCTCTATTCAAAATAGAAAAGTTTATTTCGCTTCCGACCACATACTCAGAGTTTCTACTCCCGGGTTTAATAGCTCTTACTATAATGCAAAATGGTATATATGGGTTAGCATATTGGTTGGTAGATTTAAGAGCACAAGGAGTAGTTAAAAGGTTTTTAGTAACTCCTATTAATCCGATTACTCTAGTCCTAAGTGTTGTAACTGCTCGTACAATAATCGCCTTTGCTCAGGTTTTGTTGCTTACCCTAGCAGGAGTATTATTCTTCGATGTGCACGTTAATCTTAACATTATTCCAATTCTATTTTTTGTAATTTTAGGCAGCCTTGTCTTTTTACTAGTTGGTCTATTTATTTCTACACTAGCAAAAAGTTACGATGTGGCCGCTCCAATAACTGCTCTCTTCGGGTTACCCATGACTTTTCTGGGAGGTGCTTTCTATCCAGTGGAATCGATGCCGAGAGCGCTAAATATAGTCGCTCATATCTTACCGATAACATATTTTTCTCATTCACTAAGAACCCTCTTCCTCAATCCTTTTTCATTAAACGACATATGGAAAGATTTCATAGTACTCTCTGCTTGGCTTATATTCCTGCTGGTTTTGGTTTCGTGGCGATTCAAATCTGAAGCAAAATAAAAATAGACGTACTCACATTTCCAAAAAATAAATGAGTACGTCTTTTCCTTTATGGGGACTCTTACTTAGATGTTCTGTTAACCTGCTTCTACTTTTATCAGCAGCAATTACTTCTTCATCGGCAATCGCAAGCCACGTATTCCCGTAAGTATGGTGAAGCATGGTAATATTTGCGTCTAGCCATTGTCGGTTAGATAATTTCACTTTTGCCCTTCTTGACGAAGGAAAGCTTTTGTATAAACCGATAATTACAATCGATAGTAAAGCTATTAATATCAATAAACTGTTCACCAAAAATACTATTTTACCTAGTACGGCAAGAAAAGTTAGGTTCACAAGCAGCGCTATTAATAGCATATATCCTGCCACGCGGATCTTGTATTTCATAATTACCTCCAAGTTCATCGAATGTTACAAAGCTGGTTTGTTATATTTTACGTTTATTTTCCCTGTCGTTCTAACTCTAATTAATTCACCCCGATTATTTGGTATTTTATTAGAATCAATAAAGACAAAAGGTATATTGAGACCCTTAGAAATCCCTAGAATTATACTCGCCCCTACTCGAGTGCCCGTAAAAGAACCTGGTCCCGAAGCACAAACTACTTTTGTGAGTTTATTTTTATCTGCGCCCAAAAAGTCCGATAAAAACTTAAGTATCGTGTTGCTTTCAGAGTGGGGGAGCGAGATATTTTGTTCTCTAATAATTTTCCCTTCAACAGAAATTAAAGAAAATTCCACCTTCCCCCAAACAGTTGTATCTAAAAATAAAATCATAAACTTTTTACTTGTAACTCATGTCTTACTACTTCTCTCTCATCCCACGCAATTCGTTTATCTCCCGGTAATACTAAAAACTGCTCGCTACCCTTACCAGTAAATAAAATCGTATCGTCTGTTTCTGCTATTTCTAAAGCGTGTTTAATCGCCTCCCTACGGTCCAAAACTATCTTAATACTTGTTACCTTTAACTCTTTACTTGCCACTTGAGAAATTCCTGCTCTTATATTATTAGCGATTTCGAGTGGGTCGCTATTATATACATCATCATTAGTAATAATAATTGTATCGGAGTATTTTGCCGACAGCTCGCCAAATTTAAACCTTTTTGAGATATCCCTGTGGCCACCTGTAGAACCAAAAACATGAATTAGTCTACCTTTTGTGCTTTTTCTTACACTTGGCAAAACCTCTTCGAAATGTTTAGGTTCACATGCATAGTCAACAATAATTCTTATATCGCGATCATTGAGGATTTCCTCCATCCTACCCGGAACACCCCTAAAATCTTCCATTGCCTTTGCTGCTCCTCCCAAATCAACTCCCAGCATATTTGCAGTTGCAATCGCTAGTATTGCGTTATATACGCTAAACTCTCCCTGTGTAGATAGTGGAAAATAGGTATCTTGCATCTTAAATCTCTTTTCAATATCACTCGAAACTTCTGCTACTGTAAATATATTCACCTTACCCAAATATTTACTTGCTTCCTTAATACTCACCCCAAAATATTTATCGGTTTTAAAACCCAAAAAATAGTCAGCATAGGAGTCATCTAAATTCACCCCGATCATTTTTTCTTTCATGAATTCCTTATGTGGGTGTTTAGAGAGTGAAGCAAAAAGTCTTCCCTTCGCTTTTTTATAATTTTCGAACCCACCATGGGCTTCTAAATGTGCAGGTGACAAATTAGTAAGTAGGGCAACATCAAAATTTATTCCCAGATGTCTATTCTGAGCAAGACCTTCAGAAGTTGCCTCTATAATTGCATACTTACACCCTGCCTCAACCATCAAAGAGAGTTGCTTCTGAAGAAGTCGCTCATTAGGCATGGAAAGACCGTGCTTATTTAGCTGCGGTATTTCCCCATAAGAATAGTTGGTTGTGGTAATAAAGCCAGTCTTGTTGCCGGTAGCATTTAAGATATGGGCTAGTATATTTACAGTGCTAGATTTTCCTGCTGTCCCCGTAACGCCTATTACTATAAGCTTGCTGCTAGGGAATCCATATTTTCTACTTGCTATTAAAGATTGGGTTGCATGATAAAAAGGCCTCATTTTTTTAATTAAGCCCTCAGGGAGTACTTTTTTAAGAAGTTTTTTCATACCTATAGTTTATATGAATTTCTGGAGACTTGCATAATATTTATATAAGACTATAATAAGTTTCTCTCAGGAAGTCCTGAGAGAGAAGGGGATTATAAACCCACCGGTATCCATAGTGGTTCAGATTGTGAATCCTAGTGGGTGACCTAAATTCGGCGGATACCGGTGGTCTTTTTTTCTCTTCCCAAGAACGCAAAGTTCTTGGTTTCTCTTACTAAAAAGCTCTTCTGAATGGAAGAGCTTTTTCAATTATTCAAGAGATATTTTAAGTTCAGGTTTTGTGTGTCTATTTATTTCTCTATCTCTTTCTCTTAGTACCTTTAGTAGCTTGGCTACTAATTTTTTAGGGTCAGTATCAAAAAATACATCCTTTTGACCTCTTTTGCTTACCGCAAGGATATGTCTTATCTCGCTAGAGGTTCCACCAGTATCCTCAAGTACTCCTATAGGTTTTTTATCTTCAAAGGCGATAGTAAATTCATTCAACGTTCCAACCCTGCCACAAATTTCTATCACAGCATCCGCACTTCTGGTAAGAAGTAAGTTTCTACCTGAGTAATCAAATCCTGTGTAAATAATTAAATCCATATTTGTAGTAGGTAGGCGGTATGTGTTTACATGTTCACGCTTGGTAGAAGCGGGGGAGAGTCCAATGCTCATTCCCTTGCCTTTCTTCGCACCCCTAGTAGCCCACTCTGGGATCCCAATAGTCGCTCCAGTTAATAGGATTGCTCCCTGCTTAGCAATCTCATAGCCAACTTCATAAGCTTTCTTAAAAGCCCCCGTTGGGCAATTGTCTACAGCCGAACCAGATACGCAAATTTTAAACTTTTCTTTCATATTTTAGTTCAACAATTTATTAATTTTCCGCAAAATCTTATATACATTATACCAAACTGGTCTCAGGACTATATCGTATGCTCCCGGGTATTCAATTTGTCTACCCCCGAAACCCAACTTAAATCTCACAAAACCCGGTGTCTCGCCACTCGCTGTCTCTATTCCCCAAAAGTCATATTCTCCTGCACCCTCATTTTTAGCTTCCTGTATTGCTGTCCAGTGCATTAAGTACGGCGCCATTATATTTTTATGCAATTCGCTTGAGCCGCCAAAAAGATATGTTCTCGTACCCTCGTAATCTATAAATAAACCGCAAGAAATAAGTCGGTCTTCATAATATGCACCCAGTAAAGAAGCCTTCAGTGCACTATCTGGAAGAGTAGAAAAAAAAATAATTAATTTTTTGTAATAATCCTCACCGTAATCTTTGTAACCTTGCCGTCCGGCTGTTGCAGCAATAAGCTCACATCCGGCGTTTATGTCTTTCATGCTCTCCACTCTCACACCATGCTTCTGCGCAACTCGAATGTTGTACCTAGTTTTATTATGCATCTCAACTAGGAGCTGCGTTTCGCTTTTCCCTAAATCTAAAACGAGCGTCTTCCCTGGTTGCACGTTTCGTACCTTCCTCGCTCCCTGAGGTATTCCTTTTACATCCATCGGCTCAATTCTAAGAAAAACACATTTCCCCATGTCCTTACTTGGAACTTGTAACTTGCTAATTTCAACTAGCGCGTTCACGCGCGGTACATACCAGTAATAAAAATCTCTTTTAAGTGAATGTTTTATTGCGACAAAAGGTTCGAAAATTACTTCTCTACCTAAACTCTTTTGGAACTCCCCCCACTCCTTAGATTGTAAAAAGCTTTTAAACATACAAGTAGAATAACCTAAATTAAAAAACAAACCTACTATCATTAATCGCGGCCGCGAGGGAGACTAGTAGGTAATAAAAAACCCCAAGCTAAACTTGGGTTAAAAAAGTGCTTGGGATAGAGACAGAATGTCTATTTTCGAAAGTTTGGGAAATTCTTCAAATAATCTACTCTCCACAAGAGTGTGTAATTCATTCACAAAATTCCTCTCTTTAAGTTTTTCAAAAGCCTCGTCGTCTATACCTGGATCCTTACTCCTGCTGAGTTTGTAATCATCGCTAAGTTTCAAACCTTCAGGAGTGCTGAATACCTGCAGAGAAAGACTCGCGGCTTCTTTTGTAATAGCAACACGTTTGTCATTACCCTGCCCTACAAACCTATCAACGGCAATTCCCATGGTTAGCTTGAGTTTCTTGCTTGTCGAGAAGCCGGTGATCTCTCCAATTTTGCCCTTTTTAATCCAAGCCCCAAGTCTGTTAGCTGTAAGCACGGTGTCGTCTCTAAGACCAATCCAAAGTTGGGAAAACCTGGATTCTGGAATGAGTCTTGAATCCTTAAAGCCCCCTGACTCTATAAGCTCACCATATATTGGGCTGTTCTTATAAGTCTCGTAACCTGAGGGGGTTATTCTAGCCGAGCGGTTATGTAAGTGCTGGTGGGTCGCTTGTATACTCCATTTTCTTTCTTGGTTTTGTGTTAGAACAGATCTTTCAAACACCAACCAGTCATTATAGTCACTGTCTAACAGGCATCTAAAAGTAAAAAGTGGTCCGACATGATTATTCTGGGGAAAGTAATTCACGCCCCGAGTCATAGCCGAGAACCATTCGTCCTTCGCGTATTCAATTCTAATAGGCTTCATCTCCCCTCCGAATATTTACAAAAAAGTGAAATAACTACGCATTGCAGATCTTGTTTCAGTTTGTGCGATTTTTTATATTTTTTCTGGAGGATCTCTTGAAGGAATCAGGCTTTGCCTGTTCCTGCTCAAGGCGTCCGTGACGGGACGATGTAAGAAAAAAATATAAAAAATCGTGCAAAATGGAGCAAAATATGCGATGCCATTCATCATTGTGAACGAAGAGTACTACTTTTTCCTCAGGTATTGAAGAGCATGTTTTATCTGCTCCTTGGTTGAGAGTCCAGGTGGAATATCTGATGATGCTTGAGTAGCTTCCCTGGTGTTATACCCGAGTGCAATAAGAGCATCGAAAACCTCGCTGGTTGAGCGAGTAGAATTTGCGTTTAATATTCCTACTTTATTTTTTAGTTCTAAGATTATTCTTTCAGCCGTCTTTTTGCCTACACCGGACATACGAGTAAACATCGCACTATCCTGACCGGCGATTGCGGATTCAAGTGTTGGTACAGTAGCTGCGCTCATTATCGCCAATGCAGACTTTGGTCCGACTCCGCTTACAGTAAGTAAGAGTTCGAAAAACTGCAAACTCGCAAAAGAGGGGAGTCCGTATAGGCTTTGGCCGTCATCGCTAACTTTCATATAAGTATAAAATTCAATCTCATCACCAATCCTTTTTTCCATCATCTCTGGTGTTGTAAAAACTTTATAACCAATACCAAAATTTTCTACTATCAAGTACCCTAGAGTTTTTTCAAGCACTCTACCTTTTAAATAGCTAATCATAAAATTAGTATACGAGTAACGCGAAAAATAAAAAACCCTCACAGTTAGTTAGATCTGTGGGGTTTAATGATCGTCATTCTAAAGCCAAATTTCACACCTTCTTCTCTTCGGAATGGGGTATTTGATCTTTCTCTAAGTCTGAACGTAGGACTGAGGTACATGTTAAAGCCTCTCATCCAATCAGGATGGCCGAGTAGGTTTTTCATGTTGAAATTTAGTTTTGTCTTGGGCCGGTCATAAGCATGAACCAATTCCGAAGGGTCGTTCGTTATAACATACGGATGAGCAACCGATACCGAGAAGAACCGGCCAAAATCATGATGCTCTTCCGGGTAGTAATTAAACGGCAAAATTTTCTGCTGAAACAGGTTTATTTGGAAAAACGGGTTCCCAGAGGTTTTGGGCAAGGTGAATGTCTTCAAGCCATATTTTTCGGCAAGATTAATATTCTCCTGCGGCGTTTTGGTGGGTGTCGTTGCTTCAGTCTGCGCTAGGGTAGGAAAGCCAAACAACAGCATCCCCAACGTAAAAATTAGTTTTTTCATCCGCAATCCTCCTATTTTGTATTCGGGCACTTGAGTCCTTTATATCTTATACCTAAAAAATAAGCAAAATCTAGTCAAAAATACTTGACAAACAGGACTTGACAGGATATACTCTCAATTAGCAAAATAAATAGTTTCTCCGAATAGATTTTATTGGCCTTTTTCTTTTGTGCAAAACTCAAGGAAAAGGCCCATTTCCGTCTATAGAAGCCCTATTTATCAACTACTAGCTACCCGACGCGCACGACTTTTGTCCCCCCATCCCACAATGCTAGGTTTAAATCAAGTTAAACCAACCATTAATTTAGTCCTCTAAAGCTAAATGCTGTAAAGGACAGGGAAAAGGCAAATGTCTAAGGCTATCAAGGGTCTCGAGCTGGTCCAAGGGTCTTCGCGTAATCCACGCAAGTTCTACACCAGACTCCATGAAGTGGCAGAAATGCCCAACCTTATAGAAGTTCAACTCAACTCCTATAAGTGGTTTTTCGAAAAAGGTCTAAAAGAGTTACTAGAAGAAATAAACCCAATCAAGGACTTCACTGGAAAAAGTCTTGAGCTTTTTTTTGGTGATTATTTCTTCGATAAACCAAAGTACGATGAGGTTACGGCGAGAGATCGTAATACAACTTACGAAGCTCCTCTATATGTATCAGCGAAATTAGTTAACAAGGTAACTGGTAAAACCAAAACCCAAGACGTATATTTCGGTGATTTCCCTCTCATGACTCCAAGAGGTACTTTTGTAATCAATGGAGTAGAACGTGTTGTTGTTAATCAACTCATTAAGTCACCAGGTGTATTTTTCTCCTCAGAGCCAGCGAGGGGTAAAAACTGGTATGGTGCAAAAATTATTCCAAACCGCGGAGCTTGGTTAGAAATAGACACCGACAACGCCGGAGTAATTGGAGTAAAGATTGACCGCAAACGACGTATCCCAGTAACAGCGCTCTTACGTGTTTTTGGTTTATCAGAAAATGCCGAAATAATTGAGGCATTCAAAGATGTCGACACAGACCCCGACACAAAATATATCTTAGCTACATTAGACAAAGACGCTTCTCATAACGCCGACGAAGGTTTCAAAGAAGTTTACAAAAGAATTCGTCCTGGTGACCTTGCGACAGTAGATAACGCTCGCTCACTTATCACAGCGATGTTCTTTAATTTCGAGAGATATGACCTTAGCGAAGTGGGTCGTTATAAATTCAACCAGCGCTTAGATATAGACCAAGAAAATGAGTCCCGCCTTCTTTCCAAAGAGGATTTAGTAGCGGTTATTAAAGAAGTTATTCGTTTAAATAATACCCAGTCCGGAGCAGATGATATTGACCACTTAGCAAACCGACGCGTGCGCGCAGTAGGGGAGCTTATTCAATCTCGTTACCGTGTTGGACTTGCTCGTATGGTTCGTATTGCAAAAGACCGTATGTCTCTTGCCGATCTCGAAACCGTAACACCTGCTCAACTTATTCACGTTCGACCTATAGTAGCTGCTATGCAAGAATTTTTCTCTTCTTCACAGCTTTCACAGTTCATGGACCAAACCAATCCTTTAGCTGAGCTTGAGCACAAGAGAAGATTATCTGCTATGGGTCCTGGTGGTCTTTCCCGTGAACGTGCAGGTTTTGAAGTACGTGACGTACACCGATCTCACTACGGTCGTCTTTGTCCTATTACTACGCCTGAAGGTCCAAACATCGGTCTTGTTGCTCACTTGGCAACTTATGCTCGTGTAAACGATTACGGTTTTATCGAAACTCCATACAGGCTTACTAAAAAATTCGTTAAAAATGACGGAAAAGCCGCTATCGGTGAAGTTTCAGTCTTTACCCTAAAAGACAACAATGACGAAGTTATTGTAGAAGCAGGTGACGAAATCTCTGAAGGTGCAGCAAAACGTCTTGCCAGCGTGGAAGGTATTTCCCAAATTAGAATTCGACCGGAAGTTATGGATAAAGTCGAATACCTCGATGCATTCGAAGAAGAAAGACTAACCATCGCTCAAGCAAATATAGAAATAGACGATAACGGGCACTTTATAGAGAAACGCGCGAGCGTCCGTGTCCATGGGACTCCTACTCTTGCTGATACAGATGAAATCGATGCTGTCGATGTATCTCCAAAGCAAATTATTTCTGTAACTACATCTTTAATTCCTTTCCTAGAACATGACGATGCGAACCGTGCTCTCATGGGTTCTAACATGCAACGTCAGGCTGTTTCTTGTATCAAGCCTGAAGCTCCTATTGTAGGAACAGGTATGGAAGCTAAGGCAGCTCGCGATTCTGGTCAAATGATAATCTCAGTTGAAGACGGAGAAGTTTCCGCTGTCTCCGGTGATCTCATTGTAGTTACCAACGATGCAGGTAAAAAGAGAGAGTATAAACTCAACAAGTTTATTCGTACCAACAGTGGTACCTGTATAAACCAAATTGTTCGCGTAACCAAAGGTCAGAAGGTTAGAGCCGGAGATATGCTTGCCGATGGCGCTAGTATGGAACAAGGCGAACTAGCTCTCGGACAAAATGTGCTTGTGGCTTTCATGTCATGGGAAGGTGGTAACTACGAAGATGCTATCCTTATTTCAAAACGACTTATTGAAGACGATCGTTATTCCTCTATTCATATTGAAGACTTTAAAATAGATGTCCGTGATACCAAATTGGGTCCTGAAGTTGTAACAAGAGACATACCAAACGTAGGTGAAGAAAAACTTAAAGACTTAGACGAATCCGGTGTTATTAGAATCGGGGCATCTGTAAAAGCAGGGGATATACTTGTTGGTAAAATTACTCCAAAAGGAGAAACCGACTTAACTCCGGAAGAAAAACTTCTTCGTGTAATCTTCGGTGAAAAATCCCGCGACGTTAAAGACACCTCACTTACTCTTCCACATGGTGAATACGGTAAGGTTGTAAACATTCGTGAGTTCAGAAGAGAAGCAGGCGACAAACTCCCAAGTGGCGTTATTCGCTCTATACAAGTCTCAGTAGCAGTTCTAAGAAAAGTCCAAGTTGGTGACAAAATGGCAGGAAGACACGGAAACAAGGGTGTTATTTCCAGAATCGTTGCTGTAGAAGATATGCCTTTCCTGGCCGACGGTACTCCAGTTGATATTATTTTGAACCCTCTCGGTGTTGTGAGTCGTATGAACCTCGGTCAAATCTTGGAAACCCACATTGGTATGGCAGCAAGAAAACTTGGTATCAAAGTCGCTACTCCAGTTCTAGATGGTATCCCAGAATCTAAAATTAAAGAGTTATTAGGTGACGCCGAGATTCATTCATCTGGTAAATCTAGACTCTACGACGGTAAAACAGGTGAAATGTTCGACGAACCTGTAACAGTTGGTGTTGCCTATATTATGAAACTTCACCACTTAGTAGACGACAAGATGCACGCACGTTCTACCGGACCATACTCGCTTATTACTCAGCAGCCTCTCGGTGGTAAAGCTCAATTCGGTGGTCAAAGATTTGGAGAAATGGAAGTTTGGGCACTTGAAGGTTATGGTGCAGCGCACACACTACAAGAAATGCTCACCATAAAGTCCGACGACGTTATAGGTAGAAGCAAGACTTACGAAGCTATCGTTAAAGGTGAAACTATAATGAAGCCGAATATTCCAGAATCCTTCCGCGTGCTCATTAAAGAACTTCAGAGTCTTATGCTCGATGTAGAACTCATCGGTGAAGACGGTAAGATCATCGCAATGACCGAAGAAGAAGCGGCGGCTCAGACTCCAGTCCCACCACCCCCAGTACTCTTTGAGGACGAACCAACCCCTGCGGATAAAAAACGCAAAAAAGATAAGAAGTCTAAATAACTAATAAAGGTCGAGAAAACTAGTAATACTTAATTCAAAAGGAGAGGATTTCAGATTTGTCCGAGTTCTAGGAGCAGTCGAGTACTGAGCGCAAGCGTAGTCAATCTACGGTTGAGCGAAGCACGGAGACTGCGACAACGAAGTCGGACAAAAGCCTCCCTGGAAGTTCGAGCTTCGCTTGAGCTGCCAGGGAGGCGGTCTGGAATCCGTAACGTAATTTATGTTAACTCAAACTGAAGAATTCAAAGGTGTAAAAATAAAACTCGCTGGACCAAGCCAAGTGCTTGCTTGGTCTCACGGAGAAGTCACCAAGCCGGAAACAATTAACTACCGTACCCAACGTCCAGAAAAAGATGGTCTGTTCGACGAAAAAATATTCGGTCCTATAAAAGATTGGGAATGTTATTGTGGTAAATACAAGCGTATTCGCTACAAGGGTGTTGTCTGCGATAAGTGTGGTGTAGAAGTAACCAAGTCTTCTGTCCGTCGAGAGCGTATGGGTCACATTAAGCTTGCTGTGCCAGTCGCCCATATCTGGTTTCTTCGCGGTGTTCCTTCAAGACTTGGTCTAATCTTAGATCTTGGCGTGCAAGAGCTAGAGAAGGTAGTCTACTTCGCTTCCTATATTATTACTGCTGTAAATGAAGAATCTAGAATAGCTACTCTTGATCAAATAGAACAAGAATTTAAGTCAAAGAAAAAAGAAATCGAAGTTCGTTATGAGTCCCTTATCGGCAAAACCAGAAGTTCCATGCAGGATCCTACTGGTAAAAAAGATAAGGATCTAGTCGCAGCAGAAATCGACACCGAAATAACCAGACTCAAAGATCTCTGGCAGAAGGAAGTCGACGCGTTAGAAAGTATTCGCGATCAAGCAAGAAGCGAACTTAAATCTATCAAGAAATATCAAGTTATCTCTGAGCTTTCCTATAGAGATTTATCTCTTAAGTATGGTCCTGTGTTTAAAGCAGGTATCGGTGCAGAAGCTCTAAAAGGTTTATTGGAAGAAATTAATCTTGAAGAACTCGCAGTAGAGCTCGAAGCTCAATTTAAAAACCTCGAAGGTCAAGCAGCTAAAAAGGCCCTACGTCGCCTTAAGCTCGTAAAGTCTTTTATTCACTCAGGTATCAGACCAGAGTGGATGCTTATGTATAATCTTCCAGTTATCCCACCAGACCTCAGGCCAATGGTTCAGTTGGACGGTGGACGTTTCGCAGCTTCCGACCTTAACGATTTGTACCGAAGAGTAATAAATAGAAACAATCGTTTAAAGAAGCTTCTCGAGATCAACTCTCCTGAGGTTATTACCAGAAACGAGAAGCGTATGCTTCAAGAAGCTGTCGATGCACTTATCGATAACTCTATCCGTCATGGAAAAGAAGTTACGGCTTCTACTGGTCAGAAGAGAAAACTTAGATCTTTGGCAGATATGCTTAAGGGTAAGCAGGGTCGTTTCCGTCAGAACTTACTTGGTAAGCGTGTCGACTACTCAGGTCGTTCGGTTATTGTGGTGGGTCCTGAACTCAAACTTCACCAGTGTGGTCTTCCAAAGAAAATGGCTCTCGAACTCTTTAAGCCATTCGTAATTTCCAAACTTATTGCCCGTGAGTACGCTCACAATGTTCGTAGTGCTAATCGTCTTATAGAGCAGGGGAGAAATGAAGTTTACGATATTCTAGAAGAGGTAACGAAAGATCACTATGTATTACTTAACCGTGCTCCTACCCTTCACAGACTTGGTTTCCAGGCATTCCAACCAGTTCTCATAGAAGGTAAAGCTATTCAGCTTCATCCAATGGTTTGTGCGGCTTTCAATGCTGACTTCGACGGTGACCAAATGGCTGTGCACGTTCCACTTACCGACCTTGCACAAAAGGAAGCAAAAGAAATTATGGTTTCCGCTCATAACTTGCTAAAACCAGCATCTGGGGACCCAGTTATGACACCAGATAAAGACGTGGTCGTGGGCTGTAACTATATTACGACCATGCGAGAAGGTCTTAAGGGTGAAGGAAAAGTATTCTCAGACACACAGGAGGCAGTTCTTGCATACAATAATGGATTTATCAATATACAAGCTCGCATTAAAGTAAGAAACGAAGCTGGTGAGATTATAGAAACCTGTGTTGGTCGTCTTATTTTCAACAAGATCATTCCATCCGAAATGGGTTTCAGAAATGAGAGATTCGATAAGAAGAAGCTTCAAGCTTTAGTTCGCGAAGCATATCGTCTCTATGGTTCTACTGTTACCGCTAATCTCATCGACGAGATAAAGCGAACAGGTTTTACCTACATAAAGAAATCCGGTATCTCATGGGGTATGGACGACCTTCGTGTGCCTGATGCTAAATATGATTTACTTGAGAAAGCAGATGTAGAAGTAGAGCAAACCTACGATCAATTCAGAGAAGGTCTTCTCACGGAGGAAGAACGCGTAGGAAGAATTATCAAAATCTGGGCAAATACCAGTGAAAAAATCGCGAAAGACGTTGAAGGTACTGTAGAAGAACACTCTTCTGTGAATTATATCTTCATGTCTGGTGCCCGTGGCTCACTTTCTCAAATAACACAGATGTCTGGTATGAAAGGTTTGGTTGTTAACCCATCGGGTGCTGTTATTGAGCTTCCTTGTCGTGGCTCCTTTAAAGAAGGACTTGGTATTCTTGAATACTTCATCTCTACTCACGGTTCACGTAAAGGTATGTCTGACACCGCTCTTAAGACAGCTGACGCGGGTTACCTCACAAGGCGTTTAGTAGACGTTGCACAAGATATAGTTATAAACGCAGAAGATTGTGGAACCGACGATTACGATGTAGTGACGTTGGCAGATTCAGAAAAAATGAACAAAGCATTCGACAGACGTTTGTTCGGTCGTGTTGCCGCTGAAACAGTCAAAGACAAAGATGGTAATGTAATAGTAGAACGAAATCAAGGTATAGATGACGAGCAAGCAAAGATGATTGCCGATAGTGGTATAGAGGCTATGAAGTGCCGAAGCGTTCTAAAGTGTCGCCTTACCCGTGGTATTTGTATGCTCTGTTATGGTTACGACCTTGGTTTCAATAAAATGGTAGAACTTGGTTCCGCTGTCGGTATCGTAGCTGCACAGGCTATCGGTGAACCTGGTACTCAGCTTACAATGCGTACCTTCCACACTGGTGGATCCGCTTCTGTAAAAGATATTACCCAAGGTCTTCCTCGTGTCGAAGAGCTCTTCGAAGTTAGAGAACCAAAGGGTCAAGCTACTTTAGCAGAAATAGACGGTGTAGCCTACATTACCAAGCCAAACAACAAGGAATATATCATCCGCATCGAAGGTGCTACCGCCGAAAAAGATGTTTATCATATTACTGGTGGGGTACACTCCGCCATTAAAGACGGTGAGCACATTGCTGTTGGTGAAACTCTCTTCATTAGCGGTGAAGGTAAGCAGGTTAAAGCAGAAAACGCAGGTATAGCTAAGGTAGAGAAAGACAAAATCTCTGTTATCCACGAAGGTGACTCTGTCTGTGAATATGTAGTCCCAGCAGCCTTTACTCTTCAAGTAAAAGAAGGCGACCTCGTTACCAAAGGTCAAAGACTCACCGAAGGTAACTTGAACCCAGTTCAAATTATGGCTCTTCAAGGAACTGAAGCTGGTCAAAAGTATATCGTTGAAGAAGTACAAGATATCTACGCTTCCCAAGGTCAAAACATCCACGATAAACACATAGAGGTTATCGTAAGACAAATGTTTAGCAAGATGCGTGTTACAGAGTCCGGAGACAGCAACTTGATTGTCGGAGATATGGTAGACAAATCTCGCTTAAGAGACGTGAACGACAAGCTTGTAGCTAAGGGTCTAAGACCAGCAGATGCTGAACAGCTCCTCATGGGTATTACTAAGATCTCCCTCAATACTGACTCCTTCCTAGCCGCTGCTTCCTTCCAAGAAACCACCCGTGTTCTTATCGAAGCCGCAGTCACAGGAAAGACTGACTTCTTAAAGGGTCTTAAGGAAAACGTTATCATTGGTAAACTTATCCCAGCCGGTACCGGTTTCAAGCACCGCCAAATTTATTCCATTAACGAAGACTTAGAGAACATTGTAAGTATCGTTGGTGAAGAAGGTGGTGACCCAGTCCCAGTCTCCGCTCCAGTTTCCGACTCCGAAGAATCCTCCGAGAACGAATAGTAGTGTCAATAAAAAACTCCCCATATTGGGGAGTTTTTTGATTAAAAAATCCCCGAAAGAATGAATCTTTCGGGTTTTTATTTTGCACTTTTCAATTCAAGCACGGGGTGTATTTCCCAGAGGCCCTGGACCGGACTGTCTTGAAGACTTTGTCCATTTTCTTTTCCCTTCACACCTCGGCCACCGTCAGACTTGCATAGATCTGCTGAATCTTTGCGTCTATGGTGCGCATCCAAGAAAAGGTAGCCACTAATTTCAGCCAGTGGGGGATTCTTAAAAAAGTAACGCTTTGAGACTTGAGTTCTTCTGTCTCCTGTCTCCTTGTTACTAACCCTTCCTCCATCAGCAAGGAGTAATGCTTCAAAGTTTTGGCGAGCTAAGCAGTAACTTGCTCCGGGTGGAATCTCCACGATAATCTGAGGATTGCTAGTTGACCACTCAGGTCGCTCCGCGACCTGGATATGGTAATCGTTATCTTCCTCAGATTTAACAAGGAGTATGTGCGCTTTTATTTTCACGAAAAGGTGTTCAGACTCGTGCGCCGCATCTTGGGGAAATTTATCACGCAGTAAGGATTCATATCTCCTTCCGCATAACATACTAAACCAGTCTGAAACGGTTAGCACATTTCCACCATTAGCTTTTTCATAAGAAAGCCCAGGAGGACGAAGTTTCACTTCCTCACGGTCCGAACCGTCGTATTTCAGCTCGCAACTTTTGTCGCTAAAGTTGTCTTGGGATTGTGATTGAGTAGTATTTTGTGTGGCACTTTTGCAAGCGGTATTCAGCAAGCACGGCAAAAGAAAAAGAATCAAGAAATATTTCTTCATGTGATCCCTCCAAAAAGTTTTAGAAATTTAGCTCACAGTATATCCCAAAAATTCCGCTTAGTCAATCATCTCCGTTTGGAACTGATAGCTTTTCTAATCTCTTCAATCCAAATAATTGAAGAAGCAATTAGCAATAGAGCCACCCACTCATTAAAACTAATAGGCGTGGTTTTTAAAATTCTATTAAAGAATGGGGTATAAAGTGCTAGTACCTGAAGCCCTATTACTATCAAAGTAGCACTAATTAACCACGGATTACTGAAAGGGTTGGCTCTAAAAATAGACGTATTTCTATCTCTGCTAGACCAAGCTCTAAACCATTGGAATACCGAAAGGAGAGTAAGGGTTATGCTATATGCATGAACCAAATCTGATTTGTAAAAATAATTGAATACTAATACAGAACCTATTGCTATTACACTCGCATGTAATGCGATTTGTTTAAATTCGCTTCTGCCTATTAATTTTTCTTTATTCCTTGGCTTGCTAAGTAAAAGATTGTCTTCTTTTTTCTCTAGTCCTAATGCGACTGTCATAAAACCATCCGTTACAAAGTTCAGCCATATTATTTGCACAGGGAGAAGGGGTAAGGGAAGACCCAGAATGAGCGTAAGTGTTATTGTCAGTGCCTCCCCAGCATTTGTAGAAAACAAATACATCAAGACTTTTTGAATAGTTTTAAATATATTCCTTCCTTCTTCTACTGCAGCGACAATAGAACTTAGTTTGTCGTCTAAGAGAATCATATCCGAAGCCTCTTTGGCCACCGAGGTGCCGGTAATACCCATTGAAACTCCAAGGTCAGCATCCACCAAAGCTGGAGCATCGTTAACCCCATCCCCGGTCATCGCGACTATGTCTCCTCTTTTTCTATATAGTTCTATTATCTTAAGTTTATGTTCGGGTGTTATTCTTGCGAAGACTTTTATTTTAGAGAGTAAAGAGTGTATTTTACCTGTGGGCAATTCCAAAATTTCATCTCCAGTCATAACCAGATCGTTGTCCTTTAAAATACCAGCCTTCTTTCCAATGGTTTCTGCTGTTATTTTGTTGTCTCCCGTAATCATTACTACCGAGACCCCAGCTTTCTCTAGCATACTAACCATTTCCGGTACCTCGGTGTGAAGCGAGTCCGAGAGTCCGTAAACACAACAGAACTCCATTTTAGGCATTTCATTGCTCAGTTGTAACTCACTGTCAGCTTTATAAGCTCCAACAAGCACGCGAAGGCCAAGAGTGGAGAACTCTTTTATTTTTCTCAGAATAATTTCTTTTTCCGACGCCTCCAGATCGCAAAGAGGGAGTATCGCTTCACTTGCCCCTACAGCCAAAATGGATTTACTATTCCCGAGCCTAACCACCACAGCACGAAACCTCTTTTTATAATCAAAAGGTATTTCACTAAGAATTTTGGTGTGGGGGAGTAGGGTTTGTTTGGTCAGTCCAAGTCTGTTACCAAACACAACCAGTGCTCCTTCCGTAGGGTCTCCGAGTACTTTATAACGCCTTTCTTCCTCTGAATAAATTACCGACGCCTTGTTGCAAAGGGCTGCAATAACCGCGCTATTTTGTAGTGCAGGCTCAAAAGTATTTTTAATTTTTTCTCCATCCAGTCTAATCTCAGCTTCTGGGTTATACCCCTCACCACTCACTGTAAAAATTTTACCTCCACAGAAAATTTTTTCTACTTGAAGTTCATTTCGCGTAAGTGTTCCAGTTTTATCACATGCAAGTATATTTGCCTCTCCCAGAGATTCAATCGCTCGAAGTTTCCTAATGAGTGCATTACGTTTGCTCATTCTATAGACTCCAGCAGCAAGTACGAGGGTAATAGCAACCGGTAGTCCCTCAGGTATTATGGAAACCGCGAGAGAAACTACTACCTTAAACATAAGAGCAGTTTCCAAGCCCCGTATTTCTCCAATCACAAATAATAGAACAGAAAATATACCTATAATCCAGAGAAGTTTCTTAGACAAAACTTCTATTTGCTTCTGCAATGGGATCTCGGTCTGGTTTAGGGGTATAGTCTTTGTAATCTTTCCTATTTCAGTCCTAAGCCCAGTTGCTGTTACTACAGCTGTCGCATAGCCAGAGGTAATATTAGTCCCTCTGAAAACCATATTACTTTGTCCAAAAATTGCCGTTTCATCCTTCAATGCTCGGTTATTCTTAAATACCGATATAGATTCACCGGTCAGAGCTGCTTCAGAGACTCCAGCGTTACCGTCTATTAACCTAGCGTCTGCACTCACTTTATCTCCCTCGCGAAGTATAAGAATATCTCCAGGTACTAGCTCTATATCCTGCACCAATTCTTCAACTCCTTCGCGAATTACAGTAGCCTCAGTGGTTACTAATTTCTTTAAGGCTTTTAACGTATTTTGCGCCTTACCTTCTTGAATACTTCCAATCACAGCGTTCACTAACAAAACCGCTAAGATGGTTAAAGTATCCGTCATTTCTCCAAGAAGCCCAACTATAACACCAGCCGCTAAGAGCATATATATAAAGGGATCCTTGAACTGACGTAAAAATACAACAAACAAAGACTCATCTTTTTCCTGAGCTAGTTCGTTCAGTCCGAAATGTTTTCTTCTTTTTTCTACTTCAAATTTATCTAAACCATTTTTGTCGGTTCTCAGTATTTTTAAACTCTCTTCAGTAGATTCCAAAGCAAAATTTTGTTTCTCGTCATTCATATTAGGGTACTACCATTGTATCAATAAAGTAATCAGCGGGGTATTGAAATATTTTGTTAAAAATGTTAATGTGCGCTTTAAATTTCTGAAAATTTTATAGAGGAGGTGTCTATGAAAGAAATAGTAATATGTTCAGCCGTAAAGTTATCAGACCAGAGAATCATTCACTGTCATAGGCATTCAGACGGAATCCTCGTTGCGAACCAAGTACATAAACAGAAAGTCATCGAACAGGGTTTTGTGACTTCTACTGGGCGCTACGTAGATCGTACTGAGGCTTTTCTCATTCAAGAATCGGCTGGTATCCCATCAAAAAGCAAAGACGGCTATCGTGGCCGTCTGCTCTTTAGCGAAGATCTCTATTAGTTATCTCTCCACCTAGTGGAGTTTTTTATTATTATAAGAAAGTAGTATTTCTAATGCTTTCCTTCCTATTCTAGGTAATGTCTCTATTTCACTAGCTTTAACAATCACCACACCCTTACCTTCATGTAATTTACCTAAATCTATTTCTAGCCCTTCATAAGAGAAAACTGAAACATCTCTCGCTATTTCACTTCTCTCATCGTTCGATACAAAACTTTCAAAATACTCTAGCTTACTTGGCTCAATTTGAGCATCTAATTCTTCCATAAGTTCCCGAGCGATCGCCTGTTCAGCTGTTTCTCCTTCCTCAATTGTCCCGCCAAACAAAGCTATCTCATCAGGATCTATTATATCTGGTTTATCGTCCCGATCTTGTAGAATAAAATTTCCATCTATATCGGTTAGTATTGCGATTACACTTTTATTTTTCATTTTGTATTGTTTTAGGCCATTCTTGTACCATTATTAATTCGCTCCTTACTAGTCCTCGCTCAAATAGTAACCCCCAAATATACTCGGTTACAAATGGCATGAAAGGGTGAAGTATTTTTAAGATATGTATTAACACATGAAGTAAAATCCTCTTTGTATTGTTAGCTAATTCTGGATTTTGCATTTGCACTTTACTTGTCTCTATATAAATATCTGCAAATTCATGCCAGGTGAATTGGTATATTTCCTGTGCCGCTTCGTGTAGCCTAAAACCTTCTAGGTGAGAAGTAACTGCAGTAATAGTCATATCTAGTTTTCGAAGTATCTCTGTATCCGCCTCAGTTTTTACCTCCCACTTCCAATCACTCTCCTCTACATTCTGCATAATGAACCTGGAAATATTCCAAAGTTTGTTTCCAAAATGCTTCATACCTTTTATTTTATCCTCGGCGAGAGGTATATCTGTTCCAGCAGACGTGGAAAATACTAAAGCAAAACGTAGTGCGTCAGTTCCATAGGTGTCTATAACACCAAGTGGATCAATAATGTTTCCTTTGCTCTTGCTCATTTTCTGTCTATCCTTGTCTCTTACAAGACCATGTAAATATACTGTTCGGAAAGGAACTTCACCTACGTGATAAGTCGACATAAGGATCATACGTGCAACCCAGAAGAACAGAATATCGTAACCAGTTTCCAGTACATCTGTAGGGTGAAAAGTTTCTAGATCAAAAGTTTCATTAGGCCAGCCAAGAGTTGAGAACGTCCAAAGGCCTGAACTAAACCAAGTGTCTAAAGTATCAGGATCGCGGATCAAGTTTTCACCCGTAGGCTCTTTCAGTAAAAAATAAGATACAACAGAACCATTTGGTCTAATTCCTACGCGCTCTCTTGCCGCTACAAATTCATCTTTCTTTTTACCCTCTAGAACCGCTTGTATGACTATATTTGTAATGTTGTGGCCAGCAATAAGAATAGGGCCTTCCGTCTCTTGTTTTAAGGTTTCTATAAATTTTAAAACTCTAACTTCTAAGGATTCTAATTTCTCACCAGTTCCTCTCTTTATTGCTTCAGCAAAAGGGTTGGGGCACTCCTCGAGGCTTAAATTTCCTACATCACCTTTATCAAACTCCCTCATATCATCGTTAAAGACTATATCATTTTCATTAAGTCCTATAATTTCGGCAACAATCTTAGCAGTTTGAGTAGATCGAATTAAGCTAGATGCATAAATTTTCTTAATACCTCTACCCTTTAATTTCTCTCCTAATTCTCTCGCCTGATCCTCACCCTTTTTGGTTAGGGGAGTGTCCCCGGAGGCAATTCCAGAAGCATTGCTCTCACTCTCTCCGTGTCTAGCAAAAATAATCTCCACCTCTTTTGGTAAATGAATATTTTTTTGCTCGTCATACCAAGCAGGAATTTGGTGTCCAAATAATATTTGTCTAGAAATACACCAATCCCTAAGGTTATCTATCCAGTGGAAATATATTTTCTTAAAGTGATCAGGAATTATTTCAATCTGCCCACTCTCCACCACATGTCTCATGCAGTGTTTAAGGCTAACTAATTCTCCATCTTTTATTCCTGGTATCCCGTCTCCTTTAAATCGAAATGGCTTATTCACATCTATAAACCACTGCTCACGAATTTGAGGTTCTATTATTCCACCTCCACGAGAATTAGTAGCAATTCTGTGGTTATAATTCTCGTCTATTTTTTCTACTAAACCTTTAGCTTGTAGCTTTTCTATAAGCATTGGTCTAGCTTTCTTAATGTGTTGGCCCGCAAGTTCTCCTGCTATTGGGAGTAATATACCTTTAAGATCGATAATCTGCTCTATATCCAAACCGTGTCTCTGGGCAATTTCATAGTCCACCGCGTCATGCGCTGGGGTAATGGTCATTACACCCGTACCAAATTCAGGGTCTGCAGCTGTATCTTTAATAATCGTTGCGGTAACTTTGCCATTTATCCATTCAACTTCTATTTGTTGTCCATGTTTGTATTCAGCGTAACGAGCATCTTCAGGATGCATTACTACATACTTATCTCCAAACTTAGTTTCGGGTCTGGCTGTACCAATGGTAAATGGTCCATACTTTAAATAGTAAAAACTAGTTGTTTCTTCTTTCCATTCTATTTCATCGTCGCTCACATTTGTTTGTAGTTTCGGGTCCCAGTTTACAAGTCGGTTACCACGGTAAATAAGACCATCCTCATACATTCTCTTAAAAGCAGTATTTACCGCTGATACTTTCTGTTCGTCAAGGGTATAAGAAAGCCTACTCCAATCTGTAGAAGCACCCATTCTTTTTATTTGTGACAAAATAGTACCCTGCGAAGATAGGGCATAGTCATTCACCAATTTCACAAACTCTTCTCTAGAAAAGTCGTGTCGTGTTTTGCCTTCTTTTTTATACAAATCAGTTTCTACTTTTGCTTGAGTAGCTATCGCCGCTGAATCTGTGCCAGGTACCCATAAGGTCTTGTAACCTTGCATTCTCCTGAAACGGATTAGTATATCCTGAATTGTTAAAAACAATGCATGTCCAATATGCAAAACACCAGTCACATTTGGTGGAGGCATGGTAATGGTATAAGTAGGCGCATTATCAGGCTTGCCCTCCATAGCTTCAGCGGAGGAGGGATTAAAATACCCTGAGTCTTCCCATTTTTTATAAATATCTGCCTCTGCAGAAGAGGCATCGTATGCTTTCGGTAATTCTTGGTTCATAATTTTTTACTTGGAGTCTATAAAATTTAATTTATTGGAATTTTTAAAGGATATGTAAATACCCGTTATTGCAGTAAATAGACCTAACAACCAGATAATATTACTAATCTCTTTTGCATGAGATAGTTGTCCTAGCATGAACAATAAATTATTCCAGTCATGACTATCAGTGTCGCCAGTAATTAAAGGCAATTGCATTCTTAGTGCGTCTCTAGCATAAACCGAAACATTAAAAAGATTTATACTTAACCAACATAAAGTAATTCCTGCAGAAAATTTTTGTTCCTTAAACCAAAAATAAAAAACAAAAATTAGCGGTAGTAAAACTTGTAGCAAACTTCCACCGAGAATAGTTAAAAAGTTGCCAAAAGGGGAGAAGATCACATGACCAGCCTCGTGTACTATTAAATTTACCGAATCTATAAAATGCCAATCCGCACTAGAAAATGCGTAAAAGAATATATAAAGACCCATTACCGAAGCTGTTATGTATTTAGCTAATATTTTCTTGTCCATAAAATAAAACACCCCAAATGGGTGTCTACGTGCCATCTCTGGCGGTACCAACGTAAAATTACTTAATTGTGTGTTGTTACGGACACACCGTCGGGTTCTATAGGTCTATAGACTTTCTTCCCGAAGCCTGGCTATTATATAGTCATTCGTAGTGACAGCTACGACTAGCTCTTAAGCGCATAATAGCCTATGTACTAGGCTAAAGTCAAAGTAAAAATCGGGGGTTTATATGAATAACAGTTCTTTACCATTGGATGAGTTGAAGAAGAAGGGTAGGGATATTACTTCCCTTAAGTTAAATTGTATAGTTTCTCTTTTGGGATGTATTACTTCTGTATTTGTTTTTTTAAATACTTTAATAATATTTCCTATCGGAGATTCTGGTAAGCTGGAAATTTTCCCTCTTCTGAGCCTGCTTATAGGCACTGGGGGATTCAGTATGAGTATGATCGCAAGTGTTATCTGGTACTCAGCCTTTGTGTCGCTCATCGAGAAAAACCCTGACTGGAGGCATCTCCTCAAGTATGGCAAAAGTGATCTTGGTATCATAGGAGCAATAGGTGTAGTAGTGGTAATTTTTGGTTTGCTTATTTCTTGGTTTATACCTTCGATCGGACTCACACTATTACTTCTTAGTACTGCCTTGGTAGTCTTTTTGGTTGGTTACCTGATTTATCTGCTAAACACCGAGTTAGAACGAAGAAAAATCCATGCCTAAAATATCTGGGCATTTTTTTGTAACATTTTTATCCTAATTTGCGTTATATTATATTCAAGACTATTAAACAACGGTGCTTTATGAAAAAAATTCTAGTTTATTTAGTATTTTGTGCATTTCTAATTACTAGCTTCCCTGGATTGGGCAAAGCAATCGTGATTCAGCTTCCAAAAGCAAAAATTACGGCACCTTCCACAGGGGAGGTTTGGTATACAGGGCAAGTATATAAAATAGTTTGGGATGCTGGCTCCACTTACAATTCGACGAGCGTGAGTATATCCCTAAACAATGCTAGTTGTTTAAACTCTTACTGTATCGCCCTTGCTCCCTATCAAATTGCAACTGAAGCAAAGAATACAGGAGTCTATGAGTGGAAGATTCCTACTGATATAGGCTCATACTTCAAAGGTAAGCAGTATATTAGCGTTTCACCGAATTATTCCGAGACTATTAATAGTGGAATATTCACAATCAGTGATTCGGATACCAAACCCCCCGTACTAGAGTTTGGGATTTCAACAAAGAGTGATTTAAAAGGTGAAGTGGGAAAATATTTTTCTGCCTCCTTCTTAGGAAGCGGTGGGTCACTCCCATATACTTGGTCACTTTCAGGTAGTATTCCCGAAGGTTTTCAGTTAATGGTGCCCCCAGCACCCCTTTATTGTCCTTTGCCAGATTGTAAAATAAGTGACCCCGCAGATATTCTACTTGTCGGCATACCTAAAGTTGCAGGTAATTTTAAAATAAAATTAACCCTCAAAGATGCAAATGGTAGGTCTATTACCTCGGAATATAATTTGGTAGTGTCTGAGAAACAAAATGGACAAGATAATAACAGTATTGAGTCAACTACTCGTCCCGCATTGCCAACTAGAGTAATTAAGATCGACGGAGACCCCACGGTTTATTTGGTGACCCCAAGAGGAAAGCTGGTACCACTTCCTTCGGTCGCAGCTCTTAATTCAAATGGGTTTAAATTTTCAGATATAAAAGTTATAGAATCACAGAATCTAAACCGTTCTAGTACCCTCTATATAAGACTTAACGGAAATGGGCGTATTTACAAACTCGAAAATGGAAAACGTCGTCCAATTACTTCACCCGCATGGACCAATTTAGGAGCTCCCGCAGAAGACATTGTTGACCTAAATACCACAACCTTCTACTCCTTCAAGCTCGGCGCGACAATTTACTAGTTAACATTTCATGGTAATAAACGCTATACTACAGTATGGTGTTTATTATTAATAAGAAAATATGACTTCGAAAGAATTTTTCATAAAAATGATGGAAGATGAGCTTCCTCGTTTCGAGCGTTTCGTAAATGCAGTACCTAAAGACAAAATAGACTATGTACACCCAGATGATCCTAAAGGTAGTAGTGCCATTAAAGTATTAGCTGGAATGGGAGGGTCAGCCTCTACTTTCGCTGGATTGTTAAAGGAAGGAACTGTGGATTTTTCGGCAGTCGACTGGGCAAAGTTCTCTAGTTTCGATTCAGCAAGAGACGCACTAGTCGGTGGATTGAGGGAATCTATAGAGGTCGCAAAAGAAATATCAGATGATGTGTGGGAATCAAAAGCACAAATGTTGATGGGGGAGAAGGTAGAGTGGGAGACAGAAAAACCAATTATGATGATGGGTCTTTTAATGGATCTAGTGCATCACAGAGGCCAGCTCTCAACTTATATTCGACCGATGGGTGGTCAAGTCCCATCAATATACGGACCTAGCGGAGACACTCAATAATTAAAAGCCACTCTTATTTTAAGAGTGGCTTTTAATTTTCCCCAACCAAATTTTTAAAAAATGTATTAATATTTTAATACAGTAGCTTTAGATAGGAGGAAATAAAATGCTGCAACCCCGTTTGCCTAAATACATGGAAAGAATGAAGGTGGTAACAGACCCTAAGAATGGTAGGGTTTCGCTCCGCTCATTAGATGACAAGGAGCGTTTCATCCTTCCACCCATGGCAATGCTTAAAGTAAGGATTTGCGGACAGTCTAATGAGGGTTATCCGTTCACCAACCCGACTTTAGCTATTTACGATACGCAAATACCCGAGAAAACAATTCTTGAGGATCATATGGAAAAAAGAATAATTTTTATAGACTCTCAAGAAGAAATAAAATTTGAATTCCTACCTCCAGGAACCCAGTTGGTATTAATGCCTAAAAATTGGCTTTAGTCTAACTGGTTTTTTATTTAGTATATTTCCCAACCACTGTCAGCGCGTACTTCCTCAGGTTTAATGGTTTTAACCCCTTTTCTCAAATTCATATAGGCAGCGATCCCAATCATGGCCGCGTTGTCAGTACATAGCTCCATCGGTGGAACAAGAAATTCTAAATTATTTTTCTCGCATGAGCTACGTAATGAGTCGCGAAGTCGTTTGTTAGCAGATACACCACCAGTGAGTGTGATAGTTTTAGCGCCAAATTTTTTAGCAGCTTTTAAGGTTTTTTGGGTTAGTACATCAGAGACGGCCTCCTCGAAAGCTAAAGCAATCTCGGCTTTTTTAAATTTCTTATTATCCTTTAGAAAATACAAAACAGAAGTCTTTAGTCCAGAAAAAGAAAAATCAAAGTTATCTTTATTGAGAAGGGGTCTAGGGAAAGTTATTTTGGTTGGGGCGGATTTGGTGGCTAATTTAGAAATCTCTGGTCCCCCCGGGTAGGGGAGTTTAAGCATTCTAGCAACTTTATCAAACGCTTCCCCGGCAGCATCATCTATGGTGTTTCCTATAACTTTGTATTTCTTTTCAGATTCAATATTCACCAGCATTGTATGTCCACCGCTAACTACAAGCGCCATGATGGGGTATTTTATTTCATCCACATTAACCAATTTATCTCCAATTTTTCTACCTAAAGCGGAATACATGTGCCCTTCCATGTGGTTTGTAGGAACCATAGAGATGCCAGTAGATACAGCTAAACCCTTCGCGAATTCAGTACCCACCAGAAGACTCGCTATTAATCCAGGACCAGTAGTTGGGGCAATGTAGTTAATATCTTTGAGTTGCAAGCTTGCATCAGATAATGCTTTATCTACTACGCTAGTAATATTTTCTAAGTGCGCGCGAGCAGCAATTTCAGGGACTACACCACCAAACTTAGAATGTTGTTGAATTTGTGAATTTACTACACTGGATACGACACTGAAATTTGGGTTCTTAGATTTTAGGTCGCAATTAAGGACAGCTGCCGCAGTTTCATCGCAGCTGGTTTCTATAGAAAGAATATTTACAAATTTATTAAGCATTTTTGGCTTCACGTTTACTTCCTTTCAATATAAATCCCCATATAACACTACTAAATAGAGTTCCAAGAACAATTATATAAATGATATTTCCAGTTAAGGAGTGAATATACTCCCAATTACTTCCAAAAATATAACCGATTAAACAATTCATGCCAACCTCTGCCACCTCGCCAAAAAATTCAAAAAATAAATATTTATAATACGGATATTTCCCTAGTCCTGTAAGAATGTTTACCGTTGGAGCAACTGCTGTAAGAAACCTGCTCATGAAAATTGTTATAAAAGGGTGCTTTTCAAAGTTTTTTTCAATTGCGGTAAATTTGGGAGAATAAAGCATTCTTTTAAAACCAATTTTTTCTAAAACCGGCCTACCAAATTTATTAGCAATAAAGTAACCGCTGTTGTCGCCCGCTACGTTCCCGGCTACTCCCACTATAAATACCAACCAAGGTTCCATGTATCCCTGGACCGCAAATGCTGTAGCAGCCATGAGCATTGTCCCTGAAGGTAGGGGGAGAAGTAGTGCCCCGGCATAGGTAATTAAAAAAATAGCTAAGTACTTATATGTAAGGACATAAGCTAATAGATTATCTAAGGATAAGATTGAGAGATCCATATTTATTTCCCCGATCTTTTATATTCTCTCACCGCATTTCTAATCTGAGAGATCACTTCTTTCTCGGAAACTTTTCTATCTTTTGCAAAATTAGAGATAACTAATTTTGGGTATCTTGTATCATCGATAGCGAGACTCTTTTCAAGGAAAGAGGAGGGGATATTAAATACAGTATTTACATACTCAAAAGTCATCCAGGGTCTAATATCGCTCGAGTGACTCTTTGTCATCTTTCTGATAGATAACCCTTCTTTATGTAAACCTCTGTATTCATGTATCGTTTTTGCACAAAAAATTACAATTACCGCAAAAAGTCCAAGTATTACCACGACTTGCCATTTTTTAAGTTTTTTAAACCAATTTCGCATAATTGTTTTTTAAAGTTTTACCACCAGACTTTACTAAGATAACTTTTAATTCAAAAAAAAACCAGTGTATCTCTACACTTGGTCGCACCAAAGTTCATATGCGTGTCTATAAGTTTGGTCAGTATAATTTCCTAAAAAGGTTCTACGTTCAGGTTTATATAACCAAACCGACTCTCTTTTAGGTTTTCTTACCCACGCAAATGGTGGTCTTTCATACCAAACAAAAACCTCCATCGTTGGTATGTTATCCGGGTTATCATAAATATCGATTCCCTCAATAAAATATTGACCGTGTTCCAGGAATTCCGCATTCGCAGCTTTCTTAATAAGTCCACCTATGCGGTTCCTGGCACTCACCTTTACCTTTGGGTATTCTCCACCTTTTGTCTGAATGATGTTCCTGCCGAATGACCTTCTGCCTACAATCAGGATTACTTCTCCAGATCTTTCAGCAAAGTCTCGACCTTTTCCGTATATCAGTTCAGAGAGAATTGGATTTAAATACAGAAGGTTGCTCAAATCATTACTCTCTTCTGTATCTATATACCAACCAACTCCTAATTCTATTTCCTCCTCTTCATTTTGGTAAGTGTTTCTCTGCTCTCCGTAATAGCTTCGCACCAATCCTGGTGACGGGGGTCTATGCATGAATCGCTTACCTCCAACTGTTTTATGTGTTGCCCCACGCAACACAAGCGATTCTAATTCATTTTTTAATAATTGTCTATCTCCTTGACATTGAGTGATAATTAAGTTAAATTCCTTTTTCTCATACATAGTAATAAATCGAGGAGGTACATATGGGAGAGCGCTTACGTAAGCTCAGTGAAGCTGAGGCCATAAAATTTATTATGGACAATACAGGATACAAAACCTGTCAACATATCGAGGGTTTGGGGTTACTAAAACAACCCGACGGTGCGATCTATTTTCTTGAGAGCGAAACCTGGGAAGGCGAAGTTCTAAGTGATAAACTTCTATGTGCACCATGCGGGCATGCAATAGAAGATCAATATGAACCAATTAGGCTCTTTAGTCTTTCAAAAATAATGAGAGAAGGATATTAAAAACCGATACAACTGTATCGGCTTTTTTATTTCGGAAGTTATAATATCCTATATCTATGCATTTTATAAATTACAAGTATAGAAAGTAGTCCAAAGAAAGATCCAGCAACCACAAAAGCATAACTAAAAGAGAAGTGGTCATTCAGATAACCTATTAAAGGGCCAACTACAGCGAAGACTAAGCGCATTATTAGCCCAGACAAAGAGAGTATTGTTGCTCGAATATCTTCCGGTGTTTTTTTATTTATATAGTCTCTTAGAACTGGCATGTTAAGCCCTCTAACAAAGTAGGGTATAAACATTATTCCTATTCCAGCTAAACCCGGAGTATATGCCAACCCAAAAAAACTAATAGCTAGAAGTGGCATTAATAGAATCAAAGTTTGTTTCCTGCCAAGTTTTCTTTCAATTTTCTCCGCGCTAGCAGAAGTAATAGCCGACGCAAACTGTAAAGTCGCCCAAATAATTCCAAACCAAGCAATTGCTATTCCCGCAGCCTCAAACCTAGGTTGAATGAACCAAATAAAAGTAATACCAGCAGATGAAACCACGGCTGAGTAAATGGTTAACCATTTAATTTCAGTATGGTCTACAAGTCCAAACTTAATGGTTTTAATGAGTGTTTTGAATTTACCCGCAGTTGTTTCCATTTTCTTCCTAGTCGGTTCTACAAGAGTAAGTGCTACAGGTACAGCGCAAAGTGCTGCCAATGCCTGAATGTAAAGAGGGAAGCGAAGGCTAACAAGAGCCAAAAATCCACCAAGCACGCTCGCAGTTCCCTCACTCAAATTCCAAGTAGTGTTCATCCTACCTTCTCGTTTAGTGTAGGTTCCAGTTTCCCCAATTTGAGCTAGCGTGTCGTAAAGCATTGCCGAGTCCGCACCAGACATAAGTGCTGTACCCAGAGCTAATAGTATTTCCGCTAAAAGGAAGCTTCCAAAGTTATAAGATACGGAATAAAAACCCCACGCAGAAGCCCAAACCAGCATTCCTAAGACGATAGCAAGTTTTCTGCCATAAGTGTCTGCAATCAATCCCGTAGGGATCTCTAGGATAGCAAGTGCAATCCCAAAACAAGCCTGAAGCACTAGCACTTTCCCCACACTGAGACCGTTACTCTGGTAAAAAGGCACTAAAATAGGCACCGAAAGTAAAAACCACCTAAGCGCCTGAATCACATACAGCTTCCAAATATTATTTTTGATATTCATATACTATATAGTAACAAATACAGAAACGAAGGGGTGGTGCTGTATGTCTAAAAGCATAGAACCTCAAAGTTTACCTACTCCACATATACTGCTAATATAAATTACTTACAAAAATCAAAAACTTCCCCCAGGGAATTCCGGTAAGATCCCGGAGCTGTGCCGCAACCGTAATGTCCGCCTTAGGCGGAACAAGTCGGGTCGCTGAGAGAAGTTAAACAGTTTCCCGAGCAGGACAAATTTAAAAAAACTTCTCGGGAAAGGGGAGTTTTTTTAAATGCAAACCACTGAAACACAATCTACTCAAGCAGAATACCTAGACCCTGAAAACCCCGAAGGTGTTGTATTTAATCCTGACGATTTTCACAAGCCAGAAGCTATAAGTCCAGAAAAAACCAGCCAGCAGGAAACTCCCGATCAGATAGTAAACCTGGCTGGTAATTCTCTTGGTCAGGAGTACTCTATATTACACCTTCCTGATTCTAATTTCAGCGGAAGGTACGACGAAGAAACAGACGACATTCACTATGAACACAACAACACTACTCTGAAGACTTTTAATATTGGAGGTAAAGAAGACTATAATACGCTCATTCGAGAACTAATTACAGAAGGAGTTGTTTTTAGAAAATCTGAAGACGAGAAATACGCAACGGCGTGGGTATACGATTTTAATTCAAAAGAGGTGAGGAGTTATGTGCTCAAAGCAGCGCCAAAACCAAAATTTGAATATAGTTTTGGTAACGAGGATGACTACACAGCAAACTCAGAAACGGGCGAAGAGCAAATTACAATAAACCTGACTGAACTATTTAAAACAGAGGATTCAAATGCTTTGCAAACAGAACAAAAAGCAGAGAGTTTTTTTTCGGTTGCAAGTCTAGCATCTATATTTACCAATAAAGAAAATGAAACCGCTTCTCCACAAGAAACAAGTACAGTAGATACTGTTAAGAATATTTTTATTAATACATCAAGGGTAGAAGCTGAGAAGGAGCCAGAAAAAAATTGGCAAAAACTAATCCAGATAATTTACGAAGAACCAAAATCCATGGAGGCTACTTCTGCCAGAATAGAAGGACTTGAAGAAGATAAGGCAGTGGTTAAGCAAGAGGTAAGGAAAACGATTCTTACGCAGTCTGTTGAACCAAAAGAAGTTGTATTAAGAAGTCCTCGTACTGATTCGTCAGAGAAAGATGTTCCCGTTGAGATAAATCATGTGTATCCAGAAATAGTAGAATTTGTACATTCCCAAAAAGTGGAATCTGTACAACCACAAACCCCAGAGTCTTTTGAAACTGTCATAGGAGAAGAGGCAGATGGTATAGAGGAAGTAGAAAGCATGGTAAACAAAGAGGAAAGTCATCTTAAAAATGAGGTTATTCAGCAAAGGGCAGATATCCAAACACCAGAAACTTTTGTGGGTACAATATCAGAACCAGTAATCGAGATAGCTTCAGAAGTACAAGACCCCGTCAATTCCACGAAAGTCTCTCTCAAGGAGGGCCCCTCTATTAATCGGACACCGGAACTCAAGGAAGATTTTACAGTGGATATTGTGCACAATTTAAAACAAGAAGTTGTGGAATCCGTCAGAAGAATAGAAAGTACCCAAAGCCAATTAGTTATTCGTCCCGAGGTGCTTACAGAAGAGATTTCGCAGGGAGATAAATTAGAAGAGTCGGTCAAATTGCCAGATCCAAGAAAAATAGAAGATGTTGTGCTCAAAAAGGAAGTCCTTAATGCTGTTGTAGTAGACGAAATAGTAGAGCTTAAAACATCAGAGCCGACAGAATTACAAAAAACAGAATTTGAACAACCAACTGAAACCATCGTACAGCAAGCCTTAGAGCAATCCTTTGAAGAAATGACTATCGCAGAACAAAAGCTTACTGAAAAAGATGAAAAATATACGGTTCTGGAAGTTCTAGAACAAGAAGTAAAACCCCCAATCGAAGCTTTATCCAAAGATTTAAGTCTTAAAGGTGTTACTAAGGTAATCATTCCGGAAGCCAGTACAACCCTAAATCAAATAAAGCCAAATCAAATAAAAATAGAGGAGGGCTTAGAAAAGCGAACTGAATCATTACACCCTCTTCAAGTCCACAAAGAAGAAGTTATTGTTAAGCAAGAAGATCTGTTAAGTAAAAGCAATCAAGATATTAAATCTCCTAAGTCAGAAGGAATTACTCAAGAGATATTTATAGGCAGTACGGTTTCGCTCCAGGTCGAAGACAAGCCCAAAAAAATACCAGAAGTTAATTTAGCAAAAGAAAAAAAACCCGATGTTTCGAGGACTGTCTATATACAAGAAAATTTCCGAAGAAGATTTTCAGGGGTGGGGGATGTCCAGCAAGAGTCATTTACCACAGTAAATTCTCCGGTGCTAGACTCAAATCTAGTAGCAGAAGTAAGTTCCTAAAAAATGATCACAGAGTTCGAAAAATTTACATATTATGACCTAAGGTTAGAAGCCGAAAGTGGACGACTTCCTAAAATTACTGGAAGAGAAGACGAGGTCTCGCGTTTGCTCAGAATAATTTCCAGTACCCTGGGTAGGCACAGTATTCTTGTTGCCGAAAGTGGGGTAGGGAAGAGTTCTATTATTTTCGGTTTAGCCGAACGTATTGCTCGTACTGGTTGGAGAAAAGGTTTGCCTGTGGCTATGCTTGAACCAAACTCCGCATCTCGTATTGGTCTGCTGAGAGAGGCAGGTTTAGGTCCGTATTTAAGAGCATTTGAATCGCTGACGAGGGGGGTAATTGTCCTCGATGGTTTTGGCGAATGGGTTTATGAGCAACCCAACTCTCTTTCAAATTGGAACAGTCTCATAAAACCCCTTCTAAATCTAGATGAAGTTTCTCTCATACTCGCTATGCAACCCAAAGAGTTAGAGTGGCTCAAGGTTCATAAAAGTCATTTTGTCGCACGGTTTCAAATTGTGAACATCGATCCTCTCCCTATGAAAGATTCACGAACAGTATTAATAAATACTGCTAAGAGGCTAGAGAATGAAACCCTAAAAATAGAGGCAAGCGCTATTGAAGCAGCTTTAAATTTACCCGAAAGATTTAAAAGGTTGGGTCCATTACCTAAGTCAGGTATGGCTCTTTTGGACGAAGCGGTTACAGAGTTAAGGATTAATCCGCTATCTTTTAAATTTAATAAGGTGAATCATGAAATCATAGAAAGAGTAACAGCAAGTAAACTTCATTTACCCTTAGCAAAAGTAGCAGCAGAGGATATTGCGCGTATAAAAAGTTTGCCCGAGGTTTTAAAGAAGAGTGTTCTTGGTCAAGATAAGGCTATTTCAGAAATAGCTGGGTTCATTCAGAGATCCAAGTTAGGTTTAAGAAACCCAGATAGACCCCTGGCATCATTCTTGTTACTAGGACCCTCTGGTGTAGGTAAGACCGAAACAGCTAAGACTCTATCTGACATAGTTTTCGGTGGTACGGGTTTTCTAAGACTCGATATGTCAGAGTTCGCGGCAGAACATAGTGTAGCGAGGTTAATTGGTTCACCTCCTGGTTATGTAGGGTATGATGTTGGGGGTCAGTTAACAACTCATCTTGAATCACACCCGCATTCCTTAATACTTTTAGATGAAATAGAGAAAGCTCATCCAAAAATTTTCGACATATTCCTTCAGGTTCTAGATGATGGACGCCTAACATCAAGTCAGGGAGTCGTAATAGACGCAACCCAATGTATATTTATAGCCACCTCTAACCTAGCAGTGGATGAAATCCTAAAAGTAGAGAATTCGGATACAGCTGAATACTTAAGTACTAATATTATTCCTGAGCTTCAAAAGTTCCTTAGGACGGAATTCTTGAATCGTTTCGATTCTTTAGTTGTTTTTAAGAAACTAAGCGAAGAATCACTAGTTCAGATTGCCTTAAAGGAAATTACTAAAATGGAAGATCGGTTTAAGAATAAGGGTATAAAATTTAAAGTCGATCCTGTTGTCTTAAAGTCAGTAGTTGCCTCGCAGTCAGACCCACGTTTTGGGGCTCGTCCAATAAAACGTCTAGTAGAGAAAATTTGCGAAACAGCAGTAGTAGATAGTTTATTAAATTCAAATCAATGAAGATTCAAGAGCAAATAGAGAAAGAGTTCAAAGAAGCTCTGTTAAACATAAAACCGTATGTAAGTTTAAAGTGGTTACAAAAGGTAGAAGCAAGATTTAAATCTCATAAAGAAGAGCTGGATTTAATAGAAGCAGGTGAAGAAATACGTAGACATAAGAAATCACAATTCTCAGAGATTCTACCCCCTCAGTATTTTGAGCAAATATTTATGAAAAAAAATGATTGAAAAATCTGTACTCATCGGAGAAAACGTTTTTAGAAATAATACCACCCCTATTCGCTATAAAGACGCAGACAGGCTTAGGCATATGTATATGGTAGGCAAAACAGGGTCCGGGAAATCCAGTCTCTTTTTGCAAATGTGCTTACAAGACATATTAGCTTTCAAAGGGGTCTGCTTCATAGACCCCCACGGCGATGCGATTAACTGGCTTCTTTCAAGAATTCCAAAAGGAAGACTGGAAGACGTTGTGGTTATTAAACCTGGAGATGTAAATTTCCCAGTAGGGCTAAATTTACTAGAAGTCTCCGCAGGAGAAAATAGTAGTTTTTTGGTGAGTGAACTCATCAATATTTTTTATCGTCTGTTCGACCCAGAAAAAACCGGTATCATAGGTCCCCAATTCGAACACTGGCTCAGAAACGGAGCGCTTACAGTAATGGCAGACCCAAACGGAGGGACGCTTTTAGAAATTCCCAAACTCTTTTCCGACAAGAAGTTTGAAAGCTACAAAAGACAGTTCATAAAAGATCCGCTCGTTATGGAATTTTGGCAATCCCAGATGTCTAAGACGTCAGATTTTCACCGAAGCGAAATGTTAAATTACTTTACTTCAAAGTTTGGCCAGTTTATGGGAGTGGAAACCTGCAGGAACATAGTTGGTCAAACCAACAGCACTATAAATTTTCAGGAAATTATAAATAAAGAAAAAATATTACTAGTTGACCTAAGCAAAGGCTCACTTGGTGAGCTCACGAGTAAATTTTTAGGCTTAGTACTTCTTGCAAAGCTCCAGTCCGCCGTGCTAAGTAGAGCACAGATAGGGGAGGGTGAAAGAATTCCCTTTTATTTATACGTAGACGAATTCCAAAATTTTACCACCGACACATTTCTTTCCATGCTGGCCGAGTCTAGAAAATATGGCCTAGCTGTTCATGTTACCAATCAGTATATTACCCAGTTACCCGAAGCTGTCCGCAAGGCAGTTCTAGCTAGCGTGGGTACGACTCTCTCTTTCCAAGTCGGTGCCGAGGATGCGGAGATTCTTTTACCGGAATTTTCACCTTTCTCGCTAGAAGACCTAACCAACTTACCAGCAAGAAATTTTCTACTAAGACTAATGGTGGACGGTAGGACCACAGAAGCTTTCTCCGGCCAGACCATTAGCCACGACACCCTGCTTTCAAAGCATCTTGCTTTCAGTGAAGAAGAAACCGTCCCACAAGAACTAGTTCTAGAAGCATCAAGATTAATGCACTCCACTCCTGTAGCCTTGGTGCAAAAACAAATCCTCTCCCGTCTAGGTATAAATTAGTCTTGTAAAATTATGAGGAAATACATACATTTAGTACTAGTAAAGGAGGACTTATGGGTTTCGATCTATCATGGACTCATGTGGAAAATCAACTTCTGCGTGAGTTGGTCAAACAATACTTGGGCTATCTATTGCTCGGACTCGTAGGAGTTGTTGTGGGGTTATTACTAGTAACCCTAGTAAAGCTCTGTTTATGGCTTTATGCTTTCAACTTAATGTGCTAAACAAAGCACTTTTTTATTTGCCCAGTTATACTTATAATCCATAGGTTAGGGAACCACAGTACTTTTCAAAATTCAAGGAGAAAAACAATGAAGATAGCGCTCATTATGTCGCACGGGAAAGTCCATGGTAAAAACGGAATTTTCCAAAAAGCTCTGCGTTACGCTCCGCTCACTCTACCTACACTGGCAGCTCTCGTACCTGAAGAGCTTAAAGCGGAAATAACCATCTATGACGAAGGCGTCGAAGATGTAAGCATAGACAAAATTGATGCAGACATTGTCGGGCTCTCATGTATAACGGGGATAGCTTACCATGTCTACGAAACCTCTGCTCGGCTAAGACAGCGAGGAATTAAAACCGTAATTGGTGGATTGCACGCAACACTCTGTCCGACAGAAGCAATGAATTACGCAGACTGTGTTATAACCGGTTTTGCAGAACGAACGTGGCCACAAGCTTTAAGAGATTTTAGTAATGGTCAGCTTAAAAGTCGTTACGACCAAGAGCAGCCATTCAAATTCGAAGGTATACCAATACCAAGGCGTGATCTCTTAAAGAAAAACGCCTACATCACTATGAATACAATTCAGGCAACCAGAGGGTGCTACCAAAAATGCGACTTCTGTGTGGTGCCCAATGCATGGGGGAGTTTCTGGTCCAGACCCGTTCGCGAAGTCATCGAAGAAATCGAAAAGTTAGACAAAGGTCCATTTCTGTTTCTCGATCTTTCACCAAACGAAGATCCCGAGTACCTAAAGAAGCTCTACAAAGAACTCATCCCTTTGAAACGCATTTGGGGTGGTCTTGCGACCATCGAAATCTCACGAGATAAAGAACTTCTGAATCTCGCGAATAAAAGTGGTTGTCGCGGTCTGCTCATTGGTTTCGAATCAGTAAACCAAGAGACTCTTCGTTTGATGGGTAAAGGCAAGCTTAATGTAGCCGACCAGTACTATGAAGACGTAAAGCGTCTACACGGCGCAGGTATCGGAATTAATGGTTGTTTTGTTTCGGGGCATGACGGAGATGACGAAAGTTGTTTTGAAAGAACGTTAGAATTCGTGGATCGTGCAAAAATCGACCTACCTCGATTTTCAATCGTAACGCCTTTTCCAGGGACGGCACTTTATAACAAACTCAAGAGTCAAAATCGTTTGCTAATGGATGGTGTTTCTGGGTGGCAACATTACAACTCGCAAGAAGTAGTCTTTAAGCCCATTGCCATGACACCCGACCAACTACTCGCAGGTCACCAGTGGCTCTGGCGGGAGGCATATCGTCTTCCTGTTATAGCCCGTAGGTTCTTAGGTTCACCGGCGCTTCACACCGTAATGGCTTTAAAGCACGTTCTGCCAGCCAATATGGCGTACAGGTTCTTTGCTGACAAATTACCAGAACTAATGATGACCACCTGCGAAACCCCCTCCACCTCCCTCCCCCTGCTCCTGTCCCAGTAGTATTGAAATTAAGCATAGTGAGGGGTGGCGCGGAGGCGGATCCCTTAAGTAGCGCGCAGTGCATCCGAGCACTACTTAAGGTGCCGCAGTGACAGGACCCCGGTGTATTAGAAATGGATGTGAAATGGAGATTAGATGAGAGATTCATTTAAAATAACGCTTATCGTTCCGCACGTTGGTCGTAAAGACCCAACCAACTTAAAAGAGTATGTAAGAACTTGGCAAATGCCGAGTCTCACTATGCCCATCCTCGCGGGTCTCACCCCAAAAGACGTCGAGATTAAATTCTTCGACGAACGCGTCGAGTTCATAGACTTCGAAGACAAGACTGATCTCGTAGCCATCACTGTCGAAACATTCACTGCCAAGCGCGCCTACGAAATTTCTGCAATCTACAAAGCACGCGGCACACCTGTCGTTATGGGTGGCTACCACGCTATGCTAAAACCCGCCGAAGTTTCGCACTTCACAGACGCGTGCATTATAGGTTTTGCAGAAAGTATCTGGCCACAGGTAGTTAAAGATGCACGCAGTGGAAAGCTACAATCCGTCTACGAGAGAAGCTCTTCAAGCCCCGTAACTTTCGGTATGCCGGACCGCAGAATTTTAGGTAAGAAAAATTATTTACCTTTGGTGCTCTCAGAAACCGGCCGCGGTTGTCCGCACTCCTGCGGTTTTTGCAGTATTACCTCTGCAACTAAAGCAACCTACTGGCCTCGGCCCGTAGACGAAGTAGTAAAAGATTTGGCGGAAGCGAAATCTATCGGCATTGGAAGTGACGTCTTCCTCATAGACGACAACATCGTCGGTAATCCCCGTTACGCTAAGGAACTTTTTACCGCGTTAAAAGATTTGCGTATCCGCTGGTTCAGTCAGGGTACGCTAACTATGGCGCGCGACAAAGAACTTCTAAAGCTAATGGCCGAAAGTGGATGTATGGGAGTACTAATTGGCTTCGAGTCTGTAAACGAAAAAACTCTTAAGAGCTTCGGAAAAGATTTTAATATTCCGCTCTTAAGAGATATGAAAGAATCCGTAAAAAGAATCCACGACTTTGGAATCTGCATTTACGGCACTTACATTTTCGGTTACGACGAAAGCCTGGAAGACATTCTCGCGACCGCACATTCGGCCGAAGACCTAGAGCTTTTTATGGTCGCCTTCAACCATATGATTCCTTTCCCAGGGACTAGGTTGTTTAAGGAACTAGAGGATTCTGGGCAACTTACCGACACCGAGTGGTACCTCGATCCCAGTTATCGTTTTGGCCAAACACCCTTTACACCAAAACTCCTCTCACCTAGAGAACTTCACGACGCCTGTATTCAAGCAAGGAAGCATTTCTACCGCTATACAAGTATTCTGAAGCGCAGTAGTAACTGGAAGGGGAACCTAACCACTCCCAGCAAAGCTCTTCGCTATTTCATAATCAACTACCTCCTTCACCGCGAGGTAGGGGAGAAAGATGGCCTACCCTTAGGTAATCTGCCAGCAAGACCGCAATTACTGGCTCCCGCGTAGCCAAAACTACGCGGTTTTTATTTTCCCAAATAATCTATATAATATGTGTCATCGAAATAAGGAGGAAATATTTATGTCCAAATATGCTTTTGAAATTGCGGATGAATCTCACGAAAGTGGGTTAAGAGAAATTTTGAGACAAACAGAAATGCCTGGTAATATCTCACTCTCATTTAGGAGAGAGCCAAATTTTTTCATTGCTGAAAAAACCGGCAACATCTCAAGTGATGTAGTGGCTGTTAGGGATCTCGATAAAAATAAGCTGGTAGGAGTAGGTGCAAGATCAATACGAAAAAACTATATAAGAGGTAAAGCAAGTAACATCGGGTACCTAAGTGCTTTAAGAGGGTTACCTGAAATCTTAGGCGGAACGCTTTTGGTCAGAGGTTTTCGTTACCTAAAAAATCTTCATAAAAAGGGAGAAGTTCCTTTCTACTACACGACCATTTTAGATGAAAATTCCTGGGCAAAGGAAATGCTCACTAGTAAGCGTTGCGGACTCCCAGTGTACGAAGATCAGGGTATATTAGTAACGCATATGCTACCTCTATATAAGAGACGTTGGAAGCAAAATAATACTCCAGGATTAAATATAGTAAGAGTCGGTAGAGTGCCTTACCTCATTCGGCAGGTGTACGAAGTAGTTAACGAATTCAATCGTTACTATGATTACTCGGCTGTAGTGAGTTTTGATTCTCTTAGGTCACCTGAACAGTTTTATCCAGGGTTCTCTACAGAAAATCTATTCGCAGTATTCAGGGACGGTCTCATTACTGCTACGCTCGGAGTGTGGGATCAATCCAATTTCAAGCAAACCGTAGTAACTGACTACAAGGGGTTCTTGAGTTATTTAGCCCCTTTGTCTAGTTTAGGCTCAAAACTCGGTCTAATGCCGGAATTGCCGAAGATCGGCGGGTCATTTCCTATTCTCTACGCCTGCTTTGTTACTTTAAAACAGGGATATGAGGCGGATATGGCAGTTTTACTGTCCGAGGTATTGCGACTATATTCAAATCAAGGTTATTATTATTTGCTTGCTGGGAGTCCAAAAGGCAGTCCTGTTGAAAAAATATTCGAATCACAAGAATCCTTTAGGATCACCAGTACGCTTTACAGGGTTTACTGGGAAGAAGACGCTATCTTTCTTCCAAAAACTCTGGTTCCATATCCGGAAATTGCAACGCTTTAAACTTAATAGGAGGCTACTGAAAATGGCAATAGAGCATGCACGAGTTCTTACTTCGTCACTCTTGAGGTGCGATAGAAGAAAAATGTTCAGTCTCATGGAAGAGTGCTATTTGGGTATGAGCTGGGTTGAATTCAATCGGGACCTCGCCGAAAAAGACGAAGTAATGATACTCAGCGAAGAAGGGGAGATAGTTGGATTCTCTACATTGGTCACTTTTGACTTTTTAGTCGGTGAACAAATTTGTACAGCCCTTTTTTCTGGTGATACCGTCGTTAGTAAAGATAAGCGAGTCAATATTGGTTTTGCAAAGGAAATTGTTTCCTACTTCTATCAGAACATAGACTTGGGAAAAAATACTCCTGTCTATTGGACTCTCATAAGCAAAGGATGGAGAACTTTCAGAATTCTGCCTTTTCTCTTCAGAGAGTTCTATCCAAACCCCTTTGCGAAAATTGAGAATTCGAGGCTAAAAGAAGTCAGGGATGCATTCGGAAAACACAAATACCCGAAGTACTATAAGGAGAGAACCGGTTTAATCCAGTTTCCTACACCAGTTCAAAGACTTAAACCGCGGTCAGATGAAGCAGAATGCAATAGGGATGATCCGTATGCAAAGTTCTTCTTCGAAAAAAACCCTGGATACTTAAACGGAGATGAATTAGTTTGTGTAGCAGAAATAAGTATCGAAAACTTCACCCGCTCCACCATTAAACTCTTAGGCGATAAATTGCATAAGTAGAGATATGAGAAAAATAACGCACTCCGCTATCTTTGTAAGCTGTTATTCAGCGTACAAATCCTGGGTAGCTAAAACCGCCTCTGTTGAAAATTCCCAGCAGAGGCTTTTATTTTCTATCCTAAATAAAAACAGAAATACCGTTTTTGGAAAAAAGTTTGGTTTTGAAAAAATACAGAGCATTAAACACTTCCAAGATCAAGTATTCCCACAAGTTTATGAAGACCTTGAGAGTTATATCAAGCGCATGCTTTCAGGAGAAATAGAAGTGCTTACCGGCGAGAGGGTGCTTCTCTTTGAGCCCACAAGTGGATCAGTATCTGCCTGCAAATACATACCTTATACAAAAGGTTTGCGACAAGAATTTCAAGCTGGTATAAAGCCCTGGTTATATCTTCTTTATCGTGACTACCCGTCTATCCGCAGTGGCGTACATTACTGGTCTATAAGTCCAAGAGTAACTAGAGGGCTCACCCAAGGAGGTATTCCCATTGGCTTCGAGAAAGATACCGAATATTTAGGATTACTCTCGCGTGTATTTCTAGATAGAGTTATGGCTTTACCAGGTGAGGTCACGCATGTTCCTCACATCGAGAACTTTCGCTACCTAACATTGTTATTCCTGCTATCGCATAAGGATCTGACTTTTATATCCCTATGGAATCCCACCTTCTTAAAAATTCTTCTCGAAGCCCTCGTTGACTTTAGAGAAAGTTTCATAGAAGACATAAAGTCAGGTTCGTTAAACCCACCTGTAAAGTTATCAAAAACTCTTAAGGATTATTTTCTTTGGAAATTAAACTTTTGTCGTAGAAGGTCTGTCGAAGTAGTATCTCTGCTTCGTGAGAATCAAGATCCTTATTCCTTAGCAGGCGCACTCTGGCCTAAGCTATCCCTGATTAGCTGCTGGTCAGACGCAAATGCAAAGGATCAAGCAATAAAGCTTCAAAGAAAATTTCCTTACACACCTTTTCAACCAAAGGGTTTAATTTCTACCGAAAGTTTCGCAACATTCCCATATCCTGGTTTAGAAGGAGGAGTGCTTTCTCTAGGTTCCCATTTTTTCGAATTTGAGAAGAATGGAAAATACTTCTTGGCCCATGAGATCAGTCTAGGTGAGACTTACTCGTTAGTTGTTACTACAAGCGGGGGACTATATCGTTACCAAACAAAAGACCAAGTTAAAATTACGGGGTTTCATAATCAGTGCCCCTCTATGGTTTTTGTTGGTAAAGAAGATTCCATAGTAGATCTAGTTGGTGAAAAACTTTCTGAGGGCTTCCTGGTAAAAGTTATGGATGAATTTTTAAATAAATATTCCATAGAACCAGAATTTTGGATGGTCTCGCCGAACCCCATTGGTAACGGGTATTGTTTGTTTATCAAATCCACTGAAATTCTTCCCGTGAACCTCGCTCTAGAGATAGACATTAAGCTTCGTGGAAGTTTTCACTATTCTTATGCAAGAACTTTGGGACAGCTTGAAGAGTTCAAGGTGGTAGCATTGGATAACAATATCAATCCTTCGAAACTCTATCTTGAAACCTGTACGAAACTAGGACAAAAATTAGGAGATATCAAACCCAGAAGGCTTCATCAAAGTAATGTATGGTATAAAGTATTTAGTGCAACCTAAACTGCAACCAGATTGCAGTTTTTTTTATTTCTGGGATAATTAAACCGCTGTCCATAAAAAATCAAATAGGAGGAAATATGCACGTAACTTTTATCGTTCCGCAAATCGGAATGCCCACTAACAAGAAGTATCTCAAGTCATGGCAAATGGAACCACTGGCTATAGCTATCCTTGCTGGGCTTACCCCCAAGGACATTCAGGTGTCATTCTTCGACGAACGAATAGAGCCAATAGAGTTAAATAACAAAACTGATCTAGTCGCAATAACTTGCGAAACCTACAACGCCAAACGCGCATACGAGATATCTCGCATGTATCACACTAGAGGTATTCCCGTTGTTTTGGGTGGTTATCACCCAACTCTACTTCCCGAAGAAGCAATGCAGTACGCAAGTACAATTGTTGTGGGTCCTGCCGAAGACTGTTGGGAAAAAGTTTTAGAAGATGCCCGCAAAGGAGAGCTTAAAAGAGTTTACGCAAGAGATAAGTCTCTTCCGATGCGATTTGGTATCCCAGATAGAAGTATCTTCAAAAAAAAGTCCTATTTCGGAATTCACTGTGTAGAAACGAGTAGGGGATGCCCTCTCTCTTGCGACTATTGTTCCATTACCGCAGTCAACGGCGGAAATTTCTGGCGGAAACCCGTAGATCAACTAATCGAAGAAATAAAAAACCTTCGTACAAAAAATGTCTTCTTCATAGACGATAACTTTATCGGGAATATACGTACTGCTAAAGAAGTTCTAAAAGCGCTTATTCCTCTAAATATTCGCTGGTTCTCTCAGGCTACTATAAACGTAGTCAGAGATAAAGAAATTCTGAGACTTCTCGAGAAAAGTGGATGTGTGGGTTTATTAATTGGTTTTGAATCTACCAATCCTAATACTCTCATGGGAATGGATAAGCCAGTAAATATTAAAGCAGGAAGTTATGGTGATGTTATAGAAAGACTTCATAGAAAAGGTATAAGTATCTATGGGGCATTTATTGTCGGTTACGATAATGACCAAGAAGGAGACTTCGATTCCGCAGTGGATCTTGCCATAAAAAATAGACTTTTTATGTCGGCCTTCAACCATCTCGTACCCTTTCCCGGCACAAAGCTATACAACAAGCTCGAAAAAGAGGGCAGGCTTTACTATCCAAAGTGGTGGTTAGATCCAGCATTTCGTTTCGGCGACGCTCCCTTCGAACCCCAAAACTTCACCCCAGCGCAATTAAAAGAAATTAGTCTGGAAGCTAGGCAGCGTTTCTATGAAATTGGTTCAATCTGGAGGAGGCTTTATAACTGGAGGGTTTACAGAAAGCGTCCCAAGATGCTCTATCCTTATTTGCTTATGAATTTTTTACTCAAAAACGAAGTTACTAAACGCCAAGGCTTCCCCTTGGGTAAGCACAATACCTACCCCCAACCTCTTTTTAAATAAAGGAGGTTATTTTATTGACTTAATTTATATAGAGTGGTATCTTGTCGTATCCACGACGCTACAATTTTTGGAGGATTAAATATGTCAGATAAACACGCCGATTTACTTGATTTTCTAGCGGAAATCAAGGACGATCCTGAAATGAAAGCACATTTAGCCAACAGAAAACCGACGATAATCTTGGTTGGTCTTTCTGGGAAATCCTGCCTCGAAGTAATTCAAGCAAACAAGGAAGCAGGCATTCACTCTACCGTTGTTGTTTATAATGACTCTTTGCGTGAAGACTTGGCAAACTCGTTAGGATTGAAGTCGTTGACTTCGGGGCGAGACAGGGTTAGTGGGGGAGAATTGGTTAAAATCAAGACTTTCCCCGTTACAGAAACTCCTAATTATCAGTGGACGTCCGAATTAGTAGACCCCGGTGAATTCAGAGTCGCTGGAATTGTATTTGCAATTGCCAAGTATGATCCCGCGAGCCGCTGGGATGATGCAGGCTATTATCTGAATCGGGACAAGCCTCAGTTCGAAAGAATACCTGCCTGGTACATCCATCAGGTTTTAGCGGATTCTTTGGGTCTAGCAATAACACTCGTAAACGCCTATTACGATGAACTCACAGAAAGTGATAGTTTCATATTAGTAGGCCAAGATAGCAAAGACGAAACAACCCAAATACAATTCGTCACTGATTTCCTAGGTACTGTAGTTGCCGGCTACTTTGGTGGTCTATTTATGTATTACGGGGCTGATAAAGTTGATGTGCAGAACAACGAAACGGAAGCCCTGCAGTCAATAGAGCACCTAAGGAAGGCTGTTATTGAATCGAAAAAATAAAAGACACAACTATGTGTCTCTTTTTATTTGCCCGTCATATCTAATACCCACACTTGTCATTTCCTTACGAGAGACCCCAAATTTTATCGACTTTATAAATAAGTATAAAAAAATATACGGAAGCATAATGGCTGGTAAGGGGTCATTGATTTTAAAGATAACATCCTTACCGTTTATGAAATCATTTAGCCATAGCTTTAAACCATTAATATTCCTTACTTTTCCGAACAAATAAAAGATCATCATTAACTTTATCTGTGGAAACTTGCTTGTTTTTTCTATTATTAATCCTTTCTTTCCGGTATAAATAGAGTTAGCAAAAATTTTAGGTTTTTCGAAAAATAAATTAATACCACTTGTAGGTCTTGGATTGCATTCAATCGGGTATAATTTACCCATCTCATTTTCTATGAAATCAAAGCCAAAATTCCCGGTTAAATTAAGTTTCTTGCCAATAAGTTCTATAGTACGAAGTACGTTTTTATTTTCAACGGCACGGTAAAGAAAATGAGCCCCAAATTTTAGATGGTAAGGTGAACTATAAGTTACATGATTTAACATTTCACCATTTTGAAAACAACTATAAGAACAGAATTCCTTCCCCGCTATAAACTCCTGAACCACCCAGGGATTGTCTGGGCCTATATTCAGACCGGAAACATTGCTTATGGAATCCACCTTTCTTACATAAGCACCAAATCTAGAATAAACAGGTTTAATAAACAACTCATGAGTAGTACTGCTTAAAACATCTCTCATCTGCCCCACACTTTCTACAAGAATTGTTTTCGGAGTATTTACACCCAATGATCTCGCATACTCTATAAAAGTAAATTTATTATGTAATAAATTCAAAGTCTCTATTGTAGAACAAAATAGCTCGCACCCCAAAGGCAGTCTGTCCTTGAAACTAGCCAAGTAAAAAATCTCTTCACACACAGGCACTATTAGATCAATGTTTTTTTCCTTAACTAAGTTGCATATAAACTTTTCATAACCAACTAAATCCGTTGAGGGTGGGGGAGTAGTTATATACTCATAAATATTATTTGAAAAACTAACAAGTGTATTTTTAATACAGTCAGCACCAAAAACCACATAACCCGCTTCCCTAAAAAGCCTCGTCACCCCCAAAGCCACCGGCGACCTCCCTCCAGTAATCAAAACCCTTCCCCGTTGCCCAACCCCGAAACTCATGATTTTGTCTTTTAATTAGAATTAATAGTAGCAGGTTATCGGGAAGAATATTTTCTCCAGATGCGACTTGAGGGGAAGGGCCCCCTCCGGAGCAGATGGAGAAAATATTCTTCCCAATAACCGACATTAGAGTAGTTGCATCAAAGTAAGTCAAAATCTATACTACTACCAAAGTAAATTATACATATGAACGAACCAAAAAAACTATATAGAGTAAAAGAAGGTCAAACAATCGCCGGTGTAGCAACTGGCCTAGCAAGGTATTTTAACGTAGATACCGTTTTAGTGAGAGTGGTATTTATCGCTTTAGTCTTCGCTGGTGGTAGCGGAGTATTGTTATATATCATTTTAGCAATAATCATTCCAGAAGAGCCTAAATCTACCACCTCGCATACAAGTAGTACTAACCATGAAGTAAACTCTGATACCGTAAAAGAGTTCGTAAATTCCGTAGGGGATAACGCCCAAAAAATTGCAGAAGATATAAAAGAGAGAATCAATCAAAATACATCGACAAATTCCCAAGGGGAAACCGAAAAACAAAATACCACAAGAAATATAGTAGCTATGGTTATTATTGCAGTTGGTGTTCTTGCGCTATTCAATTCTATAACCGGATTTCATTTGTTCCGCTGGGAACTTTTTTGGCCTATAGTATTAATTTTTATTGGTGGAATAATTCTCTTCAAGAAAGGACATTAGTATGTCAGGGTTCCCAGTAAAAAAATACCATTCAGCAGGTCGTTATTTCCTAGGACTTATAATAATTTTTTTTGGACTGGCTAGCTTGCTTGAGAAGTTAGGGTATATAAATTTAGCACTCTGGAAGAAAGAGTATTTTTTACCCATTTTAACCATCTATATTGGGCTGAGTATGCTAGGCAAGGGTAAAAAGTTTTCTGACCCCTTAGGCATTATTCTTGGCCTCGGTGTTATTGCCATTCTCTTGCATGTTTTAACAGGTGGAAGTTTCTGGTCTAAATTTTACTAGACAGAATTCGCTAGGGGTATTATCTTAAATCTCCAAACAGATTCTAAAACCAATGGAGGCATATGCAAGAATTACCTTTAGATCCTGCAAACGCAGGTCCGTTCACTCAACCTTTCCTTACACTTACTTTTGTGGATGGAACTCGTTGGCATATAGACGTAGGTGGGAATTTAGACCCATACATTGTTGGATACTCTCGAATTCTTAAAATTTACGAGAGCCTCACGGAAGATGAAAAAAGCCAAAAAGGAGTAGATTCACTTTTCAGCGAGGGGGTAAATTGGCTAAGCCGAGCAACACCGCTACTCCTCAAAATGATAGATGATTTAGCACGTATTAACCCCTGTTACACTGTCTCGTCAGTCTACTCTTATACAGGTACAGCTGGTCCCGGTTTTATTTTGAGACAGGGTGCATTCTTCAAGAGATTCGATCTCAGCCCAAAAGTACCTCATCCTATCCCTATACGTATTGGAGATAGGGACGTTAATGAATACCTGCTGAGACTCGGATTTCTATCATTCCAAGACAAACAATAAAGACACTACCGTGTCTGTTTTTTTATGCATCCTTAAATTTCAGGTACAAGCTATTAATAGAAGATTCGCCCATACTTAGAAAAGCATCAGACAAAAAGAATTACATCTTCTCCTCATAAAAATTATCCAAAATAAAAAAGACCCTATCAGAGTCTAGAAAATAATTAAGATATTGGCATGAATTCCAAAATCTTCGTAAAGTCTAGCACCGCTGGGTTCTCTCAGGCCACCATCGCTATGTAATTCATACTGCTCAGAAGATATTCGTAGTTTACCTTCGATATCAGTCACGCCACCAACCACTCTACAAGATGTCATCCCGCATTCTCTTATAATTTTACTTAGCTTTTTTGCATCGAATTGTACAGAGTTTTTGAGTAGAGCAGTTATGGTGGGGTACTTGGTATTTTTCTGCCAACCCTCCTGATTCTGGAATAAAACAATAACCAGGTTTTCGCCAAACGCTTTTCTCAATATGCTGTTAACATCAATCGTTTCAGGCATTTTTCTCCTCCAGATTTTTACCAATTTGAGTATTAAAAAATACTATATGCTTTTATATAGTATTAGTCAAAATGTAGCAGGGGATATAAATGCCAAAAATCTAAATTTTTTGTTTCTCCCAAAGTTCATAGAATCTACCTCGCTTTTTTGTTAGTGAAATAAAGCTTCCAATTTCCACCACGCTACCACCTTCAATGACCACAATTTTATCCATCTCTCTAAGAGTGCTCAATCTGTGTGCGATTACTATTGCAGTAACATCTTTAAAGAAGCTATGTAAGCTATTTTGTATCTCAGTCTCAGACTCAACATCTAAGTGGCTAGTGGCTTCATCGAGTAATAGAATTTCGGGTTCCTTAAAAACTGCCCTAGCAATACCTAAGCGTTGTCTTTCGCCACCCGATAGTTTTACACCTTTCTCACCGATCAGCGTATCTAGGCCATGAGGTAACTTTTCAATTATGTTATCTATGTGAGCGGTTTCTATGGCTTTTCTGAGTAATTTATTATTTTTACTTGCCTCGGGTTTACCAATAGTAATATTGTCCCGCAAAGAGAAGTTGAACACCTCTGTATCTTGGAGTACCACGGCTATTTTTTTAAAATATTCACCGAAATCAATTTTAGAGACCGGTACATTACCTATACTTAAATTACCGGTATAAGAGTCGTATTCTTTTAAAATTAGTTTAAACAGAGTTGTCTTGCCAGCACCGGATAATCCGACTATGCCAACTTTCTCTCCTTTATTTACAGTAAAATTTATGTTATTTAAAGTATTCTTTTCTCCATAAGAGAAATATAATTCTTGAATTTCAATTTTATCCCACTTTTTAGGAAAATGAACTTTAGAGTCTGCCTGTAGTTCTAGTGATGGTGCATTAAGTAATCCTCTTATTCTAGAAAGAGCCAATTTCGATACAGCCATATCCGAGGATGCATTAGAAAGTTCATCTACAGATTGCCAAACAGTATTAAAGTAACTGTAATAAAGTGCAAACATGCCTACAGAGTATTTACCTTTTATTATTCCAATTACAATGAAAATACTTCCACCTAGCCTGAACGCTTGGGATACAGAAGATATAACTGCTTCTCCTTGTCTAAAACGTATTATGCGTACTCGAATAGCCTTGAAAGTCCTATTTCCAAGATCTTTGAGCTTGCTCAGTAACTCATTCTGCGCATAAAGTACTTTTACAGTTCTTACATTATTTATCGCTTCAAAAGCAAGTCCAGTAAAATCTTCTTCAAGGTCAGCTGCAACCCTTGCGGCTTTAATAGCCCGTCCTCTTAAAAGTTTTGAAAGTACAAAGTTTACAACTATAAAGGTTACAAAAATCAACCCAATATTTGGGGCTTTCCTATAAAGAATAATACTCATACCAACAAAGTTAACAGATATTTCTATTAAATTGTTTGCCCAAATTCTAACAAACCTATCAACTCCACTAGCTGCTTGTTGTGTCTTTTTTAATTTGTTTCCACTGTTTTCTAGCTCATGCCAAGCGGTATCTGCCCTAAGAAGTCGTGCAAAAACTCTATTAGATAGCGCTATTCCACCTTTTTCGCCAATTTGATAAAGAATGCCCTTCGATATTTGATTTCCCCAATAACGGATGCACGAAAGTATAATCCAAATAATAAATAGTTTTTGTATGTAATCTGTAGGTTGTCCTTGCTTATAATTGCTAAGGAAATTAAGAGTCTCAGAAAGTGCATAGGCAGGGAATAGCCAGGATAAATCAGAACCCAACCTAATTAAGCTTCCAACTACAAAACGCCACCTCTGTCCCTCAAGATAGGAGTATAGGTCTCTAATTAATTGAAATGATGAATATTTTTTCTCAGTTTGTTCTTGTGTCATCTATCTTTAAGTATACAGCAATCATGTTAAAATACCCTTAGGAATTAATAATTTGTAATAGAGTTATCTATGTTGGAAATAAAGAATCTAACCAAAAGTTACGGTCAAAAAGTCGCGGTAGGGGATTTGTCATTGAATATTGCATCTGGTGAATTATTTTGTCTCATTGGTCCAAACGGTTCTGGTAAAACGACTCTAATTAAAACCGTTTTGGGTTTACTAAGACCATCAGCTGGTTCCATCGCTATGAATGGTATAGATATTACCAAGGAACCAGAAAAAGCCAAGTCTTTAATGGGTTATATTCCAGACGAGCCTACAGGGTGGGGGAATGTTACAGGAGAAGAATTCTTGCATATCGTAGGTGCTCTATATGGTATTCGTGAAGCAGAAAGAAGAAAAGCTATTCCTGGCTTATTGGATATTTTCAAAGTCCACGAAGAATCCAAAATGTTTTTCGAACAGTACTCTAGGGGTAATAAGCAGAAATTTGCCATATTAGCTGCACTCCTTCATAAACCGAAGCTTTTACTTGTAGATGAGCCTATTGTTGGATTAGACCCTTGGTCTGCTGTACGTGCCAAAGAAGTTTTTAAAAATTATATACACGACGGGAATTCTGTACTTATGGTTACGCATACCCTAACTGTCGCCCAGGAAATAGCCTCAAGGATCGGTTTTCTAGAGCACGGTAAGCTTAAGGCACTAGGGACACTCCATGAACTAGAAGCTAAGTTGAATCTGAGCAGTGCAGCCTCGTTAGACGATGTTTATGCTAAATTAATAGAAGCAGAATAGATATATGGACATCTATTTTCTCAAATTACAATTCCTAAAAGGTTTCAGATTTTTCAAAACAAAACCGTTAGCCAAAATAATTACAGCTCTTTTGTTTGCTGTGGTCTTTATGCTTGTAGCCTTCGGGGTTTATAAGTTCTTCTCTAAAGGTTTTGCATTCTTTGCAAACACTCCTTACTTCGCTGCGGCTGTTAGTTTATACATGTATGAATTATTCCTTTTGGTAATATTCATAATGCTATGGTGTGCTTCGGTAATTGCAGTTATATTTTCACTATTTCGTAACAAAGAAGGAACTTGGCTACTAGCCACCCCAAAATTTCTGTATGTTCCCTATGCTTCCTACATAAAAACTGTCGCAAGTAGTAGCTGGTTATTAGTTCTTATAATGTTTCCGGCAGTGTTAGCGGCAGTGAGGGTAAACAAGCAGAGCTTACTGCTTACGCTTGTTCCTATTGTAAGCAGTCTTCTATTCGCAGCCGGATGTATTGCTCTCGTTTTTATTTTTACATTACTGGTAGCTAGAATCATTTCTCTCATAAATAGAAAGTTGTTAAATTTTGCCTCTGTTTCTCTTGTGCATTTAGGAACAATATTCTTTTTATTATCAGTTCTGGTATCTCGCTTCAGACATTCCGATTTAATCAAAGTTCTTTATGCTGAAGATCTTTACATAAATAAGGCACCTCTCACCTTAGTACACGAACTTTACCGTGTATTTCCAACACACGTCTTAGCGAAAACTTTTCTAGCAGCCCAATTTGGAGAAGTGGCTCTCATGTGGAAATCATTTCTACTAATCCTTGGTGGGGTTTCGATCTTAATATTTTTAGCATGGCTTTCTTTAAAGCTTTGGTTTTTGCCTGTATGGCAAGCCTTATCAGAGAATACATCGGAGTTAGTAACTCCTGGAAAGAAAAAATTAGGTAGTCTTGTTCTTTTAAGAACCCCTTCCAGGGTGGTCATATACAAAGAACTAATGAGCTTTACCAGAAGTGCAAGGAATTTATCCTGGTTTATTTTTATAGGCTTGCTTTGGTTTGCTAATGTCGGCGCTCAGAACTACTTGCAGAATCAAATAGTGAGACATAACCTAGTAGACACCATTTTGCCTGTTATTGTTACTGTTCTTCCCTTGGCCATTTTGAGTTATTTCACTGCTGCTTTGGTGTTACGTTTTGCATTCCCGTCCTTCTCAGAAGAACGGGATACCGCTTGGGTTTTCATAGTAAGTCCTTTAAAAAAATCTACAATAATCTGGTCTAAATTTCTCTTCTATCTATTATTATTTACATTAGTAACATCGCTCGCTCAGTTACTATTTTTAGGAGTGTCTGTTGTTCCGCAGTTCTACGCCGTTGAAATATACATTGCATCAATAGTAATGACCTTTTTTCTAACTGCTCTAGGTACTAGCTTAGGCGGTGCATTTCCAAATTTTGAGACCAGTGACCCTGAAGTTTTGAGTACTAGTGTTCCAGGCTTGGCTACGGTAGTTATCTCTGTGGGTTATGGTGCGCTAGTAACTTATGCTTTCTATTTATACATTACAAAGCACAACACTCAATTTCTGACTCTCATTTTAATTTCTTCTGTCATGGCAGGATTACTGCTTATCATGGCAAGTATAAAAAAATCCAAACAAGTAGAATTCATAACTAAAAGAGTCTCGTAATGCCAGAAAGACAACCAAATCTATGGGCAGAGCAGGAAGCCAGGGAAACCGGTTTAGACACTTATCCTGCCCTTAAAACCAAGTTGGCTAGGATAGACACCCAAGTTAGTTTGGTTGATCATTTCTATAAAGAAGCATTGTTAGAGGTGCCCGCTCATAAGGTTGTAGATGTACCTAAAACAGTCGAAGCAGTTTACATTGAAGAATTTCGCGAAGATGTTAGTCTTTTACTTTTTAGACTAGAAAAACTTCAACTAAATTTATTAAAAGAATTATCCGCAGGTAGTCTAAGGTATTTACAAAATAATGGTGACAGAGGTGTGCGGGAAAAGTTAAATCGCAAAACTTCTGATCACAATTTAGGACAACTGGGAGTTTCAGAGCATTTAAACAAACTACCAGAAAAAGCTCAAGAACAAATTAAAGTTGATTTTTATCTCTCTGCTTTATATAGAGAATCACCCAAAGACCAAAAGTTAGAAACTCTTACTTGGTTAAACTCTGGTTTTAATGCTGTTATAAAGGATTTACAACAAATTCTGGATCAAAAACTTTTATTCGAAGATTCCTCAGCAGAGGAAAAACTAAGAAGATGCAAAAAAGTCTATCGTAATTTGCTAAGGCAATTTGCGCTTGTGCTATCTCAAGACTCATGGAATTCACCAACTTACGCGGCAAGCGGAAGAGGTCAAAGAGCAGAGGATCAAAGTTCAGAACCCTTTTTAACCGACTACCAAAGAAATCATTACAGAGAATTGGTGTATTTCCAAAATAAAGAATTAGCCGAATACACGGGTTTTAGGGCGAGAGAAGAACTAAACCACGTAGATCATCTCTTATTTAACAATGGTTTTTCAGCCTTTACTTGCATGGCCCAGGCAATTAAAAACGAATCTAAATTACCAAGATACAAGATAGATAAAAATGAACCAATAGTAATTTCTACACCTGTTTATTTTGAAGTAGATCAAATTTTCGATGCAACTTTCGATAAAAAAGAAATATTAAAATTTGAAAAACCCTCAGAGGACGAGCTAATAGAAGCCATAAAAATAAAATTTCCTCTAGCAGTAGTTCTTGCACCTTTAGCAAATAATTATGAACTCAGGACTATAGATATAGAAAAAGTTCTAGAAGGTCTGTGCGATGAAAGATGGGTATATGAGTTCCATAAAAAATTCAGAAATACATTCAGAGACATCACTCTGATTATCGACAATACCCTGGTAGGTAGGGAAGCTAAGTGGAAAGATTTTGATTTTCGAAGATTGCCTACATTTGTAAAAATTTGGGCAGGTGAAAGCTTGATAAAGTACGCTCAAGATGGTCAAGAATTTTCCCAAGGAGGGTTGGTCACATGCATTGGTGAGTACTCCGAGGATCCCTTACAAAGAGTTAGAAGAATCTCTGGTTCCGTGCCTACCAAGGAGATGGTAGATAGAATGTCTATATTACTAGATCAAGAAGTTACCGATCATCGGTATAAAAGACATTCAAGAAATACTAAGTTAGTAGCAGAACATATTTTAAAAAGACTCCCAAAGTCTAATAGTTTCATAAAAGAGGTAAATTTTGCTGCCGATGCTGAAGGTAAGGCCTTAGGGGGAGTCTTTACTATAGGAGTAGATATGTCGAGTTTAGAGAACCCAGCGGATGAACTCTGGTATTTAGATTATAAGAACTTTGTATCAAATTTTTGTAGAACTGTTATTACGCTTGCTAAGGAAGCAGGCATCGAGCTAAATATGGGTACTAGTTTTGGGTTCGATTCTACGCGTCTTGCTTCTTACGAAAAAGATAAAAACTCACGCAAGTACAACGGCGATCAGTATTTTGTTAGAGTGGCTGTAGGAACGGAAAATGCAAGCGGAGCACTGCTAGTAGCGGAATGTATAGCAAGAGCAAACGATATATTCTCTGAAGCTCTAAAGAGAGGACGCTTTAAAAAAATGAATAATTTAGAACCCGATAAGGACTTGAAATTTAATAAAAAAACACCTAACTAGGTGTTATTTTTTTGTTGCCAAATAGATATCCCGTACTTTCGGGGCTGGTATAAAGAAGAGTTCTCTATTAACCCTACTCGCTTTTTCTGCAATTCCAACAATTCGCTTGTCTTTACTAAAAATCGGAGTCCCAGAAAGTCCATTTGGGTCATATTGCATATTGTATTCTACAACCCCCAACCCCTCCGATTGGAATCTAGTAAATCTGCCTGAGAGTAAACCACTGTCACCGTTTCCTTCAGTACGAAAATAGACACACTCATTCTGCTTGGGTGTGTATACTTTCATATTTTGTAGGTTGGTATGGGTACCGGGGAGATAGAAAAAGACAAGATCTGCTTCTTTATTTTCAGAGTAGTTAAGAAGTTCAAATCTATTATGGTCCAGATCTTCAAACCAAACCCTAAAATAATTATTTTCAAAAACATGATAATTAGAGACAACCATACTACCCGATTCATTGGAATAGGCCAAAGCTCCGGTACCTCCGGTCCTTGTTCCGATCATATTAACAAGAACTGTTCTGCTACGAGCAAACGATTCCAGTTCAGGATCAGATTCACACGGTTTCAGTGGTAGTCTGCTGGTGCTGATCGCAGAAGCCTGCTGACATGCGCAGAGGCTCAATGTGAGTACGATTATGAGAAATTTATTCATTTCACCCCCTATAATTTCTTGCAACTAGATAAATAATTTAGTAACATACACAATTAATTGAGTTTCGTAAATAGGGTTGGTCTTAAAAAGACCAATATAAGTCTTAAAGGAGGTTGATTATGACTTATGAGGAAGCAAGACTTCGAATAAATCACTTCAGCAGTTTATCCCAGAACGGCCTTTTGCTTTATAGGATTCAAGAGGCGTGTCTTCTCGATAGGCTTGAGGCTTTCCAAGTCCCAGAATTTGAATTTGGGGGTAGAGATGTGGTTTGTCAGAGATCTTTAGAGAGAATCCTGCATAGCTTGTGCAATATTTGCGAAAATATAGATGAGGGTTGTAAAGTCACCCTCCCGTTGCTTCAGCATTTATTTACAGGTTTGGTAGCCCTGGAGTGTTCTCAGGATATGAGACTCAGAATCGCACCTCTAGTGAAACCATTCTTATATTTTGAAGCGCAGGCAGTTCTGGCCTATTTTCTTTCAGCGCCCAGGCTTTCGGAATTGGTAAGGCTCAGTGCAGACCTTCCAATACTCTTAAAAGCATTTTACAAAAGAGAAGATCCTCGGGAGAGACTCAGGATTATTACAGACAGAGGAAAACCCGAAGTCTTGTATGGTGAGCATCTTATTACATTTCGGGGTATTCAAATAGTAAATGAACAACTCGTGGCACAAACCGTGAGTCAGTTAAGTCTCGAGCTTCTACTTTGGGAAGAGTTAGAAAGATTAACTTAAAACCGCTCCCTTTCGGAAGCGGTTATTTTTTATTCTATTCTGAAATTCGCACCACTGACATCCGTATCTAGTAAGTTAGGAGAGTCAGTCGCGCCTTTATAGAGTCTAACTCTAATTTTGTAGTTACTACATGTAACCAAACCAGTTAGTATGTTCCAGCTAATTTCTTCTCTAAGAAGAAATAGAGTAACTAATCAATTCCTACAACTGACCATGTAGTAAATATTTTTTTCCAATAAAAAAGAAGCACTTAACGGCTTCTTGCTACACTGTAGAAATTTTCAAGCAGGTTTTGTTCTTCAATGTATCCAACATTCTACCTACAAATGTTTTTTGAAGGACAAACCGGATGCTGAAGAACATCCCCACCAAGGAACCCAACACAATACCGACAACCAGGACCACTAGTCCGATTCCCTTTAACAGAGCCATTAACCCTGCACAGGCGATTATTGAATAGGCAAGATAAGCGAGAAGCGACAACAAAACAAGGCTAGCAAAAATTTGAAGTATCTTGTATGTGATTTCCTGAGCGTATCTTTGGCCAACTACGAGTAATACGATAGTAGCTACTGCAATACTCCAAGTGACAGGGAAATTTGTTACATAGCTAGGATTTTTTATAATCCCTCTGGTGGCCATAAACAGACCCACCAGAATTGCTCCTATAATTACCGACGCAGTAATAATTGCCATAAAGATCAATGTCATGGTCCAGTAACAGGCACAAAAATCTATCTCATCTGGCACTTTTCCGCCTCTCTCAAAAAAAGTTGCTATTATGCTATCCTTTCTGATTGTCACTTTGCCCACACCCGATTCTTCAAATGAGATTAGGGTTATGAGAAAGAACGCAATGGTGTTAACGAAAAATATGGCGGATACTAAACTCACCAACATATAGACGTTATTCACCCACGAGTATTCTGAGCTGAACAATGGATTAGATGACATCAGACCTTCAACAAAATACAATGTCGGATAGAGTAGTATCACAAACACTGTCACGAGTATACTTCTAGCTTTTTTCATGACCTCTCCTTTGGAAAATTTTGTTTGGTACCTAGGTACCCAAGTGAGTAGTTTTATCCAGAATAATTGAATATTATACATTAAATCATGGTTTTTTGCAAGACCACAAAAAACACCCACTAAGGGGTGTTTCTATGTACTATTCTATTCTGAAATTCGCATCACTGACATCCGTATCTAGTAAGTTAGGAGAGTCAGTCGCGCCTTTATAGAGTCTAACTCTAATTTTGTAGTTGCTACCTGTTACTAAATCTGTTGGTATGGTCCATCGAACCACTTGCCCCGGACAAAGTTTGCCACCTGGGAGTATTCTTGGGGTAGTTTCAACATCTAAGTTCCTAACAAATACACCACCCTTTAGCAGTTCTACACTTTTCACCCAGGCATTGGAAGGGGCATTTTTATATACCCAAGAAAGAGTATATTGTTCACCTTTAGTCCAAACCTCGCCACCGTTAGCAGAAAGAATTTGTACGAGTGCAGGATCAACATATGTTTGGTCAGCACAAATATAAAGTAGTGGGCTAGAGTGAGGAAGGTTACCGGTTATTTCTAAGCCACCGTCTCCAAGTACATCTCCTGCATTTATGTAGAATTTTGCATTTCTACCAACTACTGCCGTAGGTTTTACATTCACATAAGCAGTAATTTCTCCAATTGAGTTAGCTGGGACACTCATAATTGGTGCACCACTCAAGACCGCTGTCTTTGTCGAAAAGTTAAAAGTTGTGCTTCCTAAGAACACGCCATTTATATCGTCGTAAAATCTAACTTGACCCAAATCCAAGCTAGTAGCAGTGCCACTGTAATGGAAAGTGATCTGATTCACGTCGCTGCTGGAAGCAGTAGTATTATTAAGTCTAAATTTCAAAACAGAAACCAAATTCATCCCTACGCGCAAACAGCTCTGACATCCACTAGTAGTTCCTGAATAGGTAATAGGGGATACAGGCTGGGCAAGACCAAGAGCAGTCTGTGGAAGCAGTAGCGCTAAGCCTAACAAAAAACCATATATTTTTTTCATATGTTTCATTTAATTTTTTCTCTAGCATTTTATTTTAGCCTCCCCCGTACCCTTGGTCAAACCAATAAAAAACAACCTCCATTTAGGAGGTAGTTTTCTATGCATCTTCTTTCTTTAGCAACAAACACGCACCATTAATGCAATAACGTTTGCCCGTAGTAGCAGGGCCATCGTCGAATACATGTCCAAGGTGTGATCCACACTTAGAGCATGTAACTTCTGTTCTGGTCATCCCATGAGCATTGTCCTCATGGTAACTTACTGTACCTGGTATAGCCTGGTCAAAACTTGGCCACCCAGTTCCAGAATCAAATTTAGTATCCGATGAAAATAATTCCTGTCCACAAACCTTGCAGGTAAACATTCCTTTGTCGTGACTATCTACTAGTGGACTAGAAAAAGGTGCTTCGGTGCCTTTTTGTCTAAGTATGTTGTACTCCTCATCGCTTAATTTTTGTCTCAGTTCATTCTCATCTACAACCATTTTATTCGTATCATCCATAGTATTTATTTTTCCCCTGCAACGCAGGATTAATTCTATTTATAGTATACCCTGGACATTTCAAATGTCAAGTTTACTTTACATATATTTTCCCCTAAGTCATAAAACTTCATAAAAGATAGAACACGACAAATTATTGCGATTTTAGATAGAAGTATTATAATTCCAGTATTCTCTAGGAGGTGCTATGTATAATTTGCCTGAGTATCAGAAGCAAATCTCATACAACCAATTAGCTATTGGGATAATAACAACACTATTGTTGTTATTGCTTTTCGCCATTGCGGTAGAAAATGTACCCTTAACGCTCATAGCATTTTGTTATTTTGTCCCATTTTTTATATCCCTGACGGTTAATCTTATCAGGGAATATGAGATGCCGATCGAAACAAGGTCTTAAATGACCTCTTTTTTATTGACAAATTTGTCCAGTTTTGCTATATTTGCCTTTAGTCCACCTACCGACCGGTAGGTATATAAACAATTACATTATGTCCAAAAAACCTAAAATAGCTAGCAAAACAAAGGAAAGGGCTCTGGCGCATTCCAGGAAGCTCTTTGCCAAAAAGGGTTTCGAAGCAACCTCAATGTCAGAAATCGCTAGAATGTCTGGTATAGAAAAAGCTTCACTATACTACTTCTTCCAAAGTAAAGAACAACTTTTCGCTGAAGTGCTAGAGGTTATATGGAAGGAAGCCTCACACAACTTGAACTATCTGGTAGAAGAAAGTAATAAGAAATATCCCGGTAGAAGACAGTACCTAGAAGCTATTTTGTTCCTTGTTATAAATACTTTCCTAAAAGCAGGTCACACAATGACCAAGTTGGATTCTGTAAAAAACAAAAGCAGTGGTATGTACTCCGGTATGTTTGTTCACATAGAAAGCATGCATAGACACCTAAGAGAATTATTAAAAGCAAGTAAAGTAAAAGACCCCGAACTAGCTGAGGAAGTTTTGGCTAACTCAATTCACTCTTACGTCATTCATGCACAGTGTATAAAACCCAAAGTAAGTCCAAAAAAGTACGTCCAATATCTCAGTCAATTATTTATCAACAATTAATACTTTATAAACCTTACAAATTTTATGAACTTTATAACTAGTCTCAGTAAATATTTCAAACATCACAGATATCTAATGACTGCTTTAGTAGTCATAGTAGTTCTCGCAACCGCTGTATTTAGTCGCATCGGTGGGAAAAAAGAAGAAAGCCAAACAGAAAACCTAACACGTGTTAGTACAATTTCTCTAAAAGATTATCAAGCAAATCTCGGATTCATTTCCGCCTCTGGTACTGTTGAATCTTTAGAGCAAGCAGATCTCAGAAGCCAAGCAAATGGTCCAGTATCCAAAGTCTACGCTAAAGTAGGGGATACCGTCAGAGAAAATTCAATAATATTAACTATTGAAAACCGCGACCAAGCAGCAAGTCTCGCAAGTGCGCAAGCTGTGCTAAAAAGCCAAGAAGCAAGACTCGATGAGCTTAAGCGTGGCGCGCGTACCGAAGAAATTGCTGTAGCTGAAACCAGAGTAAAATCTGCACAACAAACATTAGAAGATACTAAAAAGCAACAGGACGTGGCAGTAAAAAATGCGCAGTCTGCTCTTTTTAACACAGGGCTACAAGCAATTCCTAGTTCAGGTAATGTAAGTAAATCCACTATCACCATAACCGGAACTTACATTGGTGAAAAAGAAGGTACGTATCTTATTCGTGTTTATAATTCCGGTACTGGTCCTCGCTTTTTCGCTTCTGGTATCGAGAATGCAGATGGTATGGTTAGAACAAATGCTCCAGAACCACTTGGTAAATTAGGACTAAGTTTACAATTCAATTCCACAACTGTATACGGAGATGATACCTGGACTATAGATGTACCCAACAAGCAATCTGCTTCTTACACTCAAGTTAAGAGCGCATACGATAGCGCGCTACAAGGTAGAATATCCGCAATAAACGCCGCTCAAAGCCAGCTTGATTCTGCAAAAAGAGACTTAGAACTTAGACTAGCTGGTGCTTCTAATGAACAAATTAGAGCACAGCAAGCAAGTGTAGACCAAGCAAGGGCATCTGTAGCCGCTGCTTCTGCTCAGTACGACAAAACCATAGTTCGTACTCCTATAGCTGGTACTATCGCTAACGTAACTGTTAAGTACGGCGAACTTCTTACTCCAGGCCAAGCAGTTGCTTCCGTTGTAAGTAAGGGTGGTATGCAAATAAAAGCTTTCATAAGTGAATCTGATATCGAGTACATTACTCAAGACGCGGAAGTTACCATAAATGAAAACGTTAAAGGTAAAGTATCTCGTTGGTCACCAAGCGTAAACCCGGTAACTAAAACAGCAGAAGTTCAGATCGTGGTGTTAGATCCAGAAAAATCTGGTCTCACAGTAGGTCAAAATGCAAATATAAAAATCGCCACTGCTCCTTCCGGAGAAATAATAGGTGGATATAAGCTCCCTGTGCAGTCTGTTCAGATAACCCAGAATGGTGCATATGTTTTCGTCGTGAATAGCGAAAGTATATTAGAAGAAAAGAAGGTAGAGATCGGTGCTGTTACCGGGGAAACCGTAGAAGTAAAAAGTGGACTTAACTCTAATATGACAATAGTCTCCACAGTGTATGAGCTCAAAGCCGGGCAGAAGGTAACGGTGCAGTAGTATCGTCATTCGATATTCTTCATTCGTTATTCAATTCTTATGAACGAACAACAACTAAAAACATCAGACGAGCGTTATCTCGATCAGCTCGAATTTAAACCAGAACTCAGGAAAACCTGGCTCAACTTTTTCGTAAGTAATTTTCGTGTAGTTCTATTGCTTATCGCAATAGTGAGCGCAGCAGGTATTTATTCCTATATAAAACTTCCAAGAGAATCTAACCCAGAAGTAAAAATTCCTATTGCAGTAGTAAGTGTTGCATATCCGGGTGCAAGCCCTTCAGATATAGAAGAGTTAGTAACAAAAAAGCTAGAAACTAAAATAGCAGGACTTAAAGGTTTGGATAAAATTACTTCCAGTTCTGCAAATTCAGTCTCAGTTTTAACCGTAGAGTTTAACTCAGACGAAGACTTAGAAGATGCAATAAGAAGACTCAAAGACAAAGTAGATACAGTAAAACCAGATCTACCAACTGACGCCAAAGAACCAGTGGTTTCAGAAATTTCTTTAGACGACCAACCAATTTGGACCATGGTGTTAACCGGTCCATACGACGGATTTACCATGCGCAAAGCAGGAGAAAACGTTAAAGATGAATTGGAAAAGATTCCGGGTGTAAGAGAAGTAAATATTTCTGGTGGTGACGAACGTGAATTCGAAGTCGCCTACGACCCAGCAAAGCTTGTCTACTACAACGTATCCTCAGACCAAGCCAATAGTGCTATTAGAGCAACAAACTTAGCTTTCCCGGCAGGAAATTTCGATGGAGAAAAGTTTGTCTATTCCATAAGAACAGACTCGCGTGTTTATACCAAAGAAGCTATTGGGGGTATACCGGTAAGTCATACCGATACCGGTTCTGTAATTTATGTAAAAGACGTAGCAACAGTTTCTGAAAAAGCTATTAAGAAAACCGTACTTTCAAGACTCTCTATAAAAGGTTCCAAGCCACAGAACGCAGTCACTCTTTCGGTTGTTAAAAGAACCGGTAGTTCTATTTTAGAAACCGCGGACTCAGCTAAGGAAACTGCAGATAGGGTAGTGGCAAGTATGCCAGCAGGAATTCACTACGATGTAACCTCAGACTTTGCAAAACTTGTCCGTTCCGATTTCGACAGGTTAACCCACGACTTCCTGCTCACACTTGCACTCGTATTCGGTTTACTCTTTCTTATAGTTGGACTCAAAGAAGCGTTCGTTGCAGGTTTAGCTATTCCTCTAGTGTTCTTTGTAACTTTCACAGTTCTAAACATTATTGGTGTCTCGCTAAACTTCCTTTCAACCTTCTCACTCATTCTGGCACTCGGTTTACTCGTGGACGATGCCATTGTTGTTGTGTCTGCAACCAAGCAGTACCTAAGATCAGGTAAGTTCACCCCAGAAGAAGCAGTGCTTCTGGTACTAAACGACTTTAAAGTTGTTCTTACTACAACAACACTTACAACTGTTTGGGCATTCTTACCGCTACTCTTCTCTACAGGAATTATTGGTGAATACCTAAAGTCCATTCCAATAACTATCTCTATTACGCTTGTAGCAAGTTTGTTTATCGCACTTATGATAAACCACCCTCTTGCAGCAGTGCTTGAGAGAATTCGTTTAACTAAAAAATTCTATTACTTAATAGAAATATTACTACTCGCTATAGCAGGACTCCTCTTCTACAGTGGGGGATTCATAGGTTACCTAATTGGCGCACTTCTAATTGGTGTTCTCATTCGCATGCTCGGTTGGTATGAACGTGGTGGAAGAGAAAAACTAATCGAAAGCGCAAGGCTCACAAAAGCCGAATGGCAGAGTGACGACCTCATAAAAGAGAAGCTACGCAAGCAGGCAGGGGCTCATACAGGTGATAGTTTTGCTAATCGACTCATTCACGGAATCATTCATTTCGACCGTTTCCTAATCCCTTACGAAAATTTACTAAGAAAAGTTACTGGTAGTAAGCGTAGTAGACGTTGGACTCTCGGGCTTGTTTCCGTCGCTTTCATAGTAGCTGTAGCTATGCCTGTTTCAGGAATTGTAAGAAGTGAATTCTTCCCAAAACAAGATTCCGACAACATGTACGTAGACATTCGCACCCCAGTGGGAACTACACTACAAGAAACAGATAAAGTAGTAAGTGAAGTAGAAAGTAAACTTATTCCATTCAAAGAAATCGCGAATTTCTCTAGTGTCACCGGTAGACCAAGCCCTATAAACCAAGGGGGCAGAGCTTCTAGTAACACCGCTTCGGTAACAATAACTTTAACAGACAAAGAAAAGCGAGATATAAAATCTTACGAATTAGAAGGTAGTATTAGGAAAGCTCTAAGTGAAGTTCAAGGCGCAGTTATTTCTGTGTCTGCCGAGGCTGGTGGTCCTCCCACAGGTGCTGCATTCCAAGCACAAATTTCTGGTGAAGATCTAAAAACACTCGACAAAATTGTAAGAGAGCTAGAAGTAAAGCTCAAAGAAATTCCAGGTGTAGTAAACACAGACGTCTCTCTAAAAGATGCTGCACCAGAATTTACTTTTGTACTCGACCCAGTAAAGCTTGAACAAAATAACTTAAACGCAGCTTACTTAGGAAGCGTACTGCGTATGGCAATCTCTGGCACAGAAGTATCTACCATTCTAGAAGACGGAGAAGAGACGAAGATTCTTGCAAGATTTGGTACCGATCAAATCCCAACTCTAGAAAGTGTGCAGAATTTGCAAGTGCTTAACTTACGTAAGCAACCTGTCTTCCTAAAAGACGTGGCTACTATAGAACTTCGCCCTTCGGTAGATTCTATTAGTAGAATAGACCAGAAGCGTACTGTTACTTTGAAAGCCGATGCAACAGGGGACGCAAACTCAAATACCATACTTGCAGCCTTCAAAGAAAAGACGAAAGACTATAAGTTACCAAACGGTTACGAAATAACTTTCGGCGGGCAGAACGAACAAAACCAGAAATCTGTGATCTCTATAATTCTCGCAATGATAGTCGCTATGATTCTTATCGTTGCAACACTTATTATTCAGTTCAACAGTTTCAGAAAATCTATAATTGTTCTAATGACTATCCCTCTAGCGTTAATCGGAGTATTCCTAGGTCTTGCAATATTCAACATGCCACTCGGATTCCCGGGACTTATTGGTGTGCTTGCTCTATTCGGAATTGTGGTTAAAAACGCAATTATCCTAGTAGATAAAATTAACCTGAACATTAATAGCAAAATTCCTTTCTACGAAGCTATTATAGACGCAGGTAAAGCGAGGTTCGAAGCAATCTTCATTACCTCACTAAGTACTATTCTAGGTATCCTGCCAATTACATTGAGTGACGAATTCTGGCGAGGTCTAGGCAGTGCCGTTATTTTCGGTCTCATGCTTTCCTCTTTCCTAACACTGTTCGTAATTCCAATTCTCTTCCTTACGTTTATTAGGGAGGATGATAGGTTTTAATGATATGGCGGTGGAGCTTCTCCTCCGCCATGACCACCAACCTCTTTCCTAAATGTTAAAAACGGGACTGGCAAAGCCAGCTCCCGTTTTTTCTTAGTCTTATAAAAAAAGAAAATCAGATAGAACTTGGAACTTTAATTCGCTAACACCATTCCACCACTCACGACTGCTTCTAACAAGTCCCTCTTTTGTTTTTGCTAAAACTGTACGATCCATCCCTACATAACGACTTCCCGCCCACTATTAGAGACTCCAAATCAGTAAGGGGGTGATAAAACAAAGGATCATGCCTCCTTTGCCTTTCTCGGATCAGCTTATCTTTTCTAATTCTCTATATAAATCGAGCGCGCTAAATCTACGGTTGCCAAATTTTTTTGCCCAATCTTCTCCCATATATTTAGATATTATCTCGCGAGCTTCTTCATCTTCTCCCCGAAAGCATGCAGATAAAAGTTGTTCATAACACTCAGGGGACAAAGCTTTAATCATTTCGATAAGTCGGGTCTCCCTTACCCTTGTATACACAAGAGTATCTACATCTTCATCCGAATATAAAATATCCTCTTCTCGAATTTTGATCCCATCAACAGTTGGTTCGTACCTCCGAATATACTCGTCATTCTCATGACTCTGTTTTCCCAGTCTCAGTCTGGGTATTATGGTGTTATGAAAGATCTGTCTATTTATTACTTCCGTCATTCCTTCATTTAAATCTTTTGAATATTTTCCAATCCCATACCCGGCCATACTTTTATGCGTGGTTTCGTGACCCACAACATAATGGTTATAGGCTTTGTTTCCATCGGCCGACTCATGTGCTTCTAGGTCAAAGCGTAAAAAAATCACTCCGGTTATAGGATCATGGAATGCACCTGCTTTACCATATTTAGTTAAAAATGGACTGGTGTCGTAAACCTCAGGTTTTATTAAACGATAGTCCTCAGGTTTAAAATCTATATTTTCAAGTCCCAATTCTCTTCTTATCGAATTGAGTTGATCTGCATAAGTGCTATAAGTTTCATTTAGTTCTCTGATGCTTTCGATAGATTGGTATTCTATGGAAAGCGCTTCCTCGCTCTCTTTTCTATCTAGTTCTTCAAGTAACTCGATTGCACCTAATTTTGGTTTTGGTTGCACTTCTCCCATGAAGGTATTAAATTCAGAATTTCCGCTCATAAATTTCTTAAAATTACTTCTCTCATAGTATCGCAAGAAATCGAAAATATTCCAAAGTCAAAAAACAAAAGGGGCATGACCCTTTAAACAAAGGCCACCTTCGCAAGGGGAGCTTCGCATGGCTACTTAATACCATCCCACCACTCACGCCTACTGCTAACAAGTCCCTCTTTCGTTTTTACAAAAGCTTTACGTCCAATTCTACTATAAAAAAATCAGCGACCTTATCGAATTAGTGTCGAAGTCGCTGTTAGTAAGTTCGGTTATTTTTTGATGCTGGAGGCAGAGGGGGACAACCCTCTAATCGTAACAAAAAAGACACCACCTAGTGTCTTTTTTAAACTTTATACTCTACACCAACTTTCGCTGCCACCTGCTGTATCCAACTTTCCATTCTCCCAACCTTCATAGTCATAATTGTCATCTATTGTTGAAAAGATAGTACGTGGTGAGCAAGTTTATCAACCGATGTCCTAAGTTCTCCAATGTCATTCTCAATTTTATCAAACCGTTTGTCCTGCTCTTGGAACTTCTCGTCAAAATATGTAAGTAATGGAGCAAAGTCAGTATCGCTCATAAATATATAATTAAGGTCTTTTAATCATAGGGTATAGGATAAATACCAGTCATTGGGAAAAACTAAAGTCAAAAATGGCTAGTACTTTCAGCAGGGGAGTTTTGTGAAATTTCTAATACCATTCTTCCGCTCACGCCTGCTACAGAACTTGATCCCTCGCAGGTAGGTGTTATGAAAACAAAGGACACATAGTCCTTTGTTTTTTTATACTAATGCGCGACTTTAATAAGTTTATTTTTGACTTCTTGCTTTAATATTTCCTTTAACTCTTCCGCCTTTTCAGGGGTAAGTACAAAAAGAGTCTTAGAAGTTATTTTTTGTTTTTCATCTACATGAGCATACGGTAGTACTGTGTATTTTTTTTCTGCGTCCGTTGCTCTGGTTAGGAAAGCGTAAAGTAGTTTTTCTGCATCGTAGTTAAGCTTGGCTAATGCTGGGTTATCAGTTGAATCAATAATTACACGACCTTCTACAACTCTAAAATGTATATTTCTATCTCTTCGTAAGTCACCAATGCTTTCCGCACTAAGAACAGGCGAAAACGCCAATGCCCAACGGAGCTTGAATAACTGGTCGTTATTCGCTATTAATTCGTTCTCTTTATTTAACCTTACTAACATGTTTCCAGTAGGGAATTTGTAGTCCTTAGCTTCTTTAACCACGTCCTCTAAAGGTTTATCTTCAAAGAATCCTTTGGCGAAATTAACTCTTTCCTGCTCCATAAATTTCAGTTTATTCGATTGTGAGTCTCCAGGTTTTAATTCCCTGCCTAGTTTAGCTGCAGTTACCCTGTCGTTGTATTCAAGTGCCTTTGATCCATTAGCTTCTTTGATTCCTTCTCTTGCAGTGCCAAAAAAATCTTCGAATCCAAAAGTGTCTGGAGTAGTCATAATAGTACGTATTATTTTTATAATTTTTTTATTCTATATTTAGTATATTACCTACAAAGAAAAACACTACTGAATGGATAAAATGAAAAAACAATGGACACGCAATCCTTTGCTCTTCTTAAATCGGAGGGAATAAGAACAAGAACCTTTGAAGTTTGTGATCTTATTCTTCTATTTCATTACGAACGAGTGTGCCGTGCATGGAAACGTCTTGTCTACTGCCGTCTAACCACGATACAAATGTATATTTATGGATCATGTCGCTATTAGGTATAGTAACAATCATTTTAATCTGTGGTTCCCCCTGGTCATGCTCATTTTTCTTATACACCGTTCTGCTGAATTCGATATCCACCGGTCCAGTTGCGGTTAAGATTTCATCCACAATTTTCTTACCTTCTGACCATACTGGTTTACCATCTACTTCTCCAACATAATGGTGGAAAGGATTCTCGTCGGGTAGTCTACCAAAAGCCTTTGCCTTCACAGGATCAAATTTACCGGTTTCGCGAATACTCATTAAATAATCAGCAAACTTATACATGAGTACAGCACCAGGTGAGTTGCGTTCATCCTGCCCAAGTTCGACTCCTGGTAAGTTAATTTCACTGCTTTCTTTATGATGCTTTGAGTTTTCATAACCCATTCTTAACAAATCACTCATATAATTAACTCCTAATCAAATATTAAAATCGATAATCTATATATAAGTATAGCAACAAAAAGAGGAGTATTGTCATTAATGATTAGTTATGAATTAATAAAAGTCGCTCCCCCCATACAGAGTTTTAAAAGCAGGTTGATTAATATATAGAGGTAATTTAGTATGGATACATGCCAAAATATATTTTAGGTCCTACTCCATTTGGAATTACAATCAGCGATGCCGAAGGGTGTTATCTTTACGGTTCTTCGGGAGAAAAATACATAGACTTTTTAGGTGGTTGGTGTGTATGCACGGCCGGCTGGAAAAATCCGAGAATTCTAAAAGCCATTCAAGAAAAAAGCCCAGCGTACTATTTACCTCCAACTATCTTTCATAATGCATGGGATAATTTTGCCGAGAAATTACTCGCTACGTTCCGTCCCGAAATAAATAAACTGTTTAGAGTTACTTCTGGTTCAGAAGCAGTAGAGTTTGCGCTTAAGCTCGCAAGAGCGGCAACAGGCAAGAAAACCATTATCTCATTCGGCGAGGTCTACCACGGCCACACTTTTGGCGCGGCGAGTATTGGTGCAGCTATGAGTGAAGCCATGCAACCAGGCATTGGTGAAGTAGTAAGACTAAACCTACCCAACGAATATAAAAATAAACACGAGTTAACCGGAAGCGACTTAAGCACTGCAGTATTAAAAGAAATAGAAGACGTCTATAAACTAGGAAACACCGCCGCGTTTATAAGCGAGCCTATTTTTACGAATGCAGGAATGATAGTACCCCCAGAAGATTTCTACCCAAGACTCCAAGAACTATGTAGAAAGTACGGCGTACTATTAATAATGGACGAAGTTGCCTCTGGTTTTGGAAGAACCGGAAAAATTTACGGCTACGAACATTGGGGAATAGAACCAGATATTGTTACGTTAGGCAAAGGCTTGACCGGTGGCTATGCAACCGCAGGAGCAGTAGTCTGTACCGAAGCTGTTGCAGAAAAGAGTCATCTAATTCCAAGGTATTCAACGTTCGGCTGGAACCTAAACGACCTACCAGCCATGGAAGAAAACTTTAATATCTTCATGGAAGAAAAACTCTGGGAGAATGCAGATACCGTAGGAAAGTTTCTGTTAAATGAATTAGAGTCGCTAGAAGAATTACCTAAGGTAGGGCAGGTAAGGGGAATAGGTATGGTCTTCAGTATAGAATTTGTGAATAATAAAACCACAAAAGAATCCGCAGGCGACCTTGCAGAACAAATTATGAAAGAAGGTTTTAAAGCAGGAATAGTAACCGAAACCGCAAGAGCAGACATTCTATTTTTCAGCCCACCACTCGTAATGGACGAGAAAATAGCCCTCGAAGGAGCTGCTATCCTAAAACAACTCATAACAAAATACGCCACTTAAAAAAAGACACCACCCAGTGTCTTTTTTATTTTATGAAATAAAAAGACTGCTAGGTTAGCAGTGCTTTAATAATCTCTTTGCATCATATAGAGCTTGTTGTGCAACTAGGTTATTCCCGACAGTCAGCGATATTAAGAACGAAGCTATAAAGAAACCAGGCTTTCCTAATCGAGTACCTAACCAAAGTACTCTATCTTCAATAATGTCGCTAATTTTAACTTAGTTATTTTTTTTTAAACCTAAACATCGGGTGTTCATCCGCAGAGCTTCCTTCGGGTAGTTCTTCTGCGAGTCCTTGTGCTTTTAATTTCATCCATAGTGCCGTGGCGCCACCGCTGTTTCTGTTGCTATCGGACATTAAAACAGATCTATCTTGTCTAAAGAAGTAATCATTAAGCTCTTTGTATAATTGTTCTCCAAAACCCTTGCGTTGCAAATTCTCATTGAGCATTATCATTCCAATAGACTTAGTATCCCCATTATCATGGATTGAAAACGCTCCGACCTTAACACCTTCAAGCATTATTTCGAATCTATTACCGGTACGAACAAGAGTATAGTCAAAAAAGTCTCCTTTATTATATTTCGCGCAAATCTCGTTCGCTTCTGTAGGATCCACTTCTTCGCGTCTTTTAAAACTAAAGCCCGGATTTGTTGCTTTGGACTCTTTTTCTATTATTTGCAAAGTTCGTAGCTTATTTTCGGAAGCAGGCTCAGCTTCCCAGTCTTGGAATTCTTCTCCAGGATTTCTAAAATCTACATTCATACAAATAAAGATATAGTAATTAACATTTTTAAACAATCTATGGTGGGTCCATGAAGGAACGAATCACTTATATATTTCTACGCATACTTAATATTTGTACAAATCTGATTCGAGCTCCAAGTAAGGTAATTTGAATAATACATGAGACTATACCTATATATTTTCCATATCGATGATGGTTGTGGTATGTTTATAAAATCGCATTCTAAAGTGGAGGATTTAATTATGTGGAAAGTGGAAGAACCAGAATATTTTCCTAATACCAAATTCCCAAAATCACGTTATTTGATCGTAAATAACCTGGAACAAAAAATAGAAGATACCCACAAGAATATAACCGAAGCCGATTGTATTGTTATAGATATGCTGACTCTGGGTATTGAAGACAGTTTAAAATGGTTAAATCAGCTTTATAACTTTAGCCACTCTAGTCATTTTCAAGTACCTACTGTTGTTGTGGTTGGAAGGCATGAGAGTTGGGAGTTAATAGAAAGGTATAAGAACATCCAAAAAATTCAGGAAGCAGGTGGAATTTTTTACGACTCTGGAGACGCTAAGAACATAGATGAAGTCATCGGTCTAATGAAAAAGCGAGATCAGATAAAATTGGAAGCGTTTGATTTAAGTGAGCTAGAATATTATTATAGTTCTTACCTTCAATAAAACTAGTAAATCAAAAAAATAAAACCCAACAAAAATTGTTAGGGCTTTTTTAGTACTTTTATTTTGTTGGTAACGTCTGGATTACACTACTCCTTTAAGTAAAAAACTACCTACTAGGTAGTGGGTTAGTAGCATTGTTTGTTTTTATCTATAAATTGATTTAGCGACATCAATAAAAAGATGAAACTCAAAATCCCGCATAGTACACCAGCTTCCACAGTAGAGGTTTCGTTAGACCTCCAGCATGCATAGCTTGCACAGCCAAGGATTACTGAAGCCCCTAAGTACCCGCTTCCTCTAACCTTGTAGTACTTTTCTGGTGTCAAATAAGCAATTCCCAAACAAATTAGTGTAACAATGACTACAGCAATTTTCATTTCTTCTCCTCCTCTAAGAATAACTAAATTAATAAGAATTTAAACAATATTATATAACATTTAAAGCGTTTTCTAAAGCTATGGAATTTAGGAAGATTGAGCTTGGGTAATCATTTTTTAGATTTACTCTTGTTTGTGTCACTATACTTACCAAGCTAATTTAGATATAAAAAACTAGCCGTTAGTTGGCTAGAGTGTATTCTATTATTAAATCGTTTAAACCGTAAGCTTCATTTAGTAACCGTCTATTGTCCTCAGTTAGGACAGTACGGTTTATCATGAGTTCTCGCAGTTTAGTTTTACCTTTTTCAATTACCTTATTCCAGGCTTCTAGTTCTAGGTTGAACCTTTCTGTTATTACCTGTGAATCTGGTTCATGTCCAGTTAGAAAACTAGACCGCTGCAAGCCACAAGCAAGTGGGTGTTCGGGTGAAATATTTAGGATATAGGTAATGGTAAAAATCTCTCTCAGGAGTTTCCTAAGAACATATTCCTGTTTTTTGGGTCCGGGTTTAAGTCCGCAGGAAAGTAGGGTAATTGCGGCTTGGGTAATGTCCGCTATCCTGTAAGCTGTTTTATCTACAGGAATTTGCATCCTTTCGGATAAGTTGTGCAGATAGGGGAGCCAATACGAAGTCTTATAATCGTGCTCCTTGTCCTCTCGTACAGTATACAAGCGGTCAAGTGACATTCCAGACTCCATTAGTATTTGTGGTATGAGATTTATAAAATTTGGTGAGTCAAATTGCACATACACCAAATCCCAAAAGTAAAGTACTCTTCCCGATGAAAGTTGGTAACCTACCTTTGTTCTGTAGCCACTTTTACCAGATATAAACTCCGCCGTGTGTTTTTCGGTTTTACACTCAAGTTGCTTCTCTTGCAAACCTAGTAATCCCCACGTCTTATGGGTAACTTCATCATCTGGGTGTACAGATACCCTTAATCTAGTTTCTGAGAGTCCAAGTACATGACACAGAAACTCTAGAGCTTCATAGCAACTCTGGTATTTAGTTTGGGTCTCATCCCCTTGGAAAAAAGAGAAGTGTCCAAGCATATAGAAAAAAATATGCTTATTGTTCTCAACCCCTACGGTATCAAAGCTGCTCATTCGCAGGCAACTTTGCGATGAAGCTGCGAGTTTACTCTCAGCATCACCCGGATACCCAGAAGCCAGTAATGGTGCTGCTCCAGCTATATTAAACAACTGTCTACCAGACGTAGAAACCAAACCCTGGTCAGGTAACCATTTATACCCCTTTCGTTTCATGTAAGTTTCAAAGTCCACAAGTAAACGCATCTTCACTCCTTTTTCATACCGGGTTTGAGATAACTTAACTCATTTGTTTTCTGCGAAACCGAAACTATATCCAATCCGCAAATCAAAAAATGAGGTAAGGGTTCATTTGTTTTCACATCGTAAGGTCGCAGTGTCTTTTCGCTGAGTTGCTGTAAAGACATCTGTCCTGACATATGAGAAGCAAAATTTTTACCTCCAGCCTTAGAAGCTGAAAGTACTCTATTCACCGAGAAAGGAACAGGTGCAAGTCGCCATACTTTACCCCTTAAAGTAGATACGCTTGTATTTCCGTACGCTGTTGCTTCCCGGGGGGTCAAAGGTTCTTCGTCCTTAGTTACAAGTCCCTTAAATATTTCCTTAGCTCTACCCTGGTTCACTATTTGACCGGTGTCTATGGTAAAACGTGGGTCAAAGAACAAATTGGGTTTAAGTCCGGAAGTCTTTAGGCACCGTATATAACTCTCTACAATTGGCAGAATATGTTGTGAGATATGCAATGCAGCTCTCACATCATATTGTTCCTTTTCTTCAAGCAAGAACCGTAGCTTATCTACAATGCTTTCAACATCTGCCCAAGTGGCATCTGGAAATGTCTCTCTACGCGCTATACCTCTCTCGCGTTTGTGTCTAAGAATGGCATTCAAGAGAAATCTTTCTGCATCATTGTATCCGCTTACTGAACGGGAGCTTGTTTTGAGGTAAACGTGGAACGCCTTGTATTCTCCGGTTGGTAGGAAGTCGGCAGATGCTGCGTAGTAAGGTCCGTCAGCATTGGAAAAAAGGTGAACTGGTACCACTTTGTATTTATGCTTCAGCGCATTGTCTCCCGTGAGTATTTTGGCAACGGTATCTTCCCATGGAGTATCGGCAACCAACATATCGTCTGTTAACCAAAAATAAGGCACAGCCTGTTTATTGTATGTTCCGTCCCTTCCTTGAATGGACTCAACCTCAGTTATCTCAAGAGGTGTAATCCCAGATTCCTGACGAATAAGTAAATGGGGACCAGCTTTAATGACATGATGGTTGTAAAGAAAGGTGTCTACTACGCCACATCTCTGTACATTAGGGTGAAACCTTAACTCTACACATGCAGTGGTCTTACCTAGTCCGACTCTCTCCATAAGAGGGAAGTAAGTGCTAAGCGCATGCGCAAAATCCTGTTCGAATTCATCCCTCGATGTTTGCAGTCCGTTCAGGCTAACCCAACCTGAAGTATAGGGTGTGAAAGAGAATCGAATACCTGCGAAAACATCAGGAAAATCTTTTGCAATTTTTTCATGCATTTGAGTCAGCTCGCTATTGTGGCGCGAATATCCAACCGTGGCTATGCGGACTTTGCAATTTAGGTTTTCTTTTATCAAACGAATATAGTCATACAAATGAGGGTATGACATAACATCGTTATCGAAGTATGGAAAAATCACGCTCTGTCTATGATTGATTCTTCCGAAAGCTAGTTCAATAGAAGACTCTTTAAGGCGCAGACTTATGGCTGCAATTAAGTCCTCTAAAGATTCTTTGCTAATCATCCACTTCGTGGTCCCGGCTTCCTGGCTACAGAAACGACATTGGTTCAAGCAACCAACTTCTGGTTGAAAGTATTGAAGGTCCAACAATGCTTTGTCGGAAATCTTACGCAATTCTTCCAATATTTGATTTCTAGTTTGCATTCTTTCCTTGGAGATACTTTTTCTTTTTTCTCCTTGGAGCAAAGGAAATTTATTACGAATTTTCTTAGTCATAACACCTCCTTGTGTAAGACATTTTACAGTTATTACAGAGTCAGAAATGTTCAATAACAGTATTGAACAGTTAAGTATAGACCATATATTTAAAAAAGTTAAAGCTAAATTTATTTGTCTTTTTTAGGGTGTATAAAATATAAAAGTTCTTACTCAAAAAACCTTTAATATATGGGATTTGAGTCTAAGAATACGTAAATAAAAATTCTAAATTATTTGATTATTTTTTTCTATACATATTTGTTCGTATGTTGTTGATTGTTGTAATTCATGCAGTCGCTATTAATCGAATTGACTTTTTATAACAATCTGTTATTCTTCAAGTCCTGCAAGCGCGGGTAAACACCTACTAGGCGTATTTTTTTTCGCCTAAAACAAATTTTCGGAGGACAAATGAAAAAAGTCGGATTACTGTTACTGTGTCTCATACTTTCCTGCACAATTGTAGTAGCGCAGGGTAACGATAAATACAAAGCCAAAAAGCTGACAAAGCAAGAAAGATCAGAGCTTAACAATAGGTTAGCTGCGGAGATGGAAGATAGGATCAAGAACTCAAAGTTGGCTAATCCAGAATCCTCAAATTCAATTACAAAAGAAGTCGAAGCCACTACCGCGGTAGGTATTGCCGATATGTGGGGTTTTCTAATCACAAATAGATATGGGTATCAGTACGGTCAACCATTCACTGTGGTTTATCATCCGAGGTATGCCGGTAGTTATGTCCGAAATTTATCCGGAAGAATAAACTGGCCAGATGGTACATATGAAGACTTTGAACCCCTAGACTGGGAACAGCCAAGTGTATTCGGTGGACTTCAGCAAGGAAAGAACTATCGAATCTACGAAGGAATTCTTCAGTCCAATCAGGCTATGGGGCGGGGGTCAATTACCCTGTATCTACTCGACGCAAACTTCATTCAAATACAAGCGCAAATCGCTACATTCATAATTGGTACTCCTATTGCAGGAAATCCAGTCGAGTATTTAATGGGGGATATTCAAACCTCCAAGGTGAGCTCAGGAAACTATTCATCTAACATTTACGGGATGAACTTTCTTATGAACCTACCTTATGCTGGAATGGTACAAAATACTTACGACGCCAATTACAACATCACAGGAACAGCAGTAAGCACTTCCAATTTAATTCTGAGCTTAAATCCAATTTTCCCTGTTATAGGGACACCTTACGATCTTTCGATCGCGAGGCAAATCGGACCTAATCTACCTTATTTTGTAGGGTCCACAAAGCCGGAGTTTTTCACAGCGCGGCAGTAGGTATCTAAACTAGACTATAAGTCTAGATTTTTTTTACCTTTTCAAATTTCGTCTTTTAGGTTAAACTGCTTTTTCGCTCAAAATACAGTTCAAAGGAGAATAAAATTGAAAACAAGACCCATTTTAGTCGCGGTTATGAGTCTAATCGCTTTCACTTTTCTGTCCACCAACCTTGTCTTAGCACAGGGAAAAGTAGAACAGAAAATTCGTTGGGAAACTTACGCGGGTAACCCCGAACAGGTCGAAGAAAACGCTAGTCTGTTTGCTGCCGTGGTCAGTAATGCGCTTGCAAACAGTCCAATTCCAATGCGTGTTGCTGACCTCAGTGTGGATCTCGACGTGAACAAGTCGAAACACGGTTACGCGGAACATAAGGTCGTCTGGAACGTTCGCCTTGAATCTTGTAGTCGCGATCAAGCGCACTATAGGTTCGCCCAGTTCAGTCGCTACGATAGGGGGGCAACGGGGAAGTCCGCAGAGGAACAAGTAAACGCTGGCATGCGTAATTCCGAAACTATTAAGCGTGGTTTCAGGAAACCGAGAACTTGGGAAGAACACAAAAGCTCAGGTAACAACGAACTTGAGCATTGGTGCTACAAAGCCAAGTTCTTCGCCGAACAAAGGTAAATAAAAAACAAGTCATGTGACTTGTTATTTTTTTATCTCCTGACCAAAACGCCTAATCTCTGTTAGACATTCAGAGCAAAATTCATTTTTGCTGTCTTGAAGTCTATTGTTGGTAAAGTCTACGAATGCATTTAAGGTTAGTCCTTGTCTCATTACACACTTGTTTGCGCAATGTGAGCCAAGCAGTTCCACTGCTCCGGGTCTTTGTCTGGAAACAAGTCCAAATAAGTGGCCCGTTTCGTGGAGCGCAAGTGTCCGAAAACACTCTGTTTGACCATACTTATCAAGCGCATCCTGAAATCTGCGTGTAGAAAGTACCATGCCTACCCCGGGGAAAGTTATACCAAAACAGAAGTTTAAACCCACATCATAAATGTCTTCAGATACCAGAGTAACTTCATAGTGCGGTTCACTTTTCTGCCAAGGTTCACTCATCCAGAGCGGAAAGAAAGCTTGTGCAAATAGCTGGCCTTCTCGGCTAACTTTCCTTACCTGCTCCACATACCAATCTATACTCATATGAGGAGCAAGTTCACCTAAATTATCCCGGTAATTAAGTTGCCTCCAGTTTTGGAATTCTTTAACAGTGGTTTGGCCAGATAGACCCGCAAGCTCTAAGGTTCTCATTATTGCTTGTGTCGTTACCAGGGTTAAGGCTCTTGGAACTCCAGAGTCAGAAACAACATAGATACTTTTCATGTGTTCTCCTTATTGTTGTAGAAATACCAACTATCTTACACTAAATTAGTACTTGGTGAAAGCTTGTCTAAACTCCTCTCTTTGCTATTATTGGTAGTCGTATAGATTTACAAGGAGGTAGAAAATGAAGAGATTTTTCATAATTACAACTGTTTTAGCTGCTCTCAGTCTAGGGGTAGGGGGTAAAGAAAAAACTGAACACATAGGTTTTATCGTCACAAGTGTTAGTCCAGAAAGGGTTCATGATACAGCCAATAAGTTCCAGGAAGATGTTGGGAACAAGCTTAAGGCAATGTATCCTGCAAAGGTAAAAAACGTCACAGTAGAAATATCGCACTTTTTCATGAGAGACAATTCAACCGTCGTGCATGTCTTTAAATGGGACGCAGAACTGGTTCAATGTGAAGAAAAAGACGCCGACCACTACTTCGACAGACGGGGGACCTATCTAAACGGGATAAGTAAAAGCGCTGCAAGAGATTCCGTTATTAAAGAAATGAAGCAAACCAGGAAAGCAGAATTACTCGAACAAGAATTCAAAAAACTTGGCAGTACCCGAACGGTCGTAAAAGAATCCCAAAGCGGAAACGAAAAATTAGGTTTCTGGGCACTTAGGGAAGTATTCGTTATCGCTAAAAAATAATAGCGATTTTTTTATTAACCCTTAAATAAGGATTTAATTAATTCGAATGAGAAAGGGGATAAAAACTTACATCCTATTTTCAAATAAGGTATGCTAGGGTAGTCTTAAATGGTATGAAATATTTTAGTAAATATTCTGTAATATAGTTATAAATCAAAGGAAAATATAGTTAGATGGAACCGTCAACCGAGTCAGACGAACAAATAGCGAAGCGGGTACAGTCAGGGCAAAAAGAGCAATACTCGCATTTGGTAGAGCGTTATCAGGATAGGCTTCTGCGATACGGTAGAAGTCTGCTTTTTGACCATACAGACTTGGAAGATATCGTCCAGGAAGTTTTCATAAAAGCTTATCAAAACATTCAGAGTTTTGACACCGAAAGAAAATTTAGTCCCTGGATATACCGCATAGCCCATAATTCTTTTGTTAACCACGGTAAAAGAAAAAGTAACTCATTTGTAGATTATTTCGACCTAGAAGTTTTTCTGCCATATTATCCAGACAAAACTAATATAGAGAAAGAAGTAGACCGAATAGAGCTTACCAAAGACGTAGAGGTAGCACTTTCTAAAATAGACGATAAATATCGAGAGCCCCTAGCTCTATACTTTTTAGATAACTTAAGTTATCAAGAAATAGCAGATGTGCTACACATTCCTATTAATACCGTCGGTATTAGAATACTTAGAGGCAAAGAAAAACTTAAATCGCTTTTAGTAAAGCACTCACAATGAACCAAGAAGACATCTCAAAAAAAATAATGGATGAAATAGAAACAGGTAAGCTGCAAATGCGACCCAAAAGTTTTTTTGTCGCGCGCATGTTGCTTTGGTCTATTGGTTTGGGTATTTGTGCTCTCTCAGCCGTCTTCATCTTCAGCTTTATTATTTTCAAATTAAAACTTCAAGGGGCATTAGTTTTGCCAGAGTTAGGTATTTTGGGTATAAGAGATCTTCTGCTTTCACTTCCGTTTATTATCATCCTTTACGTACTTATTTTTTCTCTAGTACTTTACTGGTTGGTAAAACACTACGCTTTCTCCTATAGAAAACCACTTGTCTATACCATGCTTTCTATTGTCGGTATCGTAATCTTGGGAGGCAGTCTGGTTGCGCTTACTCCACTTCACTCGTGGGCATTTAAACGTTTCAGTGGGGGAGGACCGGGCCCCTTTCGATTTATATATAAAGACATCAGACGCGAACCACTTCACAACGGTATTATGGGTGAAGTATATTCTATTGAGCCCGAAAAAATCGGCCTCATAACTATTTTTAAAAAACATTGCGATATTCTAATTTCAAATTCCACCTTTTTCCCAAATAAGGAAGATCTTGAATTAGGGGATTTCATAATCGTCAGGGGTACACCTGGTAACAGTACATTTTTGGCCGAAGGTATTAAAGAACTTACCCCAGACGACCACTTTCTAAGTCGTTTCCCCGAAATGGAAAACCACCGAAAACCCAATTTCGCCCAAAGTGGTTGCGGACAATAAAAAAATATAAACAAAACAGCCCAAGAGGAATTTTCCTCTTGGGCGTTAAATTTCGCGATTAATTTCCACTGATCCAGGCAATTGCCTGTTCCTTGGTAGCATTATGGTTTGTGAACTTGGTCCACTCAGTAAGGGCAATTAACCCGGACTGTCGTCCTATTACAATGCTTCGGGAAATATCGTGTATATCGAGCGTGAGCGTCTGATCTGCTGCGCTCCAGTAAATGGTGTGATAAATGAATTGCTCAACACCTTCCAAAACTTCCAAACAAAGGTTTAGGTAGGTTGGGGGAGCACTCTCATTATTACTCAAAAACTCAATAGCCTCGGATAATTGGTCGTAGCCAACTTCTCCGAAACATCGTCCTTGACCATTTAACTGGATTTCCTCGTCAGTCAACATTAGTGATCTTTTTAGATCGCCAGTTGTTACCCAGTATCTACCAGACGCTCCTTCTTTCATTGTTACAGCATATCCACTCGCAATCAAAACGCGGTGGATTTCTCTCAGCGCGTTCCGCAATTTATCTTCAGTCATAAAACCCTCCATTGGAAAAGAAGAAAAGATTAGGAGAAAGAATTTAAATTATAACATAATATTAATATTTTGTCAAAGATATAAAAAAACACCATAAATTGGTGTGTTATTTACTAATGTCTATGCCCAGTTCAGTGGGGCCAAACGCAAGTGGGAATAAACTGCCGATGGTTACTTTGTATATTTCGCCGTTACTGGCTATTTCATATATCGGAACCTCACTGTCCCCAAGGCAATTTTCCCAGATTATTTGCCGGCAGTGTCCGCACGGTGCGATTAGTTTATCAATCTCAATTTTTTCAGCGGATCTGGCGGGGGGTAGTGTTAACGGTTTATCTTTCGGTCCTGAAACAATAGCAAGGGCTCCTATCTTGCACCCTGCCCCTTCCGCTACCACAAAGGAGTCTATTGCTGTTTGTTCTGCGTGCGAAGTTTGGGTATAAGAGCATCTCTCAACATTACAACCCACATAAACTCTATTACTTCCAGCACTTCTCACCGCTGCTCCCACTTGGTAACCAGAATAGGGTGCCTGGGCATTTTGTCTTGCATAGAAAGCCGCTTCTATAAGCTCGCATGTTTCTTTGGGTAATTCTGCAAATCTACAAATTTCTACCCGAATAACTTTTTCGAGAACACTTTTCATATATTCCTCCATCGAAACCTAAAATGGTTTCTTAGTTATCCTATATATAATCGCAAGCACTATCAAACGATAAACTTATGCTAAAATACCCAATATGATAATAGATTTAGAAACTTTTATTAAAACGGCCGGATTAATAGGTTTGGCAAGTATTGTATTTGCAGAGTCAGGTCTGCTCATTGGGTTTTTCCTTCCAGGTGACAGTCTTTTGTTTACCGCAGGAATATTAGCCTCTCAGGGTTATCTCGATATTTGGTGGTTATGTATAGTTCTGTTTTTTGCAGCTGCTATTGGAGATAGTGTCGGTTATTCTATAGGAAAAAGACTCGGTCCAAAGATTTTTACAAAATCTAATTCTCTCTTTTTCAATAGAGATCATATTCATAAGACTCAAGAGTTTTACGAAAAGCATGGCGGTAAAACTATCATCATCGCACGTTTCGTTCCAATTATAAGAACGTTTGCTCCTGTTATGGCGGGTGTGGGACAAATGAGTTACAAGCATTTTATAACTTACAACATAGTGGGCTCGCTCTTATGGGCAGTAGGACTCTGTTTGTTAGGGTACTTCCTAGGACAAACTATTCCAAATATAGATAAATATTTACTACCTATAATTGCACTAATAGTTTTACTTTCTATCTCACCAGGTTTGTATCATTTTGCTAAGGATCCGAACTTCCGAAAGAAATTATTAAGTTCTATAAAATCTAAAATAAAAAACCCTCGCTCTTAGTGAGGGTTTTAACAAACTCCCTTCAAGAGAGTTAGAAAAGTTTCGGAAAAAGTTTTCCAGTTTGCAAAGAATACTCGTCGTACTTGGGTCCGAAGAAATTCCTGAGTGCTTTTTCCTCCTGGGGTACTCTGCTTAATACTATCAAAGTAGTTATGCAGTAGGGGAGGAATACAATTGGGTTTGTTGTCGCAAGTATGACACCCAGGCTTAGTAAAATATATGAACTGTAAATCGGATGTCGTACAAATCTATACGGACCAGTTTTCGTAATGGTATGTTTCTCACGAATAGCTATTCTAGGGGACCAGTTAAGACCCAGTTGTCTCTTGCTGGCTATCCATAGTAAAATCGCTAAAACAATAAACAAATTCCCTATAAAGTTTACCTCGTTTATAGTTTCACCTTGAAAACTGGAATACCATACAGGATTCAGTGCAAATAAAAAAGAATTCACTACACTCAAACCAGC
>CAYLIB010000007.1:0-95729 GCA_964384035.1 uncultured Candidatus Saccharibacteria bacterium
ATGACTTATCTATGTAATAAAAAGACTTTTCAAATCTTTTTATTACTTTTAGGTTTCGGTTTGGTTGCCTACATTTTGCTCTGGGTGTTCCTTCCCGAGTGGGAAGCTGTGCCCTCGGATTATGAGGCAATAACCGGTGATTGATTTATCGATCTTGTGATCGGTTTTTTTTGTGTTTTGATTGTGGTTTAAGCTCAGGTTATAGAATATTGACAAAAGACTATTTTTGTATTATTATTAATTCTTGATTTACCAATTCCAATTTAAGTGAGGGTGTATGAGAAAAAGAAACACGTACTTTTTAGCCTTATTGGCTATTCTATTGTTACTTTTCCTAGCTTTTGGGTTTGGAGAGAAGGGACCAGATCCCAATTATCCTAAAGTTGATGTGATGGTAGCTAAAAAGAATGGCGAATTAAACAAGCAGATAATAGACTCAGGTGATGGTATTGTTTTATTTAATTTAGAACCATTACCAAAAGATGAGGATGAAGCTAAAAAACGCCTTGAAGAGCTTAAAAGATTTTGGCTAAATACACAATTAGCTTATAAAAAAATCACTGAGGAAGAGGTTATCCTTACTGAAAAAGGTCTGGTAAAAGGGGTTGTTGCTAAATATGAACTGATACCTCGTCTTGGATTAATTCCTTGGTGGGCAATGTGAATGATTGGAAATATCTCCGTATATATTACGGTATTTTTTTTAAACAAAAACGACCTTATCTCTAGAATTCGGTCGTTTTTATATTTACTTCAGAGTGTAGCCACCCTGGATGCTGGCGGTAAGTATTTTACCGACAAGACTCAGGGTGATTTATATTTACTTAGAAGTAGGATTTGGGCTTTCTATTATTAAACCAGTTTGTAGTGTGTTGGTGGTTGGAGTTGCGGGGGTTTCTTCTATAGGTTTTTCTATGACTGGTTTTGATTCCTTAGGTGCTTGTTTTTGAATTGTAATTTCGGTGGCTTCTAAGATACCATCTGAATTTCTGATACCTTTAACTGCGATCGATGATCCTATATTGAGGTTAGTAAATGAAGTAATACCGGATACGTTATTTATTATAAGTTTTGATTGTTTGTAAGTAAAGGTGGTTTTTTCCACAACTAGTTTTTCTTTTGTGAGAGTAACTAGTTTACCGGTAATTTGGACGTTATTTGAGTTTTCAAGGGTAAGACTGGTTTCGTCCGGAGTGGCGGCAATTATGCTTAAAACTTCGTCTGTCGTTTTTTGCGACTCTTTTGCTACCTCGGAAGCGATGGCATGGTTTTTTTCTTCTTTAGTAGATTCTTTTAAGGCCACGAGTTTTTTATTTAAATTTTCGAGATCTTTTACAAATTTTGTATCTCTGGATTTGCCTACCGCAACTTCTTTAAAGAGGGGGAGCGTTGCTTTTGCTTGATCTTTGAGTTCCTCTAACGCTTTTGATTTAATGGCTTCATTAAAATCATCATTGTTCAGGATGTTTTGTGTTTCGATTAAGCGTTTTTCAGTAATGTTTAATTGAGCTTCAGCAAAAGCTTGGGGGTTTTTGACGACGGTATATACTTTAGCCTGTTCGCCAAGTTTTTTTATTGGGAAAAAAGTAGAACCCGGAAGACTTTCTTGTGATTTTTCAAAAGTCTGTATTGATACCAATAAAATTAAGGCTAAGGATGCTGGCCATGCAAAAATTTTTATTAATTTCTGCCTGGTTAGTCCTTGTGGGTTGTGGGTACCTAGTGTATTTATATACTTCCACTGTTTGTTAGGAGATGGGGAGGTAAGAAAATTGACCGATGAGAGTCTGTCAGCTATTTCTAAAAGACCGGAGATGTCTTCGGTGTCATTCTTGTCCCTGGTTTCCTCAGCTAAGCATAAATTTCTTTCCGTTTTTGAGGAATGGAGGAGGTCTTCTATTAGATTTTCAGGATTCTTCTGCATTTATTATTTCTTTTAACTTGACTAGGGCACGATGTTGGATTACTCGAATCGCGCCTTCGCTCTTATTTAAAATTTCAGCAATACTCGTGTTGTCTATTTCTTCAAAGAATTTCATTTGTAATACGAGTCTTTGCTCCCGTGGGAGTTTTTGAAGGTGTTTTGCTAAGCTCTCCGCATCTTGTGATCTATCTAAATGGGCGCCTAGATTTTCCTCATATTCTAAAAGATATTCTACTTCTGTAATATTGACTGTCTCGGTATTTTTACGGTAGTAGTCTATTATTTGATTTTTTGCGATTTGATAGAGCCAGGCGCTGAAGTATTCAGAATTTTTTAGGCTCTGAATTTTCTGGAAAGCTTTTATAAAAACTTCTTCGGTTAGGTCTTCTGCCGATTCCTTATGGTTTACTCGGAAGTAGATGAATTTAAATATTTTATCGAAGAAATGGGTATATAGTTGGTTTAAGCTTTCGTTGTGCCCTGCTTTAGCTTGATCGACGGCTACGAGTATATCCACTTTATTGTTTGCTACTTATTAAGACGCAGCTTAGGGGTTATTGTTACAAAAACCCTGGATTTGACAGGGTTTATCGGATTATAGCACAAAATGACCATTTTTTAGGTCACCGTATGTAAATTGGGCCAGGCTAAGACCAGTAATGCAAGCTGTCTCGGTTTTTAGGATTCTTGGGCCTAAACAGAGTGATTTTAGGTTAGTTACCTTAGATGCTAAGAGTCGCTCGTTTTCACTGAACCCACCTTCGGGACCTATGAATATGCTTAAGCTGCCAATTTTTGTATTAGGAAAGATGTCAGCTGAAGGTTTGTTGTCTAGTAAAAGTCGAAGATCGCTATCTTTAGTTATCTCTAAAGTTTCTTCAAGATTTTTAGAAAGAGTTATTTTGGGCGGCCTAATTCTCTCGCACTGTTTTGTTGCTTCGAGAGCGATCCTTTCCCAGCGTGAGAGTTTGTTACTTGATTTGCTTTCTAGGTTACTTGGGCTTAGTTCACCTTGAAAAATGACTATGTTGTTTACGCCGAGTTCTGTGGATTTAGTAATTATGATATCTAAGTTGTTTTCTGATACATATGCTACACATAAAGTAGTGTTTAGGGGTGATTCTGGGGGTGGGATTAGTTTATTTATGGGTTTTAGTATTGCATTTTTTTTGTTTATAGATAAAACTTCGCAGGTGAATCGATTTTCGGATTGGTCTTGGATTTTTATTAACTCCCCGACTTTTGTGCGTTTGCTAACGGTGAGGTGGTGAAATTCATCCCCTTCGAGTTTTATTTCGTTATCTATCTTTATTTGGTTGTTTGTTAAAAAATACGGCATATGCTAATAATACCCCAAAATTGACCAAACTGTTATATTTCAATAAAATAATCTAGTGCTTATTTATCTTTCCACTAGCACCAAGGGTGCGAGAGGGGAAGGTTCCACCTAGGGCTTCGCCCGGTGGAAGGGGGGGGCTTAAAGGAATCAGGCTTTGCCTGTTCCTGCTTAAGTCGACGTAATCATTATATTGGGAGAGGTCGCATAGTGGCCTAGTGCGCTGGTTTGCTAAACCGGTGTCCCTTTAAAAGGACCGGGGGTTCGAATCCCCCCCTCTCCGCCATCGAGCCAATCTTGGCTCGCTGCACTACAAATTTACTTCATTTCATTCCGTAACTTTTCCGTTACGCAATCCAAGTTGTCTCTCTTCCCAAAGACCTCACCGCTACGTTATTAAAGACTGTCGTCTTTATTAACTAAATGTGGTCGAGCTCTTCGGGAGCCCTAGGGGTCTCATGCTTAGCTGCGTGCGTATTGCTACCACAGCCCTGGTATCAATACTTACTTCGCTAAGGACTATCTGTGGCTTTACCCCAACAACGAGTTGTGGGGGGCCCATTTGTGGTTTACATTGCTGCGCTCGTGAATATTCAAAATATACAAAAAACACCCTGTTGACTTTGGGGGTGTTTTTTATTAACCTCTTTTTATTAAAGGAGGTAGTGTAGATGTATAGTGTTCATGTGTTGTTGAAAGACAAGGGGGAATTTGAGACGATGGCTGAGGTGGTCAAAGTTTTTTTCCCTGAGATTAAGGCGCAAGTGGAAAGTGGAATTTCTGCGAACGTTTTTAATAATACAAATAGCGTAGTGCTTAAGACCGAAGTCTCAGGTCTGCCGATGGCTTGGACTCTTGGACCGATCGATTTGCATAATCTGTGTTTCGACTTTGGCTTTTTCGCGAATGGCGAGATTCTTGAAAATTCTCCTCAGGTTGACGAAGAATTATTTAAGACAAAGTTCATCGAGATAGCTACTGCAAAGAACCCTGACGCGAAAGCTGAGGCGGCAATATTGGGGATGCTAATGGTTCCTGATATTGAGTTTCGTAAGGAAGTTCTAAACGCAATAGGCCCCTTGCTTTAACTCCTTAATTGAGGGAGTTTTTTTAATAGTGATCTAATCCTTGGCAATTGTTAGACACCAGACCTCATTGGCGCCGTTTTGTTTTAGGGTTTTTACGGCTTCTCTTAGGGTGAAGCCAGTGGTTACTACGTCGTCTATTAGGAGAATGTCTTGGTTCTTAATGGGTGCTCCAGGGAAAGCTTGGAAGGCGTTTAGTACGTTGGTTTTTCTTTCTTCCCGGGATAAGTCTTTTTGGGATTTTTTATGTTTGTCTCTGAGTAGGAGTTGTTTATAGGTAAGATTTGTTTTGCTTGAGAAGCTACTAGCGGTTATGTGGCTTTGGTTGAAACCCCGCCATCTTAGTCTGGAATTTGAAAGGGGTAGGGAAGTGACTATAAAATTTTCGAAATTGTTTTTTACGCCTAGAGAGATTAAAAAATCGGCCAATTTAATGCCGAAAATTTCAAAAATGCGTGAAATGAAGTTGTATTTGCCGTCTATGATTAGCTTATCTATGTCTTTATACGAGAACATAGATAGGCTTCCGTCTGGGGTAAGGGTGTTTTTACACGAATTGTGGGTAAGTCCCGAGAAACTCGGCTTATGGCAGATTATGCAGAATTGGTTTGATATCGGTTTTAAAGAAAGATTACATTTTGTGCAGAGTACTTCGCCTTCTTTAAAACACAACAAACAACGGTATGGGAAAAGGCTGTCTAGAAAGAATAGCTTTAGTTCCGATATAAATTGCATAGCTAATTAGTTTGCCTGTTCTATTGTAAATAGTCAAAAACTAGTCTCCCACGCGGCCGCGCGGGAGACTAGTTTTTTAAAAAACCACCTTTCGGTGGTTTTTTATTAGGCAGGAATGGGGACTTTGGAGCGGGTTGGTTCTGTGGTTAGTTGAAGAGAATCTTTTTTTACTTCAACTTGAATGTTGGCGCCTGTAAGAAGATGATCGGTGATTATTTTTTCTGCTAGAGGGTCTTCTATGAGATCCTGGACATTTTTTCTTATAAACCTTGCACCTTGGTCTGGGTCGAAACTTTTTTCTGCGATGAATTTAAGAACTTGCGGGGAGGTTTTGAGCTGGATTTTTTGTTGAGCTAAACGTTTTTGTAGCTCTTGTATTTGCAGAGAAGTAATTTTTTTAAGTTCATTCATTCCGAGTGGTTTGAAAACTAATACTTTATTTATTCTATTAAGAAATTCTGGTCTGAATTCACGTTTAAGAATATCTAGTACACCACTTTTTATATTCTCGTATTCTTTTAGATGTGCATCTTTTTCGGCGGTTTTGTTTTCTCTGTCGGCAAACCCGATTTTGGCTGCGCCTAAGTTTAATTCTTGCATGCCCAAATTGCTGGTCATTACGATAATGGTATTTCTAAAATTAACAGATTTTCCCTGTGCATCTGTGAGTTGTCCGTCTTCTAGGATTTGTAAAAGAATATTGAAAACATCAGGGTTGGCTTTTTCAAGTTCATCGAAAAGTATGACTGAGTAAGGCTTCCTTCGGACTGCTTCGGTAAGTCTGCCGCCTTCTTCGTAGCCTACATAACCTGCTGGTGCTCCAATTAATCTAGAAACGTTATGTCTTTCCATGAATTCTGACATATCTACTCTAATAAGTGCGTCTGGGTCTTGGAAGACCTCTGCGGCTATGGCTTTGGCAGTTTCAGTTTTTCCTACACCGGTTGGTCCTAAGAATATGAAAGAGCCTATTGGTCTTTTAGGGTCTGAAAGTCCTGCCCTGCTTCTTCTGATTGCTTTTGCTACTTCTGTAACTGCTTCGTCCTGCCCGACTATCTTAGCTTTTAGAATTTTTTCTAAATTTGTAAGTCTGCTGGTTTCAGTTTGGGAGAGTTTTTCAAGTGGGATCTTGGTCATCATTGAAACAGTATGAGCAATGTCTTCTCCTGAAATAGTGCGGATACTATTCTGCTTTTCAGAATTTAAATCGTTTTCTAGGTCGAGTCTTTGTCTTTGTAGTTTTTCTTCCTGGGTTTTTAAGTGCAATGCTGTTGTGAAGTCTTGGTTTAACACTGCTTTGGTTTTTTCTTCTTCTAATGCCGCAAGATCGTGTTCTATTTTTTTGATAGATTTAAGGACTTTGCTATTGGAAGATAGTGTTTTTAGAAATGCCGCTGTTTCGTCTACTAGGTCTACAGCTTTGTCTGGTAGAAAGTGATCTTGAATGTACCTACTTGAAAGCTCTACAGCAGCCTTTAATGCTTCGTCTGTGATTTTTACATTGTGATGTTTTTCGTAGTTTGGCCTGAGACCTTTAAGAATTTCGAGTGCTTCTTCTTCGGATGGTTCTTCAACAAGAATTGGTTGGAATCTGCGTTCTAGTGCCGCGTCGTGTTCGATATGTTTTTTGTATTCTGCTAGAGTTGTTGCTCCGATGGCTCTAATTTCGCCTCTAGCTAGAGAGGGTTTTAATATATTGGCCGCGTCTAAGCTACCAGTTGTAGCACCGGCACCTACCATGGTATGAAGTTCGTCTATGAATAGAATTACGTTTGGTGACTGTTTAACTTCGTCCATGATTTGTTTGAGGCGGTTTTCGAACTCACCTCTAAACATAGATCCTGCAACAACTAGAGCTAAGTCTAAGCTCAGTATTTTTTTGTCTATTAGAGAGTCAGGGACCTCTCTTTTTGAAATTGCGAGTGCTAATCCTTCTACGATAGCTGTTTTTCCTACTCCAGCTTCTCCAATGAGTACGGGGTTGTTTTTGGTTCTGCGATTTAAGATCGAAACCAATCTTTCTATTTCTTTTTTTCTTCCTACTACAGGGTCTACCAATCCTTGAGAAGCTTTTTTTGTTAAATCGGTTGTGAAGTATTCTAAGACACTTCCTTTTGGAAGTGTTTGTGTTTGAGGTCTGTCTGGGTTTGAGTCGTGGTTATGTGGTTGTCCACCCTGTTGGTTTTCAGGAAATTTGGTGATATTTTCAAAAACGCTAATTAGGTTTTGCTCTAAATCATATACATCCAAGTTGAGCTTGTTGAAAATGAGTCTAGATCTGTTGTGGGCGTTATCTAAAAGTCCGTAGAGGAAATGTTCAGTACCTATAAATTGATAGCCGTATTGGCTGGCGATGATAGCGGATTTTTCGATGGCTAGTTTTAGATTTTCCGATAGCACCGGTTTCCAGTGTGTGATTTTGTTTTCATGGTTTAGAATTTCGAGCTCTTTTTTAACTGATTCTGGAGTTAGTTTAGCTCGGCTTAAAATTTCGGAAGCGAAAGAACTCTTTTCGGCTACAATACCGTAAAGTAAGTGTTCTGTACCTATGTGATCATGGTCTAGTTCCTCTGAGACTAGCTGGGCGGATATCAGAGCGTTCTTTGCCCGACTACTTAGTCTTTCCAAAATAAAAGCAAAATTTGTCATTGTAGTTGAATTAAATTGAGATTATCACTCTATCATGATGAGTGATAAAATGTCAATTATTTTTTCTAAACTAATCTAACTTTATTATACTACACAATATGGCCAAATTACTTACTAAAAATATTAACGATTATAATCATGCATATAGTTATGCAATTTTTTTATTAGGCCTTAGGCAGCTAAGTATTGGTGAGCTAAAGGAAAAAATGAAAAGACGTGGTTATTCAGGAGATTGTATAGATAAAGTGTTGATAGAGTTGGTAAACAGAAGATATTTAAATGATGAAGATCTAGCTAGAGTTATGGTTAGGAATTTTAAGAGTTATAAACAGTATGGATTCCAAATGATTAAGGTTAAGCTGATTCAAAAAAGAATAGCCAAAAGTCTAATTGAGCAAGTTCTTGAGGAGGATTTTACACAAAAAGAAGAAGAGTTGGTTGGAAGAAGGTTGATGATAAAATTAGCGAAAGAAAAAAAGTTAGATAAAAACAAAATGAGAGCTAGGTTGCTCTCAAGAGGTTTCAGGTCGGAAGTGGTAAGTAGTGTTTTAAAGACATTTAGCTAATATTCATTTCTCTAAGTCTTTTTATACGCTCAGCCACAGGTGGGTGGGTGTTAAATAATCCGGCAAACCAACCGATAGAATCATGTTGGTTTTTTAGTGGATTGGCAATGTATAAATGAGCGGTAGCTTTGTTAGCGGCTTCGAGAGGTTCTTTGTCAGCTGAAATTTTCTCCAGAGCACTAGCGAGACCTTCAGGGTACCTAGTTATAAGTGCACCCGAAGCATCAGCCAAGTATTCTCTTTGTCTGCTGACTGCTAGTTGAATTAAAGAAGCAATTATTGGAGATAATAAAGCAAGGACAATTCCAGCAATCATAAAAATTTGATTATTGTTGTCGTCTTTACTGCGTCTACCAAAAAAACTTGCTCTTAGGAGCCAATCTGCAAGGAGAGTTAGTGTTCCAACAAGAATTACAACTAGGGTCATAAATCTTATGTCGTAGTTGCCAATGTGGGATAACTCATGTGCAATAACCCCTTCTAATTCTGTTTTTGTCAGTCTGCTCAGACAACCGGTCGTCACACAGACAACGGAGTGATTTGGGTCTCTACCGGTTGCAAATGCGTTTATTGCGGTGTCTTCGATGATATAGATCTTGGGCAGGGGTAATCCCGCGGTTATAGTTAGATTTTCCACTATTCTAAAAAGCTCAGGACTACTTGTTCTGGTAATTTGGTGTGCTCCAGATAAAGCAAGAGTGATTGAGTCTGAAAAGTAATAGGAGATTAAGGCAGAGAAACTGCTAAATGTTACAGCAAAGACAAGAAGTTCGGGTTGATTGTAGGCTTTAGAGAATAAAAAACCTAAACCAGAAATAAGTCCTAGGAATACTAGGATGAGTAATATAGAATTTCGTTTGTTTTTACCTATTGCTGTATATGTGAGCATAAAAAAAGTAACAAGTTGCCAGTAGCAAGTATCAAGTGAATCTATACTTGTTACTTTATACTTGATACTTGATAGTCGTCAAAGTTCAGTTTGTTAAAACTGAACTTTGACTGGCTGACCTTCCGGACCTTTTTCTCGCTATATTAGGAGCTAGCGTCGCCGACTTGAGCAGTGACAGGCTGAGGGAGCATCCCTATTTCAGCAACAGGCAAAGCCTGCTTGCTTGCATAAGGATTCGCTTCTAAGCCTGATCCCTTCAAGAGCTCCTCTTCAACGGGCAAAGCCCTTATTGAGCCTCCCTCGTCTCGCAGCCTTGCTGCTAGTAAGAATGTTGGTTTTTAGGGATTAGAATTGTACTTTTACAGGTTGTCCTTCTGGACCTTTTTCGTCTATGTCGAAGAAGTCGCGTTTGGTGAAGCCGAACATGGTACCGAAAATGTTAGTTGGAAATGTCTCTAGTTTGGTATTGAAGTCTCTGACCGTACCGTTATAAAAACGTCTAGAGGCTTGGATCTTGTCTTCAGTATCTGTAAGGTCACCCTGAAGTTGCATAAAGTTTTGATTGCTTTTTAAATCTGGGTAGCTTTCGCTTACTGCAAATAGGCTTTTAAGAGCACCTGAAAGCATGTTTTCGTCTTTCAGGCGTTCTTCCGGGTTAGTTGCCCCCATGGCCATAGAGCGAGCTTTGACCACATTTTCTAATACTGTAGATTCTTGGGTGGCGTAACCTTTTACTGTCTCGACAAGATTAGGGATAAGGTCGTAGCGTCTTTTTAACTGTACTTCTATGTCGCTCCAGGCTTCGTCGACCCTGTTTTTGCTTCTAATTAATGAATTATAGAGTCCTATTGCCGCCACAGCGACAACGGCGATGATAATTAGTGCTATCCACATATTTGTAGAGAATTACTTAATAAATGATAATAAAACTAAATGTATTATAACACTTTTTGGTTTATCCACTAATTTAACTTGACCTTTAATTTGTAAGGAGTAAGCTTAAGGAAATTTATGGAACGAATTTCTAACAAAATAAATTACTTAGATTTATCTGGCATAGCTAGTATAGCTATACTAGTTCTTTTGCTTATCCGCTCGGCGGGGTAGTTTTTTTGAAGAAATTTTCAAAAAATCGCTCCAAGTTGAGCGATTTTTTTGTTACTAAAAAAGGAGGAAAAATGATTTCACAAATAGTTGAGGTGATTATAGAGAATGAGAACCTGGTAATACCTTATGCAGATGGAGTGTCATATGTTCCTCTTTTGGATAACGGCATTCCTCAGGATAGGCTCTTAGAGGCTTTATCTTTCTACAAATGGTTGCCAATAGAAATAATATTTGGTAAGTTACCGTTTACTTCGGACACAAATGCTATGAATGCTTAAGGAGACATGATGAGTAGAAGACTTGAATCTTCTAGGCTGACGCAGGTTATTGCAGATCCCATTAGCTTGGGTCATGATATGGAATCAGTAATTATTATGGTTCCATACAATAAGCATTGGTGGAAAGCGCAACAGTACCGAGGTCTTCATTTTAAGATTATTGTAAGGTCCTGTAGGAGATGTTTCGCTGAAGGTGGCAAAAGTAGTCCAGCCTTGCAGAGTATTTGTCCGCGTCTGTAATCGACGCTTTTTTTGTGGATAAGTTTTTGTATGCTATAATTAATTTAATGAAATTTATTAATTCTCAAATTCGTTTTGTCCTCCCACTTATTATTTCCAAGGGTACAAATTACCTTGGTGAGTTTAATATTTGAGAGAAGCAAAATAGTTTTAGAGAAATTTAGACAGATTCCTGATCGCTTGCTCTCACGGGCAAGCGTTTTTGTTTCTAGTTAATAATTTGGACGAGGGTATATGTTTAAATTAGCAAACGCAGAGTCGTTGTCGGAGCCTGGTTTACCTTGGCTAAATGGCGAAGGTGAGTCTTTGCTGGATATGGTTGGTAGGTTTGAAGTTAAGCGTGATGGGTCTTGTAAACATGATCTAAGCAAGCTTAAAAGGATATCTGGGTGCGGAAGTTTGGGTACGTTATCTATTGGTGATGAAACAAGAGGTTTACCGTTATATAGGTGTGAGTGTGGTGAAGAAGGCCCGCTTGCTTACTTGGAATCTCTTTCTTAATTCTCTATTTTGAAAAATAGAGAATTTTTTATTGACCCTATTTATAATGGTTGTATAATAATAATGATATATCTTTGAAATTTTATTCAGAGAATTTAAGAATTTAGAAATCAAAATTAAAACATGGAAAATAAAATGAACATAGATCATCCGCAAAGAAACAAGTTTTTGTGGCTTGTTGGGTTTTTAGTTGTTGTAGTTGTAGCTATTGTCGTTGCGAAAATGACAATGCCAAAGAATAATAAACCAGTAGTGAAGGAGCAGAAAGAGGAAAAGAAAAATGATACTAAGCCCGCAGTAAGTATTACAGAGATCCCTAAAGACAAGATCCCTGATAAGATGCCAGCTAATCTTCCAATAGAATCGGACGCGAAAATAACCCAAAATTATTCTGCTGTACAAGGTCAGTCATTTCAATACACTCGAGCATATGAGACAAAGAAGTCGATTGTTGATGTTAGAAAGGCTTATCAGGATTACTTCTCTAAGAATGGTTGGAAGGTAGTTGCTTCTTTAGATGATGCAGGCTTGAAAGTTTTTACTGCTGTTAAGGATGACTTGCAAATGCAAGTTTCTATGTCTGACTCTACTATTTCTAAGTTAGTCTTAGTAGAAATAACGGTGACCGCTAATCCAAATTCCACAAAATAAAATGAAAAAGAAATTAATTACATTTTTAATTAAATTATCAGGTGGTCTGGTTTTATTGATTGGATTTCTCGTGGGTTCTTTTTCGATATTTACGAACACTGCTTCAGCAGCAACTGCAAATAGTCCAGTCTGTTCGACATTTTCTTATAACCCTACTAGGCTTGGTCCCCCAGGCAGTACTTATTTAGATGTTGGTGCTACGACGAATGTGCAGTTTTATGGGACTGACCCAAGCGGGGCTGCGAGTAAAGTTAGGATTACTTTTACAGACACAGGTGGGCCAGGTACTTCTGTTGTAGGGCTACCTTCTAGTTATACGTCACTTCCAGGTCAGACGACTTTACTTAAGAATTTCCCATTTACTGGGATAACAGCAGGAACTTCAAGGGATATTAGAGTGGATTTTCAGGTTTTGGATGTCGGCGATGTTCCTATTTGTTGGAATCAGTTTAACTATCAGGTTACAGTTACAACCTTACCGTCTCCTGACTTTACTTTAGATATTACCCCGCTTACTTCGAATGTTGTTCAAACTAACAAGGTTAGTTATTCGGTATATGCTAACTGTAATAGGGCTTATAATAGTGCAAATACAATTTCCGGATTAACATTTTCTCCTGGTGGTTTAACCAATGTTAGCGGTGCTTTTACGGTGAAAAATTTAAGTTGTGGTAATTATACTTATTTAACTATAACTACTTCTAACACGAGTGGTCCGGCGTCTACACCTGGGTCACCTTCGACCCAAACTTTTAGTGTTTCTGGTACTTCTTCTGCTTATAGTACCACTCGTTCATCCAATGCTAGTTTGACTATATATGGCTTGCCTGTGGTTAACTTGAGTGTTAACCCTGGTGCGGTTGCGGTTGGTGGTAGTACTGCTCTTACATGGACGACGCAATATACAGATGGCTCACTTAACGCGGGTAAACCTTGTAATCTTTATCAGGGTGGTGCGTTGGTTGGTACTAGAGCTAATACTTTGTCTTCTCCAGGTGAAACCAGGGGTCCTTTGAATGCCGCTGGTACTGTGAGGTTCGATCTTACTTGTACCGGATATGGTGGTTTCCAAGGAATTGGTACTGCTTTTGTGACAGTTACTTCTTTGTCAAGTAACGTATTTATAGAGTGGTCATTAAACGGGGTTATTCAGACTGACCCTATTGCTTCTGTGTATCCAGGGCTTTCATATAGAATTGAGCATCGACAAATAGGTGGAGCCAACTGCACTAGTTCGCCTTTGGTGAGGACTTTTTGTACCGATAGTACTCAGAGTGACGCACCTTTAAACTTTAGTTATGCAACAAATTGGCAATATAGAGTGACAGTAACGGCAGTGCCTGGGACGTTAGTGTTTACTGGTATTACTCCTCCTGGAGAGCAGCCCCAGTCTGTAAATGTTCCTTATAGTGGAAGTGAAGTAGCTATTCCTAATGCAAGTTCTACAAAAATAGCATTCACTTTGAATTTTACTGATCTTTATGCTTGCCCAGATTATAATATCGCTCCTTATAATGCTTCGAGTTACTATATAGGAATTTCTAGTTCTACAGCTGTGCCTCCTGCAATCATAAAAAATGTTACGATTGGTGATGCAGCCCAGCTTTCACCTGAACCCCATTTTAGTGGTGGTACATACACGAACGCTGGAAGTGCTAGTGGGGGTGCTGGTGATTATTCAATTGTAAATGGAAATTTACTAGTTCCTTCTACTTATGGTAATGGAAGTCAGTCAGTTTTGTTTGGTTCGACGGGCGATTGGGTTTGGGTGGATGATGCCACGGGTAATCATGCATATGGGTGTGGCTTAAGAGATACAAACTTTAGAATAAATGATTACTTGTATTCAGTAAGTACATTGAGTCAGACAAAAACTCAGGGTGATACAGGGGTCTATTCTATGTCGATTACTTCTAGGAATCAATTTAATCAACCAGTTAAGTTTTTGTTGATAAATGAAACATGGTCTGGTTTGTTAGGTGCTAGTAAGCCAACTGTGAGCTATTGTAATGCGTCTAATGTGTGTTCGGATATTCAAACACTGACACCTGGAATTGGCGCAACGGCAAATGGTTATATTAGGGTTGGTGTAAGTTCTACTACTCCGGCTGGTACATATACTTTCCAAATTAGAGCTAGATATGCAGGTACATATGCAAATAACGATAAAGATAGCGCTGTTTTGACTCTAATTGTAAATGCTGCAACGCCCGCCCCAACCGTTACGATTACTGCACCTACAAATGGATCTACGGTATCCACTGGAACAAATGTTACTGTTTCTTGGACTTCGACCAATGCAAATGTGAATGGTTGTAACGTAGCTACTAATGTTGTTGGGCATGGTCCTTGGAATTCCCAGCCGACCGCTGGAAGTGTTACAGATAGCAATGTAACTGCGAACACAACTTATACGGTTACTTGTACTGGTCCAAGTGGTAGTGGAAATGCAACAAGTGCCATAACTGTTGTATCTACACCAGCACCTACGGTAACTATTTCAGCTCCTACAGTAGGCGCAAGTATTTTGTATAACGGTAGTACAACTGTCACTTGGTCTTCGACTAATGCAACAAGTTGTGGAGTAACGAGTAGTCTTGCTGGTCATGGTCCATGGAATGCACAACCTACCACTGGTAGTGTAAACGATACTAATATAACAGCAGATTCTACTTACACGGTTACATGTTCAGGTGCAGGAGGGAGTGGAAATGCTACAAGGGCAATTTTGGTAACCTCTGGTGATCCAACTAACATTAAAACTTATAATTCTAGTACAGATCCAATAGGTAATCCTACTCCTTGTGGTCAGATTAAAATTGCTTGGAGTACTGTAGCTGGGGCTCAAGGATATTATTTATATACCTCTCCTTCGGGGGCTTCTATACAGACAGTAGTAGGTGGGACTACGAGTAGTACTTTTTATGCAACGGCTGCATCAAATAGTTATTATGTTGCCGCATATGCTGACTATGGAAGTGGTATTAAAGTTAGTAATAAAGTAGGGGCTACGCCACCTCCTAGTAACCCTATAGCCCCTGTTCCAAGTCCTTGTCCTCCAACAATAACTAATTCTGATTTAGATGTGCCAACAGTGGATGGTGTCTCGGTGAATACCCCAGCAAATTGTAATGCAGTTCCTGATCCTATAAACAATCCAGCCATAGGTAGGAAAGAGTATTTAGTTGGGGCAGTGGTTAGGTATAAAGTAAATATTTGTAATACCGGTCTTTCAGGTTCCTCAGGTGCAACAGCTGTATCTGCTGCGATAAAGCTTTCTAATTTAGCCCAACCAACAGGTGGCTGGAACTTCTCGGTTTCTTGTGGTGGATGTTCATTGCAGAGCACTCCAACGCCCACCGGTGCTGGTACACCCGCAAATCCATTCGTATGGGACTTTGGGGCAGCTACATTAAACGCAAATAGTAATTGGTATATAACATTTGATGCGATAACGGCTATTCCTTCTGGTTCTACTCAGTCTGATTTCTATGCTTATGCTTATGGTGATATTAAGCTTTCTGGAGTCGTTGTTAAGTCTGTTTCTTCCAACTTTGTACATTTTAGAGTAGGACTAAACCCTGAGATAAAAGAGGTTAACTTCTAACAATAAAATGTTTAAAAAACTAAGACATAAACTAAGACATAAAAAAATGGAACAAGGGAATATTGGAAGGAGTAAATTTTATTGGCTAATAGGTTTTCTGTTATTGGTTACCTTAGTAATACTTGCGTTTAAGTATTCTATGAAGACTACCAATAAGTTGAATGTAGGAGACTCAAATAAAATAGTTGTACCCGATAAGCGTGCTGTAAATAAGCAGGAGCTTCCGGTAGAAGCCCTTCCTGAAAAGTTTCCTGCTGATTTTCCTATAGAGAAGGATGCTGTAGTTGAACAGAATTATAATTCTATTTCGGATGTTGGAAATTTTCAGTCAACTCGTAGTTACAGAAGCGCCCAAAGTTTAGAACAAAATGAGAAAATCTTTAATGATTATTTTAAGAAGGCAGGTTGGAAGATTTCTGCTACCCATAAGGATACTAATGTAGTCGCTATTAGTGCGATCAAAGATTCTCTAAATATGATTATTACAATTAATAATGTAGTAGAGGACAAGTCTGTTAATGTGAATATAACTGTTGTGCAAGCACCTAAATCTTAAAAAACCAATTAAATCATGAAAGTCTTTAAGCTAAATTTAGAAATCCTGAAAATACAGCATGTATCCCTGGTATTATTTATGTTTGTATTTTTATTTTTTGGTTTATTTTTTGTGGTCCCAAAGGATGCTTACGCGGTAAGTTACTGTGGTTCTCCTGATTCGGGTGCAAACGGTACTATACAGAAGGGTTTGTTATATACAAGTAATGGAGCAGTTGGTACGGGTGATGAGTGTTCGTCTGGCTTACCTTCACAGGGTGGGAGCTTTCAGATAGTTCCTGATGGATATGCTTTGACCGCAATTGGCTATGGTTCTGACGATTTAAAATGTATGATTGGGATTTCTACGGCACCAGTAAACCCAGATGGGACTGTAGATTTTTCACAGACTGATTACAATCAGTATGATTATTGTCCAGGTTCTCCAGGTTCAAGAAGTAGATTGATGGTTCCGTATGAGGGGTCTCCTTACGACCAAATACTTAGTGGTTTTAGTCGATATGGGAATCAAAAAGTACCCGCTGGACATGTAGTTACAGGTTGGATTTGGGGTGCAAATACAAGTGGGGGTATTGGTACTTCTGCTGGAAATCCTCCTCAGGAGTGTTATTACCAGGAGTATATGAACTTGCAAACAAAACAGGTTTATGGTTGGGGTAGTCAATATGACGGAACTTGCAATGAGTATGGGTATGGGAATGTTGGTAATTTGCAGAAGGTGGCTAGAGCTCCGGCTGGGAGAGTGATAACAGGTATAGATTTTATGTTAGATCAGGATGCAGCTGTGCGTTCGATGTATGTATCGACCAGGTTGGTTACTGCACCGCCACCTCCACCTCAAAATCCACGCTTCGACATTTCAATTTCTCCCGGTGCAGGTTTAGATATTATAAGAGGCGCTTCAGCTACTGGTGTGTTTGTTATTAGTATTACAAATTGTAGTGGTGGTGTGAGTTCGGTAAATTTAAATAATGTTTTAGCCAATAGGGCTATAAGTGATATAGCCTTTAGTTTTTCCAGAACTACTGTTCCGTGTACGCCTGGTGATAACCAGGCAATATTGACTGTAAGTCCCGGACCCAATGCTTCACCGTTATCATTACCCGATGGTCCTTATGCGGATATTGGTTTGAGGATCAGTGGTACAGCTAATGGGTTTACGAATTTTGTGGATACTGGTTTGTGGATTTATGAAAGACCAAGTGTTACTATTTCTGCTAATAATTCTGGTGGACCTATTACTATAAATGCTAATGATCCATTGGTGATTAGATGGTCTCCTTTAAATACCAAGAATGGGCAAGCATGTTCTGCTTCTGGGGCATGGTCGGGAACAAAAGACTCTGTTCATGGTCAAACTTATTCGCAAAGTATAACCGGACTGACTGCCGGTCAGAAAGTATTTAATATTCAATGTTTTGGTTGGGCTAATGCTGCTTCTGTGGTGGCTTCAGTTACTGTGAATGTAAATGGCGTAGCGCCGATTGGTAAACTAGACACATTAACTATTTCTCCAGCTAATTCAACAATAAATGTAGGTGCGAATCAGTCGTATGTTTTGACAGCTACATTTACGAATGGAAGAGCTCCAGAAACAGTCACTCTGTCTTCTGGTGCAAGCTATGTGTCTCTGGATGGTACTTTTGTGACGATGGGTAGTGGGAGTAGTAGAAATGTGGCAACAGGTATAGCAACTACCTCGACTGCAGCAAGGATTCAAGCGACTTATACTGAAAGTTATCCGGATTCAACAACTGTGAGTAAAGCTGCTACGGCATTACTTAATGTAAATAGCTTACCTTTTACAGCTAATTGTCCAAACAGCTTGAGTACGGTGAATAATAATACACAGACATTGTCCGTACCTATTTCGGTATCACCTGCGAGTGGGGGTAGTGTTGGTTTTACTGCTGGATTTGTAAGTGGACCTTCGCCACGACCTAGTTTGAATCCTTTGAGTGGCACACTGGGTTCTGGAAATAGTTATTCAGCAATTTTATCTGTTGGTATAAATAATACAATTCAGGCAGGAACTTATAATTTGCAAGTGAATATGAGTAGGTCCGGCGTGAATCAGTCTTGTACTGTTCCTGTAGTAGTAAATACAGTTGTCGGTCCAACTTTAACTAGGGTAGATATTTTTCCGAATAGTATTCAATTGGTAGTTGGTCAGACCCAAGCTTTCAGTGTTGTAGCTACTTATTCGAATGGGAATACAGCTGTAGTGACAGCGTCATCTGCTTTTTCTGCTACAGGAAATATTACTATGTTGGGGAATAATGGCCAGGCAGGAAATGTGGGTACGGCCACTGTGAAAGCGGTTTATCAAGGGATTACTTCTGCACCTGCAAATGTTACCGTTTCTGATTTCAGCATAGCTTGTCCAAGTCCTTCAAATTTGACTCTGGTTGGGAGTGCTCTGCCTGCAAATACAATTGTAAATATGAACTTCACTGTTTTGCCGGTTAATGGATTTAATAAACCATTAACTACTACTATTACCGACGCATCTGGTGCGGGACTCTTTAATCCTAGTCCGAGGACAATAAATATGACCTCTGCAAATTATGCCTATAACCTAAGTGTTGATATGTCTGGTAGAGGGGCAGGAGTTTATAATATCTCCGCGGATTCACTTTATTCGACACCGTTATTTTCTAGGAGGGCAAATGGTGCGCCATGTGTTGCTCAAATAGTAGTGGGTGCTGTAACCAACTATAATTTGCAATTTGATTCTGTAATTGGGTCTGTAATGCAGGATGATAACACTAATCCTTCTGATAATACAGTTGGTAGTCCGATGATCCATCAGTATAAAATTCAGTTAATTAATTGTAGTGGTGCAGCAGTTGCAAACGGTGTGCAATTAAAACCTTTGAATTTTAATGGTGTTACAGGTGCTGACTTTGGGTATTATGAGGAAACAAGTCCGGGTAATTATGTGCTAAGGGGTCAAACTATTGCTATTGCTTGTAATCAAACAAGATATTTAAGGGTCAATGCGAGGGATGCATTAGCTCCTTTAAACCCAAATAATACACCTACAAACAATAGGTCTATTAACTTCTTGTCTGGAACACCAGGGGTTTCTGATAAACAGAACAATTTAGTTTTAACACTTTATGGAAGACCAAAGGTTACTGCATTTACTGCTACTCCAGCGAGTGTTACAGATATACAATCTTCAAACTTAGCTTGGACAACAGCCTTTGTACCGACAAATGGATTTTACTGTAACGGAACGGCTGGTACAGGTGCTTGGTCAGGACCTAAGTTTAATAGCTTGAATTCCGGTGTTGCTGGAGGTACGTATGCTACTGGTAGTATGCCGGCAGGAAGTAGGATATTTACTGTTGCTTGCGGAGTGTCTTTCAGAAATTCACTTTATTATTCTAATCCTGTTTCGATTACTATAAATGTAACCCCAAGTGGTTCTAATCAGCCGGTAAATGTAATTGGAGATAATTCAGTTTGTGGAAAAATTACTGTGACTTGGCAAAAGCCAAGTACTGGACTAGCTCCTACAGGATATAAAGTGTATAAATTTAATGGTTCGAGCTGGGTGCAGATGGGTGCAACGGTAAATGTGACTAATGCGGCTCAGTTAAGCTACTCTTTAGTTGATCCTTCTCCAAGTGCTCAGAACACTTATGCGGTCACGTCCCTTCAGGGAGTAGTGGAATCTGCCAGAACTCAGGCAAACAATAATCCGGTACCATTGGTTGTATGTGCGTCTAATCCTCCTGAATCGATACTTGCGAATAATGCGACTTGTGGAAAAATATTTATAGATTGGAAGAAGCCAAGTAGTGGAACTGCGCCAACCTCCTACAGGGTATATAGATGGAATTCATCTACGAGTGTTTGGCAACCCATAGCTAATGTCTCGGTAAATAATGCTTCTGTGGTGGATTACAGGTTTGAAGATCCTTCGCCTTCTGCTACAGGAAATAGATATGCTGTATCGTCGATTCAGGGAGCACAGGAGTCTGTGAAGGTTGCTGCAAGTAATAACCCAATAGACTTGCTCTCTTGTACACCAAATGCCCCGGCTATAACAGGAACTTCAACAACTTGTGCTGGAATAACAATAAACTGGAATTACGGTGGAGCTATTGCTTTGAGTAGATTCAGGGTTTATAGAAATAATGCGCAGATAGCTGAGGTTCCAGCAACTCAGTTTAGTTATCAAGATGCAACACCTATTTCCAGTAACAATTATCAGATCTCTGCGATCAGTACGACCAATATTGAATCTAGTAAGTCGAACGCTGTGTCGCTAGGTTGGAGTGGCTGTGAGCCTAAGCTAGATGCTTCAAATAAGAGAATTCTTTCTGTAGATGGTGTGGTAAATAATTTTGCCACACAAAATCCATGTGATCCTAATTTTACGAAATTGGATTTGAAAACTAGGATAGATCAACCGGTTGTGTTTTTGATGAATATCTGTAATAACGGCACAGCTCCTCTTGTCGCCGGTGCAACCCCAGCTAAATACGTTTTGATTGATGATACGAAGTTGACACATTTGAAAAAGAATGGGAATAGTTGGAAAGTAAAGATTCAAGGGAATAACTGTACTCAGTTCCCGGTATGGTCGGCTCCTACATCTACTTCGCCTCAGTGTCAGTATCAGGATGTGTCAGGTGGCTTAAGGATTAGTTTAAGGAATGGATCTTTGCCCATAGGTGGAATATGGCAGTTACAGTTTGAAGCACTAACAACAGTGGGTCCTAATGAAAATGGAGATACTTTCTATTATGGAAATAAGGCTACAATTACTTATCCAAAAAACACACCTCCGAATGGCACAAAAGTAATAGACACTGGACTTAAGACATTTATTAGAGGTAGTGGTGATGGGGTAAAGTTCATAGAGATTCCGCCGGGGAGCTAAAAAACTATGGGAAGGAAAACATGGTTTTCCGACTTGAGTTTGGGAACAGGAAAACCCTGATTCCCATCAAGAGTTCTCCCCATTACCCATCCTTTCCGCTGAATTTTTTTGGACACGGGAAACCCGGATCCCAAAAAAGCTATAAACTTAAATCTCATTTAGTTTAGATAAAAGACCCTTTAACAAGAGGGTCTTTTTGTATATAATATGTTAGAGTCTGTGCCGAATATCATTTTTGCCCAAAATGTGCACATTCGGCATCTTGCTCCAAAAAATTTTTAACCGTAATTAAATCATTACGCTGAAAAATTTTTTGAATCAATCTGCTCGAATATACGCATTTTGGTTCAAAAAGCATATTCGGCAAAAGACTCTTTATGCTTACTATAGAAGAAACTAAAAAAATAGCTGAATTGGCTCGGATAGAGCTTACGGAGGCTGAGTTGGTTAAGTTTTCGGGGGAACTATCTTCGGTTCTTGAATATGTTGAAGAGTTGAAGAAAGTGGATACTGAAGGAGTTGAGGTGCTCTCGACGGTTACTGGTCTAGAGAATGTGTCTAGAAAAGACGAAATAGAGAAATTAATTACTAGAGAAGTTTTATTTACTAATACTCCAGAGACAAAAGACGGACTAGTGAAGGTAAAGGCTATCTTGTAAAAAAAATGAAAAGGAAACACGGTTTTCCGATTAGAGCAGGGTCAGGCATAATCATCATCGGGCAAAGCCCGAGACTCCTAAGCCTGCTTCCTTCAAGAGTGCTTCTCGTGACTTCTCCTTTCCGCTGATTTTCCCCCGACACAGGGAACTTAGATTGGGGGAAGGCTAAGGCTTAAAAGACAGAAAATAATTGCAATAGAAAAATGGAAAACTTTGAATATTTAGAATTATCTGAGTTAAGAAAATTATTGGATGAAAAGAAGGTTAGCTCGCTTGAGCTGACTGAGTATTTTTTGAAACGTATAGAAAGCATTAATCCTAAGCTTAATGCTTATTTAACTGTTTGTTCAGAAGAGGCAAGAGAAGATGCTAAGCGGGCTGATGCATATATTGCTGCTCCAGGTGAAAATCCATTGTTATGCGGTATTCCTTATGCTGCGAAGGATTTATTTTTAACACGAGGGATTAGAACGACAGCTTCCTCTAGAATATTGGAAAATTATATTGCTCCCTATGATGCAACTGCAGTTGTTAAAGTTAAAGAGCAGTACGGCGTGTTATTAGGTAAAACAAATTTGGATGAGTTTGCTCATGGTTCAAGTACGGAGACTTCAGCTTTTGGATCCAGTCGTAATCCTTGGGATTTAAGCCGTAACCCAGGTGGGTCTTCGGGGGGTTCTTCCTCGGCTGTTTCAGCGGGTATTGCTCCATGGTCACTTGCTACTGAAACCGGAGGTAGTATCCGTCAACCAGCAAGTCTTACAGGTACATCCGGTTGGAAACCAACATATGGCAGGGTTAGTCGTTATGGTGTTATTGCTATGGCTTCATCCTTAGATAGTATTGGTGTTATAGGAAACTCTGTTCGTGATTTAGCCATGCTCGCGAGTGTAATTTCGGGTAAGGACGATAGAGATTCTACTACTGGAAGTGTAGAGGTTGGTAATTATTATAGAAATATCGACACAAATGTTAAGGGGGTTAAAATAGGTGTTCCGGAAGAATACTTTGTTTCAGGTATGGAAGAAGGGGTTAGAAAGGCTATAGAAGCTGGTATAGAAAAATATAGAGAGATGGGGGCCGAGATCGTACCGGTGAGTTTACCATTGACCAAATATGGTTCTTTAGTATATGCAATAATTTGCCCTAGTGAGGTTTCTTCAAATTTAATGCGTTATGATGGGATTCGTTATGGTCATATATCGGGGAAAGCAAATACCTTAGCTGAAGTTTATGCTAAGTCTAGAGGTGAAGGTTTTGGTGATGAGGCTAAGAGAAGAGTGATGACGGGTACTTATGTTCTATCTGCCGGATATTACGATGCATATTATAAGAAAGCCCAGAAGGTTAGAAGGCTTATTCTTAATGAATTTATAGACGTATTTAAAAAAGTGGATTTACTAGCCTGCGCTTCTACCCCAAATGTAGCATTGCCTATCGGGGAAGCAAAAGATAATCCATTGTTTGGTTACATTGCTGACCAATTGAATATTCCTTCAAGTCTTGCAGGATTGCCTGGTATTTCCATGCCTTGTGGGTTTAGTAAGCCAACTACAGGTGCTGATCAAATGAATGATATGCCTGTAGGATTGCAATTGATAGGTCCACAGTGGAGTGAGCAATTGTTGTTTAATGTGGGAGTTGCTTACCAAGATGCTACGGAACATCATAAAAGACATCCGAATATAGAATAACGAATAAAGAATGAACAATAATGAAGATTTAAATACATATAGAACAGTAGTTGGGTGTGAGATACATGTTCAGCTTAAGACTAAAACCAAAATGTTTAGTCCTGCTGCAAACAATCCTGATGAAAAAGAACCTAACACTAATATTGATGAAATTGTAACCGGTCAACCAGGAAGTCTTCCTGTTTTAAATGAGGAAGCGGTAAGGTTGGGTGTTGCTTTAGGTTTGGCTTTGAACTGTGAAATACCGGAATATTCTAAATTTGATAGGAAGCATTATTTTTATCCTGATTTACCTAAGGGTTATCAGATTTCTCAATTAGATGAACCTATTGCTAAGAATGGATGGGTAGAGATAGAAGTCGAGGGTAAGAAAAAACGCATTGGGATAACAAGGGCGCACTTAGAAGAAGATGCGGGAAAGAATGTTCATCCAGAAGGCTTACCTTATAGTTTGGTTGATTATAACAGAGCTGGAGCCCCGCTCCTCGAGATTGTTACTGAGCCTGATATTGAGTCTGCGTTGGAGGCTAGGATATTTTTGCAAGAGCTGCAAAATATTGTTAGGTATGTTGGTGCGGGAAGTGCAGATATGGAGAAGGGGACCATGCGATGTGAGCCAAATATTTCTGTGCGTAAACCAGGTGAAATTGAGCTACCTAAATACAAGGTTGAGGTAAAAAATATAAATTCTTTTAAGTTTGCGGAGGCAGCTATTAATTATGAGGTAAATAGGCATACAGATATACTTAAAGAAGGTGGTCAGCCGCGTCAGGTTACGATGGGTTGGAATGAAAAAGGTGGGTTTACTGTAGAACAAAGAAGTAAAGAAGAAGCAAATGACTATAGGTATTTTCCTGATCCCGATTTGCCAATTTTACATTTTTCGAGAGATTTTGTTGAAAATTTGAAAAATAATTTACCGGAATTACCAAACGCAAAAAGAGTTAGGTTTAAGAATGCATTTTCATTACCAGATGCTGATATTGATAATTTAATTGCATGGAAAGATCTAAATGAATTTTTTGAAAATACAATTTCTGAACTTGAGCTTTGGGTAAAAGATGAAGGTTTGCTAGGCGAAGAAGTTATGAATAAACTTACCAAGCAATGTGCTAACTGGTGCTTGCAGGATTTTTCTGCTCTTTTGAATGCAAAGCAAATGAATCCTTTTGATAGTAAGCTTACTCCGGAGAATCTAGCTGAAATGGTTGTTTTGATCGAAAAAGGTAAGATTTCTAAATCTGCAGGAAAAGAAGTATTAAAAGTTATGTTTGAAAAAGGCGGAGAACCGGATTCTATTGTGATGGATTTAGGGCTTGTACAAACCAGTGATGAGGGTGAGATCTCGGTAGTGATAGATAAGGTTCTCGGAGAAAATCCTAAAGCAGTCGAAGACTATTTATCAGGTCAGCAAAGGAGTTTTGGTTTTCTGGTAGGTCAAAGTATGAAGGCGTTGGCTGGAAAGGGTAATCCCGAGGTGGTAAATGGGATACTTCGAAAAAAATTGGATGATAAAAAGACCGCGAGTTAATTGATTCGCGGTTCTTCTTTTAAGTAGACTTTATACCCGTAAGATCCTAATCCTTCTGTTAATTCTTGTTTGGCTGAATTAAGTCTCTCTAAATCTCCACAGCCTTTGGGGTAGAGGATTACTAGAGATGTATTAATTTTGGAATCTGTGATTTTAGATTGGAATCTTATTTCTGTGGCTAGGTAAGAAAATTTACCTTTTGTTTCCATTTGGGATTTAATTTTTTTTACTAAATCTTCAAGGAAATAAGGAAGTGCATACTCTTCCAAATAAGCTAGTCTGATCAAAGCGATTCGGTTTTCGGGTAGAAGTAATAGAAAACCTTTAGTGCTTGCATGCCCTCTTTCGATTTTGGGTGTTGGGAAAAGTTGCTCCAAGTCTGATTCAAATAAATTATATTCAAATATGGCTTGTGGGTTACCTTTTTTGTTCGTTTGTAATTTGAGGGTTATTGAGGTGGTATGGAATAAATATACGTTACCTAAAAGAATACTTTGATTTTTTTTCTGTTTGGGCTTGGTCTCAAGTTTACATTCGAACGCCGGTAATTCCCGTCTTAGCTCTTCTTTGATGATTTTTCGAACTTTTTCTTCAGTGTCAGGGTCTTTGGAATCGGATGATAGGGTTACCGAATAACGAGGGGGAAGGTTTTCAAAATATTCCGATTTAAACTTAGCTTGAAGGCATAATTTTGGAACGAGACTCATTGGTAAATTGTATTCTTTTTTAAAGGCCTCGCCCATTATGAGGGCTGTTTCCAGGTCAAGATTCGAGTGGTCTTTTTTTACGAAAAGTATTATGTGGGTTTCTTCATTGAATTCATGAACTAAAACACCCCCGGTATTTTCGGTGACAGGATTATGTTTGGTTACTTCACCAAACATCCTTTTTAACCCTTTTAGGATAAGATCAGCAGAGAGGGATTTCAGATGTATTCCTTGTATAGCTTGTTCTGTTTTTATGGCTAGGCTGGGAGAGCTTAGCTCGACAGTAAATGGATAAAAGTTGGTATTCATGATTAATCCTCCTATTTTTTGAAATTTAGATCATTGACTATGATGACTGTAAGATTTTTAATTATTCAATTTAATTACAAGCCTGTCAATTTTATTTGAGTTATAGACGCTAGAGTAGTTTATAATAATATTATATGGAAATAGACAAAGATGGATTTTTATGGGGAGCCGCGATTTCAGCCCACCAGACGGAAGGTGATAACACTAACAGTGATTGGTGGTACTTTGAACAAATAGGAAAACTACCTAAATCTGGAAAAGCGTGTGAGCATTATAAGAGGTTTTCAGAAGATTTTGCCATGGCAAAAGAGATCGGGCTCAATGCTATGAGGATATCGATAGAATGGGCGAGGGTAGAACCTGAGGAGGGGATTTATGATCTTGCTCAAATAAAACATTATTCAGAGGTATTGCAGGATTTAGGGAATAAGGGGATTAAAAGATTTCTTACTTTACATCATTTCTCTTTACCACTTTGGGCGGCAAAGAAAGGAGGGTTTTTAAACAAGTCAGTTATAGATAGTTTTGTAAATTTTTCAGGACTGGTGGTGAAAGAGTTGGGTGAGAAAACAGATTTTTTATGTACGATTAATGAACCAGAGGTTCACGCTCTTCTTTCCTATATAAGAGGTGTTCATCCTCCTTTTAGAAAAAATCCTTTGGTGGCTTTGAGGTATTTATTAAAATTGGTAAAAGTTCATAATAAGGTTTTTACAGAAGTGAAAAGAATAAAATCAGATTTACCAGTAGGGATTGTAAAAAATAATGTCTATTATGAACCAAATCAAATAAACAATTTTTTTGATAATTTCGTTTGTTCTGTGGCTAACTTTTTGGGGAATGATTTACTTCTTTATATGGTTAGAAAAAAATCCGATTTTATAGGATTGAATTATTATTTTACAAATACACTTAGGTTATCGTTAAAAGGGGTAAGAGTTGAAAATAAAAATGTACCTAAATCGGATATGGGTTGGAGAACATATCCGCCTGGGTTGTATTTTTTACTTTTGGATTTAAAGAAATATAATTTACCAGTGTATATAACTGAAAATGGTATAGCGGATTCAGAGGATAATATGCGGGGAAGATTTATTACAGAACATATCGAGTCAGTGATGAAAGCTAAGAACGAGGGGGTTGATGTTAGGGGGTATCTGTATTGGTCATTGATAGATAACTATGAGTGGCATGATGGTTATGGTCCTAGATTTGGGCTTATTCATGTTGACTATTCTACTCAAGAAAGAAAGATTAGGGAGAGTGCAAAGCTTTATAAGGAATTAATACAATCAAATGGATAATTGGGTAATATTGGCAATAGTGGCGTACTTATTTAATGCTGTTAATGGTGTAGTGGATAAGTTTATGCTTAGTAAGACCGTGAGGCATCCGGTGGTTTATGCTTTTTATACCGGTGTGACTTCTTTATTTGTGTTATTACTCATTCCTTTTGGGGTACATGTACCAAGTGGTTTGGGGATATTTTTCTCGTTGGTTGGTGGGGCCGCGTTTTCTGTAGCTTTGTACTTTTTGTATAGTGCCATACAGGCAACTAGTGTCTCTAGAGTGTTGCCAATAGAAGGTGGGTTTATACCAATGTTTACTTTGGTTTTAGCATATTTTATTTTGGGAGAAAGGTTGTCTGAGTATCAGTATTTTGCCTTTGTTTTTTTGGTTTTTGGTGCGGTGTTGATTTCAATTAGGAAGGATGAAGCTAAAGGTGGATTTCACCCACAGGCGTTGGCTTCTTCTTTATTGGCAGCTGTGTTTTTTTCTATATCTTTTGTATTTTCGAAGTTTGTGTATAGTGATTCAGGTTTTTTAACAGGCCTTGTTTGGACAAGATTAGGAATGGGTCTCATGGCTTTAGCTTTTTTGATACCTAAAGCTAATAGACAACATGTTTTTAGTACAGGAGAGAAGGCGAGTTCAGGAAGTAAATTGTTGTTTTATGGTTCTAAAGTAGCAGGTGGCGTAGGGGGATTGATGGAGAATTATGCGATTAGTATTGGTTCTGTAACATTAGTTAAGGCGATGCAAGGAACACAGTATGTTTTTTTACTTTTACTCACTAGTTTTTTGACAATTTATTTTCCTAAAATTTTAAAAGAAAAAATTACCTTGGCTATACTGATTCAAAAATTATTAGCCATAGGGTTTATAACCATTGGTTTAATACTTTTAACAAAATAAAAAAGAAATAGGACAATGAAAAATAAAAGTAAAGTAAATAAAGTATTGGTATTACTAGGGATATTGTTATTATTTGTAATAGGAGTTTTATTTTTTTTGTACCTGCAGTTTACACCGTTTGAAAAATCGGAATTAGGTCTGAATTTTTCTTCTAGGCATATTACTTATTTGGGTATGGACTGGAAGAAGATTTATTCTAATATTTTTACAGATTTAAAACCTAAGTATTTAAGACTTCCAGTGTATTGGGATGATGTAGAAAAACAACCAGGTGTGTATAATTTTTCTGATCTAGAGTATCAATTGGAAGTAGCCAAGCAAAATAATGCAAAAGTTATTTTGGTTGTTGGAAAAAAACAACCAAGGTGGCCTGAGTGTCATGTACCGGAATGGGTAAAGGGGTTGGAGGTTGAAGAGCAAAGAAACTCACTTAGGGACTATATTATGGAGTCGGTGAAGCATTTTAAAAGCTATGACGCTGTGGAATTGTGGCAAGTGGAGAACGAGCCTATATTCGGATTCGGTCCAAATTGTCCTAAAATTGATACTAAAGAATTATCGGAAGAGATTGGTTGGGTAAGGAGTGGGGATGATAGAAAAATTATTGTTACAGATAGTGGGGAATTAGGTAGATGGGTACCAACCGCTAATTCCGGTGCGGATTATTTTGGATCTACTATGTATAGGGTTGTTCATAATCCGAAAATTGGATATTACTCATATCATCTACCGCCGTTATTTTTTAGATTAAAAGCTGGAATGTTAAATACTTTAGTACATCCAAAAAAGATTTATGGGGTTGAGCTGCAGGCTGAACCTTGGTTTGCAACAGATGTGCTGCTAACGCCGATTACAAGGCAAAAAGAGTTGATGAATGCTGATATTCTTCTGGATAATATTAGATATGCTCAGAAGAGTGGATTTGAAAGGCATTATCTTTGGGGTGTTGAGTGGTGGTATTGGATGAAGGAGAAAAATAATGACAGTAGTTTATTGGATGTTGCTAAAAAAGAATTTAAATATTAATGAGTAATTATGAAAGCTGTTTTTGATATAGGAGGCACGACAACAAGGGTTGCTGTTTACGAGAATGAAAGTATTCCATTAAAACCTATGGTTTTTAAAACACCTAAGAGACTTGATGAGGTGATTAGTAAATTGGTAGGGGAAATTAGGGCCAGTATAGCTGGTGCTCTTTTATCCGAAGTGGCAGGAGGACTAGCAGGGGTTATTTCCACAGAAGGAAAAATAGAAAGATCTGTAAACTTGCCGAATTATGAAGGAAAAAATTTAGCGGCTATTTTAAAGAAAGAGTTAGGGTGCGATGTATATTTAGAAAATGACTGTACTATGATAGGTTTAGGTGAAATTCAGAAAATTAGTAAGAGTAATTCTAAGGTCTTAGCGTATTTGACAATAAGTACGGGAGTCGGTGCTAAAAGATTTGTGGAAGGGAAGCCGTCTGAGAGCTATTTAAATTTTGAACCCGGTAAACAACTTTTATTAATAGAGAAAAATAAAAATAAAACTTGGGAACAGTTGGTTTCGGGTTCTGCAATTTTTAAAAATACAGGAAAAATTCCATCTACTATTAAAGAAAGAAAGTTTTGGGAAGAAGAAGAGAGGTTGGTAGCTATGGGTTTGTATAATTTAATTTTACATTGGAGACCTGATGTGGTGATACTAGGTGGCGGGGTAGTTATTAATACTCAGTTGAGTTTATTGGGAATTGAGAAACAATTGAAAAAAATAAATGTTATATATCCAACATTGCCAAAAATTGTGAAAGCTAAACTCGGTGACTATGGGGGTCTTTATGGGGCAAGGTATTATTTGGAGAAGATTAAAAAGAACGCGTAATATTTACGCGTTTAGTGGGAATGGGTAAGATAGATCCGTAGAAGATGAGGTTAGATTTGTAACGTCTCTTTCTAGATCGGCTCTTCCCATTTTTAGGGCGACTCTGTTTTGTGGGTGCTCGATGCGTTGTCTCGACCCTTTTCTGCGGTTCAAGCTTAGGAAGTAATAGTTTTTTGTTGTAGAATCTTGTGTGTGTTTGATAAGGATTTCATCCACCGCAAAATTATCCACTACTCCGCTTTCTATAGCGAGTAAGAAATATACAGCCGCTATATTTTTTTTGAAATATATTTCCGGGTTGTTTTCACCACCGTGTTTTTCCTTAAAAAAAGGGTGGTTTTGAAAATATTCCGTAGCGAGGCTGTCTATGTTACGTAGTTTTTCTTCCAAAGAGAGTACGCTTTTAAGTGCGGATGCTCTTTGGAGATAGCCACAAAGTAAATCGTAGTTCAAAGCAATTTGGAAGTGATTTTGGATTTTTTTGATTACTTCCAAAGGAAGATCGGCGCAGTATGCCATATTCCCTCCTAGAGTTTTTGCAAAAGCGACAGGATTGTATATTTTGGTGTAATTTCGCTGATTTTTTTTGTGCGTCCTTTCACAGTAGGGAGCAGTCTTTATTCCAGGACCGGCATAGCCGGATTATTGCATAAACACTTCACTTTTTCCCAATCAATGACGCTTCAGGTCCGTACTTAAAAATCGACGAAACTACACACAAAATCTGCAATCCGTTGGAGTATGACGTTAGGAACGCATGCTTAGTCACGGTGTGAAATTTCGTCTTTGTTATGGTGCCAGTGTAGGTGGGTTCTGTCAATGAAATTTAAAGCTTCCTCGGAAGTTTGGAACCAGTGGATTTCTTTGTTTCTTTTCCACCAGGTCATTTGTCGTTTGGCATAATGTAGGATATCCGTTGTTAGATTGTTCACGAATTTTTCATAATCAATTTTTTTTTGGAGGTATAGACTGCTATGTTTATATTCTAAGCCAAAATCTATCAACTTTTTCCAACTTAGCCCCTTATCGTGTAAATTTTGGACTTCATCCAGTAATCCTTCTTGTATTCTTGTTTCGAGTCTTTTTGAGATTTTATTTTTTAGGTCTTCGGGTTTTGGATTTAGTCCTATCCAGATATAGTTGCTTATTTTTGATTCGTCTCTTGTAGGGACAGGCTTCCCACTAGTAATTACAATTTCTAAAGCCCTAATGAGTCTTCTTCTGTTGTGCTTGTCTATGGCATTTGTTCTGGCTGGGTCTAGTTTGGAAAGTTTTATTATTAAATTTTCGGTTGTTTCTATTTCTAAGGTTTTTCTTAGTTCTGGATTTGGGGGGACATCCGGAAAGTTTTGATCGTAAATAATAGCGTCCATCCAATGCATTGTACCACCACAAAGTATAGGGATTTTACTTTGCTCTGCTATTTTATTGATTATTTTTTTAGCATAATTTTTGAATTCTGCTGCGGAGAATTGTTTTTGAGGGGATATTAGATTAATTCCGTAGTGTGGGATGTTTTTGTACATATATGATCTGGGTGGTTTGGATCCCCGCCTCTGTGGGGATGACACGCTATATTTAGTTTTAGTTAGAGGGGTTACTTTTCCTGAGCCAATGTCCATTCCTTTGTAAATTTGTCTTGAGTCTACGGAAAGAATCTCCCCGTCTAGTTTTTTCGCTAAGCTAACTGCTAGTTCGCTCTTACCACTAGCGGTTGGTCCTATGATAGCTAAGCCAATAAATTCTGGTTTTTTAATCATGGTAATTTATTGTATAATAAAGGGAGCAATGAAAAGAAAATATACTATTTTATTCGTAATATTAGTAATAATACTGATTTTAGCAGGTCTTTTAATTATGCGGAAAAATAGTGGAGATTTAGAGAATAATAAGGGTGGAGATACTAAAGCCATAAACGATAGGGAGATAAACTCGAATAAAGACATAAATTCAAGCCAGCAAAAAATAGATACAAATCAGGATGCTTTGAATGGGGGTGCTGAGAATTCTCCAAGTGAACAAAACGATGCAAATCTTGCAGATAAGGAAATACAGGGTAGGTTTAGCTCAGAGGAGGATATAGGTGGTGGGTCTGCTCAGGTTTTTAGAGTTACTTTCGACGGTAAGAGTTTTAATCCGCCCAGTTTAAAATTATCTAAGGGTGATATTGTATGGTTTGAGAATAATTCTAGTGAAGCCCTTTGGATTACAAATAATAATTTGATTGATTTTTCTCAGTTAGATTCTGGTAAAGATATTAAGCACGGTGAGAGGTTTGAGTTAATGTTTCAGAGAACCGGGAAATTTGATTATGTTAATAAGCATGATGGCACCAAAGGATTATTGGAGGTAATTCAATAAATGAATATTGAATGGGATACAGTTGGCCATGATTTTATTAAAAGTCTTTTTGCGAAGATAGAAAAGACTGGGCGATTTTCAAATGCTTATTTAGGAATAGGCCCTAAGGGTGTTGGCAAAGCGACTTTGTTTAAAGAGTATGCAAGGAGAATAACAGGGAGGAATTTTGGGGAGCACCCTGATTTGTTGTTTCTCGATGGCGAAAGCGAGGGTTCTATGGATACGCTTCGGTCTTTTTTAGCTAGTACTAGGTTTTCATCTGTAGAGTTCAGAAATACATTTGTGCTCTTAGATAACATAGATAGTATAAGTCTTGCTAATATGAACGTTATGCTTAAGACACTGGAGGAGCCATCTGAAGGAACTGTGTTTTTTTTGGTTTCTCATACTAAAAATATACCTAAAACAATAATCTCAAGATGTTTACCTTTAACTTTTTCAAAATTAAGTAAGGTTGAATTGAGTAAACTGGCGGAATTGAAGGGGTTTAAGGTTTTGCCTGAAAATTTATTAGCTTGCCAAGGCTCTTTTTCACGACTTATTCAAATGAGTGAAGATGCAAAATATGAAAATATTTATTTACCCGCGGCAAAAGAAATTGCAATGTGCTTGAGGAAAGGTTTGTTCGAGAGATTGCTGCTTTTAAATAAGCTATCTGTATTGGAGAGCGAAGATATTAAATGTATTTTTGAAATTACTCTAGAGTTAGTTAAAAAAGACTTGATAGACGGATTGTCTGTAGATAGAGTGAAAAAAGTGTTAGAAGCCTTAAGAAGGATGCAAACTAATATGAATAAAAAATTAATTTTACAAGGAGTTTTGCTCTAAAATTTATGAAATTTAATTGGAAAAATTTAATAACATTGCTTTTGCTCTCGACTATAGCCGCTGGTTGCAATCCTTTTGTGAGCACGAGACCGGCTGGATTAGTGCGTACCTCAAATGGTGGTGCGGATTGGGTGATGGCTAATGTGATTTCGGGGAATCAAAAAGCTAGTCTAGCTGACTATTCTTTTTCTGTACTTACTTTTGCTAATAATAAACGCGAAGTTATTTATGCTGGTAGCTATACTGGGGGTTTGTATAAATCTGAGGATTCAGCAGGGTCTTGGAAGCAGGTGCTTAGTCGCATATCTGTGTATGATGTAGTGGTTAGTCCTACAGATGAGCAGGTTATATACGCGGCTGGGTTTGGTGTAGACCATGGTAAGCTTTTAAGAAGTTTGGATTCTGGTAAAACATGGGAAGAAATGTATAGTGAGGAGGCAACGAATAATGCAGTCCGTGCGGTTGCGATAAATCCTGCAAATGTAAGCGAGGTTACAATCGGTCTTTCGTCTGGAAATTTGGTAAAAAGTTTCGACGGGGGTAGGAATTGGGTACTTGTAAGAAATTTTGAAGATCGGATTAATAGGATTAACTGGTCAAATGGAGCGATGTTTGTAGTCTTGAGAACCAAGGGGGTATTTGTCTCTACGGATGGGGGTGTAAATTTTACTGAGTTAACCGCACCAATTCTACATAAAAGCGGGGATGCTTCTGGTTTATATTTAAACTCGACTGATGGGGCTTCTGTATTTAGTCAGTTTGCGGTAAATGATAGTGACCCATCGGAAATGTATGTCACAACAGATAAAGGTGTATTTAAAACGATTACTGGTGGAAAAACTTGGGTTAAGTTGAATGTTCCGATACAAAGAGGAGATATTCAATTTAGGGCAGTAGCTTTTGCTCATTCTAATCCTAAAATTGTTTATTTGAGTGCTGGGAGTACAGTATATAAGACTTTGGATGGTGGGGTTTCGTTTCAGACCCAGGGTATTGTTACTTCAGGGTTTATTAACTATATTTTAGTAGATAGAGAATTGCCGCAGATAGTTTACGCAGGTGTCTTTACTGAATAGTTTTGATGGAATTTGGGGTCTATCGAAGTCGGGGTCCTGCCACTGCGGTACTCCAAAAAGTCCTCGGCTGCACTGCGGGCTTTTTAGAGGCCTCCCCTCCGTGTCACCCCTCCCGGAGTTTCATTAATAAATAAATAAGATTTTTATGGTAGATTCTATAATAAATTCGAAGAAAGAGGAGTTTGAGAAGGTTTTGGGGCATTTTGAACATGAAATTAATGGGCTTAGGACGGGGAGGGCTTCGACTGGGTTGCTTGGGACGGTAAGGGTGGAAGTTTACGGTAGTGAAATGCCTTTGGATCATGTAGCTAGTGTTACGGTAAGTGATGCTAAGACTCTAACTATTAGTCCGTGGGACAAGGGGAGTATGCAGGCAATAGAGAAGGGTATTCAGCAGGCTAATTTGGGGCTTAATCCTTCTAATGATGGGAATGTAATTAGAATTACTGTACCGGCTTTAACCGAAGAACGTCGTAAGGAAATGGTAAAGGTTTTAGGACAGATGACTGAGCAAGCTAGGATTGGAATAAGACAAGTTAGGGAAGAAATATTAAGAGCCTTAAAAAAAGCTAAGGAAGACGCAGAGATTTCTGAGGATGACTTCTCTTATGCTCAAAAGAAATTGCAAGATGTTGTAGATAAGCAAAATGAATTAATCAAGCAAATATCTACCGAGAAAGAAAAAGATTTATTAACTGTATAATTGTCAGTAACAAGTGGCAAGTAAAAAGAATAAAGGATCTCGTTATTTATTACTTGCCACTTGTTACTTTTTACTAAGATTATTTAAAACGATTGAATGTTTTTTACAATATTTATTTTTGTTCTAATTTTGGGAATTCTAGTGCTAGTGCATGAGTTTGGCCATTTTATAGCTGCGAAAAAAAGTGGGATGAAAGTAGAGGAATTTGGTTTCGGTTTCCCTCCTAGGCTTTTTGGTGTTCAGAAAATTGATGGAAAGTTTAAATTCATTTTGGGTCATCCAAAAGAGGTTAATAAAGATGCTGTTGTCTATTCTTTTAATCTTATTCCACTGGGTGGGTTTGTTAAGATATTAGGTGAAAATAACGATGCCGCTGATGTGCCAGGTAGTTTTACAAGTAAAGCTTTTCGGCCGCGATTAGCAACTTTGCTTGCTGGTGTGGCGATGAATTTTATATTGGCTTGGTTTTTGATATCTATTGGTTATATGGTTGGTTTGCCGGTTGGAATAGATGAGACAGTAAAGATATCTAAGTATGCAAAGTTGAGTGATGTTAAGACAAATATTCTTGAAGTTGACCAGGATTCTCCGGCTTTTAAATCAGGCTTAAAACCGAATGATATTATTGTAAGCATAGACGGAAAACCTTTTAGTATTGTAGAAGATGTGCAGGAGTATATAAGAAAAAATAGGGGGAAAGAATTCAACTTTGTAGTTAATAGAGGAGGTAAGAAAGTAGATCTGATAGTAAAGTCTATAGAGAAGCCTGGTGAAGGACAGGGTTCGGTAGGCATAAGTATGGTTTCTGTGGGCAAGTTAAAGTATCCATTCCCGTATGCGTTTTATGAGGGGGTAACTACAACTGGAATACAAGTTAGAAACATATTTTATGGATTGTATGACCTTGTAACTAGTGGTCATGGTCTGTCGAGTGTGGGCGGTCCAGTAAAGATTGCTCAGTTGACAGGTGAAGTAGCAGGGTTGGGGCTTATATACTTGTTGCAATTTACTGCATTTTTGTCTTTAAACTTGGGTGTTTTAAACAGTTTGCCGTTCCCGGCGCTTGATGGTGGTAGGGTTTTGTTTTTGCTCATTGAGAAAATTAGAGGTAAAAAAAATAATCAGAAAATGGAACAGTACGCAAATGTGATTGGTTTTTCTTTACTACTTCTTTTAATGTTAGTAGTAACCATTAAAGACATTAAGGGGTTCTTTTAGACAGATCGTAAGGTAGGATAATGAATGAAGAATAACGAATGACGAGAAGGGGAAATCTCCTAAGCACATTCAATAGTCTTTATTCTCTATTCTTCATTCTTTATTTTTCATCCACATTATATGAGACAGAGTAGGTATTTTTTAAAAACAAGTAAAACTTTTTCCGCAGAGGATACGATTATATCGGCTCGTTTATTAAAACAGGCTGGTTTTATTCGTGAATCTGTAGCTGGTCGGTATTATTATCTTCCGTTGGGTATGAGGGTGTTAGAGAAGGTTATGGGTGTAGTGAGAGAAGAAATGGATATGAGCGGTGCTCAGGAAATGCTTTCTCCAATTTTGCATCCATTAGAATTATGGAAGGAGACTAACCGTACAAATACAGCAGGTTTTGAACTTATGCAGGTGGAGGATAGGCGAGGTGCGAAATTTGCTTTAGGGGGAACAGCTGAGGAGATGTTTGTGGACCTGGTTAGGAAGTTTACAATGAGCTATAAAGATCTTCCTTTTCATATATATCAATTCTCACCTAAATTTAGAGATGAATTGAGAGCAAGAGGTGGCTTGCTTCGTGTGAGGGAATTTATTATGAAAGATGGGTACTCTTTTCATAGAGGGGAGGAGGATTTTGGGGAGGAGTATGAGAAGATGAAAGAAGTTTATTCGAGAATTTTTAAAAGGTTGGGTCTTAGGACAGATACTGTATTAGCTGATAACGGTTACATTGGTGGTGAATATTGTCATGAATTTATTGTCGAGTCGGAGAGTGGAGAAAGTAGGTATTTTGTAACAGAGAAAGGTACTGCTGCTCATGAGGACGTAGCAACTTTTGTAAGAAATCCAGCTAATAAAGATCAGGACATACTGCCAATTGAGGTGATTGAACAACCAGATTGGGTTAGAAATATGGAAGAAAATGAAAAGCACTACAGAAAGTCAAAAAATCATTTTTTAAAGAATGTTGTTTATAAAAATACAAAAAGTGGTCAAATTATTGTAGTTACCCTTACAGGTGATTTAGAAGTTAATAAGACTAAGTTAGAACAGGTTTTAAAGTCGGTTGGGCAGTTAGAGGATGCTACAGATGAGGATTTAGAAAAAATGGGAACAAAATCCGGTTATGTACATTCATGGGGTTATCCAAATGTATTTACTGTTGCTGACGTCGTTCTTTTGGAGGCCAGAAACTTGATAGGTGGGCAAAAAACGGAAACTACGGATACGATAAATGTTAATTACGGTAGGGACTTTACTTGTGACATGATTGCGGATGTGGCAATGGCTTATCCTGGTGCTCGCGCTGAGGATGGGGGTGTATATGAAGAAAAGAAAGGTATTGAAGTCGGTAATATCTTCCAGTTGGGGTATCACTACTCCAACCTTATGAAGGGTGCGGTTTTTACCGATATAGATGGTGAGGAAAAACCATATTATATGGGTTGTTATGGTATCGGAATCGGGAGAACAATGGCTGCAGTTGTTGAGATGTGTAATGACGAAAGGGGTATTATTTGGCCTGAAAGTATCGCTCCATTTAAAGTACATTTAGTATATGTTTCTGGTAAAGGTGAGGGTTTAAAGGAAAAAGCTGATCGAATTTATAAAGATTTACTTGAAGCGGGGATAGAGGTTTTGTATGACGATAGGGAAGGGGTGACAGCAGGAGAAAAATTTGCTGACAGTGATTTGATAGGGATTCCTTATAGGGTAGTGGTCTCAACTAGAAGTCTTGAGAAGGATAGTGTGGAAATTAAGAGACGAGATGAGAAAGATGGTGTATTGGAACCTTTGAGTACGCTCGTCAGTTATTTCAGGAATAGTTAGGTAATTCAAAATTCAAAAATAAAAATTCAAAATTTAAAGTAAAAACTCAAAATTTGGTATTTACTTTTGAATTTTGAATTACAATTTTGACTTTTGATTTTTGACTTTTAAATTTACGATCGTGTTTGAGTTTTTGTTTAAACAATTTTCAAAAGATATAGGGATCGATCTTGGTACTGCAAATACTCTTGTCTATGTGAAAGGCAAGGGTATTGTTATCAATGAGCCTTCTGTTGTGGCTATTAATCAAAGGACAAAACAGATAGTTGCTATTGGTAGTGAAGCACAAAGAATGGTAGGTAGAACCCCCACGCATATTGTTGCTACGAGACCTTTGGTCGACGGAGTTATTTCGGATTTTGAGATAACTGAACAGATGTTACGGTATTTTATAGATAAGGTTCATAATAAAACTTATACTTTTCTTCGCAGACCAAGGGTTGTGATTGGTATACCTTCCGGGGTTACTGAGGTCGAGAAAAGAGCTGTTCAAGATGCTGCTCAGAATGCTGGTGCTCGTCAAGCGTATTTAATAGAAGAACCCATGGCTGCGGCAATCGGGGCAAGGCTTCCTGTTCAGGATGCGCAAGGGTCGATGATAGTAGACATTGGTGGTGGCACAACCGAGATTGCGGTTATTAGTTTGGGTGGCGTGGTAATAGCTAGAAGCCTTAGGGTGGCGGGAGATAAAATGAATGAAAATATAATCCAATACGCAAGAGAACGTATGGGTTTAGTGATTGGGGAGAGGACTGCTGAAGAAATGAAAATTAAAGCCGGCAGCGCATATCCAATTCCTGAAACAATATATGTGAATATGCGTGGTAGGGATTTAGTTTCTGGGTTACCCAAAGAGTTACAAGTAAGCGATGCGGATGTCAGAGAGAGCTTGGCTCCTTCAGTTAAGATGATTGTAAATACGATAAAAGATGTGGTAGAAGAAATTCCCCCAGAGATTATCTCAGATATTATGCATAAGGGGATAGTCTTAGCTGGTGGGGGTGCTGGACTTAGAGGGTTGGATAGGCTTATATCTGAGGCTACACAAATACCTGTTGCGGTCGCAGATGATCCTTTGACTTGTGTTGTTAGGGGTACGGGGGTAGTGGTTGAGGACTTGGAGGCGCTTAAGGATGTATTGCTCCCTACACAATTTGATAAGAGTTTGAGGCAATAAAAAATTATGAGGTTTATATATACAAGAACATTTGCAGTATTTTTTGGTCTATTAACTCTCGGTGCTATATTTGTATTTCTTCAGACTAAAGGATTTGTAGATCCGATAAAAAGAATAATGCTAGAAGCTCCAAAACCTGTGACATACGTGATAAGGGGGATAGTAAGTCCTATTAAGGAATTTTTTTCAACTGTTTCAACCTTAAAAGAAATTGCAAAAGAGAATGTGAGGTTAAATGAGAGGATTAGAGAGTTGGAACAACAGGTTGTAGCCGGTGATCAGCTTAGGAGTGAAAATCAATTATTGTTATCTGAATTGGGTTTTGTAAAAGCGAGTAAATTTGAGCTTATAAGGTGTACAGTTTTGTCTTATGACCCACAGGGGATAACAAATACTTTTGTGGTAAATTGCGGGAAAAACAAAGGATTAAGCCAGGGAATGGCTGTGTTGTCGAACAGTCATTTAGCGGGTAGGTTGATTTATGTAGGGAATCAAACTAGTACCGCGGAGTTCGTGACAAATCCTAATAGTACTATCGATGGGAAAATATCAAGAAGTGGTAGTCTAGGATTGGTCAGGGGGTCGTTTGCTTCTGGTTTATTATTTGAATCGCTTTCTCAGACAAGCGATTTTAATAAGGGAGATTTAGTGGTTACTGCTGGGGTGAATAGTTTGATCCCAGCGGGGTTAGTAATAGGTGAGGTGGATAAGGTTATTACGCAAGATAATGAATTGTTTAAAAAATCTACCGTGATTAGTCCTTTGGTTTTTAGGACGCTTAACTATGTATTTATTGTTAAATAATAAAATTGAGGTACTTTCTATACATATTAGTAATTATAGTTTTGCTTGGCTTGAATTTTGGCATGTTCACATATTTGCCGTTTTTTGGGATGCATGATTTGTTGTTACTTTTTTTGTTAGTTTTGGTAACTAATAATGAAGAGGGTTATTATTTTTTTGCCATTTTAGCGGGTGTGTATATGGATTTTATGGTGAATGCGTTTCCAGGGACTTATCTTTTAGTCTATATACTTTTAGTTTATTTAATTAGGATAATTTTTGATAAAGTTATATTTAATCAAAACCCTATAGGTTATCTTCTACTCTCTGTGGCTTCGGTGACTATTGTAATGCCTTTTTGGGTATACTTATATAATCAAGTGTTTTATTGGCTTAAGATAAATGGGGCAATAGGACTTGGTTTTCCCACGCTTAAAGAAGTGGTAATTAGGCTTGTTTGTAACTTATTATTGCTATTTCCAATTTATTTTTTGGAGAATTTTGTTAGCAATATTCTTATTAAATTAAGGCATAATAGAAGATTGCTTTAAAGTTATGATAAGAAAAGTTAGAAAATTACATAATCCTTTTGATGACCGTCCTAGTACGGAAATTAAACATGGTCAAGGATTGGAATGGGATGAAGCTATTGCTGATTCAAATAGTGATGTTGACGAGCAGTCTTCGCAAGCAGATACAGCATTGGATATTAAATGGTTGAAGCCGATAATTGTTTTAGGTTTTGTTTTGTTGTTTGCAAGGTTGTCATATTTGCAAGTTGTGAAAGGTGAGAGCTTGGCGGATAGAGCTGAAGGTAATAGGACAAGAAAATTAAGTTTACCTGCACCAAGGGGATTAATAGTTGACAGGTACGGGAATAATTTAACGCATAATGGCGCTAGCTTTAACTTGGTCGCGATACCTTTCGACCTACCTCAAGATGGGTTATCTCAAACAATTGAATCGCTGTCTAACACTTTAGGACTAGATGCTAGTGTGATTACAAAAACCATACAAAGTGCTAATAGGAAATCGTTCCAACCAATACTAATTAAATCTGACTTAGCGGAGAAGGATAGAATATTATTCGAAACTAAGGCGGCTAGCTTTCCAGGCTTTACTATTATTACGGTTCCCGTTAGGGATTATGTAGAGCCTCAGATTTACTCGCATTTATTAGGTTATACAAGTGTTATATCTGAAAGTGAGCTAGATAAATTTGGAGAAGGATACGAGCTATCAGATGTGGTTGGTAAAAGTGGAATAGAGAATCAGTATGAAAGATTTCTGAAAGGAATAAACGGCAGAGAGGAAATTGAGGTGGACGCTACGGGTAAGCTTATGAAAGTAATAGGTGAAGTTGAACCTAAGGTTGGGAATACTTTGGTGTTGAATATAGATAAAGATCTTCAGGATGAAATATATAAATATTTTTCAGTGGGGATTGCTGGGACAAAAGGGGCAGTGGTTGCTATGGATCCCAGAAGCGGAGAAGTGTTGGCATTTTTAAGTTTACCGGGGTATAACACTAATTTATTCTCAAGAGGGATTTCTAATGACGATTATAAAAACTTATTGGGTGATAAAAATTTACCTTTATTTAATCGTGTTGTGGCTGGGACTTATCCACCGGGTTCTACTGTTAAGCCGATGGTAGGATTGGCGGCTCTTGAAGAGGGTAGTGTGAAGGAAAACACAATCGTACATGATAACGGTAAGTTAGTTATCCCTAACCAATATAATCCCGGTGTATCATATGACTTCGTGGGTTGGAAAAGAGATGGGTTGGGACCAGTAAATGTCGCTAAGGCAATTGCTGTCTCGAGTGATATTTTCTTTTATGTGGTTACAGGCGGGCATTCAAGTTCTAATATAACCCCCTTAGGTATAGAAAAGCTTTCCAGGTGGTATAGAAAATTTAATTTAGGTAAACCGACTGGTATAGATTTGCCGGGAGAAAAAAGTGGTGTTGTGGCGGATCCTGATTGGAAAGCAAAATATTTTGCAGGAGATAATGTATTATCGAGATGGTATCTAGGTGATACGTACCATGTTGGTATTGGACAAGGTGATATGCTTGTAACTCCACTTCAGGTGGCTTCCTGGACAGCTACGATAGCGAATAATGGCGTGGGTATGAAGCCGAGGTTACTTAATTCTGTGAAGGATGGCACTGGTAAGGTGGTTTATGAGAGTAAAGAGCAGGTACTCATTCCGAAAGTGGGGACTGACAAGAATTTGGCTATTGTACAAGGGGGGATGAGGGAGACTATTTTGTATGGTTCCGGTAGGCAGTTGTCTGCGTTACCAATAACAAGCGCAGGGAAAACCGGGACTTCTCAGTTTGATGGTAGTGACCCTAAAAAGACGCACGCATGGTTTACTGCATACGCCCCATTTGAAAATCCACAAATAGTTGTTACTGTATTAGTGGAGGCGGGGGGTGAGGGTCATGCGGCAGCGGTGCCTATTGTGAATAAGGTATTGGCATGGTGGGCTGAACACCGCTACCAAAAGTAGCGAGACTAAGTTCGTAAAATTGAAATTATATTGTGAGATTAGTTTTTGAACTTTACAAGCCATATTAACTTTTAAGAACCACTAATATGTTAATTGATGGGGTAAAAATTGCGGAGGCGATATACGATGACTTGGCCAAAAAGGTAAAGAATCTTCCTTTTATTCCTGTGTTTGCAGACCTGGTAGTCGGTGAAGACCAGGTAAGTATGCAGTATGTCGGAGTGAAGCAAAAAGTTGCCCAAAGAATCGGTGTAGAATTTATTGTTAGTAAGTTACCAGCAGGTTCAGAAGTGACTACTATAATAAATGAATTAGAAAAGTTGTCTCATCTTGCCAAGGTATCGGGGATTATTGTTCAGTTACCACTACCTAATGGTATAGATACTGGTTTAGTATTAAGCGCTTTGCCAATTGGTTTAGATGTTGATGTTGTGAGTGGTCAGGGTAGTGAGCTGTTTTATTCTAATAATAATTTTATTTTGACACCGCCAACTGCGGCGGCAGTTATGGAAATTTTGAATAGTACGGGCGTTGTGTTGGAGAACAAGAATATATTGGTAATAGGAAAAGGTCAGTTAGTAGGAAAACCTTTCGCTAGATTATTGGAGCTAAGAGGACTTCCGTATACGGTATTAGATACTGCTTCCGAAAATCCGAATGAGAAAATAAAAGAAGCGGATGTTATTATAAGTGGGACAGGAAGGCCGAGATTTATTACAGGGGAGATGATTAAACAGGGGGCTATAGTTATAGATGCCGGCACTGCTGAATCAGCTGGTCAAATAGTTGGGGATATTGATACAGAGAGTGTATCGAAAGTTGCCAGTTTTGTTTCCCCTGTACCTGGTGGGGTTGGTCCCGTGACTGTGGCTATGTTGTATAAGAATGTATTAAAAGTTGCTGGTGGTTCTTGACCTTATGGTTTATTTTTGGTATAGTTAGGTCATTATTTTTCAAAATTATAAATGAGTAAAAAGTATCTATTGACCCATGAGGGTCTGGCTAAATTAAATGATGAATTGAAGTTTCTTATAAACGAGAAGCGAAAAGAAGTTATTGAAAGAATTAGAGAAGCAGCGGCTCATGGAGATTTATCCGAAAATGCTGACTATGCGCAAGCAAGAGAGGAGCAATCGTTTATAGAAGGTAGGATCCAAGAGATTGAAGAGATGATTAAGAATGCTGAGATAATTACAGCTGCTACTCAGCATAATACCGTAACGATCGGTTCTACTGTAACTGTAAAGGTAAACGATCAAAAAAGAACTTATAGTATTGTCGGAAGTAATGAAGCTAATCCAGGGGAAGGTAAAATTTCTAATGAGTCTTTGGTAGGCAAGTCTCTTTTAGGGAAAAAACTCGGCGATAAATTTACAGTTCAAGCACCAGCTGGTCCAATGGAATATGAGATAGTCGAGATAGCTTAAATAAAAAAAGATCTTTTGAGGTTGTCCCAAAATTTCATTTCAGTCAATTTTTAAAAATCCCGGCTATGAAGTTTCCAAAAAAAAATTCAACGATATCGCTGAATTTTTTTTTTGAAATCTTCTCGCCCGGAATTTTTTAAAAAATACCCCGAAAGCAAGTTTTGGGACAGCCTCTTTGGCGTCTTTTTTGGTATAAAAAAATAGCGCTTGTCACGCTGGTATTTCTAACCTTGATTCTTCCTCTAATACTTTGTAACCAGAAAAACCTAGGTCGGACATGCTTATGCAGCTACTAACTGGAAAGGTTAAGTTTTGACCTGCGGAGTCGCAAATAGTTACACAGCGTATATCCCAAGTAGGGGTACCGGTCACTGCGAGAATGCAGCCGTTGTTGGTAAGAATGAATGTCTTGGGGTATATGACTCTATCCAGTCGAGCTTTGGTAAAATTGTTGAGTCGTTCACATAACCAATTTTCATTGTTTCGATTTGACATGCGTTTTGCTCCTGAGTTTTGTCATGAAAAGATTTTAGATTATGTGATTTTTTTTGGGTTTTGTCAACTGGGATAGAAACCTGTTAAAATGAATGGGTAATTTAATAAATTGGATGTATGCAAGAACGACTTGAAGATATAATTCGAATAAGGAAAGATAAGATATTGGCTTTGGAAAAGCTCTCTATTGATGTTTATCCTTCGACAACTAACCGTACCCATAGTAATGCGGAAGTACTGGAGAAATTTTCAGACTTACAGGCTAGGGAATTGGTAATAGTGGGCAGGATAAGATCCTTTAGAGATATGGGAAAACTTATTTTTGTACACATCGATGACGGTACTGCTCGTGTGCAGGTATTGTTAAAAGATGAGCATGTTGGTGCTGAGAATTTGAAATTTTTTAAGAAACATTTTGATTTAGGAGATTTCGCGGAATTTGCAGGGACGTTATTTGAAACAAAGACAGGTGAGAAAACTTTGCAGGCTAAAGAATTTAAAATGCTTGCTAAAAGTATTTTACCGTTGCCAAGTGAGCATTTCGGGATAGAAGATACCGAACTAAAACTAAGAAAAAGGTATCTGGATATTTTGTTAGATCCAGAGGTTAAGGAGATTTTTATTAAGAAAAACAAATTTTGGCAGGCTTTTAGAAATTTTTTGGAACAAAGAGGTTTTTTGGAAGTAGAAATGCCAATTTTAGAAGGTATACCTGGAGGCGCAGAAGCGGATCCGTTTATTACCCACCACAATGCACTTGATCGTGATTTTTATTTGCGAATCTCACTAGAATTACCTTTGAAGAAAATGTTGGTGGCAGGGTATGAGAAAGTATTCGAAATTGGGAGGATTTTTAGAAATGAAGGTATCTCAACTGAACATTTGCAAGATTACACACAAATGGAGTTTTATTGGGCATATGGGGACTTTGAAGGGCTTCTGAAATTTTGGCAGGAAATGTATCAGTATGTAATAAAAGAGACTTTTGGGACATTGACTATAGCGTCTAGGGGGAAAACTGTGGACTGGAGTGGCGAGTGGCCAAGGGTTAGTTATGTGCAAGTATTTAAAGAGTATACAGGTTTAGATTTGCTTTCTTGTTCGGATGAGGACTTAAGGAATTATGCGGATTCAAATTCAATTGAGTATGAAGATTTTGCTCAAAGGGGTAGGCTAATAGATGTAATTTTTAAAAAATTTAGAAAACAAATTCCTGGAGACAAGCCATTTTTCTTGATAGATCAACCTATTGAGCTAGAACCATTGGCTAAAAAAGATCCTAAGAATCCAAAGCTTGTTCAGAGGGCACAAGTAGTTGCTTATGGTACCGAATTGGGTAAAGGGTTTGGAGAGTTAAATGATCCAATAGATCAAAGACAGAGGTTTACTGAACAGGCTAAGTTAAGAGAAGCAGGTGATAGTGAAGCTCAAATGTTTGATGAAGGTTATGTGGAAGCCATGGAATATGGGATGCCGCCAGCCGCCGGATTTGGTGTAAGTGAAAGATTGTTTGCTTTGCTTATGGATAAATCTGTAAGAGAAACACAGATTTTTCCTCTGATGAAGGAAGAAGATTTAGGAAGAGTAGTGAAAAATGAGAAAGAAACACCTTTGGCTGTGGTAGTGGTTAATAATTCTTCTAAATTAGAAAAATGGCAAGAGTTAAATACAGTCGCGCATCTAAATGCTGCTTATGGGGCAAGGATGGGTAAGAAATTGTTTTATTCCGAGTCTGCTCATTCTAAGGATGGCAAAGATGTAAAAATGAATACAAGTCATGCGATTATTATAAAGAGCGCTAATTCAGGAAGCGAGCTTGGTGAGCTTTTGGAAAAAGCAGTTGATTTAAATTTGCACACAGAGGTTTTTTCCAGAGAGATGATTAATTCTAGTGATGATAAAAAAGTAATGAAGGAGATAGGTTCAAAAGAATTTAAAGATATTGAATTATTAGGAGTTTTGGTTTTTGGATCTAAGAAAAAAGTCTCAGAAATCACTTCTGGATTCTCATTATATTCTTAATTATCTATAAAAATATGCTTGATATAAAATATATTCGCGAAAATGTTGAGAAGGTTAAGAAGGCAATCTTCGATAAAAGGGTGGATTTGAGTTTAGATGAATTATTAGATGTAGACTCTGAAAGAAGGACTTTGCTCGTGGAGGTCGAAGAATTAGCAGCAACAAAAAATAATGTCTCTAAAGAGCTACCTAAATTGTCTGAAGAGGAAAAGAAAGTAAAACTGCTTGAGATGAAAGAAGTCGATTTTAGGCAGAGCGAACTTAAAGAAAAACTTAGAACAATTACTGAAAGATATGATTATCTTATGTATTTGGTGCCGAATATTCCCGCTCCTGAAACCCCAGTTGGGAAAAGTGATGCAGAGAATATTCCATGGAAATATTGGTCTCCTCCTCTTGGGGTGGTAGATCCTAAAGATATAGATAATGTTGCTAAAGTTCCTTCTGTTTATAGTTTTCCTGTGAAAGATCATGTAGAGTTGGGTAAGAACTTAGACATTATAGATACAGATGCAGGGGTAAGGACGTCTGGTTTTAGGGGTTACTATTTGAAGAATGAGGCTGTGTTGTTACAGCAGGCTTTGGTAAATTTGGCCTTGGAAAAGTTAAGAAATAGAGAATTTACATTAATGGTGCCTCCTGTTTTAGTGAGAGAGTCAGCATTGTTAGGTAGTGGGCATTTTCCTACGGGTAGGGATGAGATTTATCAAGTAGCAAGTAGTGGCTCTGTGAAAAATGGTAAGTTTTCTGAAGAGGAACCTACTTTTTTAGCTGGGACTAGTGAGCCTAGTTTACTTGCTTATTATCAAGATCAGGTACTCGAAGAAAAGGATTTGCCTATTAAGCTTGCTGGTGTATCTGCTTGTTTTAGAAGCGAGGTTGGTAGTTACGGTAAGGACACGAGGGGTATATATAGGATTCATGAATTTCAGAAGGTAGAGCAAGTTGTTATGTGTAAGGCAGATGTTAATGAAGCAGATCAATGGTTGGAAAATTTACGAGAGGTTGCCGAAGAGATTCTGCAAGACCTTAAGCTTCCTTATAGAGTAATACATGTATGTACAGGGGATATGGGTGCTGGAAAGTATAAGATGTATGATATAGAGACTTGGATGCCTTCGAGGGCAAGTTACGGTGAAACTCATAGCGATAGTAGTTTAACTGACTGGCAAAGTAGACGTCTGGGTATTAGATATAAAGATGCTTCGGGAAAAATACGTTATGTTTATACTTTAAATAATACAGCTGTCGCAAGTCCTAGAATATTAATTCCTATTTTAGAGACGTATCAACAGCAAGATGGTAGTGTTATAGTTCCGGATGTGCTCAGAAAATGGACTGGTTTCGAAGTAATAAAACCAAAAAATTAGCGCGCAACTTTAGAACACGGGATCGCATAGTTTGGTACATTTTGGTAGATTTTATTCCCAGTAGCGAATTCCAGGTTGAGGAGTAGGCTCAGTCCGTCCTAAGCTTTGGAATGTTCCTTTTGCGACTATCCACCGTCCCAGTGCAGACGACCTTAGTAAGAACCGACAAAGTTAGATCTTTTCAAGAGTCCTTCATCCGCAGTACTTGAAAATCGACCAATTTGTACAAAAATCTGCAATCGATCATAAATAGTAAGAGATTAAATGAAACAAATATTGCAATATTTATTATCCTTCTTGGCTAAGAAGATAATATTAAAATACAAACCAATCGTTGTGGGTATTACCGGTAGTGTGGGCAAGACAAGCGCCAGGAAAGCAATTTCACTGGTGCTCTCTTCTAGTATGAGTGTGCGATCTAGTAATAAGAATTACAATAATGAGTTAGGGCTGCCGTTAACAATAATTGGTGAAGATCCTAAAGGTAGAAATGTTTTTGGTTGGTTGTTTGTTTTACTCAAAGGAATATTTGTTTGGTTATATCCGATAGAGTTCCCTAAAGTTTTAGTTCTAGAGATGGGGATAGATAAACCTGGGGATATGGATAATTTATTAGATATTGTTAAGCCCGATATAGGGATTATTACCAGTATTGCTGAGAATCATTATGCGCAATTTGAGAGTCCGACTGGTATTGAAATCGAGAAGGGTAAGCTTGCTGAGGCTTTGTCTGACGAAGGTGTATTATTAGTTAATGCAGATAATTTGATAGCTAATAGACAGAGGAATAAGACAAAAGCAAAGGTATACTCTTATGGTCGCGCTGTTTTGGCCGATATTAGGGTTTTGACAAGTAAGACTGTGCTTGAACCAGAAGTACATACGGATATTGTGTACGGGTTTGCTGATAAGGAATTTTCTTTACAAATACCTTCTATAGGCGAAGCTCATATATTAGCAACTAGTGCGGCTGCTGCTGTGGGGATGATTTTTGGTATAAGCGTGTCTGCACTTCAGGAGAGTTTATTAGAGTACACGCCTGAAGTGGGTAGAATGAATCCTCTTCCGGGGAAAAATGGGTCTGTATTGCTGGATGATAGTTATAATGCTTCACCGGTTTCCGTTAGGGCTGCACTTGAATTGCTTTCTACTTTTTTACCAAGAAGAAGAATAGCTGTGCTAGGTGATATGCTAGAGTTGGGTAGTATTTCTGATGATAAACATAAAGAAATTGGGCATATGAATATCGGGGGAAATGTTGATTTGTTGGTAACCGTAGGTGAAAGGGCCAAGCTAATAGCACAAGGTGCTATGGAAAAAGGTTTTCCACAAGAAAGAGTTCGTGTCTATAGGGATATTTTTAGTGCTATTTATTTTCTCCAAGAGGAATTGACTGCACAAGATATAATTTTAGTAAAGGGTTCACAGGGGATGAGAATGGAAAAGATTTCTAAGGAATTGTTATCTGACCAGGTAGTGGCTGATGAAGTTTTGTGTAGGCAGTATGGAAAGTGGTTAAATAACTAAATATTGGGGGTATGAATTTACTTAAATCTAAAAATGTAAAAGATAATAAAGTTAGATACCAAACTCGTGAATTTACAGGGAAATTAGTTGAGGCAAGGAGTTATAAAAGAAAATCTAAGGCACTATCCGAAAATTCATTTTTTAGATTTTTACAAAAAATTGGACTATACGGTTCTTTGTTTATAGTTTTTATATTTATTCTCATTTTTTTCGTAATTTATGTATTATATTTTTCTTCTTTTTTTAAAGTTGAAAAAATTGAGGTAAATGGAGGTAATGATATAGAGAAAGAGCGATTAAGAGTAGAGGCGGAGAAATTTTTAGACAAAAGGGGTTATTTGGGGGTTCCTAGAAGTAATTTATTAACGTTAGGTAAGGGGGATTTAAGGAAATCGCTCTTAGAGAATATTATAGAAGTTCGCAATAACCTTGAATTTAAAAAAAAGTTCCCAAATACTTTGGTTATTAATGCAGATTTTAGGAAATCCAAATTTATTATTGGCAATAAGTCTGGTACATATTTATATTTTGATGATTCGCAATATTATAAAAAATTATCTGAGAATCCAGCGAGTTTTTTTGACTATTCTGGATCTGAGATAAAAATTTGGTGGCAAGGGTTAGAGAATGAAGGTAGGCCAGAGGTGGATAATATAGTTTTTGAGAATGTATCCAAGATAAAGGATTTATACTTTCCTCCATCTGGTAATAGTTTTGATTTTTTGGTAATGGGGGTCGGCTCAAGGGATCAAGAAGAAGTGAATTCTGGATTGGATCCTAGGGTGATTTTAGTTAATGAGGATTTGGGTCCTGGAGAGGCAGTCGTGTATACGCGTTGGTTTGATTCTGATATAAATAAGATTCCTGGCGGGTTTAAGGTTTATCTTGATACTAAAACTAGTCTGCCAGAGGTAATGGCTAGGGCAGAATTGGTTATAGATAAGCGACCACTCGACAAGCGAAAGCTGCTCTATTATATTGATATGCGATATGAGAATCGAGCTTTTTTGTGTGAAATGGGATCTGTTTGTGCTCAAGTAGAGGCACCAAAAGTGCCAAGTTTACCAGGTACAGAAATAAATGAAAATTTAGAGAGTATTCCCCCGCATCTCCAAACCAAAGTCAGGGGTGAAAATTAATTAGAAAGTCGAATTATGAAAAAATTATATGTTTTGTCTCTAGGTGGGTCATTGTTCTCCGGGGAAAATGGTCCAAATACTGAATTTGTAAAAAAAATATTAGTTTTTTTAAAAAAACAGGCAAAACAGGGGAGTCGATTTATAATTATTACTGGAGGGGGTATAGTTTGCAGGCAGTATCAGCAGTCATTAACCAAATTAGGTATTTCAAATTCCATTTCATTAGATTGGATGGGGATCTTTGCTACCAGGCTCAATGCTGAGTATTTTAGATTGAGTTTGGGATCTGAGGCTCATCCAACTGTGGTAATCGATCCAAACAAAAAAATAAATTTTAAAGAAAATTTTCTAATAGCAGGTGGTTGGATGCCAGGAAGAAGTAGCGATGATGATGCTGTAAGGCTTGCTAAGATGTATGGTTCAGATTATATAGTTAATCTAAGTAATATTGATTATCTTTATGATAAGGACCCTAATTTGCATTCTGATGCTAGTCGTATAGAAGAGATTTCTTGGAAAGACTATATAAAGTTGGTGGGTAAAAAATGGGTTCCAGGAGCTCATGTGCCTTTTGACCCTATTGCTTCCCAGTTTGCAAGTAAGAATAGGTTGAATGTGGTTATAGCCAATGGGAATGATTTAAAAAATTTGGAAAATATTTTTAAGAATAAGAAATATAAAGGAACTGTAATAAAATAACCCCTTCTGGGGGTTATTTTATTATGTACTGTGTTACGTAGATGTTTGTTCCCACATATGGTCTGACATCTGGGTAGTAAATTTCTTTGTTTACTTGAACAAAGTTTGAGGGTATTTCTGGTTTGCTTCCCCCGAATCCATTTGTCCAAAGTAACCAAACAGTTTTACCTTTCGGTAAACTATTTAACTCCGGGAGTAAATCTTCATTGGTTAGAATAGCAGTACCTGCGAAATGTGGTAGTTGATGAATGTCTTTGGTGCCTCCACTGTATAGTTTAGGTATTAGACCAGTACTGAGATTTGGGCGAGAGTTATAGTACTTATAATTAAAGAATTCAAAGCTAGAACCTATGATTATTTCATCGTCTTTTGTAGCATTTGCTTTTAGGTATTTTGCTGCCGCCGACATACCGGGTCTTTCCATTACTTTGGTTTCGTCCCAGAAATGGTAGATGCTGAATAAACAGAGAAAAGCGTAGAGTGTTAAAAGAGTGTACTTTAGTTTATCTAGTTTTAGTTTATAAATAGCACCTGTTGCCATTATGATCAGGAATGGCGAGGAGTAGAGAAAATATCTAACTAAATATACTGAGCTATTTGAACCTTTGAGGTGAGCAAGTACCGCGAATAACAAGCTTCCTATAAAGGGAGCTAGGAAAGATAATAGAATTAACCACTTCTCTGGTTTTTTATATTTAAATAAGAAATTGAAAATAAGCCAGATTACTAAAATTGTGATTACGCTAACTAGTATTTGGCTTCTTGATTTGTTAATATCTATACCAATTCCTACTATAAGAGTCCATAGAGTGCTTGGTATGCTCCACCTGTCTATGGGAGGTATCCAATAACCTGCCCCTACCTGCCTGAACTGGAATAGAAAGGTAGGTATGTATGATGAGAAGGCTAAAACTATAAAGATGTAACTAAGTAGGAGTGAAGCATAGTTTTTGATTTTGAGTCTGTATAGGTAGGTGGTATAAAGAAACGCGTAACCTAAAAGTGCGAGCGCGGTAAATAATAAGTAATAATGGGTGAGGATTATTATGCTAATTGATGCAGAGAAAGATAGATAGTAAAGTATTCTTTTTCCTGGATTTTTCTCTAAACCCATGTTTTTGGACTTTTGGGTTTCCATCTTTAAAGCCTTAGTAAGAAATAGTGCTGAAAGTACACCAAAGAAAGCGCCCATTGTATACATTCTTGCTTCGGTAACATAGGCAATTTGGAAAGGGTTAAGGGCGGTGAGGATACTTGCTAGTATCGCATATTTTTCGTCTTCAAATATTTCTTTGACCAGAAGATAAACTACTAAAATTAACGCTACTCCAAAGAAAACGGAAAATCCCCTGAGTGATCCGAGTGAGTCCCCGAATGCATAGTTCCAAAAACGTAGAAAAATATAATACATCGGAGGGTGTACATCTAATCCGATTCTGTAAATCATCTCAGGGAATGAGTATTTTATTAAGAGAGCGGAGAAAGCTTCGTCGTGCCAAAGGCTGATACCCGTTAGGTTTATAAGTCTAATGACTAGACCAAGGGTAAGGCTTGATATTATACCTAGGTATTTTTTCATAACTTGGGTGTGTGGTATTATTATTTATTGTTTCTATAAATTGGTTACTAAGCTAAATAGGAGGTTTGAGATGGAATTCAGGTACTTTGAGTGTTCATGTCAGGGTCAGGGGATGGTTATACTAGGTCAACAAGTATATTTTGTTTATAGTCAAAAGGAGGCATTTGGTGTTTTAGGGAGAGTTGTGGTTTCACCTGGCAATGGAATTTTTGCAAAATTACAAACACAAGGATTGAGGGAATTACAGTCGATTCTTTCGGTTCGGTGTTATTTACCTGAGTCTGAAGATGGGGTGACTTATAGTGTTAATACTCATCCTGAGCACTCTTTGGTCCACAAGGAATTGTTTGAAAAATTGTTAGAGTTTCAAAGAAGACTTTTAAAAGAAGATTAGCCGTATTTAACGGTATTTTTTATTTTACATAAACTGCAATAACTACTTGTCCGAATTTGTTCCTCTGTTCATAAGTTAGTCGATAATTTGGGTAAGCTTCTTTGAAGCGTTTTATATCGTAAATACTAGACTGTGTGAATACGATTTGGTCACCGATTTTTATATTGTGGAGCTTTTCCAATATTTGGATTTGTTCCGGGTCAACTTGGGTGTATGGGCGATTTTTTGGGTTCTCGTCTAGGTGTTTTGGGTCAATTACAGTTAAGTAGTCTGGGGTTTGTACGGAGAATTTATCAAGTACTAAGTATGTTGTTTTTTTATTACCGTAAGTTTTTAGGTATTCAGAGACGATGGTAAGGTCTGATCGAAATGAATAGAAATTTGCAGGATCGTTATATGCTATTACAAAATAGTTTGCATAGGTTTCTAAGGGTATACCAATAAAGAACAGTGTAGCCAATAAGATTCCGAAAGATTTACATACCCACCATCTAATAGTTTCTCCTTTGTATATACTTAAACTTTTGGTGTAGCTTTGTAAAAGTTCCAGTTTGTAACGTATGAGTTTTTTGACCAGTTCTGAAACTTGAATTATTCCATATGCTGAAATAATAAAGACAGCTGGGATGGTGCCGATGCTTCGTAGACCGTGCGGAATGCCTTCGGCAGTGGTTATAACTGGGATAAGCATGCCTAAAAACCAGCCTATGATCAGAAAATGTGGCCAATATTTTCTAAATTTTTCTGGCCTTAGGAAATAATATAAAGCTAAGAGAAGGGAAGTTGCTAATCCAAATGCAAAAAAAGGAGAAACGAGTGGGGATAAGAACGGGAGTCCTGAGATATTATGTCTATAGTTAAGGTCTCCGATAGTAAAATAGGCTAGGAAGCTTTCTTTGCTTACTTCTAATACAGTACCAGTAAGGTTTCCCTTATTGAGTTCAGGATTAAAAACACTTACTTGTCCGCTTCTTCCAATAAAACTACCTGGATGTGTGTAAAAGTAATGGGCGAGTGGAAATATGAAGATAGTAAATGCAATAATCGCCAAGCTTAACTGTTTTATCCAATCTAGTTTGATTGCTGAAAGTCTTCTGTTATGCCAAAGATGGTTTAACAGAGGCCAGAATACGGCGAAGAATAGAATCGGTACAAGAATTCGGTAAGCGATATAGGTATAAAAACCTAATGCAAAGGTCGCTCCAAAGAGAGTTGAATAAATTAGTTTTTTCTTTACAGTTTCACTATTCCAGCTTTTTAATAGGAAATAAAAAGTAAAAGTGGCAAAAAGAGGAATTAGATTGGCCCTAAAAGCAGTTCTAGAAAGTACAGTATGCCATGAGCTTGTAGAGATTAGAAAGAAGCTGAGGAGGGCGATATTTGTGCTTTTGTGTTTTTCTTCGTATGTGTCAAATAGAACCTTGGTGAGAAAAAATGTACCAACGCAAGCGACTATGCCAACTAAAGCTGAAGTTAAATGGTGTTGCCAAACACCAAAGCCAAATATTTTGACCATAGTCCAGATCATGTAGAAAAATAGAGCTTCTCGTCCATTTCCTCTTTCGTAGAAGGGCTGTAGTTGCCCCTGTTCCATCGAAATAATATCTAAACCATTAGCGGCTTCGTCTGGGAAAAGACCACCAGGCATATCAGCTTGTACGGTTTTTACATTTGTTGGATTTAAGGGAGACTTTTCGTATTTGATGAGATGAAAAGTTCTAAAAAATATCGCCAGAAAAAGGATCAGAAAGAATGCAATTTTTTGATTTTTTGTCAATTTGTTTGTTTTACGTAAGTAATGATTTTGATTAAACTATGTAGGTATGCTCAAATATCGAATTTTTATAGTTTGGATCGCAACTTTTATTGTTAATATTATAACATTGGCAATTATTGTTGCCCAGGGAAAAGTTTCTAGATCGGTAGTCTTACATTACAATGTAATTGTAGGTGCTGAATATTTTGGTGATGCATCGAATAATTATAAGATTCCGGCAATAGGTCTTTTTATTCTTGTTTTTAATACAGTAATGTACGTGTTTTTGCGAAGAGCTAAGCAAGATTTTTTAGCAGAGGTATCAATTTACACAACTTTATTAGTAAGTATAGTGCTTTTAGTCGCTTATATGTTTTTGTTAAGTATTAATTAATTAGGATTGCTCTGTATGAGTTATAGAAAGAGAACATCAAGGGAGAGATTTTGGGAAATTCTGCCAGGTCTATCGTTTTGGGTGGTGTTTTTATCAGCTATTGCCCTTTCCTTTTTAAAACCAGTGGCAGCAGCTTTGTTTATAATCTGTTTTGATCTGTATTGGGTTTTAAAAGCAGTTAATACAGCTTTTCATTTAATGTCGAGTTATAGGATTTTTCGTGTTGTAGTTAAAATCGATTGGCGTAAGTTGTTAAGCCTAACTACTGATTTGAAAGAATTGATTACGGAGTTACAAAGTAGGTTAGATTTAAGCACAAAAAGAGTTGAAAGATTTTTTTTAAGAAAAGAAATTTCGAGAATAAACAAACTAATTGAAATAAAAAGCAATATTCCGGACTATCGAAATGTATATCATTTAATAATTATCCCGTTTGTTGATGAGTCATTAGAGGTTCTAGATTCTACGGTTTCAGCTCTTGTAAATACCAATTATGCTCGTGAAAATTTAATTTTGCTTTTAGCTAACGAGGAAAGAGCAGGTGATACTGCGCTACGGATAGCTGAACAGATTAAAGAAAAGTATAGTAGTGGTTTTTATAAAGTATTCATAACTAGGCATCCTGATGGACTACCAGGCGAGATAAAGGGTAAAAGCGCTAATGCAAGTTATGCGGTTTTGTCGGTTTTGGGTGAATTGGAGTCTTTAAAGATACCAAAAGAAAATGTAATTATTTCTAACTTTGACAGTGATACGATAGTGCATCCCGAGTATTTTGCTAGGGTTGCCTATGAGTTTGTTCTTTCTCTGAAACGATACAGGAGAAGCTATCAGCCTATAGCTATATATAATAATAATATTTGGGATAGTCCAGCATTTATAAGAGTTGTTTCGGTATCTAATTCTTTTTGGCAATTTACTGAGTCTAGTCGACCAGACAGATTAAGGACTTTTTCGTCACATTCTATGCCCTTGCTTACTCTTCTTGAGGTGGGAATGTGGAAAAAAGATATAGTTAACGAAGATGGGTATATTTTTTGGCAATGTTATTTGCATTATAAAGGTGATTATCAGGTAGTGCCTTTATTTATTCCAATATCTTTAGATACCTGTTTGGCTGATAGTTTTTGGCAAACATTAGTGAATCAATACAAGCAGAAAAGACGTTGGGCTTACAATGTTGAATATTACCCCCATCTAGTCCCTAAGTTAATTACAAGTAAGGCTCCTTTGTTCGATAGGATGTATAAACTTTGGCAGTACGTCGAGGGTGATTTTAACTGGGCTACAGCAAGTATTTTAATTTCAACTTTAGGTTGGTTACCGTTATTTGTTGGCGGTCAAGACTTTACTTCGAGCGTGGTTGCATTCAATTTGCCGAAAACGACAAAGACCCTAATGACTATTGCAACTTTTTTCTTAATTTTTAGTGTTTATATAAACTTAATACTCTTGCCACCTAGGCCAAAGAAATATGGTAGAAGCAGGAGTGTGATGATGTATTTGCAATGGTTTTTAGTGCCTATAGTTTCGCTTGTGTTTGGTAGTCTGCCAGCAATAGAAGCACAAACCCGATTAATGCTTGGTAAGTATCTTGAATTTTGGGTAACCCCTAAAACAAGGAAGGGGGTCACTACAGGTTTAGATATGAAAGAGATGCAAAGTGTTGGAGAAGAAAACGTATGAGATATTTAATTTTGTTGGTACTTTCAACAGTGGTGTCTGTATATCTGGTCCCAATTATTAAACGATTGGCATTTAAATATAAGGTATTAGACATTCCTGTCTCTGAACGGAAGATTCATAAAAAACCAATACCTCTTTTAGGGGGTATATCCGTTGCACTTACTTTTGTTATTGGATTATCTTTTTATTTGTATTTTGGATCTATAGATTTTCGAGTAGTTCCTGTTAAATTTTTCGTTGCTATAGTCTTGTCTATTTTAATTTTGTGTGTTGGGGGGATATTAGATGATATTTATACACTTAGCGCAAAGTGGTCTTGGGGTTTTCCCGCATTAGCGAGTTTGTTGTGTGTTGTTTTTGGTATCGGTGTGGGAATTAAATTTATCACTAATCCTTTTGGTGGGATCCTATATTTTGGGGATGATATATTTGGTATTCCAATTTCTGGTGTGTTTACGTTTGTATGGTTAATGGGGATGACCTATACAACTAAGATTTTAGATGGTATGGATGGTTTAGTAAGTGGAATAGGGATTATAGCCTCTCTGACTTTGTTTTTTCTATCGTTGACCCCTAAAGTGAATCAACCGGTAACTGCTAGTCTTGCCATACTTTTGACTGGAGCTTGTTTGGGTTTTTTGTTTTATAATTTTAATCCGGCAAGTATTTTTTTGGGGGAGGGAGGGAGTACTCTAATTGGTTTTTTACTAGGTGTTATTTCGATTATCCTAGGCGGTAAAATTGCGACTGCGCTTTTAGTAATGGGAATACCAATTTTAGATGTGGCTTGGGCAATATTTAGACGAATTCAGTCAGGGGTAAGTCCATTTGTGGGCGATAGGAAGCATTTACATTTTAGATTACTTGATATTGGATTGAATCAGAGACAGGCTGTTTACGTGCTCTGGTTGATTTCTGCTGTATTTGGGTTTTTTGCGGTTTTTTTACAGAGTTTAGGAAAATTGGTTGCCTTGGTGATATTAGTCTTTGTAATGGTTGCTTTGGGTGTTTTAGTAGCCTACGTTTACAGAAGAAAAGAGCTTAAAAAAAAATAGCTTAGTAAAAAGCTATAGTTTGTAACCTACTTCGTGGTAGCGAGTACCTTTAACGCGGGCTTGGTAGTGGCGCGAAGTCGGAATTAGGTAGGATTTGATTGAATAAGCGATAATGGGGCGATATCGGATCGCGCCAATGGTCATTGATAACAGGGCCAAAACGGAAATGGCCAGGAATGAAGTATTCATAATTCCTCCTTAAGACGTTAAAATTCACAAAATATCTGGATTTTGTGCTGGTTTTATATTAACTAAACCTTTGGGCAATTTTACTTAGGATTATTGCTATAGTCAAGCTAAATATGAGTATTTTGACTTTTTTGGCAGTTTTAGCTAAAATAGTTTCTGCACTATAGTTTAGAACTCTGAATTAAGAGTTTAGAAGTTAAGAGAAATTATTTAATTTATTTAGAGATGAGCGCAATATTTGAAATAGGTGGTAAGCAGTATCTGGTTAAGGAAGGGGACAAAGTCCAAATAGAAAAAATTGACCAAGCGGTTGGTGAATCTATTTCTTTGGATAAGGTTCTGTTTACTGAAGACGGTGATAAATACAGCGTAGGAAAGCCTTATATTGCCGGAGCTGTTATAACTGCAAAAGTTTTAAAACAGGGTAGAGGCAAGAAAGTAGAAGTTCTTAAGTATAAGGCAAAAAGTAAGTACCGTAAGAAAATTGGACACAGGCAAGCATATACTGAAATAGAAATTGTAAAAATATAAAAAAACTCCGCTTCATTTAAGCGGAGTTTTTTTATATATTTCTTCTTCCTTCGAGTGCGCGGGAAAGAGTAATTTCGTCTGCATATTCGAGAACTCCTCCCATGGGAAGTCCACGAGCTATTCGGGTGACTGTTATGCCTGTGGGGGCGAGGATCTTAGTAAGATGCATGGCTGTGGTTTCGCCTTCGAGTGTGGGGTTTGTAGCTATAATTATTTCTTCGATCGGTTCCGTAGAATTTTGGATGCGGTTCAGTAGAGAGTTAATATTTAGTTTTTCCGGACCTATGCCTTCCATGGGGTTTAATACTCCGCCAAGGATGTGGAATAAGCCTTTATAGGCACCTGTTTTATCGAGTGCTAAAGCATCCATGGGTTCTTCTACGATACAGATTATGGTTTTATTTCGGTTTTGGTCTGTACATGTATTGCATGGGTTTGCGTCGTCCATGTTGTGGCAAAGTGAGCAGAAGGTGACATCGTTTCTTACATTTTTTACCGCTTCGGATAGTTGGTTTACTTCATATAAATCCCTTTTAAGCATATAAAAAGCAAGTCGCTGGGCGGACTTTGGGCCGATCCCAGGAAGTTTGCTGAATTCCGTTATTAGTTTTTCGAGAGATTTTGGGAGTTGCATGGGGGTGAATTACGAATGACGAATAGAGAATGGGAGTGATTATTTATGAGTCTTCGACATTTGTTATTCTATATTCTTCATTCTAATTAACTAAAGTCTTCTTCGGTGCTATTTACTGCTTGCATAACTGTTTGAGGACGCGTGTCGAATTGTTTAGCGAGGTTTTTGAAAGCTGTTTTTTCGTTGTCGAAGTATAAGTCTACTTGTCCGGTAGGACCGTTACGATGTTTTTTAATGTGTATTTCAGCAATATGAGGACGTTTGCTATCTGCGCCTTTATACATATCTTCTCGATAAATAAACATGACTACGTCTGCATCTTGTTCTATAGAACCAGATTCTCTAAGGTCTGAAAGTTGTGGTACTTTGTCTGGGCGTTGTTCAACGCTTCGAGATAACTGAGATAAAGCTAAGACTGGAACATTAAGTTCACGAGCGAGTATTTTAAGAGATCTGGAAATTTCGCTAACTTCTTGTACGCGGTTGTCGGTATTGTGGCCTGACATGAGTTGAAGGTAGTCGATAACTACCATTCCTATACCATGTTCCTGTTGTAATCTACGAGCTTTGGTTCTTACTTCCATAATATTGCTACCAGCAGCGTCGTCGATGAATATTTGGGCTTCTCCGAGACGCCCCATAGCAACACCAATTTTTTCAAAGTCTTCTTCATTCAAATTACCGGTACGAATTTTCCAAAGATTAACGTCTGACTCAGAAGAAAGAAGTCTGTCTACTAATTGATCTTTGCTCATTTCGAGTGAGAAGATAGCAGTTGGAATTTTTGCTTGCGTTGAAATGTTCTTAATTATTTCCAAAGCGAAAGAGGTCTTACCCATACTTGGACGAGCGGCGAGTATAATAAGGTCGGATTTTTGAAAACCGCCAAGGATATTGTCCATGTCTACGTAACCTGTAGGGAGACCGCGGAATTTGCCTTTATCTCTATGAAGTTCGTCTATTCTTTCAAAAGTTTCGTGAAGGACATCTGAGATAGAGATAAAATTTTGTTTAAGATGTTTTTGGGTAACACCGTATAGTTTTTGCTCAGCTTGGTCGAGAATGGTTTCTACTTCGCCTTCTTCTTCGTAGGCGAGATGAGTTATTTCGGAAGCGGAGTTAATAAGTCTTCTAAGGGTACCTTTTTTTCTAACTATGCCAGCGTAGTGGACTATATGAGCGCTATTTGGTACTACACTGCCGAGTTCAGCTATGTAGGAGGTGCCACCAGCTCTGTCTAGGGACTTAACATCCTCTAGGGCAGAAGAGACAGTAAGGATGTCTATTGGTGAGTTTTTTTGATAGAGCCTTAATATAGCCTCGAAAATAAGTTTGTGGCGGTGGTCGTAAAAGTCGTCTGAAATTAAGATATCGGCGATTTTTATAATACCGTCGCGGTCGAGCAGTAAACAGCCAAGAACCGACTTTTCGGCTTCTAGGTTTTGCGGGGGAATTCTATCTATATTTGGTGTTGATTTTGTAGTCATAGGTTTGAGTATTTTAACACAATGAAAGGTATGGGTATACCAAATAAGAGCATCTTCAGAAGTGCTAAATTTTGTGCTTTACTTGTTATTTTTTCTTAACTTTTTGTCCTTCAGGGGTGTCCATCAAGATCCAGCCCTGGGTTTCTATTTCTTGCCTTAGTTTGTCTGAGGTTTCGAAATCTTTATCTTTTTTTGCTGTTTCTCTTTGTGTTAAGAGCTGTGCAATTTTTTCTGGGATTGTAAATTCATCAACTGGTGGGTTATTTAAAGACAATCCGAAGACTTGATCGAATTTAAGTAGTGTTTTTAGTTTATTTTCTTTTGGGTGGTCGGTTGCAAGCATTTTCCAAGTAAGGGCGAGTGCTCCTGGGAGATTTAGGTCTTCGTTAATGAGTTTTAGGAATTCGGTTTCGTATTCTTCTAGGCCAACTGCTGCTGGGGTAATGTTTTTTGTGAACTCGTAGAGTCTATTTAATGCCGTTTCGCTGGCTTTTAAATTTTCTTCGGTGAAGTTTAGTTGGGTTCTGTAGTGAGCGGTTAAGCATAGGTAACGGTAAACAAGAGGGTTGAAACCGGTTTCTCTAAGCGAGTCTATTGTTTTTAAATTGCCTTCGCTTTTACCCATTCGACCACCGTTTATGAGCAGGAATTCACCATGCATCCATATATTGCAGAGAGGTGTACCGAAAGCCGTCTCGCTTTGGGCGATTTCGTTGGTGTGGTGGGTGCCTATGTGGTCTACGCCACCACAGTGAATGTCGAATGGTTGACCTAGGAGTTTTTTGCTAATAGCAGAGCATTCTATGTGCCAACCGGGAAAACCTTCGCCCCATGGGGAAGGCCATTTTAGTATATGGTTTTCGAATTTACCTTTTAGGAAAAACCAGAGCACGAAGTCTTGGGGATTTTTCTTTTTTTCGTCTATTACTACTTCTTCCCTAGCTCCAACTTTTTTTTCGCTTAGGTTCTGCCCACTTAGCTTTCCATAGTCTTGTAGCTTACTTGTGTCAAAATAAATAGCGAATTCATCTTGATAAGTGAAACCTTTTTCTTCCAAGAGTTTTATTATTTCTATTTGCTCGGTTATAGATTCTGTTGCGCGGAGGAGTTTGTGTGGGGGAAGTATGTTTAATTTACTAGCGTCTTCGAAAAATTTACTTTCGTAGAACTTGGCTATCTCAAGAGGGTGTTTGCCTTCTCTTTTAGCACCTTTTTCCATTTTATCTTCACCGTCGTCGCCGTCGCCAACTAAATGACCCACGTCGGTTATGTTCATTGCGTGGGTAACTTTTAGGCCGTTGTATTCGAGGGTTCTTCTAAGTAGGTCTTCGAAGATGTAAGTACGTAAATTGCCAATATGAGCAAAATCGTAAACAGTTGGTCCGCAGGTGTAGAGACTAACTTCGTTTTTTTGAATTGGGTTTAGTTGCTCTAATTTCCTTCCCAGGGTGTTGAATAGTTTTATCATCGTGGTTTAGCAGTTCTTTAATCTTTTCCATTGCTTCTTCTGGGGTATCTACTAATATGTAGTACTCAGTCTCGGCTTCGGTAACGGTATTATACTGCTTAACTAAGGTTTCATCTATCCAGGCTAGTAGGGGAGTCCAGAATTTTTTATCTACCAGAATAATAGGCACTGGTTGGATTTTGTGAGTCTTTACTAGGGTTACAAGTTCAAAAAGTTCATCTAGTGTGCCAAATCCACCAGGAAAAAATACGTACATTTGTGAGGCGTAGACTAGCATTACTTTCCTGGTGAAAAAGTATTTGTATTCTGTGGACTTGTTTGCGTATTGGTTGGTGCCCTGTTCGGTTGGGATTTTTATGGAGATGCCAACGGAGTGCCCACCGGCATCGTTTGCGCCGCGGTTAGCGGCTTCCATAATACCAGGTCCTCCACCTGTCATGATGGCAAAACCTTCTTTGCTAAGCATGGAAGCAAGTTTTTGAGTTTCTTTGTATGAGGGGTGGCTTTCGTCGAATCTGGCTGAGCCGAAGATGGTAGCGGCTTTGGTGAATTGTTTTAGGAAGTCAAAACCCATTACAAACTCTGTCATAATTCTAAAAATTCTCCATGGGTCCCGTGGGTCCTCTGCGCTTTCTGTAGGGTCTTCAATTTCTACACGTGATGTGGTAAGGCTAACTTTCTTTTTTTTATGTTTAGAGCTTTTGGGTAAAGATTTTAAGTAGTTCATAAAATATTGGATTAATTACGAAGTGTCATTATATTACTTTGTATGATTATATCATACAATTCGCAGTTTTGAAAAACACCTGTGTAGTATAACAGGTGTTTTTTAGCTTCCCATATTAACTTATATCAGCCAACTGTTTTACATGTCTTACTTTTAGGTTCTTTAAGTTCGTGTTGGTGTTTTTATTTTCTAGAATTTGTTTTAAGTGATCTGCGCCGATAAAGTGGGGGAGTAGAACATAGTCGGCTTGGTGGTCGTAAAGTTTTAGGGCTTCGGCTTCGTCTCTTGCTGTGACTATGAATTTAGCTTTTGAGTTAGTGGCTTCGATGGCTTCTATAAGGGAAAGCGTGTCGAACATATTTGGTAAGGTGGAAATTATTAGTTTAGCTTTTTTAATATTTGCTAAATCTTGAATGTAGGGGTCAGTAATGTCGCCACATATAACGTTGTATCCTTTAGCTTCAAGTTTTTCTACTATATCGGGATTGAAATCTATAATAACAAACTCTGTTTTTAAATGTGAGAGTGACTCGATAACTCTACTACCTAGTCGATGAGCGCCTATTAATATGAAGTGGTTTCTAAGGACCGATCTTTTAAGGTTTCTTTCTGCGGATCCTTTTTTGAAATCTAACCAAGAAATTAAATGTTTTGATTTTTCATAGATTTGACGGGTATGAAGGATTAGGTAAGAAGATACGGCAATGGTAGCGATGCCTGTGAAAGTGATTATACTTAGTTCATTTTGGGTAATATGGTTAAGGCTTAGCCCTAAAGAAGCAAGGATCAAGCTGAATTCGGAAATTTGACCGACAGTGAATCCGGTAAAGAATGCAGTTCTGGGCTTAAATCCTAATAGAGCAAGGATGACAAGGACGATTATAGGGTTTCCTATAAGTACGAAAGTTGAAAAAGCTATGCTTGGGATAACAACATTTTGCCAACCACTGAATATTAATTGGGAACCAAGTACTATAAAGAACAGCATTATAAAGAAATCTCTGAGTGGGGTTATCTTAGCGCTTATCTCGTAGTGTACTGCAGTGTTTGCGAGAGCTACCCCAGCCAGAAATCCTCCAATTGCTAGGTTGAAACCCACTAATGGTAACGCCGTTAAAGCAGCAAAGCCGAGAGCCCAGGCAAGAGAAAAAACTAGAAGAAGTTCCTGTGATTTGCTTACAGTTTTTAGGACTAATGGAAAAATAAATTTACTATGGAGGTAAATTATTAAAAGTAAGCAAATTAACTTTATTAGTGTGTAAAGAAAGTTTAGAGGTAAGTTGCCTGCGGTGCTGTTTAATCCTTGTAGGAATACGAGAATAAAGATTGCTACGATATCTTGTATAACAAATATGCCTACAGCTAATTTTCCATATAGAGACTGTAGGTCTTTTTTTTCTGAAAGCAGTTTAACTACAATTATTGTGGAAGAGAAAGTGAGAGCAAGACCTAAGTAGATGCTCTTAAGTGAATCAAATCCTAGGAATTTGGCTATGGTAAACCCGAGTAAAGTCGTGACTAGGATTTGTAGGACTCCTGCGATACTTGCTGTTTTTCCGATTTTTTTTAGTTCTGTTACGTCTAGCTCTAAGCCCACCATAAATAATAAAAGTGTCACACCTATTTCAGATAAGCCTTTAAGAGAGTCTCCTTCAGAAAGTTTGGAGAGACCAAGTGGTCCAAGGATAAGCCCAGTAAGTATATATGCAAGAATACTTGGTTGTTTAAAAAAACTAACTATAACCGCAATAGCTCCGGCTAGAATTAGTGCTAGTGTAATTTCAAAAAAAATTGATTGCACGAAAATTGTGATTTTTTGTTTCTCTAGGTACTTGTATTTTTCAGACTAGACCATTATATCATAAAACGCTATATTTAAGAGATTTGAGACCGGAAATTTTATGGAGGAAAAAATGGAAGAAAAAGCAGTTTGTAAATGCGGTGTAAATATACATTTAAACGAGCTTAATGGGGCATGTTCTGCCTGTAAGGTGAGATATTGGAAATCTAGGTCGAAACCTGAATGTCCCTATGGTCATAAGAGTCAGTATTTGTGGCCAAATCTTCAAGTGATAATAACTCGGATCGTGAATAAGAAAGGTGAAATTCTATATTATTCCTTATATTGTGGGATTTGTGATCATCAATACACGGAAGAGCAGATGATTGCAGTTCTTGAGAAATTGAAAAGTCCACAACAAGAATTCATTCATGAAAAAATTTCGTTGGCACAGTCAATTAATGAGTTGTATTTAGAAACTTTGGCCCCAATATTTAGACCATTGATAAATTTGTTGATTTGGTTGATTGGAGATTTGAAGCTAGCATTTTCTCAGGTTTATGCTTATGTATACGCTGATAAGCTGAGTCAGGTACAAGTAGAAAATGTCCAGCTAGCATTTTATTCTGAGCCGAATTTTTCAGGTCAAGAGACGTCGGATGGGATCCCGATAGTTTCTTGGTCTATGCTAGTCGATGAAGGTATGGCTTTCCCGCAGGATAATATATTAGCTACTTCTCGAGCCGTGGAATCAGCGTCGGTTCATGGGAATGAGATAGAACTTGCTGCAGAAATCCCTGGATAGGGTTAATTTTTTTTCAAAAAAATATCGCAGATTTTTTATCTGCGTTTTTTATTTTCTTTGATAGTTGGATTTGGGCTTGTTTCCCATATGTTAGGCATGGATTTTTCCAAAAGCCAGCTTTCGATATCATCCAATAGGAAACTTGTAATTTCAATACCAGAGTAGTTTAGGAAGATTTTTCGTGGTTCGGAAATTTTTACCCTAAATCCTACATAGGAGAATTGAGAGTTAAAAGATGTATTCACTTGAGGTGGCTCACCTTTTTTTCTTGGACTGAATATAGTGACGCTAACAGGAGTTTCAGGGTTAGTCTCAAACTTAATACGTTTAAGAATTTTTCCTTCACCAGATATTATTAAAGTTTCGTATTCAGGATTGTGTTCGAATCGCTTTCTTCTGAGGATTGTATTCTCGTCAGAAGGGAAGGCTTCGTATTGTGATCCATTTAGGGTGAAATTGGTAATCCCTTCGCAGTGGCTGATTTTATCAGATGGAATACGAGAGATTAGGTCGCCGACGAAGGTATTTTCCAAGCTACTAGAAGTAATGGGGAAGTTTATAGATAAGGTTGCTGTTATGGGGGTAGGCGATGGTGAGGGTAGTAGAATGGGTTTTGTCTGGTCAGTAGAGATTCTTTCCTGTTCTGCTCTTTCTTTCTCTTTTTTTCTTAATTCAGCAATGAGAGACTTTTCCTTCTCTGCTTGGTAGTGCATGTAAATCATATCGACTTGGTTTGTGATGATGCTGGGTGAAGTAAGTGCAATTTGAAGTGTGGTTGCCAGCATTAAAATTAGCGAAAAAAGTCGAAGTTTTGAAAACATTATTGTTACCTCCTCAAGTGTTAAATTGAATTTGTGATAATACGGAAAATTTGGGTTTCTGTCAATAAGTATCGAATATTTATACTGGAGTAATTATTTGACAATTCTTTCCATACTAGGTATAGTCAGCGGAAGTCTTTTTTAGGTTTGGCCGTTAACAGAAAGGTGCCAAAAGGCAATTTTTGTGGTTTAACTTCAAGATTTCAAAGGTTTATAACGTTCACGGATAAGCTTGCGTGGACGTGTTAGAGGGCTTTTTAGGACGCTAAAGAGTTTATCTAGCAAAAAGTAGTCATCAAAAACAAAGATAGAATAGAGTTTTACGGAGGTTTTGAAATGTTGAGCAATGAATTATTTCTTTTGGTTGATCCTGTCGGTGCATCGCAGCAAGCTATTGATGCTTGGCAGGCATTTAAAAGTTTGCCGTGGCCACGGGTTGCTGTGCCTGCATCTGTGGTTATTGGTGGGCTTTCTGTTGCCGGTTATTCCTTGGTCCGGAAATTTGGACCTGGTTTTATTAACTCGGTAAATAGGAAACAGCAAGAATTTGATTTGGAACATGAGTCGTTTTATTTTATATACGATGAAGTGTTCAGAAACAATCAAATGCTCGCGAACCACTTGGTGAATGTGGCGCAGAGTAAGCGCGGTAAAGTTTATTCACCGAATTCGAATCCTGGTATTACGCCTAGCGGACGTCGCTATAAGACGCCGTATGCGCCGAGTACCGAAACGACTTTCGTGGAATTCGACTTGGAAACAGGTAAAGAATTCTCGCTTACCAGATCGCAGTCCAACCCTGAATTTATTTCTTGGTTGGAGACCGAATACCCTGAAGTCTTTAATGTCGGTAAGGCTGATGAAGAGTTAGGGATGATGCGTCCTTATGATCTGTGCTTGTATCTTGGTTTCCCTGAGAAATCCAAGAGATTTGGTCGTAAGAAGGATCTGCCTACCGCGAAGAAAGTTATGACTGAGTTTCGCAAGGCTACTGGTTTTGCTACCGAGAAGAAGAAGCCTGTCCAGTTCACCCCAGTGCGCGTTACATTTCGCGCCTGGAAAGAATCCTTTGACGGCAACCAGACTCTGGTTGCGAGTGGCTCGCTTGAAAGCGACTTCGAGACTTTAAAGACTGCAAATCTCGTGTTTGCTAAAATGGCTCGTGAGATGATGCTCCTGATTGCCCGCAAGAACCGCGTCGAAACTAACCCTGAATTCCTGAGCAACCCCAAAAGTTGCTTCTACAAGTTCATTTCGGACGAGATCAAGTCCAAAGACAGAATCGAGAAACCTGAGGCCCAAACCTCAGATGGGCTAACCCCAGATACAAATCCTTTGAAGGTTAATGATCGAGTTCATGATTACCTTAAGGAGAATGGAACTGTGAGTGACTATACGGCGGGTGCATATGTTATGCGGGAAGCAAGCGATGTCGATCCTTATCCTAGGGCCTGGTTTGCAGTAAACGATGCCTACCTTGACTACACCGAAGCAGACTTCCTGGAAGCTGCTATGGCATACCACGCCGCTACTCGTGAGAGTGACCCACAAGTCCAGAACGATTTAGCTCTATGGCGTTCGTGGGTGCGTGACAGAAAGGCGTACCTGAAAACTGAGGATACTTACCGGATTACCAGAGATGAGCCAGCAACAAGCAGGATTTGGGCCAGTGTGAGGGAATACTGCGCGAGGAGTCCAATCCTTGGTTATTTCTTTCGCGATCTGAGTACGGCTGAAGGGGGTCGTGACCTGATCTCGTAATCGACAATAAGAAAAAAATTGTGCTCAACATAAGTACACACACAATACTTTGGCTGCATGAACCCCACATGCAGCCTTTTCCTTTGGTTTTGTGTTTTGTGGCTATGGCATCGCACATTTTGCTCCAGCTCGCACGATTTTTTGGATTTTTTTACTCCATCGTCCCGTCACGGACGCTTGCGTAAAAAAATCGAAAAAGATCGTGCAATCTGAACCAAAATCTGCAATGCGTACTTTTTTCAGGAGAGATAAGTGTTGCAAAAAATGGGGGGATGGCTTATTATCGGGGAGATGAAGTTTGATGTGATTTTTTTTATAGGACCTCAAGGGAGTGGGAAGGGGACGCAAGCTCGGCTGCTAGCCACGAAGCTTGGTTTTTATTTTTGGGAGATGGGTGGAATTCTGAGAGAGATTGGGAAAGAAGATTCCGTATTGGGTAAAAAGATAAAAGTGTTGCTTGATGCAGGTATTTTGGTTCCTGATCAAGTAATTTTAGAAATATTGGATGAGAAACTCCCAGGTTTAATGAATGAGAAAGGTTTGGTGTTCGATGGTGTACCTAGGCAGTTGGGACAGGCTGTGCATTTGTTGTCCTTTTTGGAGAAAAGCAATAAGCAGAAAATGGTGACTATCTTTATAGATTTACCTAAGGAAGAATCAATCAAGAGATTGTTACTCAGAGCAGAGAAAGAAGGTCGTGTGGATGATAATAAAGAGAGTATAGAAATGCGGTTGTCTATGTATGAGAATCAAACGGTCCCGGTATTGGATTATCTGAGAGAGAGGACTACTTTTATTACGATTGACGGTTCGCCTGAAGTCGATATGGTTACTGAACAAATAAATTACGCACTTGAAGGAAGAGAAGACAAAGAATCCAATTAACATAATACTGATTGGTGATCCGGCAGCAGGAAAAGCTACTCAAGCTAGTTTTTTAACTAGAAAGTATGACCTGTATGATTTTGACATGGGCAAAGAGCTGACTGTTCTTAGGTCAAAAGATAAGCAGGTAGATGAGGTGTTAAAACAGAACACAGATAAGGGTAATTTGTCTCCTACTCAAATTGTAAGACAAATATTGAAAGATAAAATTAGTGAGTGCCCAAAGGAAAAGGGGATATTATTTGATGGCCATCCCAAAATGCTTGGTGAGGCTAAGCTTGTAAGTAAATTACTCAGAGAGCAAGGCAGAAGTAATCCCATAGTAATTTATTTGAGTATCCCTACCAAGGAAACTATAACCCGGATGCATAAAAGAGTTGGATATTTTGAAGGTAAGTTTGGGAAAAGAGCAGATGATTCTGTCGAGGCGTTGAAAAATAGAGTGGCATACTATAGGAAAAATGTCTCTCAGGTTATCGATTTTTTTAAACAACAGTACCAATATAAAAAGGTAAGTGGTTTAGGTAATAAGTCTGAAGTAAAGCTACGTATTTTTTTGACTATTGATAAATATTTAGAGAAAGTTAAAAATACCTCTAAATAACTTTAGAGGTATTATTTTGTATGCCAGACAAGCAAGGGTTTATTAAAACTTCAGAGGAGATAAATATTATCGGAGAGGGTGGAAAGATAATGAGGGATATTTTAAGTATGCTTTCTGAGAAATCTATCCCTGGAATTTCTACTTATGAGTTAAATAAGATTGCTTGGAAAGAAATAGAATCCTGTGGGGGTAGGCCGAGTTTTTTGGGTTATGGGCCACGAAATAATCCATTTCCAGCAGCGTTATGTACTTCTTTAAATGATGTTGTGGTGCATGGTATCCCATCTGAAAAAGTGATTTTGAAGGAAGGTGATATATTGGGTTTAGATATTGGTATGGAATATAAAGGGTTATATACGGATACGGCGATTACTGTAATGGTTGGGAAAGTGAAAGATCGTGTCAAAGAGTTGGTATTAACCACACAGGAGGCACTTAACAAAGCGATTGATAAGGCTAGAGTGGGTAATAGAATTGGTGATATCTCTGCTGTCATATTTGAAACTGCAAAACACTCAGGGTTTACGGTGGTAAGAGAGCTAGTTGGTCATGGTGTGGGTTATCAGGTTCATGAAGACCCTGCTGTGCCCTGTTATGGACGTCCAGGAACGGGACCCGAGTTATTCGAGGGTATGGTTTTAGCTATTGAACCAATGGTGTGCGAAAAGAGTCCGAGGATTTACGTAGATAGGGATGGATGGACGATTAGAACAGATGATGGGGGTAGGGCCGCGCATTTTGAACACACAATTGCTATAACAAAAAGTGGACCTAGGATTCTTACTTAAGATACAGAAAATAAAAAAACAAGTAGTCAATGTACTTGTTGTTTTTTTTGATTGTTTAAAATAGATTTACGCCAAGTATAGAAGAATGTAAACCCGCATGTGAGATAAAGTAGAATCCCCAAGATTATTAATCTTTTAGCCTGAACTTCTAAGAAGTATACGGATTCTTCCAGGTCATTTAGCGTATGTTTTTTCTGAAAAGGATCTTGATTGCTTTTTATACCCATTAACTGGGTTTCAAGCTCGGTTTCCTTTAATGTTAACTGATCGATTCTGTTTTCTAGAAATCTGATTTTGTTGTACGCGAGAGTGAGTTTTTTCTCTAGTTTTTGAATTTTTTGTCTAGCAGTTAATTTGGGGCGTGCGCTAATTTGTGGGGCAAGAGCGCATAAAAGTAAACACATTACAATAAACCATTTTGATTTCATCGGGGGTTCCTCATGTTTGATTTTGCCGTACAAGATTAAAGATTATGCCTTTTTTATGATGAATGCGTCAAGTATGTGCTATAATTTTCTTTGTATTAACACTCAGTATTAAGAGTAAAAACAAATCATATTTAGATGCAAAATTTACAAGACGTTTTTCAAAGAATGCGCGCGACTAAGCGTGAACAGAAACAAATAACTAATATGTACAAGGATTCACTCGAGTCCTCTTCGGAATATCGAGATGTTTTAGAGAAACTGCGTGGTTTTAAGCTTAGAAAACAGCAAATTGAGGAAGAGGTTAAGGCTGAATTGGGAAATGATTTAGCAAAATTAGAGGCTTTAAAAAAGGATGTGCAGGCAGATAAAGAATTGCTAGCTGACTTAGCCATTAATAAGTTAATGTCTGGTGAAACTGTGAGTGTAGAGGATGAAGACAAAAATCCGTATGAGCCGGTGTTTAGTGTTAAATTTAAGAAAACAAACGAGGTTAGACAAGAAGGGGTTTAAAGAATATGTCAGGTAATGTACCAGTAAGTTTTGCTTATTTGGAGAGAGACGGGAGGGTTCTACTTGTCCAAGAAGGGGGGAGACAGCCTTATGGCTTGTGGTGTTTTCCTGGTGGGCATGTAGATCCTGGTGAGACACCTGATATTGCTTGTGTAAGAGAGACCAAGGAAGAAACTGGTTACGAAGTGGAAATTGTAAAACCATTGCTTATTCGGACTGTAAGTGGGTTGGAGTACAAAGGTCCTTTTTCTGAAAATGATAAACAGATTGATATTCATTTATTTGAAGTAAGGATAGTAGGAGGCGATTTGATAGGTTTGAATAATGAGTTATTAGATGTTGCTTGGTTTGCGAAAGATCATGCGATTAAACTTCCGCATAGGTGGGAGTGGCTAAAAGAGATAATCGGTTAGTTTACAGGAAATGTAAAAGTGTATATAATTGTCACCGGCGCTAACTTAGGTTAGCGCTATTAAGTTTTTGTCGAATTTTTTCTGGAGGAAATATGAAAAGACCGAAACCGAATTTCAAGAATACACTTGGGATTATTATTGGTGGTGGAGAGGGTAACAGGCTTTGGCCTATAACAGCTAGCGTCCCTAAGCCCGCTGTGCCCGTTGGGGCAGACTATGTAATGCTTGATTTTCCAATATCTTCCTTGTTGAATTCTGGGTTTGGTAAAATAGTGCTGATCGCTCAGCATTTACCACATGTGATTACTGAACATGTAAATTCTTATCCAGCAATTTTTGCATCGGGTAGAGGGGAGTTCGGTTCAGTCCGCATGCCTTTCTATCAACAAGATCAGTTTTTGTCTGACCAGCATGCGCTTAGAAGGGTGCATGAGTTTTTGGAGTTAGATGGAATTGATTATGTTATTTTGCTCAACGCGGATCAGATTTGGGCGTTGGATTTTGAACAAGTTTTTGATGAAATGTTCAAAGTGGGTGCTCATGCTGCGTTGGTGTATAAGAAAGTTGGGATTGAGGAAGCAAGGAAAAAATTGGGAGTAGTAAAGATGTCAGAGAATGGTCTGGTTGAGTCTATGGCTGAGAAACCAGACAATCCATACCCTGATTCGCTTGATCCTGCACAAACTTGTGCGAATACTGCAATTTACTGCATGGACAAGCAAGCATACATTGAGATGATAGCTCATATAGCCGATGCTGATCCTGGGCCAAACTTGAGTAATACCGGCATACGGTGGTTGATAGGGCAGAAGGAAGTGCTTGGCTATGATATTACTAGTAATGTTATTGATAATTCTGCTGAATTCCAGCAGGGTTTCTGGTTTGATGCCGGAACTCATGAGACTTATCTTGAAGTACAAAAATTACTAGCAGTGAAAGGAGGAAGGCATTTCAATTTGTATAATGACAAATGGCCGATTTACCGAGGAGTGCCTGGGAATGTTTATCCTGGTCCCGTGAAGCTGGACGCTGCTATTTGTGAGGCTAGTTTACTTGGAGCTGGTGTGATTTTGGCCCAAGAAACTGAGCTTTATAATTCTGTTTTGAGTCCGGGTACAAGAGTCTTTGATAAAAGCACTCTGGAAACGGTGGTAACTCTAAGAAATTGCCAGATAGGGGCAGGTTCTGTTCTGAAAAAGGTAATTCTTGGTGAGGGGGTATGTGTACCACCAGGGACAGTCCTGGGTGGTGGATATTACCCTGATGGTACGCTGGATTTTGATGAGGCGATTGTTCGCCTGCAGTCTGGAAAACGACCAGTACCCGTACCCATAAAGACAGAAAGTGGTATTCTGGTTATACCAGCAAGGTGGAAGTTTTGATCCGCCTTTTTTTATTAGTATTTAATATTCTAGCTATTGTTTTTTCTTTGAAAAATAGATACCCTAGAATTGTTGTAAGTTTTCCGACGAGTATTATGGATTCTCACAAGTTTGCGAGGAGGACGCAATGCAGGATCAAAAAAATACAAAAAGAAAACCCAGAATGTTTCGTGTGGTGGAGACATTGGTAAATAATAAAACAATAAAATTAATTGTCCCTTGCAAAAAAAATACGGAGGAAAATTTTTCTAATAGGGAAGGATTTGGGGTTTATATTCACTTGGATGCTAGAATAAGGAAAGCCTTGTGCATGTATTCAAAACTTCAGAAGGTAAAAGCGAGAATTTTCAATCTATCATTTTCGAATATCCCTGAATATGAAATTGTTTTGGAGCCACCACCCGATAATCCTTTTATGTTTACCGAGGTTGATATTCATTTTTTCCCATGTGGGTCTTTGTTTCAAGAGATAGTAGAGGTAGTAGCTGGTGATCCTAAATTGGAGAAGAAGGAAAGTTCTAAAAAGAAATCGACCGCATTGGGTATCAGAAAAACTCCGGGTCCGTTTTTCGTTGGTGGGAAAGGTGATGGCCCAACAGGGATCGATGATCTAAAAAAAGCGGCTCAAGATTATTACGATGATTTAACATAGCATGTGGAAAAGTGCTATGTTTTTTATATTAGGAGTATGGTATATTTAGGTGTACAAAGGTATACCTATTTAGAGCCTAGTATGATAATTTAGTTAATTTGTGCTTATGGAACCATTAGCAAATAGAATTAGACCATTAGGTTTAGATAAATATTATGGACAGGAGCATTTGGTGGGTGAGGATGGACCAATTCGTAAGGCTATATTAGAAAAGCATATTTTTAGTTTTATTCTATGGGGACCTCCTGGTACGGGTAAGACAACTCTAGCGAAGATATATGCTAATTCTGTTGGGGCAGAGATGTTTACACTTTCGGCTGTTTCGGCTGGAAAAGATCAGGTTAGACAAATATTAGAACTCCCGACTTTTTTAGGTAAGACAAAAATATTATTTTTAGACGAAATTCACAGGTTTAATAAAGCTCAGCAAGATTTTTTATTACCTTTTGTTGAGTCAGGGCAAATATATTTAATAGGCGCAACGACAGAAAATCCTAGCTTTGAGGTTGTTCCGGCTTTGTTATCGAGATGTAGGGTTTTTACTTTGAAAGCTTTAGATTCGGATTCGCTACGAAAAATTATTTTAAATACAGAGATACCGGTAGATGAAGACGCGATGAACTTGCTGTTGGGACAATCGGGAGGGGATGCGAGGCAAGCAATCGGAATTTTAGAAAATGTTGGTAAATTGTATCCGAGAGTGACCCTGGAGACACTCAAAAAAAGCATGCAGTCCAGTGTGCTTCGTTACGATAAAAATGGAGAGGAGCATTACAATACTATTTCGGCTTTTATAAAAAGTATGCGTGCTAGTCAAGTTGATGCTGCGCTTTATTACTTAGCAAGAATGACCGAAGCTCATGAGGATCCGCTTTTTATTGCGAGAAGGATGATTATTTTCGCATCTGAAGACATTGGAATGGAAGATCCACAAGCTCTTCAGGTAGCTAATGCGGTTTTTCAGGCATGTCAGATAATTGGATACCCTGAATGCTCAATAACCTTGGCGGAGGGGGTTACTTATCTTGCTCTTGCCCCGAAGAGCCGTGCGGTTTACGACGCGATTATGGAGGCTAAAATGGATGCAGTTAGGTTGGGGAATTTAGAGATACCTTTAGAAATTCGAAATGCACCTACAAAATTAATGAAGGAGTTAGGGTATGGAAATGGATATGAGATGTATTCACAGAGTGATTTCTTACCAAAAGAACTCAAAAGGAAAAAGTATTACAAATAAAAAAGACCTTTTTGGTTTATTTAAGAAATGAACTTAGAGAAAAATTCTTTTAAGAATCCGGCCCTAGGGGTATTTGATTCGCTGACCGCGCCAGTTAGTTCATATCCCGCTCGAAGCACTACCACTTCTTCCTCGAAGCGTTGTTGTTCAAGATGGCTGGCTTCGACACAGAATTCTTGGATTTTCTGTATTAGGTCTGAGATGCCTAGTTTTTTGAACTCGCCGGTGTCATTACAGTTAATTCTAACTAATTCTTTTGTCCCAATTAGAGCGTTTTTAATTAGTAAGGCTGATTTTGAATTATTGGGCTGTTCGTAGATACAAATCGCGTAGTTCACAGGAATGTCAGTGTAAGTGGGGTAGCTCCCGAATACATAGCCGTCGTTTACTTGGTATGAAACCTCACGGTTATCAAACCGGTGAACAACTACATGGAATTGGGGATTTATGTCATTGTGTCTAAATGCTGTAAAAACCAGTATGCTTTCTATAAGCCCTTTGTTGTTACCCCAGGGAAATTGAGCTGATTCAACTTTCTCGTATTTGTGAACGTACATATTAACTTCCTCCATTTAAAGTACCCCCTCGCTTCGCGAATAGGGAAAATTTAAATCGATGTAATACGAGACTATATAGTATATGTACGCATTGCGCAAGATTAAAAAACCGCCAGATTAAGACCGGCGGTTTTTTGGGTTACGGGTTTTTATTCTCTATTTCAGTTTTCAATTGTGCAGTAAAGTTGGATATTTCTTTTGTTCCAAGATCTTCGCCGGTTCTTGCTCTTACCGATAGGTTATTGTCTTGCTCTTCTTTTTCACCGACTATTATTTGATAAGGAATTTTTGACATTGAAGCTTCGCGGATTTTTTTGCCAACCGATTCACTTCGGTCATCTATCTCTATTCGGAGACTTGGTATGTTATCTTCAAGTTCTTTTTTTATTTTGTTAGCGTAGTCATTGAATTTGTCGGAAATGGGAAGAATGGCAACTTGAACAGGGGAGAGCCAGAGGGGGAAGTTCCCAGCAGAGTGCTCTATAAATATAGAAAGGAATCTTTCTATAGAACCCATAATAGCGGCATGGATCATTACGACTTGCTCGTCTTTGCCTTCTTCGTTTATACAGTTTAAGTTAAAGCGCTGAGGCATATTCATATCCATTTGTATGGTTGCGACCTGCCAGCGTCTGCCTATGGAGTCGTGTGCGAGGAAGTCTATTTTTGGTCCGTAAAAAGCGGCTTCACCGGGTACGATTTCGGCGTCCGTTTTTCTTTCTTCAACAAGTTCTTTAAGTTGTGCTTCGGCGAATTCCCAGTTTTCACTTGTACCTAAGTATTTTTCTTTTTGTTCTGGGTCGTGGAAAGAAAGTCGGACTTCCAATTTGAACCCAAAGCTCGTGTAGAAACTCTCTATAATATCCCATACTGCTTCCATTTCCTGTTTTACTTGTGAGCTTCTGCAGAAAACGTGTGCATCGTCTTGAGCGAATGCTCGTACCCGGGAAAGTCCAGAAAGTTCACCTGTTTGCTCGTCTCTGTAGCAAACCGTGGTGTTGGCGTACCTTACGGGAAGTTGTTTATATGAATGCGGTTTTCTTGCGTAAATTTGGGTGTGATGAGGACAGTTCATCGGCTTCATTGCGAACTCGTGACCCTCTCTTGTGGTAATGCGAAATAGTTCGTCTTTAAATTTATCCCAGTGACCGCTGGTTTCATAGAGATCTTTTTTGGTGATGTGAGGGATTTCTACTTTTTCGTAACCCTTGGCTTTTCTGAGTGACCATACGTAGTCATCCAGTAAGCTTCTTACTAGAGTGCCTTTAGGTGTCCAAAGCGGGAGGCCAGGACCAACCAATTCTGAGAAAGTGAAAAGGTCTAGGGCGGGGCCTAGTTTTTTATGGTCTCTTTTTTTTGCTTCCTCGAGCATTTTTATGTATTCATCTAATTCTGCTTTGGTTTCAAATGCTAATCCGTAAATACGAGTGAGCATCGGGTTTTCAGCATTGCCTCGCCAGTAAGCTCCGGTAATTTTATCTAGTTTCCAACTGCTGGGTACTATGTCTTTGAAGTTATCAGTGTGGCCACCCTTGCAAAGGTCCCAGTAGTTACCGGATTTATAGAAACTTACGCTTTCACCGTTCTTTGTAAATTCGTTAATAAGTTCGTGCTTGTATGGATTATCTGGGTACTCTTTTTTGGCTTCTTCAGCTGTAAGTTCGTGTCTTTCAAATGTTGTCCAACTTTTAGATATTTCTCTCATTTTCTTCTCGATTCTTTCTAAATCTTTTTCGTTTATCGGTTCAGGGAATTCGAAGTCAAAATAAAATCCGTTGTCGATAGCTGGACCGATGGCGCGTTTGGTATTGGGCCATAACTCCATTACGGCTGCAGCAAGTAGGTGGGCCAGGGAGTGTCTTTTATGTTGGAGTATTTCGTTTTGCATAGTTTAATTTTAGAAGTTAATAAAAATTAAAACCCAGAATTTATTTACCAAAAGTTTGGTAGATAAATTCTGGGGTCTAGTTGTTTGCCAGACGGTTCCAACCCAGATAACTATTTTATTAAATTTGTAATCGCTCGCCGAGTGGTAGTCGGGTCTTTGTGATAGGTATATTAGAATATTAAAAGTTTGACCGAAGGAAGTCAAACAAGAGAAAAAGCCGGCCCGAAATATTTCGAGTCGGCTTTTCCTGTGATCACATTTATAGGTTAATGGTTACGCCAATTTGAGCGGCTGCTTGGGGCAAGCGGAAATGCCTAATCTCAACTGACGCCGATTTTTCGAAAATGCCCCAGAGGAGTAGTAGTTGAACCAGGGGCTTTGGGTTCAATTGGCTACCGCTCCTCTAGCAGGAGTCTTGCTTGACCGAATAGGGGGGGGCAGCAGACTCCGTAATCCTAGAACGTGTAAATCTTAGCGCGTTCTAGAGAAAATAGTTTATTTACCCAAAGACTTGCTATAGTACAAACTTACACTCTTCCATAGCAAGGAAACCTGTCTTTGGGTTGTTTGTGCAACCGGGATGCCTGCACTTGTGTGCGGGTTGCGCTTACCGAAGCTTTTTCGGCAAGTGGTTTCCTGGCAATAAAAAAAGAATTTTTTACTACTAGGAAACCACTTGTAAAACCTATTTTTTTAATGTGTTATACAGGGCTATTGGGAAACCTATTCAGTGAATCCACAGAAAAGGTTATGCCGTTCTAGCCCCATTATATTAAACTTTTTTTAAATTATGTCAAGGTTTATAGCCTATTTTTCCCCAACCATGCTAACTTCTTTTATTGCGGTTAATTGATCTATTAGATCCATAGAAATTGAAACTCTAGTGTGGGTTTTAATTTTTTTTATTCCTTCGTCGGTTGTGATATCTAATACAACCTCAGCGTTGCCAGGGAATTTGGTAAGTATTTCTTTTATAGAATTTAGAGTATCTTTGGTTCCGTTTTTGGAGATGTGGATATGGACTTGTTTTTCTTTTTCCATTTCGCTTAAAGCCATCTGGTAAATTTCATCACTGGGGAGGATCTTTATCGAATCTGCGATTATTTTAAGTTCCTCATCTTTGTCGTTAAGTTTTCCGGTTAACTCAATTACTCTGTCTACTTCGAGTATTGTTACAACTTGAGCCATTGTTTTTGGAAAAACTATGACTTCCATACTTCCGGATAAGTCTTCGAGAGTGAAGATTGCCATGGGGTCATTCTTTTTGGTCAACATTTTTTTCATTTTTGAAATCATGCCACCCAGATGGACACTTGCCCCTAGAGGTGCATCCTGTAGTGCGTTTATGGAACCGAAATTGCTTAAAACTTTTTTATAATTTTTTAGAGGATGTGAAGTAACGTACATTCCCAGGTGTTCCTTTTCCCAGGTGAGTTTCTCTTGCTCGGATATTTCCCCTGAGGGTTCTAGTTTGAGCTTTCCAATTTGAAAAGATTTACCGAATAAAGAATTCTGTCCATCTGTTTTAATTTTAAAATGCTCTCTTAGAAAATCTAGGACTCGCTCTGTGTTGAAAATTAGGTTTCCTCTCTCGCCAAATCTATCTAATGCACCTCCTTTTACCAACGCTTCGTATGATTTTTTATTTAAATTTTTGGTATGGCATTTGATTAGAAAATCTTCGAGAGTTTTAAATGGGACTTTTTCCTTTGTTTCTGATCTTAACTTAATAATTTGTTCTACGACATCGCTACCTAAGTTTTTTATAGCATTTAGACCAAAACGAATAGTGTGTTCATCTACTACTGTAAAATCTCCGAAGGATTCATTTACGTCTGGTGGGAGCACTGTAATTTTTAAATTCTTACATTCTTCTACTGCGGCATAAATTTTATCTTCATTGCCACTTTCACAGGTCATAACAGAAGCCATAAATTCAACAGGAAAATTAGCTTTCATGTAAGCAGTCTGATAAGAAACTACAGCGTAGCTTGCAGAATGGCTTTTATTGAAACCATATGCAGCAAAAGGTTCTATCCACGCCCATACTTCTTCCGCCTTATTTTTACTCCACCCTACGGTTTTTACACAACCATCTATAAATTTACCTCTCTCTTTCGCCATAACTTCCACGTCTTTTTTTCCTACTGCTTTTCTGAACTTATCTACTTCTTCCCAAGTGTAACCTGCGAGGTCATGGGCGATGGTTAACAGGTCGTCTTGGTAAACTAAAATACCATAAGTTCTTTGGAGTATTTTTTCCAAAGAAGGGTCTAAATAAGTAATAAGATTAGGATCATGTTTTCTTGCTATGAATTGCGGAATGAATTGGAGGGGTCCTGGACGATATAACGCAATCATGGCAGAAAGATCGAAAATATTGGAAGGTCTAAGTTCTTTTAAATAGCGGGTCATTCCACCTGAGCCAAGTTGAAAGACACCGAAGGTTAAGCCTTTTGAAAGTAATTCAAAGGTAGCTTTGTCTGGGTGGGGGAGATTATAGATATCTATTTTTTTTCCATGTCTCTTTTCTACTAAATTAACAGCAAGCTCTAGAATACTAAGGTTTCTAATCCCGAGTAAATCCATTTTAATCGCACCGATAGCGTTGCCTTTAGCGTTCACATCGAGCGAATACATATCGTATTGGGTAATCATCCTTTCTCCGTCAGGTTCTTTTTGGAGAGGAACTATGTCAGTAAGAGGAACCGGAGTAATGATAATCCCAGCGGCGTGGATAGAGGCGTGTCTGCAGCAACCTTCTAACCGCCTTGCGATGTCGATTATTTTGGTAGTTTCGGGATCTCTTTTATAAACTTCTTTTAGCTCGGCCGACATTTCGATTGCTTTGTCTAGTGTCATATGGAAACCTTGTTTGCCGATTGGTATCATTTTGGCTATACGGTCGCATTTTCCGTATGCGACACCTAGTGCTCTACCAACATCTCTGACTGCTGCTCTAGCCATCATGGTTCCAAATGTAATAATTTGAGCAACTTTGTCCTTACCATAACTTTCTGTAATGTATGCAATCGCCTCGTCTCTTTTTACGTCAGAAATATCGAGGTCAATATCGGGAGGGGTAGGGCGGTGCATGGTTAAAAAGCGTTCGAAAGGAAGCTCATAATATAGTGGGTCTACGTTGGTGATTTCGAGTATGTAACCGACTATGCTACCGGCTGCGGATCCCCTAGTGTTAGTGATTGCACCTATTTGATGTGAACCATGAACAATATCTGCTACCATCAAGAAATATGGAGCGAAACCTTTTTTGCATATGATATCTAGTTCGTAATCGATTCTCGTAAGTATTTCTTGGGGTATAGTTCCAGCTGCGCCATATTTGGCGAAAGATTTTTCGTGAACTGTATCAGTGAGATGTTCCTCCGCGCTTTTCCCTTCTGGGAGCCTAACTTTAGGGAAGTATCTTTGATTTATTGGGATTTCAAGATTGCACATATCAGCAATCTTATTACTGTTCTCGATAGCTTCAGGGATATCTTTAAAAAGTTCTGTCATTTCCTGTGGTGACCTAAGTGACAGGTCGTGTTGACGCATGTCCAGTCTGTTTGGGTCGTTTACTGTTTTTCCTATTCCGATACAGACCATAATGTCCTGAGCTTCTGCGTCTTCTTTATCTATATAGTGAGAGTCTTGAGTTGCGACAACGGGTATATTTTTTCTTTTGGCTAACTCGGCCATTGAATCAAATATTTTTGCCAACTCCGGATCGGGATTTGCGCTTGTGCGTTGCAGTTCTATATAAAAGTTTTCCTTACCAAAAATATTTAAATATTCTTCTAAGGCTTTTTCTCCTTCTTTTGTGCTTGCCTGCAATTTCCTACCTATTTCACCTCTTGGGCAACCTGAAAGAGCAATAATTCCCTCGTGGTATTTTTGTAGTAACTCTTTGTCTACTCTGGGTTTATAGTAAAAACCCTCGGTGTGTGAGAGAGTGGCAAGCATGAGTAGGTTTTGATAACCTTCATAATTTTTGGCTAGTAGGGTTAGGTGATAGTAGTCGCTATCGATTTTTCCTTCTTTGTCGAATCGGGTGCGAGGGGCCACATAACTTTCCATTCCAATTATTGGTTTTATGCCTGCCTCGTGGCATAAGTTGTAAAATTCGACAGCTCCATAAAGTACACCGTGGTCTGTTATGCTGAGTGCGGTCATGCCAAGGTTTTTTGCTTTTTCCACTAAGGGTTCAGGTTTGCTCAGGCCATCAAGTAATGAGTAGTGGGTGTGACAATGTAAATGAGTGAAATTCATGAGAAGTTTGGTATACTTTGGATATATGGAATCTTTGATAAAAGAAAAAGCGAAATATCAGGTAGAGAAATCAGTTTATGAGACTGGTTATGCCTTTATGCAGTTTACTAAGTGGGGCAGGATTCTTTTTTTAGTGTTTTTGATAGGCATAGTACCTGCATTCGTATTATCTAAGTATATATCAATTGTGTATTTTGACACTGTATATAAGTCTTTGAGGCTAAGCGCAAAACCTAGTACTGTGCTTGCTTCACCTTTAACGATTTCACCGGTTGAATTATTTCGGATAACAAACAATATATATTCAGCTAGGGCGGTAATTAAGAATCCTAATTTAGATATTGCAGTTGGTAGTAGTCCTGTAAAGGTGGATTTTTATGATAGCGCAGGTGCGCTTATTTATACAGCTTCAGAGACTTACCATATATTACCTAATGGAGAATATGATGTCGTTATTCCAAGAATAGAAACTACAAGTGCAATAGTGGATGCAAAAATTAATGCAGAAAATCCTCATTTTCAAAAACGGTTAAATATACCAAAAGTAGATTTCCAAACACCTACACCTGAGATAATAAATGACGGAAGTGGGGGAGTGGAAATAGAGGGTACCGTTTATAACGGAAGTCCTTTTGCTTTAAAAAAAGTTTTGTTAAAAATTTATTTGTTTGATGCTTCTAATAAATTGATTGCTGTAAGTAGTCGTGCAGAAAATAGTATGAAACCTTTTGAGAGAAGGACATATCATATTGTATGGCCGGCAGGAAGTACTGTTGGGTTGTATCGTGTTGAGACGAAAGCAGATACCAATGTTTTAGACCCAGAAAATCTGCGTTTGTCCACGGTTTATCAGAATAAATAATTATGTTTAGCTTATTTCGAAATTTATCTTATTTCGATGTGCCACTTTTTGTGGCAATGTTGTTAGTTCAAGCATTGGGACTAGCAGTTTTGTATGCAACCTCATTATCTAATCCATCTTTGTCGATCTTTTGGAGACAATTATTATTTGCTTCTGTAGGATTGGTATTGTTTTTTGTTTTTGCGTTTTATAACTACCATAGTCTTTCCAAAATGAACCGGATAGCCTACCCGGTAATTATTATAGTTTTAATTTACGTCTTGTTTTTTGCTAGGGATATTAGAGGGAGCTCAAGGTGGATAGATTTTGGTTTTTTTCAGCTTCAACCTGCAGAGTTCGCAAAAGTAATTCTTGTCATTGTATTGGCGAGATGGTTTGGTTTAAGGCAGGCACTGGTGAATTCTTGGAAGCATATGTTAATGACTCTTGTTATGACAGCAATACCTTTTGCTCTTGTGTTATTGGAACCAGATTTGGGATCTTCATTGGTTATTGCGAGTGTATGGGGAGGAATGATTTTACTATCACCTATAAGTAAAAAATATATAATCGCATTATTGATTTCTTTTTTGGTAATTGCGGGTTTTTCATGGGAGTTTTTATTGCATGATTACCAGAAACAACGTGTTGAAGTTTTTTTGAATCCTGACTTGGACCCAAAAGGTAAGGGTTATAATGCAAAACAAGCTACGATTGCCGTGGGGAGTGGGCGTTTGTTTGGAAGAGGTCTAGGTAAGGGTCTACAGAGTCAATTGAAGTTTTTGCCGGAGAGGCAAACAGACTTTGTATTTGCTTCGGCGGCGGAAGAAATTGGTTATTTTGGATCGAGTGTACTTTTGGGTTTTTATATATTTATTTTGTACCGAATTTACGCGATCATGCAGAAGTCTAAAGATTATTTAGGTAGATATTTAGCTATGGGAGTTCTCTGTATTTTTTTCGTTCAAGTCATAATAAATATCGGTATGAATATGGGAATTATGCCAGTTACAGGTATACCCCTTCCTTTTATGAGTTATGGTGGTAGTGCTTTGTTTGTTTCGTACATCTCCCTCGGTATAGTTCAGAACGTTGTTATGCAATCTAGGTCGCTTCGCTTCTAGATTGGTATACTTGTTTTGACGGGATTCCATATTTTGCCGGCTTTTTTCCGATTTTCTCCGAGGCTCGCTACACCGTCCCCCCGCGGACGCCTCCGCTCACTTCTCGAAAATCGAAAAAAATCCACTCAAAATCTGAAATCGAACTCTGACTGAACGTTTTTTAAAATCTCATCTCAAAATCTGCAATCGAGCTGTTCCGATGTCTTTTGAATCTCATTTTAATTATTTTTAAACAGAACTTTGGGACGGGGGAAAAGGGGTGAGTTTGAATGAAATTCGGACCCAGCACCCGTGCATCCGGGTGCGTAGGAGGACCTAATGAAAATTCACCCCTTTTTCCCCGTCATTCGATTGATTTTGGGTACAAGTTCGTGTTTGTGTTTGGGGGTTTTAAGTGGTATAGTTTAGGAAATTACTTTTTAAATTTATTTTATTGTGAAGAATATGAAACCTATGAATTTTAAGAAGGTACTAGTCTGGTTGGGCGGGGTGCTAAGGTGCCCGGTTTGTGGATTTAAATATAACTTGGATAACACTAAGATTATTGAATCTAAGCAAACAGAATCAGAGAACAGTGCTCAAATTCTAATTCATTCAGACTGTCAGAAATGTACTAGTTCGGTTATGTTTAACATAGATATAAATGGACCTGAAGTCTTTAGTGTTGGAATGATTACAGATTTAACTTCTCAAGATTCGGCAAAATTTAGCAAGCTAGAACCTTTGAGCTTAAACGATTGTATTCAAGTTCATAAAAATTTGAGTGAATTTAAAGGTGACTTCGTTAAATTACTTTCTGTAAAGAAAACAGCTTAATAAAAAGATATGGGATTGATATCCGCTGCATTAACTGTATTAGGATTAGCGTTGTTTGAGACTGTGAGCAGTGTAGATAATGCTGTTATAAACGCAGAGGTGTTAAGTGGAATGAGTGCTAAGGCACGCAAATGGTTTTTACTTTGGGGGATTATTTTTGCGGTATTTGTAATTCGTGGAATTTTACCATGGTTAATTGTATGGTTGTCTATTCCTGGACTCGGGCCAGTTGAGGCAATTACTGCAACGTTTAGCGGTGATCCTCATATACTTGAAGCAATAGAGAAATCTGCACCGATACTTCTTGCGGGTGGTGGAACTTTTTTGGTTTTTTTGTTTTTTCACTGGTTGTTTTTAGAACCCAAAAATTTTGGGTTACCGGGTGAAAAATTTATACACTCGCAAGGTGTTTGGTTCTATGCTGTGGTTTCTGTTTTTCTTTCGGTGCTTGTTTGGGCGGCAATAAAAATAAATCCAGTTATGGCATTTGGTGCGGTAGTGGGTTCGACAGCGTTTTTCATTACCCATGGTTTTAAAGAGAACGCGGAAAAACAAGAAGCGCAGTTAAAGGGCTCGGGAATGTCTGACCTTAGTAAAATATTATATTTAGAAGTTATAGATTCGACTTTCTCTATAGACGGTGTTTTGGGTGCTTTTGCTTTTACGCTTTCTGTACCTTTAATTGTTTTAGGAAATGGCTTGGGTGCAGTAGTTGTTAGGCAACTTACAATTGGAAACATAGAGCGAGTAAAAAAATATGTTTTTTTGAAAAATGGCGCAATGTATTCAATTCTCGTTTTGGGTACAGTTATGCTGTGTGATGCATTTGGGCTCCATGTTCCAGCATGGATTTCGCCGGTAGCAACTTTTGTTGTAATAGGGTGGTTCTTTTTTAAGTCGAAAGCGCAGTTGCCAAAATAGATTAGTTAAGGTTTTGGGCAAATAAAGGGTAAATATTTGTTAATTGCTCTATTTTTTGTTGACAAAATATAATAAAAGTGTTATAAGTATTGGTTATTATTGTCTCCTATGCCTAGTTTTGGCATAGGAACCGATTTACCGTTTCATAACCAATGGAGGTGTTCGATGAAAACACTGAATGATGCTGATAGAACAGCAATAGAAGAGCTCATGCTCTTATTGCCAGCGAGTATGAGTCGGACGAAATTGATTGATGTGTATGCAAATCTATCAGATCAGGTTAAGGCAATCTTTCGGCGAGAGCTTGGCAGACCTGAAATGTCCGAACCTTCGGTTGCGATAGAGGGTTCTATGCAACTAATCAGGCTACTTTATTCTCGGGAGACGACGCTGACCGATGCTCTGCGTTACTATGCCTATATGTTGGTGCTGTGCCGAGCATATATGGTTAGAAATAATAAGAATTTTTTTGGGGTGTGGTTCGATGCTTCGTTTTTAATTGAATCCCTCAAACATTCCTCGTTTGCAGAGTTGCTGCAAACTAAGCGTGTAGGAATAAAACCCTTCGATTCTCACTTTCGTCTGTTTTTCGAAGATGCTCCAGTTATTGATCTATCCGTTTTTTGTCTGAGAAGCTTAACTGAATACTCGGGTAAAAGCGTAGTGCTCATTGAGACCGGCGGGGGTAGTGGCGTATGTACAATGTACGCTTATGCTCTGGCATTAGAGAAAGCAGGGGCAAGTATTGCAGGTATTATCTCTTTCCGTGCTTTAACCACTGGCTCAGCAGGTAGGGACGGAAAGCTGGGTGAGGAAAGGAGAATCTATAATGCACTTGAAAATCCTTATCCAGACACATACCTGGTTGGTGCTGCTACTACTGCCAATGGGAGATTTTATGAATCGTTGGTCGCCTCGAAGACACGCATTCCCATTTGGACAATGCTAGTTGGACGCGCTGAGGGAAAATCTCTCGCCGACCGGATTTCTGAGTTGTTTAGGGAGCGTTTTCCTGAGGTCCAGGCAGTTCTAGTTGGTGATGTTGGGGGAGATATTGCAGACAATGCAATCGGGAATCAGGACTTCGAGGTCGCCAAAGCATTTGGAGCAGCAAATCTTGATGCTGATGTGAGAGTTGAAATGGACTCCCCGGGGATTGATTCACCCGATTATCTCTTTGATGTTTTGAAAGCTTCAGGAGCTGAAGTAAGAGATATGCCGATTGAATTTTTACTTCTTATTTATGGGGTCTTATTCTCATTTGGCTTTATGAGTGGGGATGAGGAGAAACCATACGGTTTAACTACTCCGATACTGCTCCATGGAATTGAAGCGTTAGTTATGGGGGATGGAGGGAGGTTAAGAGACTTACCTATTCCTGCAAAATTCGTTTCAGCGTCGAATCCATGGATTCCATTTTTCTTTGTTAGGCCGCAGCATGGTGTTGTTGTTACTATGCCGATAGGGCAATTTTTATCCGCCGTAGATCGGGGATAATTACTTACTCCCTTGTTCTAATCTGAACAAGGGATTTTTATTTGACAAAAATTTGAAAATATAGTATAATTTTCAATTGCTAGTAATTTTTTTCTAGTAATTATCTGAAGTTCAAGTAAATATCTAAGAAAGCTCTTGGGTAAATTTGCTTGTAGATATTGTTCCTTAGTGTCGCTTACCCTATTCGCGAAGTCGAGGGGGTAGCAGGAGGACAGAATATGATTAGCTCAGTCCAAGATATAGTCGCAGAGTTTTTGTCGGAATTTAAGCGTCTGGTAGGTGAAGGAGTTAAATATACACCGAGTGCGTCGTCGCATGGCGACGTAGAATCTGACGCGAAAGCCGTTTTTACTCAGATGTTTCCGGGTGCGAAACCCGAGCAACTCGTTGAAGCCAAAAAGATGGCACTGAGTCTCCAGCTTCAGGAAGCTATGGACGAACGCAATTTGGATTGGTGGAATAAACCTCAGAAGTTTGACCCTGTTAAAAAAGATACTTTCGGAAAAATTGCTGATCTATATGAGCATTTCTTCGGGGGTATAAGTTCCTCAGAAGGCAGAATGCTAAGGGCTTACCTGGCCATTAATGACCAGGGTAAAGCTGAATCGCTTGCAAAAGAAATGGCCTACGTTATGGGGGGAGAGATCGCAAATCACGACGAGGTGTTAGCGGTTGCGCTGAGTAGTCGGTATAAATTTTCGGCTCTTGCGGGGCTTACAGATGAAGAAGTTGGGTTTATGGCCCAGGTTGCTTCGGCTGGGTTTAACCCGATGCATCTATGGCAAGGCGAGAATACATCCTATGAGTTATCAAGACTCATTCGGTTGTATATTCAAGCGGGTCGTTCCGACGATTTCTATCTTGCTTTCCCATTGTTTGAAGCATTCTTTGACGCTGGTGGTGCAGCTGCGCCTGGCTTCCCCGAAGGAAGCATCGTAATGAGCGAAGCCAACTGCAAAAAGTTCATCTGGATGTGGGAGTTGCTGACAGAAGCGCCTTCTCAATTTACCCCAAATAGCTGGGAATACGACGAAATCGCGCAGAATTTGTATTGGCGATTTTTCTTGGGTAAATATTGGGATTCAATTGTTGGGGACTGCGAAGTGCTTGAGTCGGATAAACCGGCTTTGGCGCGCTACGCGAGCCTGCTTCGGATTAGTGACCCAGCGAAGTTTGCAAATCTCTTCGAAGCGTGGAATAGTCTCGTTAAGTCAGATCGTGATTTTCTGAGAAGTTGGCTTTCCATGGAAGGCCCTCTGAATTCTGCGTTCGAATATTTGCCAGACACATCTCAGCATTCATGCAATGGTGAGTCCAGCCCTGAGGCTTATATATGGAGCTTTGAGTGCGTGAGTTATGTGCTCAGGGCTTGCTTGAACCATGTTGGAATTGGGGTTAGCAGACCAACGGTGCTTGAAGGTACTTTGTGGTTCCATGGGCGTGAAGTGGCTAACTTCCTTCGCGCCAAGGACCCAAATGGACTGCACCCTGTGGAAGCTTTCTACGCCAAAAAAATTGAATTTTTACCAGTAAATGATGGTTTTGAACTCAAACTGGTTTAAATATTACAAATTACCCGCCTGTTAGAAGATAACTGGGCGGGCTTTTTTTTATATTGTTGCTTTTTTTAACAGTTTTTGTTAGAATTTAGCGGTATTTATATTATTTAGTGATATATGGAAAAATTACTGCTAAAAGTAGAAACTAGGGATGAAAAGACATCCCCGAAGAATATTCGTAAAAATGGCCACATTTTGGGCATTGTTTACGGTAACAAGAAGCAAGGAGTAAGTATTTCGGCTGCTCAGAATGAGTTTGAAAAAGTACTTAGAAAAGCTGGTGAAAGTACTATTGTAGAACTACAATTTGCTGATGGTAGTGCAAAAAATGTACTTATTCACGACTTGCAAAGAGATCCGGTTACTCATATGCCGATTCATGCTGATTTCTTGGAAGTCGACATGAACCAGACTTTAACGGCGAATGTTATATTGGAGTTCGTTGGTGAGTCTTTGGCAATTAAGGCATTGGGTGGAACATTAATGAAGCAGTTAGACGCTGTAGAAGTTGAATGTTTGCCTAAAGACTTGCCACACAGCATTGAAATAGATATTAGTGCTTTGAAAACTTTTGAGGATTCGATATTGGTATCTAATATAAAAGCTCCTGCTGGAGTAAAGATTCTAGGGGACGCGGAAGAACTAGTTGTAAAAGTTTCACCTCCTAGAGATGTAGAAGCAGAGCTATCTAAAGAAGTAGGTGACGTAAGTCAGGTTGAAGGTATAAAGGAAGAACCGAAAGAGGAAGCTGGTTCGGCTCCATCAGAACAATAGAACAATATAAAACTCCCTCGGAATTTCTGGTTAAGTACTAGATACCGTGGGAGTTTTTTAGTTATAATGATATAAAGCGTAATGGAAAAGCAGAAGTTAAATAATTTTCGAGGGATTGTGGGGGTGCTTTTTTTAATTTTGGTAATTTTTACTGCCCTTGATATTTATTTCTTTAAAGAGTTTATAGAAAACAATAGAACCAAGGTCATGTCTAATGGTAGGGAGAGTAAAAATGATATAGGGGATCCGCTAAGTCCGGAATACAGACCGAGTGAGAGAAAAACATTACCCCCTAGATTATCCGTGAATTCAATCAAGGTGCCAATTCTAATGTATCACCATATAGGACCTTTGCCAGTAAATGCCGATGCGATGAGAAAAGACTTAACTGTGAGTCCTGAAGATTTTGAAAAACAGGTTAAGTGGCTCAGAGAGAATGGCTATGTATCTTTAAGCTTGCTTGAAGTTTATCAAGCATCTCAGAAGAAAATAAATTTACCCAAGAAACCGATCGTATTTACTTTTGACGATGGCTATGCGGATGTTTTTAGTTATGCGGTACCTATTTTAAGAAAATATGAATATACGGGATCGTTTGGAATTATAACTGGGTTTGTTGGGACCTCTGAGTATGCAACGTGGGCAGAAATTAAGCAGGCGCAAAATTTAGGAATGGAAATTGTATCTCATACTGAGAGTCATTTTGATGGTGCAAGTTCTAAATATTCTACTGATTATATTTATGAAAATTTAACCCAATCTCGTAAGGATCTTTATGATAACTTAGGGATTACATCGCGTATTCTTATTTACCCTTATGGCCATTTTACGGGTCTGTATGTCGAGGAGGCTAAAAAAGCAGGTTTTGTAATGGCATTAACTGTGAGTTTTGGAGTTTATGTAGATCCGGAAAATTTGTATCAGGTTCCAAGAGTGCGGGTACACGGGATTCAAGATTTTGAAAAATTTAAAAGAAACTTAGAATAAAAAAGGCAGATTTCATCTGCCTTTGTGTCTTAAGTAGGTTCGTTCGAGAATATAATTAGCTAAGTTTTCACTAAGAAGCATTAGGCCAAATACTGCGAGTCCAGAAACCACGCTAATTACCATCCCTGTTGTTAAGAATTCAGTGGGAGTGTCTGTCATTGGGGGTATTGCTCCGTAGTAAAAAGTATCTATGAAACTAGCTGTGTAGATGTTGCTAATAATTAGACCTATCCAAGTGAAGAACATTCCTTGCTGGAGTATAAAAGCATACGCACATGTAATGAAATAAATAGCAGTAAAACCCATTAGCCAGGCCCGTTGGTCCGGTTGTAGTTTTAGAAAACCTAAATGGTCATTTATTTCGTTATTTAAGCTTATATACCAGTGACAGATATACCAGATAATTAGACTTGTTAGAAGATATAAAATACCGAAACGAATCAGTGTGTTGAGATTAGGGATTTCTATTTTAATCATTTTTACCTCCTTTAAAAATAGAAAAACTAATATAATATTTTATTTATTTTTTAACAAGTATTTTAAATTAGTTTAATTTCAGCGAAGCGAACCCTTTTGGAGAGATCTTTGTAATAGGTAATTAGACTTTTAGGTAGATGTTTTTTTGAGTATTTAGAGATATATTGGGTAGTAGATGGGTCTATTTCTAATAGTATTACAGCTTTATCGTTTAAGTGTTTTGTTGCTGATTTAAAGAATTTCTCATAAAGACCAGCTTTGTTTGTGCCATCTGTGAGGGCGGTTTTAGGTTCAAACTTCAAATTGTGTTTTAATTTTTCATAATCTTTTAGTGGGACGTAAGGTAAATTTGCTACGATTAAATCGAATTTGCTGTCTATGTTGGAGAACAGGTTGGATTTATAAAACTTAATTTTATGTTTGTGTGTTTTCGAATTTTTTTTTGCAATATTTAGTGCCTTTAAAGAAATATCACTGGCTGAGAAATTTAGTTTTTTTTCATTGTTCCCGAAAATACAAGAGAGTGTGACTGCGATACATCCACTGCCCGTACCTAAATCTAAAATACTTTTTATGTGATCTGAAGTGTGTATAGTAGCAACGCTTAGATCTATGAGTTGTTCGGTTTCGGGTCTAGGAATAAGCGTGTCTTTTGTTACTTGGAATTTTTTTCCATAGAAATATTTGTAACCTACGATGTAGGCAATAGGTATTCCCTTAATTCTTTGTTTTGCAAGTTTATCGATCTTTAATTTTTGGGATGGGGAAAGCTCTTTGTTTGGATTGCTAAAAATATACTCCTTGGGTTTTTTTAGGACATGTTCAATGAGGATATCTATTTCTATTTGCTTATATTTAATTTGAGCTTCCCGGATGGTCAAGTTTAGGTGTTTAAGGCGTCTCTTTTTAATTCGCTCTCTGCTTTTTTGAGCGCATTGGTTATGGGTGAGAATTGTCCTTCCATAATTAAGTTGATCTGAGTGAAGTTTTCGTTAATACGGTGGTCAGTAACTCTATCTTGTGGGAAGTTATAAGTGCGAATTTTTTCGCTTCTGTCTCCAGTTCCAATTTGGTTTCTGCGAGCATCAGTTAATTTTTTTTCTTCAATTTCACGGTAATAACTAGAAACACGGGCCCTAATAACCGCAAGAGCTTTTTCTCTATTTTGTGCTTGAGATCTTTCGTCCTGACATTGTGCAGTAATGCCTGTTGGTATGTGGGTGATGCGAATAGCTGAATATGTGGTGTTAACACTTTGTCCACCGTGACCAGAAGAGGTTGTGGCTTCTATGTTGAGGTCTTTAGGGTTTATTTCGTAATCAGACTCTTCAAGTTCAGGCATGACAGCGATGGTGATTGTTGAGGTGTGGACTCTGCCAGATTTTTCGGTTTCTGGGACGCGTTGAACTCTGTGTACTCCAGACTCATATTTAAAAGTGCCGTAGGGGGCTGAATCTCTATTGTTTCCTGTGATTTCAAAAATTACTTCCTTAAAACCTCCGACTTCACTTTTATGACTTGAAATAACATGAGTTCGGAGTTTTAGGCTTTCTGCAAATTTTGTGTAAGCACGATACATTTCAGCAGCAAAAAGGCTGGACTCATCGCCTCCTGCTCCAGCTCTGATTTCTACTATGCAGTCTTTAGGGTCCTGAGGGTCTTTGGGTATTAATTCTAAGGTTATGGCTTCGTCTAGTTCCAGAATCTTTGTTTCTAGTGCTTTTATTTCTTCCAGAGCCATTTCTTTTAAATCTTCTTCGCTGTTTTCTACAAGTTCAGTGTTTTCTTTAATTTGATTTTCTAATTTCTGTAGTTCTGTAATTTTTTCATAAGCAGGTAGTAATTCAGATTGTTTTTTTCCGAGCTTGGCTAAATCGGCTGAGCTAGCTTTGGTGAGCGCGTCAGTTAATTGTTCGTATTCTTCGAGTATTTTTAAGTAAGCGGTTTTCATAGTGAAATATTACCATAAAAGGGACCCTTTGCGGGTGCAAAGGGTCCCTTTTTGGGTTTCTTATGCTTTAGAGCGTGGTTTTCGTGCTTTTTTTACTACGGTAGATGCTTTAAGGCTTTCGCTCTGAGCCCTGCGTTTGTTAAAGCGGTCTACTAAACCGGTTGTGTCTACAAGTTTCTGTTTACCAGTGTAAAAAGGGTGGCATTCTTTACAGATTTCTGTTTGAAGTTCTTTTTCGGTCGAACCGGTTTCAAAGACGCTTCCGCAGGCACAGCTGACCTTTATATTAGTATTGTAAATAGGATGAATGTTGGCTTTCATAGGGGTTTGCTTTTTAGTTACAGTGTATTTTACTGAATCTTGCCAAAAGTGTCAATCGATGTTAAACTTTGCAGGTATTTATTAATTTTGCATGCATTGCAATAATCCTCTCGACTAAGAGAATTAGTCAGGGTGCGGTGCAAAAGTTTGTGGGCAACAGTCCACAATAAGAAAGGATTACAAATGAAAGAGTTTAGTTTAGTTGAACTGCTGAAAAGCGGTGCTCATTTTGGTCACACCAAATCTAGGTGGAATCCGAAAATGAAACCTTATATTTATACCGTAAGGAATAATATCCATATTTTGGATCTAGAGAAGACCAAGAAGGCTTTGGAGCGTGCTGCCAAAGAAGTTTTTGATTTGGGTGCCAGTGGCGGTACTATTCTTTTTGTAGGTACAAAGAGACAAGCAAAGGATGTCGTTAAGAGAATTGCTGAAGAAGCGAAAATCCCTTACGTAAGTGTTAGATGGCTTGGTGGTACTTTTACAAATTTTAAGACTATCCAGAAAACTATTAGAAAAATGGAGAAACTTCAGGAATTGGTTGGTAGTTCTGATTTTGAAGAGCAGTACACTAAGAAAGAAAGACTCATGATTAACCGTGAGTTAGAAAAATTGGGAAATTTGTTTGAAGGTATTAAAGATATGAGAAGGTTGCCTGAGGCTATTTTTGTAGTTGATGCAAATCATGATGAAACAGCTGTTAAAGAAGCAAGGAAGTCTAAAGTTAAAGTATTCGGTATGGCCGACACAAACACTAATCCTGCTATGATCGATGTGTTAATACCTTGTAATGATGACGCTACTAAGGCTATAGAGTTTGTTACTCAGATCATGGCCGATAGTTATTTAGAAGGTAGATCTAAAATGGTAAATACTTCTACCATTCCACAGGATAAGAAATAATTCTTATTGGTATAATAAATTAAACTCCGAAATGGGTAATTAGGAGTAGGTGTGTTTATATTAATTTTATTGTAAAAAATGAGCGCAGAATTAATAAAAGAAATTAGAGAAACAACAGGAGCTGGTATTTTAGATGTTAAGGATGCTTTGTCTGAAGCTTCTGGTGATAAAGAAAAAGCAATCGAAATACTTAGAAAAAAAGGTATTGTAAAGCTTGGTAAAAAAGCTGATCGTGTTGCTAAAGAGGGGATTATTGAAAGTTATATACACGGTGGTGGTAGAATTGGTGTGTTGGTAGAAATAAATTGTGAGACAGATTTCGTTGCGAGAACTGATGATTTTAAGAATTTAGCAAAGGAAATTGCCTTACATGTAGCAGCAAGTAACCCGCTTTATCTTAATAGAGAACAGGTACCACCTGAGGTAATAGAAAAAGAAAAGGAAATTTATAAGGAATCGACCGTAGGAAAACCAGCAGAGGTGGCAGAGAAGATGCTTTCTGGAAAACTAGAAAAATATTTCGAGGAAGTCTGTCTTATGGATCAACCTTATGTAAAAGATCCTTCCTTGAAAATTTCTGACTTCGTAGCTAGTCAGGTGGCAAAAATGGGAGAAAATGTTTTTGTAAGAAGATTTGCTAGGTTCGTACTTGGTGACTAGTGTGAAATTAAGTCTGTGGACTTAAATATAAATAATAATAGGTTTATCGATTGTGGGTTTTGAAGCAGTTTCTATAACTATATTTTTCATCGCAGTCTTAGGGATAATAATAATTGTCCTAAGGCATTTACCAGATGCAATAGAAGAAAATAGAGTAGATGTTATGGCTTCGTCCGATAATCTAGAGAAAAAGGGCGTAGTTATGAATCATCCGTCGGGTTTAGCTACGCTCTTTGGTTTTTGGAGACAGAGGATATGGCATTTTTTTCTTGAGGCTAAGGATGTGCGTCCGGGTCAGAGAACTGGTTATAAGCTTAAGAAGATGCTTAAAAGGACACCCAGTACAGATCCTCAACCAATTATTCTACCGGCAAGTGAATTAGGGGTAATGGAAACCCAGAATAACGAAAATTATTTTTTGGATAAAATTAAACATGAACCAAAAAATTTAGAGCATTACAGAGGGTTGGGGTCGTATTATCTCGATAATAAATCATATCTAGAAGCAAAGGATGTCTTTTTGTATCTCTCAAAGATGTCGCCAGGGGATTCTGCTTTATATGGTCGTCTTGGTTATGTTCATTTTCATTTAAAGGAGTTTTTTCAGTCTGTAGAGGCTTATGAAAAATCGGTTGCGCTCGACTCAACCCAGCCAAACCGATATTTTAATCTCGCTTTAGCTTATGAGGCTTTGGGGAGTCATGACAAGGCTTTAGAGTCAATTCGTAAATGTGTTAATATTGAGCCCGGTAACCAGAAATATAAGGACGCATTAGCAAGATTTGAGCTTAGAAAGTAAGGAATTGAGTGTGAGTTGATAGAAAAATCCAAATGTGTTAATAATGTATAAGTATCTAGTGATTTTTTCCCCTAAGTCGCGATAAGGTCATTGTTTTAGTTTCTTTTTGGTTTCTTTTGCGTGGTGAACAAATGTAATTTGCCGTTGTAGCTCAGTTGGTAGAGCAACTCCATGGTAAGGAGTAGGTCCGCGGTTCAATTCCGCGCAACGGCTCCAGTCGCAGCGTACCAAGCTGCGTGCGTATTGTTGCCACAGCCCTGGCACCAAT
>CAYLIB010000008.1:0-30247 GCA_964384035.1 uncultured Candidatus Saccharibacteria bacterium
GAATCGAACCCCGATTTGCTGGATGAAAACCAGCTGTCCTAACCATTAGACGATACCGCCGTATGTTTCTATTAAATTGTACTCAAAATATTTTTATAGCAGCAAGGCTGCGAGAAGGGGAGCCTCAAAGTCGGCTTTGCCGATTTGAGGGGGCGACGTGAGCCCCTATTGTTGCGAGAAAACCAACTGTCCTAACCATTAGACGATAGCGCCTCGTCGTACTTGCTTCCGGGCTGCGCGAGTCGCCTGTTGCTACAGGTAACTCACTCCACCCTCCATCAAGTACTCCTCTTCCCAAATTGCTTTTCGCTATATATAAAAAAGACTCTATGAATCTTTTTTATATAAAATGGGTGAACAAGTAATTTGGGAGCCCTGCTATTATCTCAGGACCTTGTTACTAAGTACTTGCAAATTATACCTAAGTGGGGGGATTTTTTCAAGTGGCTTGGGTCACCTAAATTTCTGCAAAAAATATCTAAATTTATGATACACTAAAAGCAAAAGTATCTTAATTGAAATAAAATTCAAAATCTATGACAAAACCTTTAAAATGGTTTCTCTATATATTTGCAGGTGCAGTAACTGTTGCTGTTCTCGCTATTATATTAGCTAAATTTATGCCTTCTCCCAAAGAAGAGGTTAAGCCACAGCCACACGAGGAGAAAAAACCAGCATTGGAAGTAAATAAAAAAGATCTCCCCAAAGAAAATCTTCCAGGGATTTTCCCACAAGATATACCAATAGAAAGTGGAGCTGGAATTACCCAGAACTTTACAGTCAATACTCCAGACGGAAGAACTCAGTTCACAAGAGGATTTATTACCAAAAAGACCCTCGCGGAAAACTATAAAATATATTCCGACTACCTCAATAAAAATTCTTGGAAAATAACAGCATCTATAGACCAGCCGGCTATAAAAGTATTATCTGCAACAAACGGAACCAACTCCATAAAAATAGATATTACCGAGAATAGTACGCTTAATCAGAAGACTGTAGTTATATCTTTAATTACTGACAAAGAAACAAAATGATACCATTCAATTCACTAAAACATAATTTTGGATTAATTGGTAAGTCTGCTCTTCTGGTTTCTCTATTTATTTTCTCCGTGTTTTTTCTAATAACTTCTGAAGCAAAAGCCCAGAGTCCTACAATCTATCCACCGACCATAGATGACGTTTCTGTTGTTATGGACGCTGCTCAGAATCAAGCAGACTTTTCGGCGAGAGGTGAAAGGGGTTGTGAAGCACCATGTAATACAAGAGTCCCATGGACATTCGATGCGGCTGTGTTTGGCTGGGTGGAAAAACTTACCCCAGCACCAGCTACTGTCTGGGTAAGGCCAGACGACCCAAGAATGGGTGATACGTATTACCCACAAGAGGGTCCCTATGTTTGGTCGTATAAAAGATTAAATGTAGATACGAGTTCCTGGCCAAATGGCGAATATCGTTTCTGTGTAGAGGTAAATGGAAACATAAACGCAACTCTTATTCCTGGCGATCCTCAAGTCCCAGATAAAAGAGAGTGTTCAGGGAATTTTACGATTACCACACACACCGGTGGTCCAACTGGCGATTTCTCTATATCTATCGATCCATACCATGAGATACTAGAAGGCGGAAGTGCAGCTTTTGGAATATCCGTAAACTGCACTGGTGGATTTTCAGGTTCTATAACCAACATAAGATTTGCTACAGGTGGTAATCCTTTCAATTCTCAGGTAAATTTCTCTTTCCCTCCCACTGTCCCTTGCGGAAATAATACTGGAATTATTGTCGCATCTAGTCTATCAGGGTCATCGCCACTATCCGGCCCTGTAGCCCCTTTTGTTACACCACAGTTCACGATAGAAGCAGACGGAGCTACAAAAACTCACTCAGCGCAGAGTTCGCTAAGAATTTATGCTCTACCAAACATTATTAGTTTCGCCTCTAATCCTGCCTCCGTAAATACTGGCCAAACATCTAATCTCTCTTGGTCCAGTCAAAATACTCTTTCCTGCCAAGCTCAAGGAGATTGGTCTGGTAATAAGCCCCTTAATTCAACAGGGGAGTCAACGGGATTATTAATTCGCACCACACCTGATTATCAATATAAGTTAGTCTGTTCAGGAGCCCTGGGTTCTACTGTTGAAAGGACTGTCGCCGTTTCTGTGCAAGACCCAAAGGCAAGTTTGCATATAAATTATACGGTAGATGGGGTGCTCTTTGAAACCTCGGATAAAATTGTTAAGTATAGTATCTCCGGCCCAACTCCAGTCTCAGAACAAAGTTATACTATTGCCAGAGACCACGCACTCTTAGATGCTGGTACCTACAATTTTAATTTCGTAAATGGTCCAATTGGATTAACCTACGTTTCCACTACACCTAATTCAAGAACATTGAGTTCGGGTGAGGCAAAAAACTTTACGGTAAATTTTGTAACGAGCACCTGCCCTTCAGTACCAGGTACGCTAAAGTTGAGTCCAGTCGCGGTAAAAGCCGGTGATACGGTCGACATAGTAATTCCCACTGGTTATAACGGAGGACTGGTAGACACTAGCGATTCAAGCTTAGGAGAGGTTGTTCAGAGCGGTTCAAATTTCAAACTGAAAGCTATTAAGGGTGGTTCTGTAACCCTAACGGCAAAAAACTGGAAATACGCTGGTGTAAGTTGCCAACCCTTGCCAGTCACTACACAAATAGAAGACTTTCAGGTGAGAATCGTTCCTGCTTTTACGCAAATAAAGCAAGGAGATTCATATAGTTCAATAATTGTAAGTATCGAAGGTGTAAATTGGAAAGGAAGTTCTGTGGATGTGCCCCTCCCCGAGATAAGATATTTTGCCCCAGGTAGTCCGGATGACGGCAAACTAATTGTCTTAGCGGGTACCGCAAAAATGTGCAGAGCTGGTAATCTATCCGATTGTGCAGTGCCTATGTCTATGTCCTCTGGTAAAAATGTAGGTGTGTTTAGTTTCATAACTACATCAAGCACTTTAATAGGTACGTACAAAATAAAAGCCACTGGAAATTTTAGTAACGGATTTTCTGCAGGGGGAGAAAGTATTCTCCAAGTAGATTCAAGTGTAGGCGTCGTGGCTCCTCCTGCAAGCGTATCAGCCTCAAACAGCGGACTCTGTGGTGTAATAACTGTAACTTTCACAAACTGGTTAGACACCGCGCAGGTACCGCCTGCACCAGAAGGTTACAGGCTTTATAAATCCACCACCGGTCCCGCAGATTCCCCACCAGCTTCGTATAATTGGAATCAAGTAATGCTAATTTCCGGTGGCACACCAAAAGTCACAAAAGGCGACGGAAGTATATCCTACGATTGGCGAAATGTAGAGGATGTCGGTCCTTTTGTAGTAGGGGAGCGTTATTATTACGCCATTACTTCATACAGGAGCGGAAATGAGTCTATTAAAACCATAGCAACTCCTAGTCCGATTGGTGCACCTAGTGCTTGTGGTATTCCTTCTTCAAACCTCGGAGGTTCTGATAAACAAATTATTGAAGTAAATACAAAAACAAATTTACCAGGGCTTACAAATTCTTGTATCGGACGAACCGAAGCTCTAGATTCCAAACTAGGTAAGCTAAAAATAGGCGACGTGCTAAGGTTCAAGGTTGAAATATGTAACTCAGGAGATGCTGATATAGTTGCTACAAATCCAAATCCTGTTATTGTCACCGATACATTTAAAAATTTCAAAGTTCCATCAGGAGGGTTAACTTTAAAGTATAATGGTACAAACTGCACTCCAGCGGTGGGTTGTAAAGTTATACAGAGCGGAAATACGCTAACATTTAGACTAACCTCTGGTACCCTGCAGAAAAACGGACACCTATGGACTTTAGAGTTTGACCTCGAACTCGGAGCACCTGCTGGAACAAATACTGACCTTATACTTGCAAGTAACTCTGGACTCATTACATACGGAACATTAAAGCAAGCCTTCCAGACTAGCCAGCTTATTGTTCAGGTCCCTGGGGCAACCGTACCTCACCAGTATGAAATATCTCCCTAAGTAATTAAAAACCCAGTCCTTGAGGACTGGGTTTTTTTGTCTTGAAATGTAGGTTATTTTATGTTAAATTTGTCGCCAAGGAGGTGAAAACAATGAAGTCATTGAAAAACACTGCGATTACTGTTTCGTTACTGGGGATCGGTGCTTTGTATGTAGTGGGATTTTGTGTAAACATCCTTATTTCGCTATTATTTGTGACATTATCCTTTTATTACTTTAGGGTAGTGGAGCTTATAACTATAGTTCCAATTATATTCCTCCTCTGGTGTTTGGCGGAGCCATTAATCACCAACTGGGGGGGGTCGTATCGAACTAACTTGGCGCACAATACAATTTCATTACTCTTTAAGGCATGTTGGGCGTTTTTAGGGTTTATACTCTTGAAAACCTCTTTCATGAACCCTGAATTCTGGGGTTCGCCTACTAGTCAGTTGTTTAATGGGGGAGTAGGTTTTCTGCTATTCGCAGGGAACGGAATTGCGGCACTTTTTCACTCATACTGTATTGCACAGTTAGCTTACTACCATAGAAGTGAAGCATTCGAATGTCCCAATAAGCCAGAATAATTTTGGCTCTTTTTTATTTCTTTACGCTGGAATATTTACTCAATTTCTCGTATCCTATAGTTAATGTCTGTAAAAACAAACAAAAACCACCGGTTCTCCGAGGTAAAACTCGTAAAAAAAATATTTAGGTCTCCGGTTGTAAAAAGTACAACTTCTAAGCCTGTTTCTAAGTTTGAAGAAGTTATAAAAATTAGGCAGGAAAATAGGGTAAATCTTCCTAATAACTATGCTGAAGTTATGAAGCGAACGGGGAGTGGGACAAAATGTACCAAAAAGCCAATTTTTCACACCCCAATTCTTCCCCCAATCTCACCTTCGTTTAAAGAAATTCTAAGCGATTTATTTAACAGATTTCCCGAACTATTATCCAGTTTTATTAGAGGAAAGAATTCTCATCCTTTTCTTACTAAAAAGAGAATTACTTTCGCTGTGGTCTTTCTAATGTCTATATCGTTTATTTCCGGTATGGTAAGTGTATTAAGCGAAAATAAATCCGAAGCACAAAATACTTTTATAGAGCTCGATAGTAATCAAAATGGTTCTTTAAAAGACGCTGAAGATTTGGATAACTTTGCTAAATCTACCATAAAACTACTTGAAACTAATACGAAACCGATAGCAGGTCCAGATGATACCGCTGAAAGAAAAGCCCGCCTTAAGAAGTATTTAAAAGATAGAAATTCACCGTTCTATGAGGACGACCAAGCTCTAGATAGTTTGCTTTCCCTTCCTCATATGAAGCTAATACTAGCCATTTCTTATGCTGAAAGTACCATGGGAAGAAATTGCTACTATAATAACTGTAGTGGTATTGGAGGTTATGTTCCTAATTTAAGAAAATATAAAGAGTTTAGGAATTGGATGATAGATTTAAATGACCTTCTCGAAAGAAGATATAAAAATTGGACTCTGGAAGAAATGTGCGGAGTTTACGTTCAGCCATGTAATCCAAATTGGTTAAAAGCCACAAGGCAAGTTTTAAACGAATTAAAAGAAAGGCAAATAGAATAATTACTATGAAAAATAAAATACTATATATTCTACTCGGCAGTACCTTAGTCCTTTTCGTCTCGAGCAATACTACTATTGCAGATAGCCTGAAGACAAGGGCTATAAAACCCACAGGAAGTACAGCGGTAACAGATGAACAGCAAGGAATATTGGCAGTAAGGACTGCAAAAGTCTCGGTAGTAAATATTATCGGGAGTATAGGCAAAGAGCAAAAAATAGACTCAGTCTACGGCACTGGGTATATAGTCGAATCAAACGGTTATATTATTAGCAATAGCCATGTAGTCTCCGACAAAAACGCTTCTTACAGAGTGCAGTTGTTTACTGGTCAGGAATTTCCAGCCAAAGTAATAGGTGTAGATACCTATTTCGATATTGCAGTGCTTAAAATAGAAGCCACAAGCTTGGGCACTGTAAAGCTTGGGAATTCTGATGCGCTTGAAACAGGTCAATCTGTATTTGCTATAGGAAATTCGCTAGGTAAATACCAAAATACTGTTACAAGAGGAGTAGTCTCTGGGTTAGGGAGAAATGTTTCCGTTGGTACCAGGGAGAATCCAGCTCCAAGACTCCAAAACCTTATTCAAACCGATGCTTCAATAAATCCAGGTAATTCAGGTGGGCCACTCGTGAATATGGCAGGTGAGGTTGTGGGTATGAATACTCTTATTGATACTGAAGGTCAAGGTTTAGGTTTCGCTATTCCTATAAACGTTATTAAGGACGTGTATAACCAGCTTAAAACTTTGGGCAAAGCCCCTCATCCATATTTAGGAATAGGTTTTTCTACTATAGATAAAAATCTAAAATTTGCAGAAAAGCTTTCCGTAGACCAGGGGGCATTAGTTTCTCAGGTAGAAAGTAACGGACCAGCAGGAAAGGGTGGGCTGAAGGTAGGGGATATAATCCTTTCTATTAATGGTGAAACCCTTAGTACAAGTAATGAATTAGATGTTTTATTACAGAGAAAATACCAAGCTGGAAACCAGATACTTATGAAGGTGTTAAGGGGTGACCAGAGGCTAGATATAACTGTCATTCTCGGTGAGTATAAGTAAATTTAAAACACCCTTTCGGGTGTAAATAGGTGTGATGTAGTAAATCCGGGTCTCCCGGTTTGCTAAACCTTGTCCGCGGTTAGAAAAGCTGTGAATTCGGGCATTGCTCGAGAGAAAGCTAGTTAGGTTTCGGCAGTACATAAGTAAGTAGGAAGGGGGGATGGTGATAATAGCAGTTCTAAATCTACCATCCCCTTAGGCAGGCCAAACTACGTGGAGTCTTCTAATGGCCTAGGTAAGATCGACATGAATTGGTTAACCAATTCTTTATTTTCCTCCAAAAAGAATTTATGTTATTGCCTCCGCGCTGCGGGATATCCAAAATAGACCAAGAGTTATAAAGAGTCGTCCGTCTCCTGGATCTACTTAACTGGCCGCATCTTCACAGAAGCAATAACAACTAAAAATAATATCTATTGAGTCTTTTGTCAAACTTAACTTAAGACTCTAATATACTCTTAAATACTAATTTTCATTTATGAACGAAAGTAATGTTAGAAATGTGGTAATTATTGGGTCTGGACCAGCTGGCCTAACTGCAGCTTTATATGCCGCAAGAGCGGAGCTAAAACCAGTAGTCTTTATGGGTATGAACCCGGGTGGTCAGCTTATGCAAACAACAGAGGTCGAAAACTTTCCTGGTTTTCCTGAAGGTATCCAGGGGCCTGACCTCATGCAAAACATGATAAAGCAAGTGGGTAGGTTTGGCACAGAAATGTTTGCTGAAAATGTGGTCTCTGTGGACTTTTCGAAAAGACCGTTTGTTATAAAAGGAGAAAAGACTGAGGTCTCAGCAAAATCTGTAATAATAGCCACAGGAGCGGAAGCTAATTGGTTAGGTTTGGAGAATGAACAGCGACTACGTGGTCATGGAGTTTCTGCTTGTGCAACTTGCGATGGTTTCTTTTTCCGAGGGAAAGATATTGTGGTTATAGGAGGGGGAGACAGTGCTATGGAAGAAGCTAATTTCCTTACCAAGTTCGCGAACAAAGTTTATCTTATTCATAGAAAAACTGAATTCAAGGCAAGTAAAATTATGCTTAAGAGAGCACAAGATAACCCCAAGATAGAGTTTGTAACTCCATTCCAGGTAGTGGATGTGTTAGGTACTGATAATGTTACCGGAGTAAAAATGAAAAACACAGAAAACGGCGAGGAAAAAGAACTAGATGTGCAAGGCATGTTCTTAGCTATTGGTCATACACCTGTGTCTAAAATATTCAAAGACTCTGGTATAGAAACCAACGAAGTAGGCTATATTAAAACTACAAATCACACTCATACAAATATAGAGGGAGTGTTTATGGCAGGGGATGTAGGTGATCCACGTTACAGACAAGCAGTAACCGCGGCCGGTCTGGGCTGTATGGCCGCGCTAGATGCAGAAAAATATCTAACTGAGAGTGGAGAATAATGTCAGAGGATAAGCAGGATCTAGGAATCTGGAACATGGAGAATGAAGCCAGGGGTTATTACAATGCTCTGACCAAGGCTCAGCAGAGGAGATTGTTGGGTTTTTCGCTCAAAACAGAAGCCGGTCAATTATTGGGAAAGATTGAGTACTTAACCCTTGAGGAGCCTGTACCAGTTTTTGCTATCCAGAACTTCGAAGCTGCCTCAGAAAGGGATGCTCGAGATTGTATTTTGCAGTTTGAAAAACTTTTGCAAGAAAATCAAAAAATAGGATATTACTCTAATGTATTAAATGAAGACCAGCCTCAAACCGTCGCTTTTAGTAAAGTGAATAATTGGATTAAAATTTTGGACTCCTATTTTTATTTACCAGATAATCTTAAAGACAAAACAAGTTTAAATGAAGATCTTGCTTTCGATATAACCGAAAAGCTGTCAGAAATAACTGGGAGTTTGGACTAGAATGGAAAATATATATCCTAAATTCAAATGGCTAAAGAACTGGATTTGGTTTGGTGGTAAAGTTATTCATGGCGACGGATTTGGCAAAAAGTTAGGCTACCCAACTGCAAACATAACTAGACAAAGATTCTATAGAAATAATTGGGATCAAATAGTTAAGGAAGGCGTATACGCAGGAACAGTTAGTTTGGGTTTAAAAAATTATAAAGCAGGTATTGTAATTGGTCCTAAAGATAATGAAGGAAAGCTTAAACTAGAGGCTCATCTCATAGGTTTTAATGGTGACCTATATGGTGAGTATATTAATTTTAATTTGAAAGCATATCTAAGACCCTTTACAAAGTATGAATCGGAACAAAAACTGAGAGAAGAGATTACAAGAGATATTAATTTTATAAAAACACTCCCCATGAAATTCTTAGAAAAGTACGGTGCTTGGTTAGTATTTTTAGCTGCAATGCTCTGGGCGACAGACGCCCCATTTAGGGTTCATCTTACAAGGGAATTATCAAGTTCATTTATAGTCTTAGCCGAACACTTTATAGATGTGCTTTTTGTACTTCCTATCCTTTGGTGGAAAAGATCCGAGTTAGGACGTCTTGGAAAAAAAGAATGGATAGCTGTTCTTGTTATAGCTATAGGTAGCTCCGCTCTGGCTAGTGTTGCATTTACCAAAGCATTTAGTTATGTAAACCCATCTGTAGCAATTTTGCTTCAAAAACTCCAGCCACTTATTGCTATAGGTTTAGCAGCTAGTCTTTTAAAAGAAGAGTTAAGAAGTAAATTTTGGACTTGGGCTGTCTTAGCTATTGTAGGTGCCTATTTAATTTCATTCCCAGGACTTAAACCACAACTTTTCGCTGGTGAGGTATTTAATCCGAATGCTATTGGTGTTGTTCTTGCGGTAACAGCTGCTATTCTTTGGGGTGCAGGTACCGTATTGGGCAAGCTAGTTTTAAATAAAGTTAGTTTTCAAACCATGACGAGTCTAAGGTTTATACTAGCCTTTGTCTTCTTGCTCTTTATGAATCTTTTCCAAAAAACCATCCCTGCTTTTTCGAGCATCTCAGGAAAAGATTGGTTTTATTTTGTAATAATAGCTATTACTTCAGGTGTTGTGTCTTTATTTCTCTATTATCGTGGTCTACAATTTACTAAAGCATCTATTGCGACATTAGCCGAACTTGGTTTCCCTCTTGCGGCGGTATTAGTTAACTATCTTTTCCTACACGACAATCTAGTAACCGCTCAATTACTAGGTATGATAGTTTTGTTATTTAGTGTTTTTCAGCTTGGTAGGTTAGGTCATCAACCCAAACAAAATTAAATTAATTAAGTATAAATGCAAAACGTACAAATAAAATCTATAGACGGAATTAATCTTTCGGGATTACTTTGGGACAGGGGTGGAAATAAAAGTGTACTTCTTTTGCATGCGATGCCGGAAACTAAAGAAAGCTGGGAAGAATTAGCCGAAGAGCTATATTCAAGGGGATTAAATGTCTTAGCTATAGATTTTAGAGGACACGGTGAAAGTGAGGGGGTAGAATACAAAAAGCAGAAACCAGAAGAAATACAGAATTATTTCTTAGATGCAAGGGCAGGGTTAAATTATTTAGAAGAGAAATATCAGCACACAAATTTCGTCTTAGCTGGAGCAAGTATAGGTGCCAACATAGCCCTTCATTGTATGGCGCATGACCATGCAATAAAAAAAGCCGTTGTGTTTTCTCCTGGTAAAGAATACTACGGGGTAAAAGCCGATGACTTCGTAAAAGACCTAAATCCAAATCAGGAAGTTTTGTTTGTCTCGGCAAAGGATGACACCAGAGTAGAAAATAACTCTGAAATGACAGAAGAATTATACTCTAAATGTAAATCTAAAAAACAAAAAAAGATTCTCGAAGAGGGTGGTCATGGAACAGATATAATGGGTAACAACGAAGATCTGTTTTTTGAGATTATCGATTTTATAGCAAAATAAAAAAACTTTTCTCATGAAAAGTTATTTATCTTTCTGATTCTCGGGACACTCATAAGCCTCGACATCGTAAGGGTGGTTATTATCCACCGACTCCTCTGAGAAACTAATCATTATGTTGTCGTTCTCCTTGAGCCCAGACCAGACACTAAAGTATTTGTTGGTTGACCATACTAAATGGTGTACTGAAGCGGCTCCCTGAGAAAGATCGAAGTCTATATGATCTGCAGACTTCACAATATTTACTATTTTGTAATTGTTATCTCCGTTCAGGAACTCACCGCATTCCCTAAAAGCCCTGCTTTGGGCTTTCGAGATACCAGAGCGATGCCCTGCAAATTGTGTAATGCCAATTACCAATGTTAATAACATGGTAAACAAGAGAGCTAAGAGTAGTTTTTTCATCGAACCTCCTACTGAAGTTTTGAGCTTATACAGTTTTACTGTACCCATAATTTTATGAAAACTTTCCCAAAGTATCAATTAGCCTACCCTTGACATTTTATGTTATTTCTGCTAGGCAAATGCTCGACAAAAAAACACAAGGCATGATAAGCTAAAATACCTGAAAAGTAGGGCAGGAGAAAGAAATATACATAAAAAGCATTAAGAGAAAGAACAAACGTATGGCAAACAAAGACGAGCAACAATCTGCAATTAATCATTTAGCGCAAGCATTCGCAGATAGCATCAAAGAAATTACCGTTAAGTTAGATGGTATTAGTAAAGAGATTCATTCACTTAAAAACGCACACGGTGAAGGGTCAGCTAAAATAGAAAAAATTGAACTAGAGCTAGAATCTCTGCGTGAAGAGCTTGTAGTAGATGATGAAAGTGAAAGCTTCGCATCTCTTACAGAAGCAGTATCTATGTTAAAAAGTGGAACCGATTCAGAAGAAGAAGACGAAGAAGATGATGAACCGGCTAAAAAAGTTTACAAGAAAAAAAGAAGATAAAAAAGAAGTCGGCATGTCCGACTTTTTTTAATGATTAGTTTCAAACCCTCTCTCAAGAAGTTCGACTACCTCATTCTTTTTCATCTTGAAATAAAGAGCGAATTCATAGGGTGTTATTCCCCACATAGTCATCCTGTTAGCCATTACTGTGCAAATTGCACCCATTAGAATAGTATCTACTTGAGCATTAAAATCTTTTCCGTGGTAGATTTCTTTACTTTCTTTTATAAAGCTTTTAACTTGTTGACCCGTCTCTGGTTCATAATATTCTACCCATCGTATGCAGTCATATGGCCTGAGAAGGTTACCCTGGAAATAATCCATATGCTCCAGGGCAAAATATCTGAGTGTCATATAGATAGTAAGTAAACCCCTATTCACAATAGCTTTTCCTTTATCAGCTTTTTTGCTGGGTGAATTTATGGGTTTATACTGTTTTAGTGACCTCTTGAATAGATGAGGGTTTAAGACAAAAGCTTCTCCCATATCTATATATTCACCCTTAACATCCCTAATTAAATGGGGAGTATAAGACAGCTCTTGTCGACTCCCGTCTTTGTCTACCAGGACGAAAACGGGAGTAGATGTAGGTTGGATTAAGGGTACTAGAGCAAAAAGTTGGCCTTGTACAAAATTTTTAATATCACTGTCAGCAAACCCTAAACCGGTCATATTATTATTACTCACTCCTTTTATGGCCCTCATTATATTACAAATTAGAACTTAAAAAAAGCCCAGAAAGGCTATGCATGTTAAAATACTAATATGTATGATTGTATAGTATTAGGAGCTGGACCCGCTGGGGTATCTGCCGGTATTTTCTGCTCTAAAAATAATCTAAAAACACTAATAGTAGCCAAAGAATTGAGTTCTAATTTACCCCAATCATTGAGTACAGAGTTTAGTAAAGTATCTGGGCAGATGAATGGGAATTTAGAGTTTAAAATATCAAATATTATAAACGTCGAAAAAAATTTTACTAGTTTTCAGGTCGAAGATAGTAGGGGAGAGAGTTATTACTCTAAAGCTATAATTCTCGCCACAGGGTGTAGTTACGATGTTAATAATATCCCTGAAGTTAACAATCTGTGGAATAAAAAAGTATTCCCTATTAACTCAATAATCCCTTCCGACCATATAAAAAACACAGTTGCCATATTTGGTTCAGGCTCAGAGGCTGTAAAGTCTATTTATCTTTTAGCAAAAAAAACCTTAAATATTATAAGTATAAATCCGGAATCTTCTTTCTCTGTAAGCAACTCGGAAAAACAGAAAATAGAAGGAAAAAATAATATTACTTTTAAGTATGATTCGATTATAAAAAAAATCCATACTAAAGCAGATAAATTATTCCTCGAGATAGAAAACGGAAAGACAGTACTAGAAAAAGTACAAACAGACAACCTCTTTATAGAGCAGGCGTTCTCCGCAAATACCCAATTCGATCTGCTGACTTCAAAAGATACAAAGGGATTTATTAAGACGAATATCTTAATGGAAACCAGTGTGCTAGGTGTATTTGCCGCTGGGGATTGCACTGGTTCAACGGGTGGAAATACTGGTGTCTCAGAAGGACAAGGTCTAAGAGCGGCGCTATCAGTAATTAGTTATATTCTAAAGCTTGTATAATGAGTGGCGGATGTATTAAAGCCAGGAGTAAGTATGGTTTTACACTTATTGAATTATTGGTAGTTATTGCAATAATTGCGCTACTAGCCTCTTTAGTTTTGGTGGCTCTTCAAAAAGCAAGGTCAACCTCTCGTGACGCATTGCGAGCTAGTAATCTCAGACAGTTGAATTCTGCTCTTGAGTTATTTTATGCGCATAACAATTATTACCCCGCAACTTTTACTGGTCCATATAATACCAATGGTGTATGGACCTGTTGGGACTGCAGTACTGCAGCTGTTAGGGATAGGGTTATTTTAAATCCTTACAATGGTCAGGTCGTAGCATCCGATATCCGTCAGGCGCTTACTCCCTTTATGGCGAGTGAGTTAAAAGATGTTTACGCAAGGCAAGTGCAACCTGGCCAAGAATGGTTAGAGTCAGAGAGGGGTTACTGGTATATATCTGATGGACGTGATTTTAAAGTGGGATCATATATAAATCCTGAGAATATGTCTTTTTATGATGGTCTATTAGTTGATACAGCTTGGTGTGTTGCCGACCCAGGGGATCCAAGTGGTTGTGCGGGAGGGTATACAGGTGTAGGTTTTTGGTCAGAAGGGGCTAAGAACTGGTAAGCTTTTCCCCCGAAGAGTATAATTAAAGGCTAAACAACTAACAAAATTTTATGCCAAATACACTTCAAAAATGGGGGCGGCTAGTAAGTGGGGTATTGATTAGTTTAGTTCTGCTATCATTTACACCCGTAGCCTTCGCGGGCCAACCACAATTAAATATTAACCAACAAGACGGCGGTACTATTAGGTTGTCTATTTCGGGTGCAGATCCCTACGCCCAAATTACGCTAAACCAAAGGCAGAGCGGTACTAGTCTTTGGACCACCATTACCAACTTTGGTATGACAGACCAGAGTGGTTATTTCTCCACCATGATCGGACTCGGTTCAGGTAGTGGTCAAGTGGAGTACTATGTAGTCGTAAATGGGCAACAATCGGGAATCCAATCTGTATACCCTAATAATAATTGCTATAACAATAATTGTGGTGGTTGTAACTATTACAACAACAATTGCTACGGCGGACAGGTAACTTTTAGTCAGAGTAACATCACACTTAACTATTCTCAGTCTCAAACCATTTCTATCTATGGTGGTTATAATAATAGCTACTATGTTTCCAACAACTCTAATTCTAACGTAGTGACTGCCTCTATTACAGGAAGTAACTTGTACATTTTTGGACAGAACACCGGCAATAGTCAGATTACCGTTTGTTCTAGCAACTCATCTTCTTGCGGTACCCTATATGTAACTGTAGGTTCAGGTAATTATAATGGAAACCAGATTACTTTCAGTGAAAGTAGTCCCACTGTTGCAGTAGGGCAGAGTAGGAATTTAACCATTTATAATAACCAAACCAATTACGGTACAGGATATTATATTTCAAATAATTCGAATTCCAACATCGCTTCCGCGTACGTGTCCGGGAGTAGTCTCACAATCAATGGAATAAACAACGGAAGCACTACCGTTACAGTGTGTGCGACTAATCAAAATTGCGGGTACCTATACGTAAATGTGGTTGGTTATGGTTCAGGTTATTACTATGGTTCGGGTAGTCCATATTTCACCCAGACAACTCTACCAAGTGCTAATTCGGGTCAATATTATTCTTTTCAATTAAACGCTACAGGGGGTAGTTATCCATACACTTACGCCCTTTCCTCAGGTAGTTTACCAAGTGGGTTAAGTCTAAGTTACAGTGGGTTACTTACCGGCACTCCTTATTGTGGTAGTAGTCAAAGTTTTGGAATTCAGGTTACTGACTCATTAGGAAGGCGTGGGGTAAACCAATTCACTCTCCCAATTTCTAACTGTGGTTATGGAAGTGGCTATGGTACAGTATATGGTTCCAGTATATATAAAAATGGAACACTTATTAAAGAAAACGGCACAGTCTATATAGTTTATAAAAACCTCAAATCTGGGTTCACTAGTGCATCAGCTTTTCTAAGTCTAGGTTTCAAGTGGGAAAATGTTAAGGACGTTGGATATACCGGGTTAATTTCTTCCAACTACAATGTAAGTTCAAGTTACAGCAGGCACCCTTGGGGTAGTTGGTTAAAAAGTGGGAACACAGTCTACTTCGTTCACGAACTAGGTCTAATTCCAGTCCCTTCCTACGAGATATTCATTAATAACGGTGGAGAAGACAGGTTAGTGGTTCCCGCCAATAGTTACGACTTCCAATCCGGAATACTAAACCCACTAGAGTATGGCGATAGTAGACTAAGGTAAAATAATAAAAAGCCCCGACTTAATTAAAATAAGTCGGGGTTTTAAATTGTGTCAGAGATAACAGCAAACAATAGAGGTAGTCTTATTTCGCTTTCTTCTTCTTTTACTGCAACAAGTCTACCTATCGCCGTACCCAAGGGTATTACATAAACTTCGGATCCAGGATCCCAGCCCACAGAGCACACTTCCAGTATTTTACCGGTAGACATATCCCAGCGAATCCCCACCAGGAAAGGGAATCTATCTTCCTCATTTTCGGTTCCAAGATATTTAGGTTCATAAACATCCAAGGTGTTTCGAATAATTACCCAATCCTTACAACCGAATAAGTGATAGTTGCCTATTTTTCCCTTTGTGGGTTGGACAGTCTCCACTTCCGAAGATTCGTTTGTTCCGGTACTCACGGTCTCACCAGTATTAGTTAGTCCTTCTACCTGTCCAGAACTCTGGCTCTTTTTCTTGGACCGCAGTATAAATAGCACACTCCCGTATTCTGCTTTAGGAAGTAATGGTTCAATTTGTGCCAAATTTTCTTCAGACCGGTCACCGTCTTCCACGAGTTTGTGGAGTGCTGCATTAGCTTCAAAAGCATTGTAAGTGTCGTGGTATTTAAGTAGTATTTTCTGTTTGTAAGTGTAGGCACTTTTTTTGAGAGTTATCATTACTCTCGAGAAAATGGCATGAACCACAAAGCCTATCAGGAGAGCAAAAATAAGGTTGTAGAATAACATGAACGGTGTTAGGGTTCCTTGTTTAAAAACAAGAAAACCATATACCAGTATTGGCGCTATCAGCATAGTTAAGAAATGCTTTGTAATCCGGAGTTTATCAATCTTCCAATAATACTCCATTTTTCCTGGTTCCATACAAATCCTCCTTTGCCGGAAAATTCCGGATCTAAGACCTGTTGACTAATAGGGTTTCGAATATAAATCTGTAAAAGCTGATTGCAAACACCTTTTGGTTTTCCATCAGTTTTTGCAGATTTAGGTCTAAGGTCTTCTCGCAGCAGGTTTCTAATTTAAACATTTAAAAAGAGCCCTTGCAAGGGCTCTTTTTTTAGTTATTAACTCTTTCTACGTATTCACCATCTCTGGTGTCCACTCGAATTGTTTCGCCTTCTTTTATGAACATTGGGGCGTTTACCATGAGTCCAGTTTCTAGCTTCACTGGCTTAGTAACATTTCCACCTGAGTTACCAGTAACATTAGGAGGGGATTCTATTACCTTAAGTTCAACTTTTATAGGAAGTTCTATAGATACAGGTTTGCCGTTGAAGCGGAGTATCTGTACCTCTGTGCCTTCTTTAAGAAATAGTTCCTGTTCCTCTGTGGCTTCCTTAGGGAAATCTACAGTCTCGAAAGTCTCGTTATTCATGAAGTGGGTTCCTTCAGTATCAGCATACAAGAAGTTGGCACGTTCTCTTGAGACATCTGCTTCCGTAACCTTTTCACCGAACTTAAAAGAGTATTCTATTACCTTACCGCTTATTACATTTCGCAATTTGGTCTGCATAACCGGTTTTCTCTGCGCAGTACGCATTCGGTTATGCCATATAACTTGCATAGGTTCGTTCTGAAAAAGCAAAATCGAACCCAATTTTATATCACTAATATCCATGTCCTTGGTTTTTTTAAATTTATAGCATCATTTCAGATCTGGCTTTACCACGTCTGAAATGATAACAAACGGAAAAGAGGAGTCATGAGGAGCGCTCTTGAAGGGAGCAGGCTTTGCCTGTCCCTGCTCAAGTCGGTAAACCCTAACGAGCGAATGCGAGCGGGTTTGTCTCTTCATAAGGCTACGCCGCTACAAATGGCAAAAATGCCATATGACGTGCCCTCTTAAGAGCAAGAGTTATCATGCGTTGGTGCTTAGGGCAACTTCCAGTTCTGCCATTAGCTAAAATTTTAGCATGAGGCGACATAAATCTTCTTAGTAATTGAGTGTCTTTATAGTCGACGGTAGTAATCTTGTTACTGCAAAAGTAACAATTCTTCTTCACCACCGGCTGATTGTTATTATTAGGCTTCATTATCGTTATTATTGTGATTATTATCTTATAGTTTTATCGAGAGCCGGGTTTCCCGGGCTCGATAAATTCCTCTGGAAAAGAGGAGTCATGAGGAGCGCTCTTGAAGGGAGCAGGCTTTGCCTGTCCCTGCTCAAGTCGGTAAAACCTAACGAGCGAATGCGAGCGGGTTTGTCTTCTCATAGTTAGAATGGAATATCATCCACATTAATGTCTTCGTCTTGATTTATAGTTGGGAGTTCTTCCTCTACCATTTCCTTTCTAGGGGAGCTAGGAGAGCTCTTGGCTGGGGTGGACTGAATTGCTCCAGGCATAGATGCTTCCACGCCTCCACCTGTAGGGCCACCTGCTCCACCATCCAGCATTATCATATTGTCGGCTACGATTTCCGTTCGATAATTTTTTTTGCCATCTGGACCATCCCATGTTCTGGTTTGTAATCTACCTTCTATGTAGACTCTTCTACCTTTCTTAAGGTACTGATTAGCTATCTCTGCAATCTTTCTCCATAGAACTACGTTATGGTACTCAACCTGTTCAACTTTTTGATTAGTTTGCGGGTTTGTATAAACGTAATTAGTTGCAAGACTCAAGGTACAAACACTGGCTCCATTAGGAGTAGTCTTAAGTTCGGGGTCCCGAGTAAGTCTCCCAATAATCATAACCTTATTTAAGTCCATATGCTTTTTTGTTAATAAAGTTTGTAAAGTTAATAAAGTTCGTAAAGTCTTACCCTGCAATTACCTTTTAACTTTAAGAGCTCGATGAACTTTTTACTAGTTAAATCTGTTGATTTAACGCTTCTTCTATTTTTTTATCTAAGTCAGAAGAAGATATCTCTATTTTAGTCTTAGGAGTTTCTTTTACTTCACCCACCTCTTCTTCTAGCACAGGCTTTGTTTCTTCAACTTTTTCTTCTACTTCTACAACTGCTTCTGTCTTTTCTTCTGCACCTTCTGGAATTTCTCGCTTAGGTAGCTTAGCTTGAGCAATTTTGTCTTTTTCAAGTCTTTCTAGGTGTTCGTCTAGGTTTATTATTAGGTAACGAATTACCGTTGCGGTTTGAGAGCGGATCTTAGCATCTAGATCGTTAATCTTTGTGCTCTCTATATTGAACCTTTCTACCACATAAAAACCATTCCTGGTTTTCTTGATAGGGTAGGCAAGTTTTTTCTTACCTAATTGTTGTTCTTCTATTTCACTTCCGCCGAAGTCCTCTATGAACTTCTTAATTTGAGCAGTAGTTTCCGGCACTAAATCATCACTAACCTGTGATGACAGGATATAGCACAGTTCATACCGTGGCATGAGAAAGTTTCCCTTTCTACATCACCCTAAGAATATAGGGCGAATATGATTAATTTGTGCTTAATTCTACCAATTAATGCTGGTTTTGTCACCATTGACCAAACTGAATATATATTGTATAATTTAACATTATTTTCCAATCCAAAGCTCTACAAAAGGAGATTGTAACAATGAATACCTTGCATTTCATTTTGTTCGGTAATCCAGCTATCTTGGTTGTCTGGGTTATCACCGCTTTTGCCTGCTTGTTCTACGGGTTTTTCTCCATTCTGGGGAACGCCCAAGACAAGCTCATCGCAAATGTCATTGGCTTAATCGTCAGTATAGCCGCTATCTGCTATACCATCTACAACATCTGGCCTTCCAGAAAAATTTAAGAAAGGAGTAGTCGGATGAGTCAATTCAAATTTCCACTCAGTTTACAGGACGGAGAGCAAAAAGCCGAGTGTATGCTCGGCTACGACACACCTATGCAGACCTTTTTCGCCCAGGTCTATCTAGTGGACGAAAATGGTGAAAGAGTCCAAGACATCCAGGAAGTAGAAGGTAAAGAATATGACGCCGCCACGCTACTTTGGCTCGGAACAAGCTCTGGAGAATTCAAAAGATTCGAACAAATGAGTTCGAAACTGGTTGTTGAATCCGAGCCCATAGAGGTGCCAGAAAAAATTCTGAGAGAACTCACCTATAGTAGCGGTGGTGAATAACTACGGATTTTTCCGTATTTTTTTTTAAGATTTTTACGACTATTGTAAACTAATTCAAACTACAATATACTCCTTTATTATTTTGCAATCGTAAATATTTAACGTGGAGGTTAAAATGAGGTCTTATACAAACAAAGTAAGTCTGTTTTTTGTAGCCATAATCGTATTGGGTTTGCTAATCCTAAGTGCTTATTTGGACGAAGGTATTAGGTTGAGTAAGGAGTACTTCTCAGTAACTTATATCTGGACTACTGAAAAACCAACCGTCCCCGATAAACTGATGTGGGTCTTGGATGATCCTGCAAATATTGGTTACCATCTGAGAAAAAGAAAGTCTGTTCGTTGGGCAATAGATATTCCAACGAATGGGGAAGTAACGACCTTTACCCCTGTAGTTAATAAAATTTATAGGGTTTCTTATAATAAAGATGAGCAGAAGATAAATGTCATGGGTGATTTTTATTACACCATAGACCCGCCAAGAACTTTTTATAACAAAGATGGGCAATTCGATAAACCAAATGATTATCTTACTGCTGTCCGAGGTGGAGTACTTTCGATAGATTTGAAAAACCCGCGTTAGACTCTAACGCGGATTTTTATTTAGTTACTAAACCTAAAATGTACTACATCACCGTCCTGTACTACATACTCCTTACCCTCTACACGTAGCCAACCTTTATCTCTTGCACCGCTATATCCATTCGCTTCCAGTAGTTTGTCCCACTGTATAACTTCTGCGCGTATAAACCCTTTTTCAAAATCTGTATGGATAACTCCAGCAGCCTGAGGTGCTTTAGATCCACCTTTGCAAGTCCAAGCCTTACTTTCTTTCGGACCCGCAGTAATAAAAGTAATAAGCCCAAGAGTCTTGTAGGCTGTGCGAATAATTTTATCCAAACCACTCTCTGTTATTCCTAATTCTTTTAGATATTCATCTCTCTCATTGTCTTCAAGCTCCGCAAGCTCCGATTCAATTTTTGCATCAATCAAAATAGCTTCTGGGGTAGGGGAGGTTCCTAAAAATTTATGAGAGTCTAGGTCGTATTCACTATTCGCAACATACAAAAAAGGTTTTGTAGTTAAAAGCTGAATATCTTTCGAAAACTTTTTTTCTTCTTCTGTAAGTTCTACGGTGTTAGCCATCTTGCCAGCTTCCAGAGCTGCTTTATATTTTTCCAAAACATCTTTCTTTACCACCATTTCTCTGTCGCCACTCCGAGCGTTTCTGCTGACTGTTTCCAGTCTTTTTTCTACATTTTGTAGATCTGCCAATTGTAGTTCTATGCCTATAGTTTCCATATCTCTGCTTGGGTCTACAGAGCCGTTTACATGAATAATATCTTTATTCTCAAAAACCCTAACCACTTCCATAATCGCATCTACTTCACGTATATGTGACAAGAATTGGTTGCCCAGCCCTTCACCTTTGTGTGCACCACTAACTAGCCCGGCAATATCTACAAACTCAATACTCGTCGGTACTATTTTTTCGCTTTTCTCAAGTTCTGCTAGTTTAGCTAGTCGCTCGTCTGGAACTGCCACTACACCAACATTAGGGTCAATAGTTGCAAAAGGGTAGTTGGCCGCTTCTACCTTAGATTTAGTTATCGCATTAAATAACGTAGACTTCCCAACATTCGGTAAGCCTACAATTCCTATTTGAAATGACATAAGTTTCTTTTATAAAATCTCGTCAATATTAGCATAGATAAAATAAAAAGACACTATTTTAAAGTGTCGCTAATTTTCATTGTCTATACTGAATGTTTCGGTTTGTATCACTATACTTCGGTCACCCACCCAGTAGAGAACACAGGATATAACTTCATCAATCCAGTAAATTCCCCAGCCGCTAAGATTTTTGCTAATTCGCGGCCAGGAAAAAGGCCAGAAAATAGAAGCCGAGAAAATCTCTCCGGTGTTCTTCATATGGGTAATATGGTTTTTAAAAGTGTTCAACCCAAAACAGCAATGTTTGTATGTCATGGTTAGCATGACAGCAGACGTAAACAATGCGCTGGCAATGTAAACACACACACCGCTGTAAAAAGTAAGTTCTGCCCACCGGTGCGGTGTATCCGAAATGAACCCCAGATATCCAAAGATTGCCATGCAGACAAGGAATGCTAAGCCACAATACGGTAATATTTGAATAAGCAACATTATCGATTTCATGATCGTTTTCACAATAAACTGTTTCATTTTCATCTCCTCCAAAATTGTTTGTACGCGAATGTTAAGTTCGCATTATAAATATTTTTATAAGATGTGTCAATAATATTTTACTTGCCTCGTAATTAAATTTTATGGTATATTGCGAGAACGTTAGAGGTTCGGGGTCGAAGTTTGACCCTCAAGTGTTAAAAGCTTTTGGAGGATAAAAGACAAATGTCTACCAAGTTGGCTTTGCCAATTGCGCAGATTCCTGAATTCGAAGCGATTTTTTTCCGGAGCGCCCCCAAACACGGAGAAGATCACGTCGTGGTCAACAAAGACCCTAAACTGCCGGATGAAATAAAAACCGCACTATTTAGTGTAACTGGTACGTTTGAATTCGGTAATGTGCTTCAGGCTTTGCAGAAGAAGTGCGAGTGGGTGATCGGTGGTGAGGTGATCACTGTTGGTACCGGAGAAGTCTGGGCTTTCCGTCGTCGTGCCAAAAACGGAGCCGAAAGCTCCGTTCTGTATACAACTCAATCCAAACTCGGTCGGCTATTCGCTGAAGGCAACTAATCCATGGCAATACGCCATTTTTTTTATACCCATTTATTGATAAGATGCTACTATAAGGAGCAATTAACTGAAATTAGAATGAATTTAGAACCCACACTGTTTAAAGCATACGATATAAGAGGAATATATCCTTCAGCTATTAATGCCGAAGTTATCTATAATATAGGTAGAGCCTACGCCACATGGTTAAAAAAAGAAGACCCTGAAGCTAAAAAAATATGTGTTGGTCGCGACATGAGGCTTTCTAGCCCAGAACTCCAAGAGAGTTTAATAAAAGCGCTTACAGAAAGTGGTTTAGATGTCGATAATTTAGGTCTCGTCTCGACTCCTGTTTTTTATTACGCAACAGCTTCTGGTGGTTATCATGGTGGGTTACAAGTATCTGCGTCACATAATCCCAAAGAATATAATGGTGTTAAAGTTGTAAGAAGTGGTGGAGTGCCGGTTGGCGGAGATACTGGATTATATAAAATAAGAGATATTATTTTGTCAGAAAGTTACATGCCACTCACAGATTTAGAAGGTATTGTTCACAATAAAATGGGTGTTACAGAAGAATGTATAGCAGATCATCTTACGCATTTAGAAGCTTCCAATATAAATCGTCTAAAAGTAGTTGTAGATGCAGCAAATGCTATGGGTGCATTAGACGCAGAAGCTCTCTTTGGTAAACTCAACTGTATTGTCACCAAGATGAACTTTGAACTAGATGGTACTTTTCCAGCTCACGAAGCAGATCCACTAAAAGAGGAAAACAAAGTAGAATTAAAAAAAGTAGTCTTGGCAGAAAAAGCCGATCTAGGTATATCGCTAGATGGTGATGGCGACCGCATTTTTTTTGTAGACGAATTAGGTCAGTCAGTAGAGCAGCCGATCATCAGAGGGTTATTGGCGCAAATTGAACTCGCTGCGAATCCCGGTGCAACAATCTGCTACGACATACGCCCTGGAAAGATTACCGAAGACATGATACTCGAAGCGGGAGGGGTTCCCTCAGTAACACCGGTCGGGCACTCTCTTATAAAAGCTCAGATGTTAAAAGTCGGGGCAATATTTGGTGGTGAATCAAGTGGGCATTTCTTCTATAAATTTCCTTATGGTACTTTCGAGGCTTCTATGTTGGTTGCCGCTAAAATACTCGAGTATATATCTAGTCAAAACAAGCCCTTTTCAGAGATTCTTGCTCCCTTCAGGAACCGTTACTTCCAAACCGGTGAAATTAACATTCATATGAGTAAGCGAGAAGAAATATTGGAGCGAATTGAAAATATTAAAGAAACCTTCAAAGATGGAAAAATAAACACTGTAGATGGTGTATATATCGAGTATCCAGACGCCTGGTTCATAGTCAGAGCAAGTAATACTGAACCACTCATGCGTATTATAGTAGAGTCAGGAAGCGAGAAAACTTTGGAAGAATACAAAAATAAAATTTTAGAGTTAGTGAAATAAAAAAATAGGCTTACAATAAGCCTATTTTTTCTTTAACTTCCAACATGGTTTCATTCGCTGTTCTTCTAGCTTTCTTGGCTCCCTCCGCAAGTATTTCTGCTAGTACATCTGGTTTAGAAAGAAATTCATTCTTCTTTTCTCTAAAATCTTTAAAATATTCTGAGATATTTTTTGTGACCACCTCTTTTAATTCGCTAAATCTTATAGAATTATCACGTATTCCGTCAGTAAAATAAGCAACTTCCTGGATTGTGCCAAAATGTGCAAGTAAAGACATTAAATTATCTACTCCGGCATTTGAACCATGGCCATCGCTTCCAGTAACCGCTTTTTTAATCTTTCTTTTCACTTCTTCTTGGTTATCGGAGATATATAGAGGTTCGTCTGCTGTCTTGCTCATTTTCTTTTCAGGGTTTTTTAAACTCTGGATCCTAAGAGGTTTTCTCTCATAAGTTTTAGGTTCAGGGAATGTATTCCCGAAAGCATTGTTAAATTTTCTTGCTACTATTCTGGAAAGCTCAACATGTTGCACCTGGTCTTCTCCCACAGGTACTCCGTTTGCTTTATAAAGTAAGATATCGGCTGCCATAAGAGTGGGGTAGGTAAGTAGACCAGCATTTATGTTTGTTTTATGAGTAGCTGACTTGTCTTTAAACTGAGTCATTCTTTCAAGTTCAGGGAGTGGGGTAATGCAGTTAAATATCCACGCGAGTTCTGTGTGTTCTTGTACATGGCTTTGAAGGAAAAATGCAGATTTTTTCGGATCTATCCCTGCTGCTAAATATTCAGATACTATTTCGAGTTCGTTATTTTTAAGCTCATCAGGTTTAAAAGGAGTAGTGAGTGCATGTAGATCTGCTATAAAAAAATAGCAATTTTTATTCTTATCTTCCTGAATTTCGAGGAATTGCCTAAGTGCACCTAAGTAGTTACCGATATGTAACTTACCTGTAGCCCTCATTCCCGAAACAATAATCTCTTTATTATTCATGAGAGGATTATAGCATTTTTGACCTAGGTTCATGCAATATGCTAAAAAGTAATGTCCATATACAATTTTTCGGAGGAAAAACTATGGCAAGTAGATTTACTGGTAAAAAAGCACGCAGAAGCGCCTTATCTTTATTAAAAAAAGGTGAGTTCGAAAAATCGCGGGTTGTGTTGAGAGAAGCTCTCGATAGACTCTTATACGAAAAACCAAAGTTTTCTGAGGAAATATTCATAGACTTGGGTACTATTTATTTCATTGAGTTTTTCATCAACAACAAGTTGGGTGACCAAACCCACTCAGAAATTTCTGAGCTCTCAAAGCTTGTGCCTCGTCTCGAAGGTAGAGGTGATGACGGATGGTGCAGAGTAGCTCGTTCGTATTTATTGATGGTATCACTAGTAACAGAGAGAATGCCTGGCCTTGCCAGGCTGCGAGGTATGGAGGCGTTGGGTTTTAGCAAAAAAAACACTAACTCTTATGCTTCCATTCTGCTTGTACAAGCCTTCGTCTATAAGCAATTGAGTATCGTTATCCAGGCAAGAGATTATCTGGACACTATTGCAAAGTCCCCTTGGGCAAAAAATGTCAGAGGTGAAAAGCAGGGCAAGCGTTCAAGTGATATTAGTTTAATGACCCTCCTCACTTCCGAGATCCTGCGGGCAGAATTGGAAAGAAGTTATGGGGATTTAAGGAAGGCAAGAAAAAGTATATCTCTGTTAATAAAGAGCTATACACCAAGGGAAATGGCTATTTTTCGGTCCAGAAATTCACAGCTAACCAAGGTTTAGTAAATACCAACATATGTTGGTATTTTTATTTTCTAAACTTTTAATTAACATGTTACAATTAGAAAAAGAAAACAAATGCAAAAAACACCAAAAATCGAATCTATTACATATTATTTACCAGAAGAACAAAAAAACAAAAAGTTTCTTTCTGGTAAAAGACTTATTTCTTCACTTCAAGTGGTTTTCTTGTTAACTGCGTTATTTAGTTTTTACTCCCTCCCATTTAGTAAAGTGGATGCACAGAATTTTGTTGTTACGAATACAAATGACACAGGAGTAGGAAGTTTAAGGCAAGCTATCTTAGATTTAAATTCCGCATGTCCAGCCGGAAGTAATTCCATAGTATTTAATATCGCTAATTCAGAAGCAGTAGCACCTTCTGGTTCTAATGGAAAAGTTACATATTCTGGAGGTGTATATTTTAGAATTACACCAAAAAGTGCTTTACCCGCTATAACCTGTACGGGCACCATTGTAGATGGTACTTCTCAAACATCCTTTGGTGGAGATACGAATACTGGTCAAGACGGAAGTGGGGGATCTGTTGGTGTTGATTCTATTTCTTTTGCTAAGGTAAATAAACCTGAAATAGAAATAAAAGCATCTTTTGCACAACCTAATTCTCAAACCTATGGTATCGAAGCAGCCGCAAACAATGTAACTATAAAAGGTCTTGCAATATATGGTTTCGGAAAACCTAATGAAAGCGGGGATATAGGTACTCTTTGTTGCTCGGGTCTTTTGGTAGAGCAAAATTTTCTTGGTTCAAGCGCAGAAGGTTTTGTAGATCCAGGTGTAGGCTCGCGAGGCCAAGCAAACGGTGTTTATGTTGAAAATGCCAAAAATGCAATAATTCGAAATAACCTCATTGGTTTCCATGATATGACCGGTGTTTTCGTTAGAGTAGGTGATACCAGTGGAACTCTCATAGAGAAAAACGAAATTAGAAACAATAATCGGGCTCAAAATCTTGCTGGTCCAGGTGTTGCCTTTACAGATAGTACCAACGTTGCAGGTTCAATTATTAGGCAAAACGTAATCACTGGTCAAAATGTGACTAGTGGTAATGATGCTAATAATGAATATGCTGACTTTGGTATAGAGATAACCACTCCAGGTACAGGTGCTATGACCATAGAAAACAACACTCTTTCATCTAATAGTACTGGTGCTGTGTTGGCAGGAGGTTCTAATTCTTTATTCACAAAGAATTTAGTATTTAGTAACAACGGAAAAGGTGTTATGGTGACTGGTAAGAAAAATACTATCTCTAAGAATTCTTTTTATCAAAACGACAATTCACCAAATAACCAGACAAGTTTAGCTATAGATATAGATCCTGATGCTGCTGGAGTAACTATAAATGATTCCAATGATGCAGACTCTGGCGGAAACGATAAATTTAACTTCCCGGTGCTTAATACAGCTCAGATTAGCGGAAGTAATCTTGTTTTGACTGGGTTTGCAAGACCTGGGAGTATTATAGAGTTATTTATTGCTGATCCAGATCCAAGCGGTTTTGGAGAGGGTAAAACATACTTAACCACTCTCACAGAAGGATCTAGTGCGGATACAGATGCTGCTACTGGTAGCTATGGTCCAGCGCAGATAAATTCTCTTTCTCAGGGTACCGATACTACAAATAAATTTTCATTTTCTGTTGCATTATCTTCACTAGCAACTACGATCACAAATGGTACTATATTAACAGCTACTGCAACAGATAGTAATGGTAATACCTCAGAATTTAGTGGCAATCTAAGTGTAAGTGGAGCAGTAGTAAATCCATCAAATTCAGTTATAGCAGTAAACGATTCAGTCACAACACCCATAAATACTCCGGTTTCAATACAAGTAAAAACCAATGACTCAGATCCACAAGGCGACACCTTCGTGGTAACATCGCCTCTTTCTGCAATCACTACAGCTCATGGTGCTGTAATATGTAGTGCGGATGGCTCTTGTGTCTATACCCCTGCAAATGGGTACTCTGGTGTGGATACATTTAATTATACAATCACAGACTCTAAAAACGCTGTGAGTTCGGCTGTAGTTACAATTACTATTCAGGCGGATAGCACTACTCCTCTTCTAGTGGGGCAAGTATCTGGTAAAGTTTTTTATGATACTGACAATAACGGGATACAAGATAATGGTGAGTTGGGGGCAGACGGGGTAAGTATAAGAGTTACTGATGGAAGCGGGGTATCTATTCCGGTCATAACAGATAATTCCGGTAGTTTTTCCACGGCAGTTGTATCTGGAAATATTTCCTTAAATTTAGATTTAACACAAGAAAAAACCTCAGGTTATACCATATCAACCGAGTCTTCAGGGGGTAGTGCATCTCAAACTTTAACAATTTCCGGTGGTGAAGTGGTTAGCTTTAAGGATATCGGACTCAATAAAACAATAACTGGTGGGTCGGGTGGGGAGCTTCAACCCACCTCAAGTAGGAGTTCTAGTAGTTTCTTTTTAGGGGTGTTACTCCTCTCGGGTGTTTTATTCTTACAATTTCTTAAGCTTAAGCTTAAAGAGGTGTAATTATGTTTCCTAAAAATTTTTTTGAGCAAGCCATAAACTATCTTTCGTTAATAGTTGTAATTTTTGCATTGTATTTCATTTTAAGTCCTTTTATACCTAGTCTATCTTATGCATTCGTAAGACCCGATTCAGAATCTTTCGAAAAGAACCAGGCCAAGGAAAACCCTAAACCAAATTTACTTAGAGGCGAGGAACGAAGGAATATATCAGTAATGTCATTTACTCCATCGGTATCGGAGGAGAAAAACAAACTTACCATCGAAAAGATAGGGGTAGATGGAGAAATTCACGAAGGGGATAACCAGAATTTGTTAAGACTTGGCATTTGGCACCTGCCTTGGACAAGTTCACCCGAAAAAGGTGGTAATACAGTTATAGTTGCTCATAGGTTCCTTAAGACTAGTGGGCCAGAAACTTTTTATTTTTTAGATAAAATAATTTCGGGGGATAAAATTAGATTAAAATGGCAAGGTACTACTTATGAATATGAAGTATATGAAACCAAAGTCGTACCTCCGCAGGCATTGGAAATAGAGGCTGCAACCCTGGAGCCAATTTTAACTCTCTATACTTGTACCCCTCTTTGGAGTTCTAAAGATCGATTAGTGGTAAGAGCAAAACTTTTAGATTAAAATAATCATAGATTAATAATCGATTATACTATGGTAAGAAAATCTTCTTTGATTTTAGGATTAATAATTCTAACTGTTTCGTTACTCCCAAACCAATTACCAGCGAGAGCTGCAGTGACCCCAGTACTCCCACAGGTTTATCTGAATACAGTTTATGTGGCCCCCTCAGGTCCTACTATAAATCTGTCTTCTGGTGGGGATCTTCAATCTGCTATAAATAATGCGGCACCAGGTACAATTATTGCATTGGCGCCCGGTGCTACGTATACTGGTAACTTTAATTTACCCAATAAATCAGGAAATTCATGGATTGTAATAACCACCCAGGGATTTAGTGGCCTAGAAGGAGTTCGTGTTAGTCCTTCAAGTGCAGGACAAATGGCCAAAATTGTAACACCGAACGTTTCCGGGGCTATTACCACCAGTCCTGGGGCGCATCATTATAGATTTATTGGTGTTGAGATTAGTCTCAATTCAAGTGCAGTTAGTGATGCCAACGCGGGAGGTTTTACACAGTATGGCTTAGTTAGATTGGGTAGTGACGAAACATCCGTAAGCAATCTTCCACATGATCTTATTTTCGATCGAGTTTATGTACATGGTTCACCAACGCAAAATGTTAGAAGGTGCTTTGCGTTAAATAGTGCTAGTACTGCTGTAATAGATTCTTATGTGTCTGAATGTCATGAAATTGGGTCCGATTCGCAAGCGATAGCTGGATGGAATGGTAGTGGACCATTTAAAATAGTAAATAACTACTTAGAAGGAGCGGGTGAAAATTTAATTTTCGGTGGAGCAGATCCAACTATTAATGGTTTAATTCCTTCGGATTTCGAAATTAGAAGAAATCACTTCAAGAAGCCATTCGAATGGAGAGTAGGAGATCCAGCTTATAAGGGATACCATTGGTCAATAAAAAATTTACTAGAAACGAAAAATTCCCAACGAATGCTTATCGACGGCAATATCTTTGAGAATAACTGGGGAGATGCTCAGAATGGATACGCAATATTATTCAAATCTACAAATCAAGACGGTGGTTGTAATTTGTGTCACAGTGGAGATATTACCTTTACTAATAACATAGTCAAAAGGAGTGGTTCAGCCTTAAACTTGTTAGGTATAGAGGCCTACGGTGCAGCTACAGCAGTTAGGTTAAATAATGTTGTCATATCAAATAACGTATTCGAGGAAATAGATGGTGCGAAATATTCTGGAAATGGTGTATTTATTCAGACCAGCGGGGTTAGTGGTTTAACGTTAGACCATAACACCGCATTTAATAGTGGAAATGCAGGTTCTGTTTATGGTGATCAAACCACTAATTTCACTTTCACTAATAACATCCTTGCAGAAGGTCCTTATGGTTTCAAAGGAGATGCTCATGCAGCAGGTACTGATACTTTAAATACCTTCATGCCTGGTTATGTTTTTCAGAAGAATGCAATAGTGGGTAGTAATCCTAATGTATACCCAGCAGGTAATTTCTCCCCAGCTAGTTTCAGTGCAGTCGGATTTATGAATTATAATAACGGAATCGATGGCGATTACCACTTGCTCAGTGCTTCTGCCTATAAAAATGCAGGTACCGATGGAAAAGATCTGGGGGCCAATATAGACGCCATACTTACCGCCCAAGGTTCATCACCATCACCAACACC
>CAYLIB010000008.1:30347-60935 GCA_964384035.1 uncultured Candidatus Saccharibacteria bacterium
AACACCATCACCAACACCAACACCATCACCAACACCAACACCATCACCAACACCAACACCATCACCAACACCATCACCAACACCAACACCATCACCAACACCACCGCCACCTCCACCTGTAGATACAACTGTACCGCAGATTTTAAACCTTCAAATTGCAGAGGTGACAAGAAGCAGTGTAGTAATTTCATGGGATACCGACGAGTTAGCAGATGGTCAAGTTGAATATGGTACCAGTACAAGTTACGGGAAAAAAACCGGAATTCAGACAGTATTATCTCTCAATCATAAATTCACTCTAAAGAATCTTAAAAGAAACACAATATACCACTTTAGGGTTACCAGCAAAGACGCCTCAGGAAACTTAGCAATTTACCACGATGAGTCATTTACTACTCTGGGTCAGGCCCTAACTAATGCAGTTGTGTTACCTTATGCAGTAGCAGAAGGTGATCTTATCAAGTTTAATAGCAAATCAACGGTATACTTGGTAAAACCGGAAGGTTTATATCCATTTGAGACCTACGCTTCATATAAGAATTACCTAAATACAACCAATAAGCGTTTAAGAATAATAAAAGATAATTCAGAAAAGTTTACTATTTTTTCAGATTCCGCACAGTTGATATTAGAGGAAGAGGGGAGTGTTCTCGGGGTTCAAGTGTCTTTACCAGAGGGCGTTAAGGGTGGGGATTTAGTAAAGTTTAAAGATGGGCCCGCGATATATTTGGTTCAGCCAGACGGTTTGCACACTTTCGCTAGCTTTAGAAGTTACAGTGAATACCTTAGAACTAACAAACGTAAGTTAAAAGTTCTCCAAGGTTCAGTAGGGTCTTACACACTCGCTGACCCAATCAAGTAAAATAAAACCCCCTCTGATTGAGGGGGTTTTTAAATAATTAGAATCGCTAATAAAAAACACACTCAGAGTGTGCTTAGTGTATTAAGACCTTACCGGTTAATCTACTGCGACCTGGCAGGTTAGTATTTATCGATTTTTCGATCTTGTTCCAGACTTCGGGTAACGGAGTCGCTTTTGTTAGCGAAATATGCAAGAACTCTTTATAAGTATTTGCCCCTATAACACCCGGAATTGTTAGGATCTCATCAAATAGTTTTTGGTACTCAGATTTGGAGAGTTTTCCTTCTACCTCACCATCGTTCCAAATAGCCTTAATTTCTCCTCCGACTTCTTCATCGAAATTGATAGTAATGATGTGATCATTGATTTTCGGTTTATAGGTGACAAAGTAGCTATGTTCGCCTGGAACTTTATTAACTGGCAATTCCCAAGGTTTCGGCCCATCTTCTTCCCAGGTCGAGTATTTACTCACTTGAACCCGAGATGATTTCTTTAGTGCTGATACGACTTGAGTCTCCAAGTCTTTTACTTGATCTGAAAACCCACAACTAATGTTTAGTCCGTAGGGCTCAATTTGCACCGATGTTATTCCAGACAGTACTTTTAGGGAGGCGATCATATCGTTCCCAAGTTTCCCTGCATTTTTTTCTCGGTCATTGGAGTGTGCTACTCGCCATAGGGGATGGTTAAACCAGAAAGTCACTCCGTCCCCAGATTTATTTGCCTCACAGTAGTACTGAATATTTTGGGGAACAGGGGGATCGGTTCTCTTTGTCTCACCCGCTTCATTCTTGTTATCCAGAGCGAATGGACCTATAGTCACAACAAGTGAAGCTCCAATTAGAGCCAATAGTGAATAAAACCCGATCAATTTGATGATTCTTGACTTCATGTTATCTCCTTTTTCCATTTGAGTGTATAAAAATAAAGCACATCATAACACATAAACCCAAAATAATCAATATAAAACAAAACCCCCAAAAGGGGGTATTGTTTAAGTTTTTCTAAACCTCAATTACAACTGGTAGGATCATAGGTCTGCGATTTGTTTTTTGGAACAAATACTCGCCAATTTCGTCTCTAACTACTTGTCTGAGATAAGCCCAGTTAGGTTCAAGGTTTTTCTTGTTTCCATGAGTATCTACCATCTTTCTAACTTCGTGTTTAACTTCGCGAATAATATCTTCATTATTCTTCATGTAAATGAAGCCTCTGGAGAGTATGTCTGGTTGGTTAACCATTTTACCGCTTCTTCGGTCTAGTGTAAGTATTATTACAAACATACCGTCTGTAGCCATAACTTGTCTATCACGAATAACGACTTCTCCTACATCTCCAACTCCAAGTCCATCTACGAATACATATCCTGTAGGTACTGCGTTTTCAATTCTCTTGGCTTCACCAGCAGAATTTATTTCTAAAGTGTCGCCATTTTCCATTATTTTTATGCGGTCATCAGTGAAACCTATAGATTGTGCCAGCTTGCCATGGGTAGCGAGCATATGATGTTCGCCGTGGATAGGCATAAAGAACTTTGGTTTAACTAAACTCATCATAAGTTTAAGTTCTTCCTGTTGTGCGTGTCCGGATGTGTGAATATCTAATACTTTATTATAGATAACGTTTGCGCCTTCGCGGATTAGGTTATCTAGTACAGCAACTATACTTCTTTCGTTACCTGGAATAGGGGAGGCGGATATTACTACAGTATCACCCTGCTTAATACGAACAGTTTTATGTTCGCCTCTTGCCATTCTTGCGAGACCAGCCGCTTCTTCACCCTGGGCACCAGTTGTAAGTATGGTGATTTGGTTATCTGGATACTTTTTTGCTTGCTCAGACTTAATTATAAGTTTTGGTGGAATTTTTATCGCACCAACAGCCATAGCTACTTCTAGGTTATTTACCATGCTTCTTCCAGTGACCAATACTTTTCTGTTGTACTTGGCAGATATATCTATTACCTGTTGCATACGAGAAACTAAAGATGAGAATGAAGCAAAAATCACTCTACCCTTTGCTTCAGAAAAAGTTCTGTCTATGGTAATACCTAGTTCTTTTTCAGACTGACAATAACCGGGTTTGGCGGCGTTAGTTGAGTCTGAGCAAAGAAGCATGACCCCTTCGCTACCAAAACGAGCAATTTTATGAAACTCAGTAGGCTTTTCGTTAACCGGAGTATGATCTAATTTCCAGTCACCAGTATGAACAACTTGTCCAACTGGAGTGGAAATACAGAATCCAACAGAATCAGGAATATTGTGGTTAACTATAAACGGTCTAATTTTAAACGCACCTAAAGGTAGAATATCATCTTTAGTAATAACATTTATTTTGGCACGACTTGCCATATTAAACTCTTCCAAACGCTTACGAATAAGCCCAGCGGAGAGGGCGAGTGTGTAAATAGGTGGGTCACCTATTTTAGGTAAGATATAAGGAATAGCTCCTATGTGGTCCATGTGTCCGTGAGTAATAAGAATTCCACGGATATTACGCTTTCTTTCTTCAAGCCATTTGGTGTCAGGAATTATATAGTCGATACCTGGAGTGGTTTCATCTGGAAACGCCAGTCCCATATCGACAATAATAATATCTTCCCCAAATTCATATACCATCATATTCGCACCTACTTCTTCTAGGCCACCAAAAGGTGTAATTTTCAAATTGGTGCGAGATTGTGTATATCTGCTAGTTGGCTGGACAGCAGTTGCTACTGCTGAGGTTTCGGGATTGTTTGTTGTACGCTGAGGGGTTGTAGGCCTAGGCCTGCTCCCTATCATACGGCTAATACGAGAACCGCTCCCGGGGCGGTCAGTCATATTTTTTGTATCAGAATCACTGATCATTAATTAATTCGTTCCTTTCTTGGGTCTAAGTAAATCTTAGAGCACTATTTTTAAACGCAAAAAGCTCAGAATCTATTATTCAAGACGCTTCCCGCGTTCCTTGTTTTTCGTAAGGGAGCAGCCTCCGCAGCCGGCTCGCACTTACTATTTATTAAAGTAATTAACAAGCGAAAACATAGTTTTTGTCCCCTAGAATAAGGGGGTCCAAGCTTTCGCTTACAAATTACACAAACACTATAGCACAAGAATGAGTACCGGTCAAACTGTATTGACAGTATATCCAAATTTATGTATAATTGACTTTATTTTCAATTCTGTTTATCAAAGTACATTGGAGGGTATATGGAACTATCAAGAAGAAGAGAGATTGAAGAAACTTTTAGCTTGTCGGAGATTAAATTTTCCCCAGATGGTAATTGGAATCCCGTACCTGGGAGCAGTCTGGACACGGGTGACTACATTCGCTTAATTCCACTCTGCGAACCAAAATTAGTTCCTAAGAAGGGTGGTATACAGGCTGTTTTCGATGGTCTACAAGCGAATGTGCAAAGTAGAGTGGAATGTTATTCTCTGACCAATATCGGAGGAAAGCAAGAGGTTGTCGTCTTCTATAATACCATCTATGCTCGCGAATAGAATGTTCGCGCTTTTTTTATTGACATATTCAGAAAACTTTGTTAAATTGTCGTTTAATAAAGTTTTCAGTCCCGGTAGCTCAGTGGTAGAGCGTCTGCGTTACAAGCAGGTGGTCGGGGGTTCAAGTCCCTCCCGGGATATTTATTAGGAGGAATTCATTTCAGCTCCCTTAGCTCAATGGTTAGAGCATCCGACTCATAATCGGCTGGTTGCGGGTTCGAGTCCCGTGGGGAGCATTGCTTCAGTAGCTCAGATGGATAGAGCATCGGTCTTCTAAACCGAGGGTCGTGGGTTCGAGTCCCGCCTGAAGCGTTTCTCGGTGTGGCGAAATAGGTAGACGCGCACGCCTTAGGAGCGTGTGGAGGAATCCGTAGGGGTTCGATTCCCCTCACTGAGATTTTTAAATGTCGCAAGACACACCCTGGAAAATACCAGGGTTTTTATTTTCTTGACAAAATGCAATATTTTATGTAAGATGCAGTTTAATTTTGCCATATCATTTTGGAGGTTTAACATTATGAAAGACTTAAATACGCTGATACAAAAGCTCATCTCAGCTAGGGCGGATAAGTTAACCGTTCCGCAAATCTATGTAGATAGGAATGAATTACTCAGAGATGCAGAAGAGGCGCTTAACCCGCATTGTTCAAAGCCATTCCTCGATTGGTTTTCACTGTTTAGGACACCAGGTGGGAAATTCGCACCAAAATATCCAATAAGTACTGCGTTTCTGGCTTGGATTTATTCATCTATGTTATTAATATTCCCTCTTATTAAGATTTTAGGTGACGAGACTAATAATTTGATTTTTGCAGTATTAGATTTTGGTCTGGCTCTGATACCAGGAATAGTTGCTCTTTTATGGCATTTCAGTAGAGCCAAGGGTTATCTTAGAAGGGAACTCCTTTTGGAAAATACCATGCCCATCACTGAGGAAGAGGCCAGGCAAAATATTGTCCAAACTTATTTGAAACTCTTTGAACACCTTGAGGCCGAAAGAGTTGAGATGTTGAGTTTTGCCCAAGCACTTAGGGCCAAATTTCTCGACACCGAAGATGAGCAATTAGCTGAATACCAAACTTTTGTGCGCACTTACGAGAAACTGGAAGAAAAAGTAAGTGTTTGGGAATCTAGACTCGATTTATTAGAACGTTTGCGAACGAAAGCAAACGCTGCGATACTTTTCACTAGCAATAAGGTAAGTGAGTTCCTAGATGACAATTGGTTCAAAGATGCCAAAGTCACTAGACTACTGGAAGAAGCCCGGGCACAAGTCTCAGAGAAAGTTTTCGAACCAGTTGCACTTTGCGAGCTTGGCACAAGAGGCTAAATATTAATCTAATAATCAACCTCTTTAAAATGGTTGTATTTTTTTATCTAATACAAAAATAACGAGATTCAATCTCGTTATTTTTGTTGGTGGGCCAAGAGGGACTTGAACCCTCACGAGCTTGCGCTCATACGCACCTGAAGCGTACGTGTATGCCAATTTCACCACTGGCCCTTTAATAATAACCAACAATATGAGTATAAAGCTTTCAAAAATTCGGGTTCCCCGGTTTTTGAAAATCTGCAGGGTAAAGAGGGGTAATAAGGAGAAAAGCCCTTCGGGTTTGTTTCCTCATAGTTACTTACGTGTATGCCAATTTCACCACCGCGGCGCGTTTAATTATTTTAGCACCCGCTTTTCTTTTATGTGCCACTTACTTATCTGGTCAAATCTGTAAGATATGTCGTAAAGTCCTGAGGAGTTTACTCTGTGGATTTCTGAATTGGTTAAGTATACCAATACTCCTTGGTTCAAGAATACTGCCGGAGATTCTTCATCTAATATTTCCAGAAATCTTTCATATCTGTCTTGTCTTATCTCAGGTAATATTGTGCTTCTCGCTTCGGTGATTAAGCTATCTACTTCGCTATTCGCAAAACCGCTTACATTGAGACCCGGATCTTTAATTTGACTACTATGCCAGTAGGCGAAGGGGTCAGGGTCTGCAAGGCTTTTTTGTCCAAAAATAAGAACATCAAAACTTCTAGGTCTGATGAAATTCTCAGTTAGTTCCCTTGTGGGCATGGTGGAAACGTTTATCTTAACGTTTAATTTTTTCCATTCATTAGCAACCAGTTCAGCTGTTTTAACATTGATAGGAGTATCGTTAGTTACAATAGTAAACTCTAATAGTTGTCCTTTTTTAGAGCGTATACCGTTCTCGTTAACTGTGTAACCTAAACTATCCAATAGAGAATTTGCAGAGGTTAAGTCTGAAATTGGTTCTGGAATAAACTTATATCCTATTTGTTCAGGTAAGATGGGGGTGTTTATTTCCTTAGCCTGGCCATCAAACGCTTTAGAGATAATTTCTTTCTTGGGCACAACTTGCCTTAGTGCTTTTCTTATTTGTTTATCAGATAGCACTTTGTTATCTACATTAAAGAAGAGTGCTTGATACTGAGGTAGGGGAATATATTCACTCGAATTATTCATGTTAATTTTTTCTTCGACTTCTGCATTCTGTGTATAGGGTATATACGCAAAACCTGAAACTTCGCCACTCTTATACGCTTTATAAACAGAGTCTAGGTTTTCGTAAAACACTATAACTATTCGGTCTATGAAAGCTTTCCCACCTGTGTAGTCTTTATAACTTTCAAGGGTGATTCTTTGAACATCACCGCTTGGTAACTTATTTATTTCTCTTATTAAATAAGGCCCACTACCTATCGGTTTTAGATTAAGGTCAGACAACTGAAAATTATCGGCTGAGGTTTGATTCCAAATCCTAGAGGGTAATATAGATAAAGTTAAATTATTCAAAAACGGGGCCGAGACATTCTTATTTTTAAACCTAACCTCATTTTCACTCACTTTTTCTACCGTAGTATTTAACCAATCACTCCTAAGAGGGCTCTTAAAAGAAGGGTCCTGAATGGTTTTAATCGTATAAATAATATCATCAGCTGTAACCGATCTGTCGTTATGAAATTTGGCATTTGGTCTGATTGTGACTGTGTATTCTTTCTGGTCTTCTGAGATTTTAGGTTGATCAACCGCCAGATCAGGAATTAACTCACCTTTTTCGTTGTAAGTATAAAGTCCAGAATATATAAGTCTAACTAGCGAGTTATCTACAGTGCTCGTAGCCAGGACAGGGTTGATGAGTCTTGGTTGACCAACCATACCTTCTCTGTAAGTCCCACCATATGTTGGAGCGAGTACTGTGTGATCATTATAAAAACCCTTAGCAAATAACCATGCTGACAAAATTGCTGTAATTATGAGAAAACTAAATATGATTCGCTCATATTTACCCATTAATGAAAAAACTTTCCGCAGGGTGGAAAGGTTCAGTCTTTTTATCTCTCGAATGCCCTTAGGAACTTTTCGAAAAAAATCTATTGAATTATGAATTTGTAAATTCACGGGTAGTTTACTTGGATAGGAATACAGAAGTCAGAGAAAGACCTGCAAATATTACAGATAAAGCTATGGTTCCAAAAAATAACCATTTTTCAAAACCTCTCCTAGTTTGAACGACACCCTGTCCGCCAAAAATATTGGAAAGTCCGCTAGATTTGTTTTGAAGTGCAATAAAAATAATAAGTACTACCATAACCCCCATATTTACTAGCGAAAGTATTTGCGGTAATTGCTTCATAAAGTGATAAATGAATTAAAGTTTATTCCCCTCAAAACTAAAAATGACTCACTTATTATAGTGATTTTATCCTATCTAAGTCAAGCTATTTTTCAGGGTTGTACAAATACCGTCTTCCTGCTACATTTATACTCAATTTTTATATAGGTGTGATAGGAGGGTTTATGTTGGTCAAACGCGGAAATTCAAGAGGTAAAAAAAGACTTACCAGATTTCAAGCCGAGCTCACAAAGGAAGAGTCTGAGCTTTTGGATGAGGTGGTTAGTCTATTAAAAGCTCGTTCAAAAGCAGACGGGATTGTGAGAATGTGTGAATTAGTAAAAAAAATTCAACCCCTCTTAGTTAAAGGGGTCGAAGTATACATAAAAGAAGAAAACCAAGATCTTGCTAGAGTGATTATTTTATAATGATGCCTTTACTAAAGGCTCTTTTTTATTTTCAGAGCCTTATCTCTTCCTACTATACTTGCTATTTCTTCTAGAGTCGCAGTTCTGATATTTTTTATAGTACCAAACTTATTTTTTAATAGTTTTTTAGTTTTTGGTCCAATACCCGATATTGTATCTAACTCAGACTTTACAGCTTCCTTGCTTCTCCTGCTCCTATGAAAGGTTATAGCAAATCTATGCGCTTCGTCTCTCAATCGCTGAAGAATTTGAAGAGCAGGTTCATCGTGAGATAAAACAATCGGTTCACTATTATCTGGCAAAAAAATCTCTTCGATTCTTTTCGCCAATCCTATAACAGGGATATTGACCTTGTGTTCTTTAAATACTTTTAGCACCGCCGAGAGTTGTCCCTTACCACCATCTATAACAATTAAATCCGGGTCCTCCCAAGGAGTTGCCTCTTTATTTTTTGCTCTATATTCTTCGCTCTCTAAATGGCCGATACGCCTACCCAACATCTCGCTCATCATAGCGAAATCATCCGGGGTATCTTTCACGTTTATTTTAAATTTTCTATATTCGCTTTTCGCGGGAAGACCGTCTTTTGTAACCACCATGCTTCCTACGGGATTAGTGCCTTGTATATTGCTTATATCATACCCTTCAATTCTTCGCGGTAGAGTAGGTAGCTTTAAGATTTCTTGGAGGGTTGCCAAAGATAGTTTTAATTTATCCATATTCTGCGCATTGCTACCTTCCCATTTATGCAAAAATTGCTCGGCATTAACTACACCCAATTTAATTAAACTAAGTTTCTTACCACGAGTAGGCACCGATACGGGAATTTTTCTACCAGACCTGTTGTTAATCATTTCAATTACTGACAGATCTAGTAACTTCTCCTCTATATATATTTCCCTTGGTAAATCGGTTGCATCTGCATAGTAATTACCCAAGAAAACATTTATTGCCCCCATTTTCCCCTGCGATAGGTCAGAATAAATGAAATTTTCTTTATCGATCATCTTTCCTTCGCGAATTTTGAACAGGTTAATACAGGAATTAGACCCTTCTTTGAATACTGAAATAAAATCCCAATCTACCTTCTTGGGAAATTGAACAATTTGTCTTTCCTGAAGCAATAAAAGTGCTTGGTATTGATCTCGAAGCTTACCCGCTAATTCATATTTTTGCTCGTCAGAAGCTTTTTTCATCTCTCTTTTCAATTCGCTTTGAACTTTCTCAGTCTTTCCAGATAGGAATAATTGAATTCTATCTAAATTACCCCGATATTCCTCGAGGCTTATTTTCCCTACACACACACCAGGACATCTATGCAAAAAATAGTAAAAACAAGGTCTCTTTCCGATTTCCTTGTTTGCACAATAAGGAAATATTTTGCGTATGAAATCTAGTGTCCTTCTAATTTTGAGAGTCGAAGAAAAAGGCCCAAAAAATTTAGAGTTTTTTTCCTTCGTAATTTTTCGAGTATAAGTAATCTGTGGTATCTGGAAATTGTAATCTATTTGTATGAATGCATAATTCTTGTCATCGCGGAGTTTTATATTGTATTTGGGCAAATACTGTTTAATAAGTGTATTTTCCAGGAAAAGACTTTCTAATTCACTCTCAGTAACCGTTACTTCAACATCCACAGCTTCGGAAACTAGAAAGGGTATCTGCGCCCTCTCGTCATGCCCAAAATATTGGCCCACTCGGTTTTTTAAGTTCTTTGCTTTGCCTACGTACAAAACATTCCCTTCGGAATCTTTAAATAGATAAACCCCAGGGTTAGTTGGTAGGTCTTTAATTTTATCTTTCAGTTTCTCCATGCTTTCAGTATAGGTTCTAGATTTTTTCTTCTCAACAACTTCCTCTATAATAATTTTATTGTTTGTAAATACTCCCAAGACCCGCAAGGGTATATCGGGGTATATACTTGAGAATCTACGTCTTATCTGTCTTAGGTTTCCGACAAATAATATTTTTCCACTCGCGTCTATAAGAGTGTAGTTTTGTTTTTTACGTTGATTAGAATTCATTTTCATGTTACCTTGCAAAGATTAGGTATTTACTGTACAATCATATGTTTGTTTCTAAAGCTCAAACTTAAAAAAGCAAAAATCCAAATCTAAAAGGGGGGTTAAATGCGAGGGATAAAGGTTCTCTTCACCTCGTGGAAATATTTTCCAGTATGCCTCGTACTGGGATACTTTGGCTGGTTTTTGGTTCTATTCTGTCTTTACCCTAGATCCAGTATGGGACAATTATCCTCCATGACACTTGGATTGTATTCCAAATGGACCCTGCTCTGGTATGCAGCTTGGTATTTAGTAATTGTACCTGGCTACAACCGGTATAAATACAGAAGAGATAGCGATTCAAAAGACCAGAAAGTATTATTATTAACCACACATGGAGATTAGCACGACTTGATAAAATCAAGTCTTTTTTTATAATTATTTAACTCTAGTCTATTGAATTCTCTTGACATTCATGCTAGGCTTAATCCCAGTTTGTATCCAGTACTTGTTTATGAATATTAAATTATAAATTTATCAAGATCCGGGTTTCCCAGGTTTGATAAAAACTTTGGAAGGGTGATGTTATGGAGAGGCGCTGGTGATCCCTTTGGGATTTATCCCTAAAGGGTACTCATCTAGGAAACCCTTTCCGGGTTTCCCTCTTCATATCTCTAAATTATGTCCGCAGACAAAATCATTATAAGAGGTGCTCGTCAACACAACTTAAAAAATATTGACGTTGATTTACCAAGAAATAAACTCATCGTTATGACCGGGCTTTCCGGTTCAGGTAAGTCGTCGTTAGCTTTTGATACTATTTACGCCGAAGGCCAGAGACGTTATGTAGAATCCCTAAGCGCTTACGCTAGGCAATTTATAGGTCTAATGGATAAACCAGACGTAGATAAAATCGAAGGGCTTTCTCCGGCTATTTCTATAGACCAGAAATCTGCGAGTCATAACCCGCGTTCTACTGTGGGAACTGTTACTGAAATTTACGATTATCTTCGTCTTTTATACGCTCGTATTGGAATTCCACATTGTCCTGTATGTGGTAAAAAAATATCTGGGCAAACAATTCAGGCTATGACGGACCAATTAGTTACTCTTCCTGTTGGTACTAAGGTTGTCCTTTTGGGTCCGCTTATTAGAGATCAGAAGGGTGAGCATAGGCATGTCTTTGAGCAAGTTAGACGTGCGGGTTTTAGTCGTGTGCGTGTGGACGGCACCATAATGGATATGAACGAAGCCCTGACTATTCAACTAGATAAGCAGAAAAAACATTCCATAGAAGTAGTGGTAGACCGTATAACGATAGATCCAGAAAACAGGGGTCGGATTTCTGAAAGTTTAGAAAAGTCCTTGCATTTAGGAGAAGGATTGGCCACTGCATTAGTTACTGAGAAGGAAAAAGAAAAAGAATTAATTCTTTCACAAAAATTTGCATGTCCAGACGGGCATATACAGTTAGGTGAGCTAGATCCAAGAGATTTTTCTTTTAACAGTCCTCATGGGGCATGTCCTGAATGTAAGGGTCTTGGTCATAAACTAACAGTTGAGCCAGATTTAGTTATACCAAATAAGCGACTAACTTTAGCTGAAGGCGCAATTAGACCTTGGAGCAAAACCACTTCTAGGATGTCTTGGTACAGTAAAGTCCTAGAAGCAGTTGCAAAAGAATATGGTTTTTCTGTTAACACTCCAGTAAAGGACTTAACACAGAAACATATCGATATTATTTTAAATGGTACTGGCGAGAAGAAAATTCGAGTAGATGGTGGTTTTTCAGAAGAGTACGGTTATAGTGCAGTTTTTGAAGGTGTGATACCCAATCTTGAAAGGAAATACAAAGAGACTGAGTCCGATTATATGCGCGGGGAAATAGAAAATTTCATGCGCATTAGAACATGTCCAACATGTAAAGGTGCTAGGCTTAAACCTGAAGTTTTGGCTGTAAGTGTTTGTGAGAAAAGCATAGTTGAGGTTTCTAAAATGACCATCGAGGCAGCAGAAAGTTTCTTTGGTACATTACCCAAGAAGCTTAATCAAAAAGAGAATACTATAGCCAAGATGATTCTTAAAGAAATAACAGCAAGACTATCGTTCCTTTTAAATGTGGGTTTATCCTATCTATCCCTCGATCGTGCAGCTGACACCTTAAGTGGTGGGGAGGCACAGCGTATAAGATTGGCTACTCAGATCGGTTCGGGTCTTACTGGAGTTCTCTATATATTAGATGAACCTAGTATTGGGCTGCATCAACGTGATAATGGCCGTTTACTCAAAACCCTAAAGGAACTAAGAGACTTGGGTAATACAGTTATTGTAGTAGAACATGACGAAGAGACTATATTAGAATCCGACTGGGTGGTAGATATAGGTCCTGGTGCAGGAAAACATGGTGGTGAATTGGTTGCCATAGGTACTCCGAAACAAATTGCAGCTAATCCAAAATCTATTACTGGAATGTTTCTTTCTGGTAAGGAAGTAATTGAGATACCTAAAAAAAGGAGAGCTGGTAACGGTAAGAAGATACAAATATTTGGCGCAGAGGAATTTAACTTGAAAAATGTAAATGTAGATATCCCACTAGGTAAATTTGTTTGTATTACTGGTGTTTCAGGAAGTGGAAAATCTACTTTACTAAACGATATACTTGCTCGAGCTCTTTCAAAATATTTTTGGAACAGCAAAGAGGAACCAGGTAAGCATAAGAAAATACTTGGTATTGAACACATAGATAAGGTTATAAATATCGACCAGAGTCCGATAGGTAGAACCCCAAGAAGTAACCCCGCAACTTATACCGGTGTGTTCACTTTTATAAGAGATCTTTTCGCAGAGACAAAAGAAGCTAAAATGAAAGGCTATAAGAGTGGTCGTTTTAGCTTCAATGTTAAGGGTGGTCGTTGTGAAAAATGTGCGGGAGATGGTGTTATTAAAGTTGAAATGAACTTCTTGCCAGATGTATACATAACTTGTGAGGAGTGTCATGGTAAGCGTTACAATAGAGAAGCATTAGAGATCCATTATAAAGAGAAGACAATTTCAGATGTTCTAAATATGACAGTGGATGAAGCGAGAGTATTCTTTTCGAGTATTCCTTCCATTCATAAGAAGTTAGATACTCTTTCAGAAGTAGGTCTTGGTTATATGCATCTAGGTCAAAACGCAACCACACTTAGTGGAGGAGAGGCGCAGAGGATAAAACTCGCTTCTGAACTTGCCAGGGCATCAACAGGTAAAACTCTCTACATTTTAGACGAACCAACAACCGGTCTTCATTTTGCAGATGTTAAGAGACTTAATTCGGTTCTTAATAAATTGGTGGAAAAAGGTAATACGGTTGTAGTAATTGAACATAACCTAGACCTCATAAAAACTTGTGACTGGATAGTCGATATGGGTCCGGAAGGGGGAGATAAGGGTGGTTTGCTAGTGGCTGCAGGTACTCCTGAAGATGTGGCAAAAGTAAAGGGTAGCTATACGGGTCAATATCTCAAAAAGATTTTAAAGTAAGCATAAGCGCGCTTGAAAAAGCGCGCTTTTAAATTTATACTAACCTTCGTCCATATAATCTTTGGTAAAACACAGGAGGAAATACCATGCATGAATTATGGGGAAGATTTGAAGGCGAAAATGGAAATTTTTGCCCGATTCATTTTCTATCCGTAAACGCATATTGGTTAGGTCGACTTATGACATCTCTGGATAAACCAGATATATGGGTTGTTGTCGATCCTGACAAAAATTACAAATCAGCATGTCGTCTTGTAAGAAATGTAAATATAGTCCAAGACGACACCACAATAAGAGCTCCATTTGCTATAGCTCTGAATGAGAAACTTTTAAGCTCTGCGTACTTAAAAACAGGACCAAGTTTTGAGTTTCTGCTCTGGGCATGGATAGATCTTCTGCATACACTGAGACATTACGTTCAAGAGTCGGGGATCATAAGGAGAGAACAATGGATTTTTTGGCAACATCTCGACGATGTCTGTGATTTAGATAAATCCTTTGCGCCTTATCTTTCAGAAAAGATAAAACTTTCTGTCCCGGCTTGTTGTGGAAAAATTCCCAGTGCCATAGATTCCTTGTCTGTTTCCATGGCTGCTGCGAATATTTTAGTTACTCACACAGCAGTTTATAAAAAAAGTCGGTATTCAGCCGACTTAGAAAAAGACTTAGTTGAATGCCTGTCTGCCCCTGCAGAAATTTTTATGAGAAATCAAAACTGGTGGGCATTAATATTGGTAGATACTCCGGAATAAATTCCGGTTTTTTTTATTTCTCACTAAGGTTTCTTAATTTATTTCCTGTAATTCAGATAGATGAGGCTCACGATTTTAGTTACATTAATTCCAATTAATCCTGCGAGTAACCAGTAATCTAAAGTTTTAGTGAAAAGTTGTACGAGAATTGCTAAGGAGATTATTATGGTGCCAGCAATATTTCCGGCTCGACTTGCTGTAAACTTATGACTTAAATCTCTTTCGTCTTCCGCTTTCATTTCGCCAACAAATGAAATTCCAACGGTATAAAGAATAAGGAAACTAGAGATAGTAATCATTTGATTCATGCTCATAGAACTACCTCCGGTAGAGAGAAGGAATCCGGTTACAAGAGCAATTAGGACAAGTAACGCAATATAGTAGAGAAGTATTTTCATAGTTTCTTGATTTGATTAATTAAAGTATATAGGAAATCTATTTTAATATAAAAATTTCTTCGATACTCGTCTTAAAGAATTTAGCTATCTGCATAGCCAACATCAAAGAAGGAGTATAATTTCCCTTCTCAATGGCAATAATGGTTTGCCTAGAAACGGACACAGTTTCTGCCAACTCCTCCTGAGTAACCCCCTTACTAACCCGATATTCTTTTACTTTGTTATGTATGTTCATCTCGCGTGCGTTATATAGTTTAATAGTATCTTTTGGGATCTGGCTTTGCCAGAGTCGCGATGGGAAGCAGGCTTCGCCTGTTCCCAGCTCGTGTTGTCCTAAAAGATAACTTAGGAAAGTAGGAGTCATGAGGGGTGCTCTTGAATGGAGCGGGCATAGGAGTCTCGGGCTTAGCCCGATGATCATTTAGCCTCTCCATGCTCAAGTCGGGAAACCCTACGAACGGATGTGAGGAGTTTCTTCCCTCATAAGCGAAGCGCTATCCAAACGTAAATGTGAATGCTTCAAAACCGGCTTCGGGAATGGTTATTTCCATTACATGTTCTTTATATTCTTCTGAATCGAAGAGTGTGTATAGGTCAGAACTATCAATGTTAATCAGTAATGGTGGCTTGTCGTCTACTTTTACTAAAATAGTTTGTTCTTTCGAACTTTCTGCTACCATGTGCACTTTGGCGGAATTAAAATATAGTTTTATTTTACCCCGACTTCCGAGGAAAATAGCTTTATCTTGATCAAACTTCCACTTTCCTGAAAGAGCAAAATTATTTACATCAAGTCTGTTAGGTATAACATAGTCATGCACATCCGTACTTGCTCGTTGTCCCGATGACAAATTATCAAGTCTATTTAAACCAAAATACATCTCAGGTGACTTTATCTGGTTAAGTTTAGATGCGTCTGTAGTCTCTGTTCCGACTTCTAAATCTAGTAAATACTTAATATTATTTTCTGTTATCTCATATTTTCCTTCACCAAAATGGGTATAAACAACATCACCATTTTTGTCTATTAAATAGTGAGCAGGCCAGTATTGGTTACTATATGCTCTCCATGTGGCAAAGCCATTATCCTGTGCTACAGGGTAGTGAATATTGTAGCGCCTTACAGCCTTCTCTACGTTACTATTTAATTTCTCGAACTCAAATTCCGGTGCATGAATTCCAATAACAACAAAACCTTGATCTTTGTATTTATCGTACCAATTCGTCACATATGGTAATGTGCGAATGCAATTAATGCACGAGTAGGTCCAGAAATCTATAAGCACCACCTTTCCTTTTAGTTCGGCTAATGTAAGTGGGTTTGAGTTTATCCAATTAGTGATTCCTCGGATCTCTGGAGCTTTTCCGTACTCATCAATTTCTGTTTTCAGGGTTGTTTTAGGTTGTCTTTCCTTTAACTCTTTTTCTAATTTAGAATTTGTACCCTCTTTATTATTTGTATTACTTAAGTCTTTCCCACCCAAGATATTTTTTTCTAAACCCGCTCCAAAGAAAGGCACTCTCTCTATTAACCATGCTTGAACAAAAGTGTCATATTGAAAAAATATACTTGTTGCAACAAGAATAAGTATTATTCCAAAGATCTGCTGAATTCTAGTAGAGTACCTAGCAATAGATTTAATTTTAGTTGTTAACGTTTGTCCTCCATAAGCAATGATTAGCATAGGTATACCAGCTCCCGTGGCATACGAAATAAGAAGTAATCCTGCTCGAAATGTTTCTTGCTGTAATATGATCAATGTAAGGATTGAAGCAAGAATTGGCCCAGCACATGGTGCCCATACCGCCCCAATAATTATCCCAGTTATAAAACCACCTAAATTTCCATTTCCTGCACGCTTACTAATACCTGATACCTTGGTAATAAATCCACTCAAATGAGTCATTAAGATCTCAAAAGGTTTTGGCCAGATCATAAACCCGGCCATCAAAAGTAATACCACAGCAGCTGTGTCCCGAATGTAATTCGGGTTTAAATCAAACTTAGAAACGGCATACTGTAAACTAAGGGCAAGTACTGAAAAAGTAGCTATAAAACCAAGTGTAATAAAAATAGGTCTTGTTCTACTGGTTTGACCAACCGAAGCTCCAAACAAAATAGGCAAGGGGAGTAGTATACAGGGGGCAGATACAGTAAGTATCCCAGCTAGCAATGCTAATAAAATTTGTACCATTTATTTTAAGTATTTATTTAAATTATCTAAGTCACCACCATTCCATTTAGTAATTAATAAACCAGTAGAATCAACCTGAACAAATGTATGTTGATAAGTGACACCATATTTTTTCTTTAATTCGGAATTACTATCGTAATCGGTTTTCAAAATAACAACATTTTTAGGTATGTCCTGTACTCTGTCCCTAAACACTTCATCTGCAGCTCTGCAGTATGGACACCAGGGAGCGTGGAAAAATAAGACTACCTTTTTTCCATTTTTTGACTCGTTTAAAATTGACTGAGGGGAGTAGTCTTTATAGTCCCCATATATAGGGGTTGGTGATATTGTATTATCTCCATCTACAGGCTTAGGTTTTATATTTTTTGGGTCCTTATTTGATTCAGCTAAAGGTGAAGGTAACTCCGCAGTGGGAAGTTCATCCTTTTGGCTACTTTGAATAGTGGGGCCGTTTTTTATTTCCGAATTTTTAAAATCATTTCTGTGTAAGAAAAGCAAGCCTAACGCAAAAATTAACACACAGGTAGAGATGCCTATAACATTTTTTAAAAGCATATAGTTTATTTTACATATCCTATATGTAAAATAAACTTTACATTGTGTATTGTCAATTAAAGGAGAATTATGGTCATTGAATTAGATGTGAAAAGTATGCTAATATAGATCCCTAACAACTTGGAGGTTTGAATGAATAGCATAGTAAAAGAACTCAGGTGCAAAATTAATGAATCCACAGCGTATGGGTTATTTCTAATTGCAGCCATGAGTTCGTGCCTCGGTGGTTCGCTCCTGGTAACGGCAGTAACAACCAGTCTTAGTATTTTCTGGTCTGGATTAACTGCCGCATTTGGTGCAATAACTCTTGTATTCGCAGTCTACTGCCTGCTGCAGAGTTACAAAAAAAGCAAAATCGAAACAAGGGGGATAAATAACGATTCCAGCCTACAAAGTTAGTGTTTAAAAGTAGTAAGTTAGTGCATTATCACTCGTCTTGACAGAGTGATAATTTTTTTTTATATTACTTTTATGACAAAAATTGGCTCAGAGCTATCAATTAGGCAGGCAAAAATATTGGCTGCCATAGTAAAAGAATACAGTGAAAATAGCGAACCGGTCGCAAGTAAAGACCTGGTAGATAAAGGTTATTTCGATGTTTCAGGACCAACTATAAGGAATGAAATGCAAGTGCTAGAAAAGTTAGGGTACATCCATCAACCCCACACCTCAGCGGGTCGCGTTCCCACAGACAAGGGTTATCGTTTTTTTGTAAACGAGCTTATGGAGAGAGTAAAGCTTTCTGCCAAAGAACAGGAAAGGCTCAAGATGGAGATTCATAAATTACAGTCTGTAAACATGGAAATTACCAGGCGCTTGGCAAAGTTAACTGCAGAAATAAGCGGTGGAGCAAGTTTTGCTCTTTTTCCGGAAGAGTCCTCGGCCGTAGGTATATCAAATTTATTAGACGATCCTAAGCTCACCCAAGAGGATGCCAGGGCTGTTGCTGAATTCTTCGACCAGATAGATGAAAGAGCTCCAGAATTATTAAAAGAATATAGTGGTGACCAAGTTCCCAAAGCAGTTATAGGTAGCGAAGTGAAAGAAGTTTCTCTAAGCAAAGGTAGTGACTACAGTATGATAGTCTCCGGTCTAAAACTTCCCTCAGGTAAAAAGGGTGTACTTGGCCTTATAGGTCCGAAAAGTATGAAGTATGAAAAAAACTTAAGCCTTATGGAATACATCAGTAAACTCATCGGAGGTAATAACAACTAAAATATGGAAGACCAACAAAACAATACACAACCAAATACAGAAGAGTCAGATATTGAAAGACAATTAGCCGAGGCCAAAGAAGAGGCAGAAATGAACCTAAATGGTTGGAAGCGCGCAGCGGCAGACTTGGAAAACTTTAAGCGCAGAAAAGAAGAAGAAAGTAAGGAACTTATAGCCTTCGCAAGAGAGGTCACGGTGGCAAAGATGATGCCAAGTCTAGATACTCTAGCTCAAATGATGCGTTATGCCCCTCACCCAGATTCGGAAGATTTAGGTAACAAATATGCACAATGGCTAAAAGGTGTAGAGGGTACGGCGAAAATGATAGAAGCCAGTTTAGAAGATTTAGGAATTAAAAAGATAGAAGCGAAAGGGGAAAAGTTTGACCCTCACTATCATGAAGCCGTAAAAGAAGTAGAATCTGACACAGAAGAGGATGGCATAGTGGTAGAAGAGCTCCAAACCGGCTACATCCTAAACGGAAAAGTAATCCGCCCCACACAAGTCGTTATAAGTAAGAAGAAAGGAAACTAATTTATGTCAAAAATTATAGGTATTGACCTCGGAACATCAAACTCAGCCGCCTCTGTAATACAGGACGGTAAGCCGGTTATTATCCCTGCCGCCGAAGGGACATCCCTTGGTGGTAAAGCCTTCCCGTCTTATGTAGCTTTTACTAAAGACGGACAGCTTCTGGTAGGTGAACCAGCAAGAAGACAGTCAGTTACAAACCCAGAAGGAACCATTTTTGAAGCAAAGCGAAAAATGGGTACTAGTTTTAAATACAATGTATTCGGCAAAGAATATTCGCCCGAACAAATTAGCGCATTCATTTTACAAAAAATAAAGAAAGACGCTGAAAGTTTCTTAGGTGACAAAGTAGAAAAAGCAGTTATAACCGTACCAGCATATTTTGACGACGCTCAAAGACAAGCAACAAAAAACGCTGGTGAAATAGCTGGGTTAGAAGTGGTTCGTGTAATAAACGAACCTACTGCAGCCGCCTTCGCTTACGGTATAGACAAAACCGGTACACAGGACCAGAAAATTTTAGTCTTCGACCTCGGTGGTGGAACACTCGACGTAACTATTATGGATTTCGGCGAACACGACGGTCAGGCTACTTTCGAAGTTATGTCTACAAGTGGCGACACTAAGCTCGGTGGAAGAGATATGGATGAAGCTTTAATAAACTTTATTACATCTACTTTCAAAGCGGAAAACGGTGGTATTGATATTACAACAGACAAAATGGCAATGAATCGCGTTAAAGAAGCGGCAGAAAAAGCAAAAATAGAACTTTCAACAACCCTAGAAACAGAGATTAATCTTCCATTCATAACGGCTGACGCTAGTGGTCCAAAGCATATGCAAATGAAGATTACTCGAGCAAAGTTAGAAGACCTTGTTAAGCCAATTATAGAAAGAATGCGCGCCCCTGTTCAACAAGCAATAACCGATGCCAAGCTAACTCCTCAGCAAATTCACAAAATAATTCTTATTGGTGGACCTACTCGTATGCCATCGGTGCAAAAGTTTGTTGAAGACTATGTTGGTAAACAGGTAGAGCACGGTGTAGATCCTATGGAAGCTGTTGCTAAAGGTGCTGCTGTACAAGCAGGTGTGCTTGGTGGTGATGTGCAGGGTAAAGAGATATTACTTCTCGATGTTACTCCGCTAACTCTTGGACTTGAAACCCTTGGTGGGGTTAGAACTCCTATTATAGATAGAAACACAACCATTCCAACCAGTAAGAGTCAGGTATTTTCCACAGCGGCAGATAATCAGACCTCTGTAGAGATTCATGTGCTTCAAGGTGAGAGAGAATTTGCAAAGGATAATAAGTCTTTGGGTAGATTTATTTTGGATGGTATCCCACCAGCCCCAAGAGGTATTCCTCAAGTAGAAGTGACTTTCGATATAGATGCTAGTGGTATCTTAAAAGTTAGCGCTAAAGATAAGGCAACAAACAAAGAGCAGAATATTACAATCCAAGGTTCAAGCAACTTAAGTAAGGATGAAGTTGAAAGAATGAGAAAAGAAGCTGAACAGTTTGCAGAAGCCGACCGTAAACAAAAAGAAACTGTAGACACAAGAAACCACGCCGACACCTTACTGGGTGTATCAGAAAAAACTTTAAAAGATGCGGGCGATAAAGCAAAGCCAGAAGATAAAGCTCTTGTAGAAGAAAAAATTAAGGCTTTGAAAGAAGTTAAAGACAAAGAAGATATTGATGCTATAAAAAAAGCTATGGATGAACTTAGTGAAGCTATCCAGAAAGTTGGGGCAAGTATGTATCAACAGGATTCAGGTTCTCAAACCGGTAGCACAGATTCATCTAGTAGCGGCTCAGGCGATAGCTCAACCAGTAAAGACCAAGGTCCAGTAGACGCAGAATATAAAGAAGTTCCTAAAGAATAGTTGAAAGTTTTTAAAGTTCATAAAGTTTATAAAGTATGAAAATAATTCCTGCTTTAACTTTATGAACTTTATAACTTTATAAACTTTATAAACTAAATAAGAACCATGGAACAAAATAATCCAAATCAAGCTAATGGCCAGCAAATTCAAGTAAAAATTACAGACGAAGTTTTAAAGGGTGTGTTCTCAAACATGGCTCAAATTGGCCACACACAGGAAGAGTTCGTAATTGATTTTATGAATTTACTAGGTGGTAGTGGAATAGTTACCTCAAGGGTAATAATTTCCCCGGGGCATGCTAAAAGATTAGTCTCCGCACTAGCCGAAAACATTAAACGTTTCGAAGAACAATTCGGTAAAATTCAAGACACTAGTGCACCAGCAAACCGAATAGGTTTTCAGACAGAGTAATTATGGCTAAAAATTTTTACGACATTTTAGGTGTAAACAAATCCGCTTCTCAAGACGAAATAAAAAAAGCATATCGTAAGTTAGCTCATCAGTATCACCCAGATAAAAGTGGTGGAGATGCAGAAAAGTTTAAAGAAGTAAACGAAGCCTATCAAGTATTGAGTGATTCTAACAAGAGGCAACAATACGATCAATATGGGCAGACATTTGACCAAGCTGCTAGAAACGGTGGTGGTTTTGGTGGTGGAAATCCATTTGGGGGTAATGGTGGCTTCGATTTTAGCGGCTTTGGTGGTTCTCAAGGGTTCGAGTTTGATTTCGGAGATATCTTCGGCGATATCTTCGGTACAAGAGAACAGAGGCAGGCTAGAAAAAGGGGTATAGATTTAGAGGTAGGTATCGGTATTTCATTCGAGGAGTCAGTATTTGGAGTAGAAAAAGAAATTACCATAGAAAAGCAGGATGCATGTAATATTTGCGATGGTAAGGGTGCTGCCCCTGGTAGTAAAATAATTACTTGTACGGTTTGTAGAGGTAAGGGTCAAGTAGTTACACAAAGACGTACTATATTCGGAAACATAAATTCTGCGCAAACGTGTGAGAAGTGTGATGGTGAGGGTAAGATCCCAGAGACTCCATGTAGTGTCTGTAGTGGAAGTGGGATCTTAAGACGTGTAAAAAAACTTTCTGTAAAAATTCCTGCCGGCATAGACAACGGTCAAAGAGTTAGAATAGAGAGTGAGGGAGAAGTGGGGTACAGAGGTACAGAGCCTGGGGATTTGTATATTTCAGTAAGGGTTCAGTCCAGTAAGGAATACACAAGAGATGGTTTTAATCTTCATAAAGATGTTCCTGTTAGTTTTACGGAAGCTTCTTTGGGGGCCAAGATTAAAGTAAAAACATTAGAAGGAAGTATTGAGTTAAAAATACCTGCAGGTACACAGTCTGGTACAGTTTTTAAACTCTCTGGCAAAGGAGTACCCCATATAAACTCAAATAGAAAGGGTGATCTCATGCTTACTGCAAGGGTGGTAACCCCGCTCAAGCTTACCAAACAAGAACAAGAGCTCCTAGAACAATTAGCAAAGCTCAGGGGCGAATCGGTTGAAGTAAGTGATTCACTTTGGGATAAAATAAAAGACTCATTCAATTGAGTCTTTTTAATTTATGCCGCTATTTACAATGGTGGAAAATCTACACGATCTTCTTGGGTTGCATAAAAGGTTAGCGGGTAATAGCGTTGCATTATATCTGCCACTCTTTCAGAGCATTCTATCCGTAGATAAGCCGGAACCGCAATTGTTCCAGAGATCTCTTCCAGGATATTGTACACTCCAAGTGCGAGATGTACAGCAAAAGCCTTACGAAGCATTTCTTTAATAAGAGTAGTTTCAATCCTGGACTGAACAGAGGCAAATTTGAGCCTTGCTTGTCTGTCGATCATAGGTAGGTCTTCTCGACAGTCACAGTAGAGACTGACAACGTATTCTTTACTTTCGTTCATTCATGTTCCTCCTAATTGAATAATATTGCCATGAATGCTCTTATTTTACCAGTATTGGGGTTTGTTAATTAAAGTTGTAAGAAAAAGTAAAAAATTAAATTCCACAGTAAGTATCTGAACCCTTGATAAAAATTTGGTTCGAATGTTTCTCTTCCACGTAATTTATAAAACACATGCATTATTTGAGGTGCTAAAAATGCCCAAGCAGTAATGGCGGAAATTATCCATAGAGTAAATATAGGTGTAACTCTTATTATTCTTGGTGTGAATCTTTCAAAAACGAAAAAAATAGTAAATAGAATTATGTGGTAAAACAAAATACTAAATACTTTTAGAAAAACTTCACTAGTACCTTTTCTTATTCCAAAAAATCTAAAAAAAAGTCCGGAAAAAGTCGCAGGTATAGCTACAAGTAGCAGTAAGGTAAAAATACCACCGGTAATTGCAGGAACCGCAACCGGTAGAACTATTATGGCGTTTGCTACTAGGGGAGTGGTAATGCCAATAAAAATTAAACCACTTGCTATACTTAAGCTAGTTATGAAATTGGAAGTTTTACCATTAAGCTTTGCCAGACCGAGAGAGGTAGTCGGAGGAAAAGCTTTTAATTTGTACCAGCTCATCTCTGGGGATTTTAATGTTCCTAAGGGTTTTGTATGTATGTCCGTAAGTGCTGAATCTATGGAGTTCGTGTTTAATCAACTCCAAGCCCCACTCATAGTTAGGAGTTCTGCAAATATGGAAGATTCCGAAGTGCTAAGTTTTGCAGGAGTGTTAGAATCTTTTAGTCCTATAAACACAAAAGAGGAGCTACTAGCTCATGTAAAGAAAATATTCGCTTTAAAAGATAGTCAAAGAGTATTGGAGTATTTAAGGCATTATAACATAGATCCAAGTAATTTTAGTCTCCGGGTAATCATTCAAGAATGGAAAAAGCCAATCTGGGCAGGTGTTTTGTTTACAAGTAAAACAACCGATTCAGGAAAAGTGATCGTGCTCGAGGCAAGTACAAAAGATTATGGAGTAGTAAGTGGTGGTGAAGCAGTGAGTCGATTAGTACTAGACAAAACCACCACAGAAGTTAAGTCTGCCAGTTTAAAAGGTATGCCCGTGGCTGTAGTTCAAAAAATTGTAGAAATTATTCCAAAAATAGAAAAAACTTTTGGTCAGCCACAAGATATTGAATGGGTATGGGATGGAAAAAGTATATTTTTAGTACAAGCAAGGCCTATAACTGAAAAATTCTCCTCAGCTGAAGCCGTAATTCAAGAAGAGATTGATAGGTTAAAAGCTATCTTTCCCGCTCCTCCAGTCTTAAAGCAAAGTCAGTTTGCAGATGGTATGGTTACGGCAACACCTATGACTGCATCGGTATTCGAGAAAATTTTTGCTCGAGAAGGTTCTCTTGGTAAGGTGCTTAAAAAATTCGGACTAAAGTCCATCCTAGTGAATGGCCAGTATTTAGTTTACGTAGGTGGAAGGCTTTATTTAAATAAAGGATTTGAGGATGTCCTAACTAAGTACTTTTTCGGAAAGACGGGGTTATTAAACCCAAAATCTTTCTTTGTGCAATTAGTTTTGCAATATAGGTTTCTATTTTTTTGGAGGAAGATACAGAAAGAGGCTAATAAGCCCTTTAATCTCGATCCTAATCTTAACACTACAGAGCGACTCAGAGTGGTTATGGATAGATTGATTTATACTACTACTCCTTGGGTTTTAGAAATTTCCATGTATCAGCAATACTCAAAAGAGTTTTTGCAAAAAAAATTAGAACAGCATTTGAGTCCCGAGGATGTAGAAAAAGTCCTTAACTCAGGTGTGGTGCATGAAATTGCTATTATTCCAGGAACCTCACCTGCTAATCAGGAATACCTCTTAAAAAAGTTTGGTCACCGTGCCCTAGAGGAGATGGAGCTTGCAAATCCAAGATTTAGCGAAAATCCAAAAATGCTTTTCGAGATGCTAAGTAGAAAAAACGCTCCTGTCTGGGCAAGAGATGATTCAAAAAAAATGAGAGAAGAATTTATAGATAAGTATCAGAGTGTTATGGATCAGCAGATCTTAGTTTCATTTTTTAATCTTTATGATACCTATACTAAACTGAGGGAATTGGTTCATGATGTTTGGGTAAAAGATTTTAGTCGTTTAAGGTCCTTACTGCTAACCATTGATTCTGAACAAAGGCTTTATAACTCAATCTGGTATGCGAAAATAGAGGATTGTATGAAAGGTGAGAAATTAAATGTTTCTACTCTCATGCAAGAAAAAAGTAGGTTTCAACATCTAAAGTTGCTAAATCTCGGTCCAAATTTGGAATTAAAAAATTGGGTACAACTACTCGAATCCCGAAAACCTACAAAGTCCGAAAAGGTATATAAGGGAATAGGTGTAAGTAGTGGAGTTGTCTTTGGTAAGGTTGGTACTCTAGAAGGAATAGCCCAGGGAAAGCAAATCGATATTCTCTGGAATAATAGCCTGGATCCTAATTTAGTTTTCATATTTGGTAAAATTAAGGGGTTAATCGCTAGTGTGGGTGGAGAGCTGTCTCACGCAGCCATACTCGCTCGTGAGTACGGTATCCCAGTGGTAATAGCAGATCTGGGAGGAAATGTACCTGTGGGTTCTGAGGCTAGGGTAGACGGTACGTTGGGTACTGTGGAATTCTTAAACTAAAATGGATCAATCTAAATCTGTAGTCACAAAACTATTTTCAGGAAAAACAATGAGCTTTTTAGCTATTGGTTTTCTTTTGGGGTCTATTTTGACCTCTTTTTATGGGCTGAAATTTTTTAAGCAACAGTCTCCAAGTGGTGATAGCTCGCAAAACATTAATAACTCTTTCTTTTCTGATGAACTTTTGCTTATAGGTCGTGACTCAAAAGGAGATCTATTCTATTCAAGTGTGAGTTTGAATCGAATACAAGAGGGTCAAAATTATATCCATTATTACTTCAACAAATATGACTACAAAGGGATAAGCGATCAAGATTACGCTGAGACTCTGAATCCAAAAAAACAAGTCATTCCTAATAAATTTATTGAAAACTATGCAGTAGTTCCTTCGGGTGATTTTTCTTCCAGGGAAATATTAGAAGTAGATTATAAAATAAGAAATAATTTAGTAAAAGTTAAAGTTAAAGATCTTGAGGGTGATTTTCTCGTCAAAAACACCCCTGAATACACAAAATATATTAGTGTTGGTACTGCAGATGTGGTATCGGGAGATCAAAGTTTTACGGTAAACGCAGCCTTGGTAAAAACCTATTCAAACGATTCAGATAAATATCTATTCTTTCCAGGTTATGACAAACTGGATTCTGATACCATTTATGGAATGTTTTGGGATAAGTCGAATAATTTTTATTTGATAGATAAATCTAATGTATATTCTGAGCAAAAAAATTACACATCACACACTTGGGTCTTGTACAAAAACAAGCAAAATAATTCGTTAAATAAATATTTTGAGGTTAATACTGACGAAGAATTAGACGAAAACAAAAAGCTAGTTAGGTTTACTTTTAATATCCCAGCTCTCTCAAGTAAAATATTCAGTACGTCACCATTTAAGGAGCTTAATGAAAAAGGTGAGTATATTACTTCGGATGACCTAACCGGCCAGCTCTACATCCACAAATACCGGCCCAAATAACCATCAGCCAAACCAATCCATAATTATTCCAGAGTGTTATAATATATATAGCTGTCAGACAAGGAAATATTTTTTTCTTGAGTACGACTTAAAGGGCAGTTTCGGAGTAGGCAAGAGAAAAATATTTCCTTGTCAGACATACCTCTAATGAGAGACCAAGCAGATAAAATAGAATTATTAATTAAACAATTCAACTGGCATAGCCCGAGTTGGGATCTTTTTATTTTCCTTTTCTGGGCAGTTGCAAGTGTGTTATACGCGTTCGCTGCCGGCCGAGGCAGGGTACTTTCTATACTTATTAGCATCTACATAAGCAAGCTCTTAGTTCTAGAGGCTCCTTTCTTAACTCAGGAACTAGCCAAACATCTAAAAGGTCCACTAATCGGCTACGGAAACCTACTGGCTTTCGCTGCTTTATTTATGCTTCTCTTCCTCTTTCTTTCCCGTTATGCCTTCAAGACCACAGTGGATAGGAAACACGTCTCAGGTTTTATTTTCACTCTTATATTCGCTTTTTTTCAAATAGGCTTACTCATAAACATCGTACTAACACTCCTCCCGCTAGAAGCACAAGGCAGGCTCTCGCAGCTCGTTAGCTATCTCTTCATAGGCCAAATAGCCAACTTCGTCTGGCTAACTCTACCAATAGTCTACTTAGTAATCCTAGGCCGGCATATTTCAGATCATGGAGAGTTATAAAAAAATACCCTTATGGGTATTTTTTTATCTTGACCACCGAGCAAAAATACCCGTAGAGAGCATCCTATCTCTATTCGTTTCCTTCAAACAAAGCTCTCCAAATTCTACCTTCCCACCCAGGTCCCGAGTTTCGTCTTCAAGTATATTTCCAAGTGCAATCCCGGAAGAGTTCGTTGCGTAACCATTTATTAGTAAAAATTTAGCATCAGGTGAAAGAAGTTTAATACAGTCACGAAGTAATCCCGGCAAGTCTTCATTAAACTTCCAAGTACCACCGGTAGGAGAATGCCCAAAAGCAGGTGGATCCATAATTATTCCGTCGTACAGTGCACCGCGCTTTACCTCTCTTTTAACAAACTTCGCACAGTCATCAAGTATCCAACGAATGGCATCGCTAGGTAGCTTATTTAAAGCCTGGTTCTCCTTTGCCCAGCCAATTGTGGGCTTGCTAGCGTCCACATGCGTCACAAAACACCCTAGGCGGGTCAAAACCATAGTAGCCGCCCCTGTATAACCAAAAAGGTTAAGTATTTTTGGTTTTTCATTCTTCATTCTGGATTCTTTATTCTTCATTCTCTCCGTAAGCCATTCCCAATTCCCAGCCTGTTCCGCAAACAAACCTGTATGTTTAAAAGGGGATAGCTTAAGTAGAAATTTCGTATCCTGCCACTTAACCACCCAAGGTTTTTTAAAAATTTCTTTATTCTTAATGTTCCATCTGTTAATAAATTCCGCTTCAATATTATGCCAATCCGATTCAGATAAAGATCCTTTCCATATAACTTGTGGGTCTGGTCTTTTCAATTTCACATCACCAAAACGCTCAAGTCTGTAACCTTCACCTGAGTCCAGTAGTTCAAAATCCCATTTACTTTTGTAACATATTTCCATCATATTAATGTAAAACTAACAAAACCGCCCTGTTTGCACAAGGCGGTCTTTTTTAACTCACTATTTTTTCTCTGTAAGTACTAACCCAGTAAAATTACTGATCGTACCCATTGCTTTTGCGCTAACTTCCTTGTTTTCCCAACTAGAGAAATCTTTGTTGGTTTTAAGGAAAACTTTGGTCTTACCAGTCTCTATAACGTAGTTACCTTTAGAAGAATCGGTTGATTTCTTTAAGGTACCAGAGAATGTAAGATCTCCTGTTTTATTCATCATTGCATCTGGGGCTTCGTTATTACCACCCTTCGCTGTTGAGTCGGTTTTTCTACCAACATTCATAGCGGTGTCGGATTTAGCAGTGCTTGCTTCTTTGAAACCTAGGAATTTATAATCCTTAGCTGTTCCATCGGCGAGTAGAGTAACTTGTTTATCGGTCCAAGCACTAAAATCTCTTTTTGTAGAAACATAATATTTGCTTGCACCTTTCATAACCATAAGGTTGCCCTTAGAAGGGTTGTCGCTCTTCATTAAGGTTCCCGAAACAGTTAGGTTTCCAGAGGTTTCTGGGGTCTTTTCCATAGATTCTGTTTTGGTTTCAGTCTTAGGCTTTTCTTCAGCCTTTTTATCCGAACTCATAGCAGTTTCTGGCTTTTTTTCTTGACTGTCTGCTGACATCTTTTCGTCTTCTTTTTTATCAGAAGTTTCTGTGCTTGGGGTTTCCGTAGAATCTGAACTGGTTTGCTCAGTATTCTGGTCTTCCTGAGCTTGCTCAGTATTTGCAGGCTTTTGTGTAGCGAAGTAAATAATGAGTAGCAGTACTATAACCCCTGCTATTATGTAATTTTGGTTTTTTTGGAAAAAACTTTCATTTTTGTTTTTCTGAGGATTGTTTTGTTCCATCGAGAAATTTGTCCGGGTAATCTATTGCGCCCACCTCGCATAAATTCCACTTATTAATATTTAGCTCTTTAGTTTACCGCACCAGTAAAATTCGTCAAGAAAATGAGGGTTTTGGTATTGCAAGTTTGGCAAAGCTATGTTATAAAAATAAATTACCTCGAAAATACATAAAACTTCCTAGGAGGAAAGCAGTGAAAAAAAACAAAAATCTGTTGATTCAGATTCTGATTGTAGTAAGTATTGTGTTTGCAGGGTTACCCTCATCCATGAAACAGAAGCAAGATAGCGGCACTCTTGCTTTTGGTCGTGTCGCGTGGAGTACATTTGTGGACGCAGACACTCATAAGTATTGTGGGTTTTGGGTCGAGTCGCGGGAGATTCTACCCACGCAATTCCATAACAATATCACAAAAGAATCCGGCAAATTTCAAAACAATGAGGTTACCGAGCCTGGGCCTTCGCCGTTTGCAGATGAGCTCGCCAAGCGACCTGGTGTCTCGACGGTGAATATGTACAAACACAGGATTTTTGTGGATTACTACGATGATGTTTTGGATAATGCAAAAATCGCTACCGAAATTTCGGAAGTAAAGAAATTCATTGAATGCGTTTTGGGTAAGTCAGTTAATATGACTCACGGGATTCAAAACATAACTCGTTCCAACGACTGTGATTCCTGGAAGGGTTCAGGGTTTAGTTGTAGAATCGATACAATCTATATTCCCAATACAGCGAAACCGGACTGGGAGAGAGTGCTTTCAATCCCTGGAGTGGAATCGTATGATGGTTACGGGGACGGAGGCCATGAAGGCGAAATCCGTATTCATAAAAGCCTCATCTATAGTTGGGATGAGATAAAGCCTCAGCTCGAACCCTTGCTAGCTTCAGCAGTTAAAAGTCCAAACCGCAAATAAACTACGCTAAATTAGCGTATTTTTTATTCCCTTGAATTTTTCCTCACTTTTCATTAAACTATGAAAGATCGTTTCTACAAAGGGCTGATAGCTCAGTCGGTAGAGCAGCGGCCTTTTAAGCCGTTTGTCGTGGGTTCGATCCC
>CAYLIB010000009.1:0-49975 GCA_964384035.1 uncultured Candidatus Saccharibacteria bacterium
CAGAAACTATTTCATTCCCCTTCCGGGGTGCTTTTCACCTTTCCTTCACAGTACTTGTTCACTATCGGTCAATATGAGTATTTAGCCTTATGTCTTAGTCGACACGGATTCCGACCAGATTTCTCGTGTCTGGTCGTACTCAAGAAAAAATCTAGGAATCTGCATGGTTTTTCGCTATACAGGACTATCACCTTCTTTGGTCCGCCTTTCCAGGCGTGTTCTGCTAAACAACACACAATTACTTCCCCGCTGTGTTACAGCACAGCGACAATTTTCACTTACAACACCTACTATGCAACGCCTGTAAGCTTTAAGTTACAAGATTGCTCTCACAACAACACATAATAGGTTTGGGCAAATAGAATTTGTAATCACCAACCAGAAAGCTATCCGATCAATGAATACAAAACTATATAGTTCCCCTTTCGCTCGCCACTACTGAGGGAATCGATGTCTCTTGCGAGACTTTCTTTCTTTTCCACGTGCTACTGAGATGTTTCACTTCGCACGGTTCCCACACATATATACCCACGTATATATGGCATGCATTCTTCAAATGCATAGGTTTCCCCATTCGGACATCCACGGATCAAAGCTTATTTGCCAGCTCCCCGAGGCTTTTCGCAGGCTACCACGTCCTTCATCGGCTCATATTACCAAGGCATCCACCATGTACCCTTCTCTGTTTCAATTCAAACAGATTTAAGTTTGACTAGCAATTTGTGAATACAATTCGCTCTTAAGCGGATTATACAAATTACTACAATGTTCTTTTCAATCACACTATTCTTTAGTGTGTTAACTTACTTACAATTTGTTTATCTCACACTAATAAGTTGGTACTTATTAGTACTTGATAAATCTACCCTTATTCAGTTATTAAAGTTCAGGTGTTACTACCAGATAGCTACTGCCCACGGGTGGAACCTCTAGCACAATGTTCCCGTGGTAAAATTGGAACGCCGAGTTACCTGTAGAGCAGTATGTATCTAATAATAATTTTTATTTCGAAGGTGCAGACTCAAGAGTACAAAAAAACCGCATCTTGCGGTATGGAGACGGCGCACAAAACGAGCCAGTCTACATATTCCGCTGAAAGTTAGTAAATAATTTGCTCATAGGGCTGCTTGTTTTAACTAAAATAATCGTAAGAGAATATTAGTACACTAAAATCATATTGTCAAGAACCTCAAACAGAACTTAAAAGAGGGCCAAAATACAGGCATTTATTCAATTTCATGGATCCTTTTTGGGTCTACTAATATAGAACCCTTTTCAGATTTTTCAATTATCGAACTAAATTTTTTACCAACTATCACTTCGTTAAATTTATAAGAGTGTCTTATGTAAATTCTTTGTCCTAAAGCCTCATCGATCGCAGTTAAAAATATTAAAAATTCAGCATCTTTTAACATTAAGTCCTGAGCTGTGAGTCCATATAAAGGACTACCTTCATCCACAGGATGCACGACTGTCCAATTGAGTGGAAAAAACACAACTTTGTGCCTCTCCAAGGGTAATTCCACAAAGGGTCTCTTTCCATTTTCATCCTTCATGGAAACCATCACTATCGCCTCTACCTGAATGAGTTCATCTTTTTTACCATTTATAATCCTGAACTCAAAAGCATTAATATCATTATATGGAGAAATCACAGCATTTCGACTAAAAATAATTTTGACGCTTGGGTTAGAAAATCTAGCCAAAACTAACCCCGCACCCAACGCGAATACCAATAAACCAAACAAAGCTTCTATAGCCAAAACCCCATTTCCTGCCAGATTAGAAGGATGTAGTGGACTCGATCCCAAAGTCGTCATTACCTGAACGCTATAAAAATATATATCGAAAAATTTTCTACTTAGAGTTTCATTTTGCAATTCCAAAAACACATTTGGTATCGCCATAAAAATCAAAGTAAAAACCAAATTTGCTAAAGCATAGGCAACCAAAACCAACGCATAAAAACCCGCCCAAGACATATTGAGCATTGCATTGTACATACTAAAAGATCCAAACCCAGAAAGACCCTTCCTCCTAGCATTGAAACTTCCATCCTTATTTATGAACCTCTGGGCAGTCTGCTCACTAACTTTAGACCCAAAACCCAAATCATCGTTCTTTGATATCTTTAACTCGTCTTCCATAATTTTTATTCTAAAATCTTAATAAAACCCGCTTCGTCTAATACCGGTATCGATAATTTATTAGCTTTATCTAATTTACTTCCAGGATTTTCACCTGCCACAACATAATCTGTATTTTTAGAAACACTTTCAGCCACATGTCCGCCTAGAGATTTAATTCTAGCCTTAGCCTCATCCCTAGAAAATTCTGAAAGTGTCCCTGTAACTACAAAGGTTTTTCCCGTTAGCTTTCCCCCAATAAGTTTTTCCTGTTTTGTAATTACTACTCCATTCTTTAAAAGTTTCTCTATATATTTCAAATTCTCTTTAGTATGAAAATAACTATAAACACTTTTAGATACTACCGGTCCTATATTTGAAATTCCGTTTATCTCTTCCTCACTCGCTACGATTAAATTTTCCAAAACCCCAAAATGCACCGCTAAGTCTTCAGCGGTCTGTTCTCCTACATGCAATATTCCTAAGGCATATATGAACCGAGCCAAAGAAACTTTCTTATGGTCATTTATAGACTTTACTATATTTTCAGCACTCTTTTCTCCAAATCTCTCCAAACCCTGTATGTCTTCCTTCTTTAAACTAAAAATATCTGCTGCATCTGTTATAAGATCTTCATCCTTAAAACGGTCTAAAACCTTTGGTCCTATTTCATAAATCTCTAAGACATTTACAAAATGCTGCATAGCTCTCATGTTTTTTGCAGGACAATTTTGATTTACACAATAAAAAGCAACACTTCCTTCTCTCGCATCTACTAACTTGGTGACCCCTTTTACAAGCTTCCCTGTTCCTCTTGGCTCTACTGGAGCACCACACTCAGGACACCTATCTGGCATTTTAAAACTCTTCTCCTTGCCATTCCTGAGTTTTACTAATACTTCAACCACTTCTGGAATAACATCTCCAGCTTTTTGGATAACAACAGTATCACCAATCTTCAGCCCCAACCTCTCTATCTGGTCCATATTATGTAGCGTAGCTTTAGAGATAGTCGATCCAGCAACAAAGGTAGGCTCAAAATGAGCAACAGGAGTAAGTACACCAGTACGACCTACGTTAATACTGATCGACTTAACGATAGTGGTGGCTTTTTCGGCAGGGTATTTATAAGCAATGGTATAGCGAGGTGCTTTACCAACTACCCCTAGCTTCCTTTGCAGTTCCTCATTGTTTACACAAACTACTATTCCATCTGTCCCAAAAGGAAACGCGTCTCGTTTCTTTTCAAAATCTTTAATGAATCTTAAAACCTCTTCAAGATTATTACATCTCTTTTCTGGAGCATCCATAATAAAACCCAAACGTCTGAGTTCTTCATGCTTTTCGGAATGCGCACTAAATTTATACCCTCCCCTATCTTCCTCGTATCTAGCAATATCCCAAGCTCTAAAATCCAAATTCCTACTAGCTGCTAACTGCGGATCTAACTGCCTTAAACTTCCAGCTGCAGCATTTCTTGTATTGGCAAATAATGGCTTATTTTCTTTCCTATTCCTTTCATTTAAATTCTCCCAAACTTTCCTGGACATAAGTGCTTCACCCCTTACCTCAAGCAAGTCGGGAAAAGGACTATTTAATTTAAGTGGGATACTCTGTATTGTCTTTAAATTTTCTGTAATGTTTTCACCCACCAGACCATCACCTCTCGTAGCTCCTCTTACTAATACTCCTTTCTCATAAACTAAAGACACCGCCAAACCATCCATTTTGATTTCACAAAAATATTCCACTTTCGCATTCTGCGGTATTAATTTGGTAAACCTTTTTTCCCAAGCATACAGATCATCTGAGCTAAAAGCGTCCTGTAAAGAAAGCATCTGTAATACATGTTTTACCTTTTCGAATTTATCCAATGCTTTACCACCAACACGATTAACCGGCGAATTAGGATCAGCTAACTCAGGAAATTCGGACTCCAATACTTTTAACTCTCTAGTTAAAGAATCATACACCGAGTCCTCAACTTCAGGAGAGTCCAGTACATGATACTTATACCTAAGCTCACTTATCTGAGAAGAAAGTTTTTTGATTCGCTTTTGAGCTTCAAGTTTGTTCATAGAATAATTATAACTATGTGACCAACATTTATCTATTGCCAAAATACTTTATCCCCAGTGAAACAATAAAAAATGTTGTATAATAATAAATATACAAGTTAAACAAATCATTTTCTTTAAAAATCTTACACATATAAATGCTAATAAACCGTAATCGTTTCCAACTCTCCCCCAGACTCAGAGTAGGAGTTGGTAGAATAAACAATAAATCATCTATATTAAAATACATTAGCACCGCTTTCATCGTCCTATCAGTTTTACTTTCTATAAACACCTTTCGAGTATTTTTAAAAACCGATTTAGACGCCGGATCAGAAACAAATTCCCCAAAAGTACTAGGTATAAGCGACACAAGAACTCAAGAAGATTCGAAAAATCAATATATAGTCTATGTTGTAAAAAAAGGTGACACCCTCTTCAATATTGCCCAAGCACACAACATAAGTTGGACCACCTTGGCCACACTAAACAATATAGATAGTCCATTTACAGTTAGCTCTGGTCAGGAACTAAAAATCCCGAAGCCTTAACTAAACCACTCAAACCCCTTTTCTAAAAGGGGTTTAATTTTACTTGAATTTAGTTAAAAAACTTGTTAGTATCCCTCTCTTACTTCAAATATTTCTAAAGAGGATAATCAGATGTTAAGTAAAGACAAAGCTAAACTTCATGAATCGATCGGCTTATATGGTACCGTTGGACTCAGTAACAACGATGACTATCGCCTCAAACTGAACAGGCTCCTCAAAGAAAGAGATGTGCATAATTTAATTCTCTATGATTCCCGATTCTCTGGAGACTCATGGACCGAAGAAAACTGGAGAGATCAAGAAGGTCTGAAAGATGACTTGCCATATATACTGTTTTACTCGGGTTTCTGTGGTACAAACCCCACAATAAATCTTCCAGTAGAAACCTTACTCGATGCTTTTATCGCCGAAGTAGAAAACTATCATGTTATTACTTTCTGGAATAACTCTGGATACGAAAAACGAGATAGAAAAATCTTCGACAGAGCAATGAGACTCGTTAGTGACTATCATCAATTCATAGAGGTTGTAAGCGATCCCAATGAACTATTCAGAATAGCAGAAAAAAAGGGTGAAGTATTTGTATACGGAAATGGACCGAAAGCCAGATCCCTAGGAGTAGAAAAATTTACAACTTTAGACACTCCACAATACAATACTCCTTGCATTTTTTCGATAGAAAAACCCGAAGTACCTTTCCAAAAACTTTCAGGTTACTCAATCCTTGAACTTCTCATGCACATCTCAAAGTACCCAGAGAGAACCATTGGCGTTATAGATACCAATGGATTCGAAAACTGCAAAGAGGCCTATCGGATACTTACTAAAATCCGAGAAACTCTAGAGTTTAATTACCCAGATGCGCATATTTACGACAACCTTGAAAAAGCCGCCGATTTCTTAGCAACCTCAAGACTCTTTAACAAATTAAGACAAAACTTAGCTGTCCATGCATAAAAAAAACCGGAAATTAATCCGGTTATTTTTTATTTACTTAATGGCACCAACACCCTATACCTTCTTGTTAACCCTGCATTTGCAGCGGTAACATCTACCTGTTTTTTTCCCTTTAATGGTAAACCTTTAGGATTACATTCACCCACACCCCCACCACCGGTACATGTATCTCCTGAACTCGCAGGACCCCAAGAAGATATATTCACATATCCAGGAGCAGACTGGCCTGTGGGTCTATAAATATAAAGCCTATAAATATATGTTTTGTCTAAATCGAAAACCCTATTAGTACCTATATTTAGAACTGTATCGTAATTCTTCCAAGAACTATTAGGATAAGTACCAGGTGAACAGTCAATTGGATTCGAATTACCAGCCTCGTTCACAACACAAAAAGAATAATATAAAGTAGTTCCCGTAGTAGGATTGTCTATCGTGACCCTGGTATAACCATACTGGGGACTATTTGGATTATCAGTATCATAAATACTGTATACATTCTTCGTATTTGCTACGGTATTATATGCAGCAGGTACAACTTCTGAGATTGGAGAATCTGAAACATCTTTTGCTCCAATACCCGTAATACTTACAACATTAATATTAGATTTTATAGGTGAGTTATTTAAACAGTTCGTTTTTGTTGGATCTGTTAAGGTGCTCGGATCAAAACACATCTGATCATCGGGTACATCTCTTTGCACTTTATATATAGACTGCTCGATAACCCCTTGGGTTGCATACAAAGCTGGCTCAGTTCTTTGCAAATCTCCACTCGCTCTTATTTCAGCAAACACCACCGCGGCCAAAGAGAAACTAATCGCCGTAATCGCCGATAAAACCAAAACCGCCATAAGTAAAGTCACCCCACTTTGATTATCCCTATGATTTTTTAAATTAGATTTCTTCATATTTTTCATTTACATACGATTCCGAATATTGAATCATTTTTAGGAGTAATTTTAGAATCCAGCTTTGCTGGTTCTAAAATTAGCTATTGACTGAGAGCGTCAATGCGAATAAATAGCTGACCAAAATATGCAATTCCGTGTTCAGAATGATCAACTACGTGGGATTGCATAGTCATCTGTGGTTATTGTTGTTTGGTAGGGAATAACAACTTTCTCACCAGTTTTTAAAATTACATTAAATCGCATTAATATTGTCACAAATGGCTGTCTTTCAGGTAAGCCCCCATTTGGACAGGTTGTAGTATAGGGATCACAAGTAGGCCTAATATAAAATCGTAAGTAATCCACTGTCATCCCTGGTGGATTAAGTCTCTCATAACCCGAAACATTATTTTTTGCCAACCCCAAATGAAGAGCCGTAGCATTTGATGCTATATCAGTATTACTCGCTTCAACAAGTGTTCCATTTACCTCTTTTGCCCAAAATAAACACTCCTGCTCATTAAATAAATTTATAATACCAAGCCTTGTATCTGCTAAACCAGATTCACTACCGTTAAGATAACTATTTTGCGCAAAAGTATTACTACCCACAGAAGACGGATTAGGGCATGGAGATTTAGAAGGCTGTAAGGTTGTACCTCCTGAAACCCCATAATCTATTTTACCATTCCGTATCTCCTTAACTATAAATTCCATAAAATTTCTCATCCCCTGACTCGCTTGCCTCAATGCTTCTGTTTTTCTCTGTATCTTCAAAGTATAATTTAGCAGCACCATCATCACTGTTAAAGTTGTGGCAAAAATAAAAACCGAAACAATCAGCTCCGTAAGCGTAAACCCTATTTGTTTTTTTCCGCTTCTATTCATTTAAAATATTTTCAATTCTAGCTCGATTGTTAATTTTGAGATGATTTTCGTCGATTTTTGATGGCCTAGTCGGAAGCGTCCGTGATTGGGACGGTGTAGACAAGCCCGGAAAAAATCGGCGAAAAGCATCCAAAATTTACAATCCCATCTTCAAAAAAATTAATAAACACGCCAGTTCGTCATGTACATTTGTAACCGTACCCTACACGCAGTCTTGGACAACTCCCAAGTATCTACGGCAGGACATTTCTTATCTTTCCACCAAACATCTGAAGTCACTATTACTCTTGGACCAATAGAGGCCTGATTATAAGGTTGTTTACTGTTATCTGTCGCTATTGTAATCCTTCTATAATAATCAGAAGTACCTTTTGTTGACCCCGACGGGTAATAAAATTTCCCTGTGCCTATTAATAATGGATCCTTAATATAGAGATTAGGATCGGCATCCAAAGCAAAATTAGAGTTATCCTGAGTTAATTGCCAATAGTTTTTATCTGACTGAACGCTTAATTTTAAATAATCTAAAACATACGTAGCTGTAGCAGGAGTCGCACCAGGAGACAAATTATAACCCTGTTCGGGCGTAATCGCACCCTGTGTTAACCAATCTTTATAACATGTTCCGGTCGTACCACCAGTAACATAATTATAACAGTCAGTATATTTCGTACCTTTTAACCAATTCGTGTCCCTCATATTTTTAACCGCCTCAAGCCCTTCTCTTGCCAAACCCATACCTATTATCTGTTTAGCGATATTTGAAGATGCACCGAATGAATAATTGGCCAAACCCAATGCTGCTGTAATACCCATAACCAATACGAATACAGCTACCATTGTTTCTATAATACTTTGACCTAATTGTATTTTTAATTTTTTCGTCATCAACATATTTACTGAGTTATTATTGCTCCGGTAACCCCCCTTACTACAACTTGCTTGGTCGTATCGGACGCTGCATCTTTCAAAGTAATAGTTAAAATATGGTTCGACTTCGCGTCTAAAGTCGAAGAATTACTTATGACATTTAAAAAATTACAACTCGCGGGATCAGTTTGATATTCTAAATAAATTTTTGAAAACGGCAATGAAAAACCAGTCTGAACACAACCAGGCGCAGGATTTATGGTCGTCCCTGACGCGTTGACAACACCAATCGCAGAAATCGTTACCCCGGTAGGCATCTTAATAGTCTCTACATCTATCAAACTTCCAAACTGCACTCCGGTAGACTTATTAACCCCTACGGCCTGTATGGTGTAAAAATTATTTCCCTGAACAGCTTTCAAAATATAATACCGAGCAGCATTAGTTGAATCTACATCTCTTGCGGAAAGTGTATAACTTTGAATTTTTCTTAAATTCGTAACCAATTCATTTTGCGCTATTTTCAAATTCCTAGGACCCCTAAGTCCTGCAAAATTCACTAAAAATAACCCAGTAATGGTCACCATTATAGAAATTACCACTAAAAGTTCAATTATGGTAAATCCACCACCCTTAGCTATTCTGTTTTTTTCTTTTAGTGTTAGTTTCATTTTACTCAAATAACAATACTATTATAACACTATAGCCCTATTAAATGGAGATACCAATTTAATATCTCTGTTCCCCAAAAAAGAGATATAAAAACCGACGCAGATAAAAAAGTACCTAAAGGAAGCTTGCTACCAAACGAATACCCTCCTAGCACCAACATTGGAATAGCAATTGCCGCACCTAACATAAAACTCAAAAAAAAGCTCATAATACTTACGGGAAAACCAAGCACCACACCCAAAAACAACATAAACTTCACATCACCAAAACCTATCCACTTTCCTTTAGAAACATACCATATAGCGAAACAGGTCCCTGCTGTAACGACAGCACCAACCACCCCACCTATAGTATTACTCAAAAATATAGAATTGAAACCAAAATTACCCCATAAATCAACTCCAATATTAAATATCAGTACTATTATACTCGCGGGAAAAATTATTTTGTCCAAAATCAGAAAATGCTCTAGATCGATAACAAAAACCGAAATTAAAACCGAGACTACAAACCAAATTTTAAACAATATAATTACATCTAAAATACTCTGAGGCCAGATCATATAATAAGCAAAAGCAAAACAAAAAGCAGAAATAAGCTCTATTACCAGATACCTCGCCGAAATAACTGTTTTGCAATTCCTACACCGACCACCTAGAAATAAATAACTAAAAATAGGAACCAGATCTATCGCCCTAAGCACATTCTTACAGGAAGGACAATGAGACCTCCCAGAAATACTCCTCTCCTCGGGAAGTCTAAGTATGACCACATTTAAAAAACTCCCAATAACACCTCCGAATACAAACGAAACCAATAACCAAATCCAAAATTCAAAATTCATATATGTAAAGACTAATCATTCAATATATCTTAACTCGATCTCAAATTTCGCCTAGCTCCTAATGGACATCTGACTTTCTCAGGGTCAAGGTTCAAATAGAAAGATAAAGTAAAATATGAAATCCGGTGAAAAAAAGATAAATAACTATCGTCCTTTGCCGGTAATCAAAACGTAAACAGTTTTTATTATTATTTCTAAATCAAACAGGCTACTCCTATGCTTTATATAGTATAGATCATACTGTAACTTCTCGAGACTCTCTGAAACACTCCCCGCATACACGTGTAATTGAGCCCACCCTGTCAAACCAGGTTTAACCACATGCCTTTCTCCAAAATATGGCATTATTCCAATTAACTCATCTACTATTCTAACTTGTTCGGGTCTTGGCCCCACCAAACTCATTGTACCGTTAAGCAGGTTAATCGCTTGTGGTAGTTCATCAATACGTAATTTTCTCAAAATCTTCCCAATTCTCGTAATCCTCGGGTCATTTTCACTAGTCCAAATTCCCCCATCCTGTACCCGCATAGTTCTATATTTATAAATTTTAAAAACTCTTCCACCCTTTCCAATTCTTTCCTGAACATAAAAAATATTCCCTGGTGAATCAAAAATAATTAGTAGTCCAATGAAAGGCAAGGTGATAATAAAGACAACAAAGGCCAAGCTTCCAAATACCAAGTCCATAAATCTTTTGAATATTTGATAAATCACTGATTCCTTATAAACCACGTTCTCTATAAACCACTTGTGACTCAATGCATCGGGATGAACTTTTCTGAATACGATTTCATAAAACCATTTATCTGAATAAAAATTTACCTCAAGCCCTCTCAATTCGTACAACTTACGTATTAGCTCGCCACTATCGGATGAAATATCGGGTAATATTAACCCTGCTCTATTCAAAATTTTATTCGGATGCAGGTCTCCTTCTGTAAGATTACCCAATATCCGATAACCTAATGGCATAGCATCTTTATAATTAAATAAGCTTTTGAATTCAATATTTTGTGGTTTCAAAACATACAAATCTTCTATAAAAAAAGTCTGAAGCACATACCTGATACCTGCATACCAACCTACTGTAAAAATATAACCAAGAAGGGCATTAATAATTAAAAATCTTCTAGGGGTAATTAAAAAATACGGTTGAAAGTATAAAAATATTACGGCTAAAATCAAATTTACTAACATTGCCGCAGAAACTACCTGAGCTATTCTTCCAAATCGCCTAAGAGTTCTAAAGTCCATCAAACCATGCATGTAAAATACAAGCATCCACCCAGAATAAATCCACGCAAAAGTTACAAAATGTATCCGTAATAGCTCGTTAGATAAGCCTTCTGGATACCATAAGCGAATACACATCCACAAACTTAAAAAAAACAACAAAAGAGTAGGCACAAATAATAACCAAAATTGAGCTTGTGTATTTCTAAGTAAGGTTTTCATTGCTTAATCTATACTTTAATTTATTCCATCTGCTCTGTCCTAAAAATTTCACTACTATAAAATGCATAATCCACTTTGCGAGAGCTCTTAAATAATGCGGGTAATCATTTTTATAACTGAGCACTAAGCTTATACCAGCCTTGATTTGTCTAATATTATTCAGCTTAGTTAGACCCTCATGCCCCACTCTAAATCTTATCAATCTTGAGGGCACTATATGCATCTTTCCCACCACCCCCAATCGCAATACCAATGCATAATCCTCTGCAAATTTATATTTATCGCTGTAACCCCCAACTTTTATAGCCATATTTTTTCTAAATACCATAGCGGGATGCATAAAACAATTTCTCAAAAGCATCACCTCTCTTATCTCAGAATCATTAACTGGTGGCTCCCATCTCCTTACCTTACCCGTTACCTCATCCATAGATTCACCCCTACAACCAACTAATACCAACCCAGGGTTACTTTCAAACAAACCCAACTGTGTTGCAAGTTTATCATTAGATATCCATTCATCGTCGTCATCTATAACTGCTACAAATTCGCCCAAAGAAAGCTCAAGTGCTTTTTGCCTGGCTTTAACAACACCAACAGATTTATCAAATTTAAAATAGGTAATTGAATTACCAAATTTAAGATATTTATAAACCACATCTTTTGTATTATCCGTAGAACCATCATCGACCAAAACTATTTCAAAATCTCTATAATTTTGCAAGAAAACCGAGTCTAAGGCTCGCCTCAATAATGTAGCTCTATTTTTAGTAACAATATTTACCGAAACTTTAACCATATTGCACTTTTAATGATCCTTAACATCCAAATGAATATATATTTATAAAACCCTGGGTAATTTTTTCTATTAGAGATTACTAATTTAAAGCCATTATATGTTCCCAAAAATTTATTAATTCTACTTATAGAATTCGAATGCGTTTGGTACAAAACCAATTCCTCAGAAATATTAGCCAATTCAGAACGGATCCCAATCCTGAGCCATAAATCGTAGTCTTCAGCTAAACCATCTTTAAGCAAATAACCTCCAACTTCCATGGCATTCTTTTTTCTAAACACAACGCTACTATGAACAAAAGGGCATCTATTTAATATTGTTCTCTTTATTTCTAAATCCCTTTCTGGTGGACTCAATATACCCTTTTTGTCGCCATGCTCATCAACAAGCTCAGCCCAAGAACCTAGTACAGATACTTTTCGATTATTTTCTAAAAAATTTATCTGTTTCTCCAATTTCTCTTTATCCAACCAGACATCATCATCATCCAAAACTGCGACATATTCCCCCAGACTCAGTTCCATTGCCCGCTTACGTGCTTCTGTAATAGACAAACTTTCCTCAGACTGAATAATCCTGAATACTTCAGGATTTAGACCAAGCGAGACCAACTTCTCATTCGTACCATCAGTAGAATCATTTACAAAAATAATCACTTCCTTATCTTCGTAAGTTTGTCTCTGCACCGAGGCCACAGCCCTAACCAGCAGATCTTTTCTATTATGTGTGATTATATTTACAGATACTTTAGGCACTTAATTCGATTTTAAATATTAAAGTCTCGGCCCTTTTTAGTATGTTCTTTCTATCATTTGTAAAAATTGTATGATTACCTACCATGTCAGCAATTCTTACTCCTTCCTTTTTACAAAAATTTTCCATTTGCCAATAAAAAACAGGTGTAACATGGTAGTCAAAATCTTTAGGCTGAAACCAATTTAAATAATTTGTTTTATTAAATATCCTCTTACTTTTAGAAGATACCACATTCGGAGTAGAAACAATTACGTAATCACTAGTTACCCTAAATACCTCTTGTAGCAATGTCCAAGGATCATATACATGTTCGATAACCTCGGATACTACTGAGATATCAAATTGCTTATCTTTATAGGGTAATCTTTTATCGTCTTTATTTATTTGAGTAAAACCTTCCCCACCAAAATTTACAATATCACACGAACTCACATTAAAACCTAATATTTTTAAATACTTACTTTGATGTGGCCCACATCCATAATCTAATAAAGTCCTAGATTTACTCTCATTTTTTAATATATCTATTATCCCCTCTACTGTACCCGGAGCAGATTCCATCTTGAGACTTCTAACTTTCCTATAACCTGTGCCAAAATTTGTTACCTGATCAACAATAATTTCAGATGGTAATAATTTCAAAATATTTTCTATATGCTCGGGAGTATGCAGTCTCGGAATCAATTTTGATTTTATAAAATTTTTAAATTTTTGTTTCATTGAAATAATTTACAAATTATTTTCTAAAAAATATTGATAAGTTTTCTCTAAACCAACCTTTAGCTCTACTTTATGAGAATAACCTAAATTTCTTAATTTACTTACATCTAATAATTTACGAGGCATCCCATCTGGCTTACTTTCATCCCACACTATATCACCTTTGTATCCAACCACTTCTCTGATCATATTAACCAAATCCTTAATAGATATATCAGCTCCTGTACCAACATTTATGAAGTCCTTATCTTCGTAATCTTCGAGTAAACACACGCATATTTCTGCTAAATCGTCTACGAATAAAAACTCACGCATAACCTTTCCACTACCCCAAACAACCACCTCTTCTCTATTGCCCAACTTTGCATTATGCATTCTAGAAATGAGACTCGGAATAACGTGTGCTTTCTTTTCGTCGAAATTGTCTCCATAACCATATATGTTCGTTGGCATACAAGAAATAAATTTTTTCCCATACTGCTCATAAATATACCGACACAATTTCATACCTGTTATTTTCGCTAAAGCATACCCTTCATTCGTTGGCTCCAAAGGTCCGGTCAATAAATATTCTTCTTTTATTGGCTGAGGACTCTCTCTCGGATAAACACAACTACTCCCCAAAAATAATAACTTCTGAACATCACTTAAGTACGATTGCCAAATTACATTATTCTGAATTACTAAATTTTCATATAAAAAATCTGCCTTCTCCTCATTATTTGCTCCTATGCCTCCAACTTTCGCAGCAGCGAGAATAACAAATTCTGGTTTATAGATTTTAAAAAACTCTCTCACAGAGGCAGTATTCAATAAATCCAACTCCTTTCGAGTTTTTACAATAACATTGCTATAACCCTTAGATTCAAGGTTCTTTAAAATCGCAGAACCCACCATTCCAGTATGCCCAGCTAAATATATTTTTGAATCTTTATTCATAAGCTAATTATGACAACAATTCCTTCAAAGCTAAAATCTCATCTTCTATTAAATCGGGTCTATTTGTAAAGTAGAAACCCATCCTATGTACCTTTGTTGCATTTTTTAGTTCCTCATCATTCATATATTTTTTGAAAAATGGTTGTCTTGTTATATCCCCAGAGATAACTGGTCTTATTTCTACAGATGCATCCATGAATTTTTTCCTATACCAAGTGAAAGAATCCAATGAATTACAAATTACAGGTACAGCAAAATTAGATACCGTATCCATATGCTCAACAGATATAGAATTAAAATGTAAATTTTTACTTATAACTTCTTGTAAAGAAAAATAATTTTCCTCTCGCTTGCGTATCATCTCGGGTAAATATTCAATTTGAAAAAGCCCTAAAAATCCATTTATTTCCGTAGGCCTTAAGTTATAACCCAACTCATAAAAAGTATATTTAGCAAAAAAATCATCGACAGCATAAGCTTCCCTCAGTCTGGCTTGCGCATGAAGAGGTAATTGCCTATCCCAACCATGAGATCTAGCCATTAATAACGCTGTGTACAGTTCTTCGTCATCGGTACATACCATTCCACCCTCTATTGTAGATAAGTGATGTCCTATAAAAAACGAAAAAGTAGAGGCGTAAGAATAATTCCCTAACAAGACCCCTCTTATTGAAGATCCGAGTGACTCACAATTATCTTCAAGCAGTAACACCTTTTCTCTTTCGCAAATTGCTCTTATTTGAGGTAAGTCATCTGCGAAACCTAAAACATTAGTAATAAAAAGCGCCTGGAGATTATGAATTTTTTCAATAAGGATTGCCGGAGATACATTAAGTGTCTTTATTTCACAATCTAGAGCTACTGGGATTAAACCCAATTGAATTATAGGCATAACATTTGTCGCCCACGTTAAAGCTGAGACTCCCACTCGGTCGCCAATTTTAAGTATTCCTCTATTAATTAAACTTTGTAAAAGAATTAAATTTGCACTACTCCCGCTATTTACCATTACCGCATATTTCCTCTTTTGGAACTCGGCAAATTTTAATTCAAACCTCTTTACCATATCCCCCATACTGAATATCTTCGAACTCATCACAAACTCAGACAATTCTTTACGAACTTTATCTTCGTCATAGAAACTATTCTTCATTAAAGGAATATTCATATCTTAGTGAGTTAATGTAAATCCAAGCTTTGCAAAAATCGTTCTTAACCTATGCTCATAGGTATGCTCTTTAAGGGTTCTAATGTAACCGGCGTCGGCGATCTTTTGTCTCTCAGAGACATTGTTTAGATAGTACCTACACTTATCTATTAAATCTGTCGTACTTTCAAACACTACTATCTCCTTACCCGGAAAATAAAAGTCCTCTAAATGCTCTGCATGCCCACTTAAGAGAAAACCCCCACAAGCAGGAACTTCAAAATTCCTACCCTTAATCATCCTTCTCTGGCTACCTAAAAATTCTTTAAAATTATTACCAAAATTCTTAATATCGCTACTATATCTCCCACCCCTCTTCTTCATAAAAAATTTCGGTATTATCTTCCAGGCATTTCTATATTCAATCTTACTTATTTCTGTAAAATTTAGATTTATGGCACTATTAGAAAATATTTCCACCATCTTGTCGTAAGAAACTCTCCCATTTTTAAAACCTCCTCCGAAAGCTTCTACCTCTATACCACTATTTTCTAGTTCATCAATATATTTTTGTCTTCTCCCAAAATTTTGTCCTACGAAAGTAATTCCCAACTTATCATTACTTAAAAATGGCTTATACACTTTAGGATTTACTGCCCATTGGGTAAGTATTACATTAGTAATCCCCTGTTTTTTATAATACTCGAAGGCTCTAAAATCAGTAGTGCCAACCAAAGTAAACGCAGGTGCATAGATCCGACTAAAATTAAACACCCTCCAATGATCATCTGCAAACCAATTAAATGTCTTAGTCTTCCCTTTCTTGGTTATTTTCTCAATTGTTTTTTCAGATATCTGATCCTTAAATAAAAAACAAAATAATAAATCCGGTTGCCTCTCTTCAACCATTCTTAATAATTTATTATTTAATTCTTCTGTGCTTAACGACTCACCCTCGATGTCGAAACAAAATTCTTCCACCTTTACGTCTGACATGTCTTTCATAACCTCACAGAAATTTCTATATTCATAAGACAAACCATTTTCAGGTTTTCCGTAATCGTATTTTAACCCACAAAAAATTACAGAAATCATAGTAAATCACTCATATTAACTAATCCACCCATATATTTCATTGGATCTACACCCTTGGCCCGAAATTCCGCCTCGAGCATTAGTCTAACTAGCTCTTTAAATTTAACCTGCGGTTTCCAACCTAGCTCTTTCTCAGCCTTAGAATAGTCACCTAATAAATAATTCACTTCTTGTGGCCTATAATAGCGCGGGTCTATCCCTATATATTTTTCCCATGACCCTACACCCACTAAGGCAAAAGCCTCGTCTAAAAATTCTCTTATACTATGAGATTCACCGGTAGCTATAACATAGTCCGATGGTGACTGCTTTTGTAACATCATCCACATTGCTTTCACATACTCTGGCGCGTATCCCCAATCCCTCCTCGCTTCAAGATTTCCTAAATATATTTTGTCCTTTACTCCCGTCAAAATATCTACCACCCCTTCAGTAATCTTACGAGTCACAAAGGTTCTTCCTCTTCTAGGTGATTCATGATTAAATAAAATCCCAGAAACTATAAACATCCCATATGCCCTTCTATAATTTACACAAATATGATGCGCAAAAACCTTTGCCGCTCCATAAGGACTTGCAGGATTAAAGGGAGTACTTTCTCTCTGAGGTGTTTCTAAAACATCTCCAAATATTTCACTAGAAGAGGCTTGGTAAATTTTTGTTTGTATCTCTGTCTCTCGAACGGCGTCCAGCAATCTTAGCGTTCCTAATGCAACAACATTTGCAGTGTATTCAGGTATCTCAAAACTAACCCTTACGTGACTCTGAGCTCCAAGATTATATATTTCATTTGGTTGTACTTTTCGTAAAATATAATTTAGGTTTGAAGCATCTGATAAATCTCCATAGTGCAGAAAAAGCTTTGGCGAATTTTCATGAGGATCTTCAAATATGTGATCTATTCTCTCAGTATTTATAAGACTCGCTCTTCTCACTAACCCATGCACTTCATAACCTTTAGACAACAACAACTCAGCCAAATAAGACCCGTCCTGCCCCGTAACACCTGTAATTAATGCCTTTTTCATATTCAAAAATTAGTCCCTAAATTATACTCCATCTCAAAAATTGCTTCTATTACAACTCTCATGCATTCTAGATTCTGAGTGAATTTTCGCTTCTCGCAGAAGATAGGCAAAAAGTCGGCGAAATATGCAAAGCATATCGCCTAGTTGAAAAATAGAGGATCAAAACCAATAGGGATCTCTACTTTCGAGAGGTCTTTCTCTTTCCTTACATTTATCAAAAACCATTTAAGCTGACTGTTGTAAATATTTAGCTTATAAACTCTATCTAAAGCAAAAAGCATTTCACGATATCTCTTCTCGTCACTATAAATTCTAGACATCAATCCCCAGTCATCAAATAGCTGAGATCGATTTTGGGAGATAGTTAAATTTCCTATGGTTATTTTTTTCGCTTCTTCTAAATTTCCATTCAAAAAATAAATATTTGCCATTACCTGACTTGGTCCCCTGTCTTGTGGATTCAAGCTCTGCGCTAATTTTAAATACCTAAGAGACTTTTCTAGGTCTTGTTTTTCATTAGTAATCCTAAAAATTTTAAAGTACATAATCCCGGTATTTGCCGCGACACGGTAATTTGTAGGATGCAAACTTCCATAATAAGCTGTTTTGGTTCGTACCTCTTCTATAGGTACACCTAACTGTAAACTACTTCCTAAATAAGCAGTGTGAGCAAATGGATTAAACGGACTTAGCCTACTAGCTATAAGCCCATAACTATAAGCCTTCTCAAAATTACGGTTACCAAAATAACTTCCCGATAATTCCATAAATGGCTCTGCCACGGCAACCAACACCCCATACAAAGCAAACCCAATAACTACGACTCTGATTAATACTCTTAAAATAAATTTGAGTTGGACATCTATATAATTCTCACTTGTCCTCACCCACATACCAGCCAATATTCCTGCCAGCAAAACCCAATTTACAACCTCTACTGGAGTAAAACACGCGGTCACCACAAAAACTATTAATCCAGAAATTAAAGCCAATAGCCACTCATCTTTTGTTAAAAGATACGCTCTTAAAGTACGCCAAAGAGTAATAGATATTAATCCCAAAAAACCTATTAATAACACAATGCCGCCTTCAACAGCTACTTGAACAAATAGATTATGCGCGTCGTCATAATAAAAGTCTCTCGACCCTAGATAATTCTCCCTTTGCGATATAAAACTATTTTCAAAATTTCCCAAACCTACACCAAACACTGGGTTTTCTATAAAAATATCTGCAGCCTTTTCCCAAACCAATATTCTTGAGCCAACATTTGTTTCGTTTGAAGACAAAGAACCTACTCGGACGCTAGCAAAAAATAAATAAGAAATTACTACTAAGGGTACAGCGCTAAGAAGTAGCATTCCAACTAATTTCATATTTTTCCTAAGACTGAGACCAGCCAACACCACAGCAACCCCAAGTCCAATAACTAACCCCAAACTAGCTCCGCGACTACTAAATACAGAGAGAGAAGCAATTCCCGTTAGCACAACTGTACTATAAAATATTCGACCAACTTTACTAGTTGCCTTATATGCAAACACAATACCTATTGGCACCAGCGAAACTATATACATTGCTGTAAAGTTCGCATTTCCTATAAAGCCGGGAACCCTCACAAACCCCTCCGAGACTAATGGTATATAGTACCCGATCCCAAAAGACTGAAAAAAACCATACACTGAATTTAGCAATGACGCCAATAAGCTAGCGATGAACACATATCTAATCCCATACCACCCAAATCCTTTCGCAGTCATTCCAAACATCAACAATACCCAACTCACCAAAAAGAGCAGTGATCCCGTATATCTTCTGTATTGACCAAACGTTGCCAAATAATGATCTGGCGCTATCAAAAAACTAGCCAATGTTCCAAATAATAAAAGTGCCATCGATAACAAGAACCATCTATTCCCCTGCACTGTAAAATCAGATTTAGACAGTAAAATAAAAACAAAAATTAAATTACCTAATAAAAAGGAAGTTAATTTAATTGTTGTAAAATTTTCTATTCCGAACAAAGAGAATATTAGAGGAACAATAAAAAATATCAGCACAACAATTCCAATTGAGCTATCTTTAAATGGTTCTCTTAACTTTTGTACCGACCCCCAAAAACTATCCTTAAAACTTTGTAAGTTCATCAAACGTATTCCATCCAGTAGAGGCATTACCCACCGATGTCTCCAAACAATAATTCAACTTAAACTCCTGTGACTTTGCGGTCTTATATTCATATCGAGCTTTACAGTAAGAAGACTTAGGTTCTGGGAATGGAAATACACTAAAATACTCTAGGGCTATATTTCTATCTCCAAATTCATCCGGTGAAGGATAACGCGCCTGGTCAGCTTTAAAGTAATTTAAACCCTTAACTATTTCCTGAGCATTATAAACGGTCACCTTTGCCCTCGAATAATCCCTACCAGCCCTATATCCAAAGAATAGCGAGACAAGAAACATAACCCCCAACAATCCAATTACAATATTTTGTAAAACCCGATAATTTCCCATAAATCTATTATACAAAATAAACGTGAGTAATCGAAATTACACTTGACTTATTAAACATAATATAGTAAAATAAAAAGCTTTATAGTCCGGGGATTGGATATCTCAAGGAGTAAAGAGAACAAAAACTGCAGTTAACGAAAGAGGACAAAGATGACACATAAGGAGTTTATGTTAAATCTTTTCGGTTGCACCGAAGAGGAATTGAATTCTGCCCTTGGAAAATACGTTACAGTAGTCGAGGCTGTACAAAAGACCCGAACTGTTAGTGAGCACTTCATCAAAGATATAGTTTGCGATATGCGGAAAAATCTACTTATCCGCAAAATCGCATTGTATAGCATGTTTGAGTGCTTTTTGCCAAGGATAATCACCTATAACGATATGTTTGGTAACCCGGATGAATGCAAATTCTTCGGACGTAACATCTATGATGTGATGGAAGAATTACCAAGCGATATTAAAAGTTTCGCCGAACACTTGCTTCTGGCAACCATCGAAAGTGATTCCTTTCAGGCAGCTCTTCATCAAAAGTTTCCGTACACAGGCAAGTACGAGGACCGGCATTCAAGGACACTGGAAGAAAACTACAGACTGTCTCTTCCAAGACTCGCCGATTACACCCTTCTTGCTTATTTGGACTTTTTATCACACGACCCCAATCATGATTTTGTGAAATTAAGTAACCTAACGGCAAACCCCAATTCAGAGATAGGAATCCGCTTCGTTGACGAAGACAATTTCCTAAAAGGTGTAAAATTTGGACTAAAGGCCCATATTCTCAACACATTTGCTTTAGGAGACAAAACTCAGCGTTATTTCAACCACATTGGTTGGGGAAATGTAAGTAAATGGTTAAAGTCTGGGCCAGAAGCCTTGGAAGCATTCTCTAGCCTATTAATCAGGCTTCCGAAGGAAACCACATTCCAGGAAAAAGACTACAGAGAACTTGCCTGGATTTGTGAAGCCTTAGGGGAAGCCGGACTCCACAAAACTCGTCGCGCCTTTTTGGCATACTGGCTGCAAGGTCTAGAAATCAACAAAGTCGAAACCTTCCCCAATATCTGGGCCGGAAACCAGAACGAAAAACAGTCAAACTTCAGACTCTGCCGCGAACTCGAAACCCTTCTGAACGATGAGGGGAAAACGAACGAAGCAGAAGCCCTGAAGCGAGGAATGGCCGCCAAAGAACTCTGGTGGAAAGAATGGATAGGTGGGGACGACCAATACAAGGAAACCCTGCTGACCCTAATAGACGAATAAAAGCTACACCCCGTAGCTCTTTTTTTATTCCCTGAGATTCACACCACCTTACTATTAGCTCGATTTCAGATTTTGAGTGCAGTTTCGTCGATTCTTGAGGACTTCGTCGGAGGCGTCCGCTCTGGGACGGTGCAGACAAGCCCGGAGAGAATCGGCGAAAATGCGCCAAAATATGGAATCCCATCGTAATAGCACTAGCGATGTAATAAAAAACTCCCCGAAGGGAGTTTTTTATTACAAGCGTTACTTAATGCCTTGTTCAGTAAGGGTGCGGTACCCAGCACTATATCCACCAGTTTGGTTTCCCAAACAGAAGGTTACAGTATAAGTAGTCGTACCTGCGGAGTTGTATTTGTAATCATTAAGACCAGTACAAGCTGTAGTATCTGCTGGCTGAGGAGCAGCTGGGAACTGAGCTATATAGGTAGTTCCGGACAAGTTTGTTGTCGCAGTTATACCCATACCAGCACCGGAACAACCAGTTGAACCAATAGCACCAGATGACAAACCAAGTGCGGTGGTAAGAGTTACTGTTGCGGTCAAAGGATATGACTGACAATCATTATAGTACAGCTCTAAAGCTGAAGCTATCTGGCGAACATCTGCCAATCTCTTTGCATCTCTAGACTTCTGACGAGCAGAGTTAAGAGACAACAACACAACTGAAGCGAGCAAACCAATGATCGCGATAACGACCAAAAGTTCAATTAACGTAAAACCTTTTTGCTTAGTATTTCTCAAAATATTCACCCCCGTTCCTTTCGTGATGATTTTATTTTTATAGATCATCTTTTATTATTAATAAATTTAATTATGTTTCTAATTAGTTTCGAACTAAACACATTATAAGATACTTAACACTCCCCTAGCAAATTAAGTTATACACAGTGTTACAATAATTCAGATTCGAAAACCAATTTTTAATTCATTATTCATTTTTGATTTTTGAATTTTAACTTTTCAATTTCCTAACTAACCGTGCTCGCGAGATTATAAATAGGGAGAAGAATACCGGCGACTAAAGCACCAACACCCAAACCAAGAATTATCATAATTATCGGTTCAAGTAGGGTTGTCATAGTTGAAACTTTTGCATCTACTTCTTTCTCGTAAAAATCTGCTAATTTTCCTAAAATCTCATCCAGCTTTGCTGTTTGCTCGCCCACCCTAACCATTTGAGTAACTAAGACCGGAAATTCTTTATGCCCAGAAAGAGCTTCGCTTACACTCTTACCTGTTGCTAGTTTTTCAGCTGCTTCCGCAATAATATCTCTATATATAACATTACCAATGAGTTCAGAAATAATTTTCAATGCCTGAATAATAGGAATACCACCAGCCACCAACGTACTTAAATTTCTAGAAAATCTTGATAAATATATCTCCTGCAATATGTCTTTAAATATAGGCAGCACGAGTTTCAACCTATCCCAATTATATCTTCCATTCACAGTTCCTACATAAACTTTAGCAAGTATCAAAGCTATGCCAATTGCCAAAATAACGATATACCAGTAAGCATCAAAAAAATCTGTAATCTTTATTAAAACCTTCGAAACTGTAGGCAAATCACCACCCTGTTCTTTTAGCACTACGGTCAACTTTGGAAGGACAAACTTGAACATCAAAATACCAACTACCCCTAAGGTACCTACAACAAAGATAGGATAAGTAAGTGAACTCTTCACCTTACTTCTAAGTTCATAATCTTTTTCTAATTGATCAGCAAGATACACAAGTGACTTATTGAGTGAGCCAGACACCTCACCTGACTTTACTAAACTTATATAAATATTTCCGAAAACATCAGGATGTTTTGAAAGCGCTAAAGAAAAACTTTCTCCATTCTCAATACTAGCTATGAGATCTCGTACAATAGACCCAAGTCTTTTGTTCAAAGTTTGAGTTTCTAAAATGCGCAAAGATTGTAAAATAGGTACCCTAGCAGAAATTAATGTAGAAAGCTGTCTAGAGAATAATACTAAGTCTTTATTACTAACACTTTTACCAAATGGGTTATATCTTTCAAATACATTCTCTTCCTGAACATCTAGACTAGTTATTATTAAACCATTTTCTGCCAAAAGCTGTTCAGCCTTAACACGATCAAGTGCAACGACAACACCCTGTTTACTCTGCCCCTCCCTATTTCTTGCTTGATATATGAATTTCATAATTTAGAATAACGAATAAAGAATAACGAATGAAGATAAGCCAAAAATTGACTCATTGTCTTTTGTTTTCACTCTCTATTCATCACTCTTCATTCTATATTCTCGCTTATGAAATAAGCGATAAAAAGTAATCGTTGTCCAAAACATAATCTTGAGCCACGTCTAGTTCAACTTGCCCTTGCTTAACTAACATCGCCAAAGTTTTATCTAATGGAACCATTCCCTCTTCCATACTTGTGTGAATAATATTATTTATCTGATAAGTTTTGTTATCTCTAATAACATTTCTTACCGCATGATTAGCTATTAAAACTTCATAAGCTGATACCCTACCTCCACCAACCTTTGGAAGCAATCTAAGCGACACAATACCATTAAGAACCGCTGACAACTGAGCACGAACCTGAGGTTGCTGACTACCTGGAAACACCCCGAGCATACGATCTATACTTTGCGCAGCATCATTTGTGTGTAAAGTAGCAAAGATCAAGTGTCCTGTTTCGGCCAGAGTAAGCACCGAAGAGATAGAATCCAAATCACGCATTTCACCAACTAGTACTACATTTATATCTTCACGCAATGCGGACTTAAGAGCCTGCGCAAAAGAAGGTGTATCTACATTAACTTCCCTTTGTGTAATAAAAGATTTATCTGGTGTAAACAAAAACTCAATCGGATCTTCTATAGACAGTATATGTTCATTACGAGCATGATTTATTTCATCTATCATCGCCGCCAAAGCGGTAGATTTCCCATGCCCAGTCGGACCTACAGCTAACATTAAACCTTGTTTCTTTTGGATAAACTTTCTCAAAATTGGTGGTAACGAAAGTTCTTCTAAGGTTTTTATTCTATTAGGAATAAGACGCATAGCTATTGCGTACATACCCTTTGTAAAGAAAATGTTTACTCGAAAACGAACATTATCTTTATAGGAATAAGACATGTCTACATCTAACTGGTTTTTCAAAATAACTTGCTGATTTTCATTCAACATGACATTTATCAGGTCCATTACCATCTCATTACTAAACACCTGATAATTATCCAAACGAATAAGCTGACTATCCACTCTAATAATAGGTGGTTCGCCCACCACAATATGTAAGTCCGAAGCATTACGCTCCAAAGTTACCCCTAATAATTTATTCAGTTCTAGCTCTGCTGCTTTATACATGAAAATTTTTGTTTCTATTTCCTACTAATTTTTGAGATTCTTAAATCTAATGTGATCCAAGACATAGCTTTTTTCGGATCCGGGTTCCCCGTGTCCGAAAAAAAACAGCGAAAGGATGAGTCATGAGAAGGAAAACCATGTTTTCCTTTTCATAGTTACTAGTATTGTAACACATGGAGGGCGAGCTCTACGACATCTTTCGGGCGAGTAAGTTTTTTATTAATGTGCCCAGAAACCCCTAGTGACATTAACTTCCCTAACCCTTGCTGCTCACTATCATGAGACATAGTGATAATTTTTAATTCAGGATGATTTTTAGTAATTTTCTTAACATGAGAAAACGAATCATGCTTAAAAGGAGTAATAGTCAGAAGCAACAAAGCTGGATCAAGTTCCCTTAAAAGCATATTTAGCACTGCATATTCCGTACACGAATGAACCATAAAATCGTCCGGGTTAAACAACCTTGCATATATCTCGCACAAAGGCTTAGAAGGCTCAGCAATTAAAACCATCCTAGGAAAAACATCCTGAATTTTTAACCCCGGCCGTATTAACTTTTCCCTAAACAAATATTCCATATTATTCCGTAGTTACACGCATAACTTCGTCTATCGTAGTTTCACCGCGAAGCACCTTAATGAACCCATCTTGCTTCATTGTTATCATACCAATTTTCAAACCAACTTCATAAACCTTACTCGCAGAAGCTTTACTCAATACCAGATCTTGCATTTCATTCGTAACCGGTAACACCTCAAATATACCAAATCTTCCCCTATAACCAGTATGCTCACACTTTTCACATCCATTACCTTTATAAGACTTCAAATTCTTAATATCAAAACCCTCTATATATTCTTTTGGCACGCTCTCAAGTTCCTTGGCAATTATTTCCTTTACTCCTTTAGGAAATTCAGTCTCAGCCTTACAATCTGGACAGATCTTCCTAACCAACCTCTGAGCAGCAACTACGTTTACCGACGCAACTAAAAGAAAAGGTTCAATGCCCATATCTATCATACGAGGCATGGCACCAATGGAATTATTAGTGTGTAAAGTTGAAAAAACTAAGTGGCCAGTAAGAGCCGCGTGAACCGCTAGCTCCGCTGTTTCTTTATCTCGAATTTCACCTACCATGATGACGTTAGGGTCTTGTCTAAGAATAGACCTTAACCCTGAAGCAAAAGTTAACCCTACTTCTGCATTCACCTGACTCTGGTTCACACCCTCAATAAAATACTCAACCGGGTCTTCTAGAGTAACTATATTTACCGAAGTTGTATTTAAAATAGAAAGCAAAGAGTACAAAGTCGTAGATTTACCACTACCAGTAGGACCAGTAATTAAAAATATTCCGTGCGTCTTTTTAACGTTTTCCATGATCCAGTTAAAATTGGTCCCCCTCATCCCCAACTGCTCTAACGTAGGAACACTACCGCTTTTATCCAAAATACGCATAACTATCTTCTCACCATAAATAAGCGGTAAGATTGAAACACGCATATCTATACTTTTCCCCACCATTTCAACATGAAAACGACCATCTTGAGGGATTCTCTGCTCATCAATCTTTAAATTCGAAAGAATTTTTATTCTAGATACAATTGCAGGATGCACATTTTTTGGAAGCATCAAAGAAGTATGCAATATACCATCTATTCTGTACCTTACCCTTACATCTGTCTCAGATGGCTCAATGTGAATATCCGAAGCATTCCCTTCAATCGCATTTGAAAGGATGACGTCAACTATTTTAATTATTGGTGCATCTTCTATTACCGAAGGTTTAATCTCTGCGCTCCTCTGAACTACTTTTACTTCTTTCTCTTCCTTTGTCTGCATATCCTTAAGCGCCTCACCCACCACCGAACGTAAATTCTGTTTTCTTCCCATGGCAGTATCGAGTGATGTAACTGATGCCAAAAAGAGTTGAATACTAACACTCGACTTCTGACCCAAAAATTCCAATGCCTGCAATGCTTGTAAATTAGTAGGGTCACCTATTGCCACTTTTAAATCCGTACCAGCCAACTCAAAAGGTACTAAATTATAAAAATTCATTGACTCCTTAGGAATCATAGCCAATACCTGAGAAGGAATATTTAATTTCCTCAAATCCGCATAAGGTAAGTTAAAAAATTCAGCCTTAGCTTTGGTTAGATCTTCTTCATCCAAAACTTTCTCATTCAAGATCATCTGTGTCAGATCTACAAGGGACAGACTCCCTTCTTTCCCCTGCTGATCTTTTGAATGAACAATTTTTTCTAAAACCTCTTGTTTTAATATCCCCTTCTCAACTAAATAACTTTGAAAGGTGGCTACGCTATTCTGTTGTGTATCGAATTCAGCCATATATAGTAAAAAGAATTATGCAAGAACTAAACCATCGGTTCTAGACATAATTCCGTTTGAAATTAATACCTTAACAACTAAAAACAACCTTTATTGGTTACTGTTATTTAACAACTGGTCAACCGGCACACCAACATCTGCAGAGTTTACCGACGGATATGTATAAAGATTCGTAGGTGAAATCTGTAATTTTTGATTTCGAGTTCTCAATTGCTGCAAATCCAAGCTAGCTCCAAATGGCAACAAATTCACAATAGTCTTTTTATTTGCTTCTGTATCAGGTGCGGTATTTGTAACTATACTTATTTGATCAGACAACAAACCACTATACAGAACATAACCAGCTGATCCAAACAGTAGCACAACCACTAGCGCTAATATTTTATCTCTCTTTGACATAAAAATATAATCTTATTTGCTATATGCAAAACTACTTACAACTAACTTAAACGCTATCTGAGCATCCTGCGCTCCACCACCTGTAATATCCAAACTCGTAACATCAAATAATCTTGGATTATTTTCTAATATTTTCAAGAATGAAACGAATTGATCCATTGTACCTGTTAAGGTAAGCGATATTGTCGATGTGGCTACTTTCCTATCTGCATCAAATGGCGACCTTTTGATATCTGTATAACCAGGAGAAGACAGAGAAGTCAGAGGCTCAACACTCATAGAACCCAAAGTCATACCGGAATTTTTTACCAAACCATCCATTAATATATAGACACGTGTTGTCCGAGACTCAATAGGAACTGCTTCATCCAATAAAGAAATTGCTTCCTTATTTTCTTGCTGCTGCAACTGACCATATAATTTCTGAATCTGATCTTTGGTTTCATTTAGCTTCTGTAGATCTGCCTGCACACTTGCTAACTCAGTCTTTCTGGTGTTGTACTCTGTATATTTCGGTTTAATCAGATACCAATAAATTATCCCTATAAAAACTACAAGCAATACCACTTCGCCAATATTTACTTTATTACCAGCTAAGGTGGCAGGTTTACTTGTCTTGTTTGTTACTTGTGGTGGTGTTAAATTCATAAGCTATTCAGAAGCTCTCGCTGCTTCTGGTTTATATTTCATAGTTACATCGAAACGAATATCTAATTTATCGCCATTTTGGGATTTAGCTAAACTAGTTACCTTGATCTCTGAAAATACTTTGTTTAATTCAAACGAATCAAACACTTGTAAAAACTTATCCAAATCTGCGTATGATGGCACGCTCACTGAAAGCCTCAAATGACCATCATTCTGAGCATTCACCGTAACAAAACGTGATGTTTTAAGAGTGATAGGTGCTAACTTTGTGGCAAAAAACACAGACCAATGAGTTTGGTTAGCGACTAAACCATTAAAAGCCTTAAGTTGCCCCTGTCTAGTAATAACCTCTTTCCTCTCAGGTAAACTAACCAAATTCTCTGCCGAACCTTTTATCAAATTTTGAGTCTTATATATATCTGTAGCAGTCTTTTTGGTTACAAAAAATAAATAACCCCAAACACCCAAGCTAATTAGTATTAATACTATTAATATCTTGGATATTATAGATAGCAATTGCACCCACGGTAACGTGTGCTTTGCCGCCTGACCACTTAAAAGGTTAATTTGTGCCATTTTTGTTTATATATGTAAATCTTCGATTTAGTTTTCTCTCAAAGCCAAACCTATTGCAATTGGTAAATGTAATTGAAATCTCTTTAAGACCGGTTCTGCTGCCACTGGATATCCCACTTTCTTCAAAGGAGCACCTAGTTCTACTTTCGGTCCTAGATCCTGAAAAAATTGAGTTATTCCAGGAATATTTGATCCCCCACCAGCCAATATAAGGTTATTCACAGTTACACCGTGTGACTGATATATAGTTAATAACTGCTTTACCTCGTTTTTTACTACTGCCAGTATTGGTTTTATTGCCTCAGGAATAAAACTTGATTCTGCAACACCAAAATCTTTTTTAAATTGCTCTGCCCTTACTGCGCTAATATGTAAAGTTTCAGCTATTCTATCTGTTACCGTGTCTCCACCAACATTTAAATTTCTAGTCAAGTGTAGAAATCCCTGTTTTACAAAATTAAGTCCTGTTGTTTTTGCACCTATATCAATTATAACACTATTTAAACTTGGATCAGCTACAAGTGCACGAATTAATGCTAGTGCCTCAATCTCAATGATCTCAAGCTCTAACCCTGCTAACTCAAAAACTTTTATATAACTTTCTCGAACAAGCTTAGGAACAGCGGTCAGTAAAACATTCACCGAATTATTTGCAGGGTTTGTCGAAACAATAGACCAAGACATTGCCACCTCAGAAAAAGGTAATGGTACATATTTCTTTGCCTCATAATCCATGGCTGAGTTCAGTTCCTTATCACTCATTTTCGGCATTTCTATTACCGAAGTAAAAACTGCGCTATTTGGTAATGAAATTACACACTTCTTAGTAGTTACTCTAGCCTGCGTAACTAATTCTTTTAAAATTTTAGCCGTCTCAGAAATAGCTTGGTCACTACTTTTGGTATCTATATGATAAGAAAGATTTACCAAGCCATAAGTGTCTAAAGTATTTACTGACCCATGGGTTATTTGGGCAATCTTTATATCCGATGTACCTATATCTACACCCAAAATTGTTTTCTGTTTTGAAAAAAACATTCTATATAACAACTAAATTAAATTTTGTTTCTGTATCTAAAAGTTCCTAATCTCTCTGCAATTTTTGTATCTTCAAAATACTATAAACAATGCAAAGTGTCAAAATAAAATACCCTATTCTCGGGTATCAAATATGATCACGTTGGTCATTGCTCAAAGTTTGTACATCGTACGTTCTAAATATAAACAACCTAACCCCCTCTCCAGCTTTTAAGATTTTTCCATTCACACTAACATCGGTTAAAGCCCTTTGGTCAGCCAGTATTAAATTCACTGCAACGACCCAGAGATAGAAACTAATACAAGCTAATTGTCCAATAAAACGGACCATAGATTCATTCGCCTGCAACGCTCTCTTTAATAACTCATACTGCCCTAAACCAAAAGCCCAAAACATAAGTAGACAGCACAAAGAAATTACTAAAGATATTAGCTTCATCCTGTTAACTCTATTGTGATTACTGTAAGCCATACCCGAATGAAGCTGGTGAGTAAAAATAGACCAAACCTCCTCGAATATTACTACTGTTTGCATTAAAAGGAGCATTTCCCAATTTAGAGAAATGGGTAGATCGAACACATTTTGTCTCAGTTGAAGTAAAACAATAAACGTTAAACCCGCCACCACAAAAGGTATAATTCTTCTATTTACCATATATCCCCCTATTAGCTTTTCGATTAATTAAGACTTATACTTATACCACAAAAACTCCATACTCTCAAGGCAATTGTCAAAACCCGTTCCATCTGTTAAAATCCCAAAAGTTAGGAATAAACAGGGCGACTAGCTCAGATGGTTAGAGCGCGTCACTGATAATGACGAGGTCGGAGGTTCGATTCCTCCGTCGCCCACCACGCGGCTCTTAAACCAAGTGGTAAACAATCAAAATAAAAACCATGAAATTTATATTGGGACCAATGCTTTTCGTACTCGGCATACTTTGTATGAAATACACAGTGCAAATTACCAACTTTACTGGTAAAATAGACTTTGCAGAAAAGTACCTAAGAACCGGCCTAGCCGGAACTTACACCTGGTGGAGACTATTTGGCCTAGCTTTGTGTATAATGAGTGTACTTTGGATGCTAGGTAAGCTAAACTTCACCGGCAACCCCGCCTCTATCGCCCCAATATAGCAATAACAATCCCCTAAATTTCCAGGCTCCCAAAATACTTGTTCACCTATAAGTTAGTTTCATTTTTACTCGAAGAGAGTAAAAATGAATAACATAGAGAAAAGCATTTTGGGAAGAAGGAGTACTTTACGGAGACTGCAGCCACTGCATCAGTGGCGGAGGTCGGAGAAAAGTACGACGTGGGCCATTAGCATAATGGTAGTGCGGCCGGTTTGCATCCGGCATGTCGGAGTTCGATTCTCCGATGGTCCACCATCAGAAAGCCAGCCGAATAGGCTGGCTTTTTGTATACTTAGATAAAATAGATATTGCCGTTTATGAAGGTCCGAGTTTTTGGGAGACCATCGGATAGGGTACCTCAAACCTTAAGAAAAACGGTCCGATTCTCCTATGGTCTTAGGGACCAGCTCCTACATAGGTACCAAGTAACCATGTAATTGATTTGCCAGGTTCTAATCTACAAGCATAGAATAGAAACATGATGAAGTACGTTGTGAGATTTAAAGTATGGCTTATAGATAAACCCGGATTTATATATAGACTGTATTTCCCCACAATAATAATTGGGATTATTGCTTTACTTGACTATGAAAATGCGCTGACTCGTATTTTAAAAATACACACGCATATAGGTCTAATCAACAACTCGTCGGACCTAATTCTCTTTTGGACGTTTCTTGTGATAATTCTATATACAATTGAAACTTACAGGCTAAGAGATGAGTCTTATCGGTTGACCGAAACTACGATAAAACAAAACCATATAACTGAGATGCCTATCTTACAAGTAACATCTATGGAACGAAAACCCAGACCCGAAGATCCAGCCTTTAAACTCAAAAATCCAGATGCAAACTTTTATTATGAAATCAAATTCAAAAACTTTAGAGGAGGGCTCGCTTTCGTGACTGATATTAAGTTATGGAATAATATTGAGCAAAACACAAATCCTATAGAAGTCATAAAGTACGCGACCCCGCAGACAATATTCCCCGACCATGAGATCCCTCTTTATTTCTACAACGAACCTGCAAATGATCCAACTAAGTGGCCAGAAAAGATCGAAATCACTTATACAGACCGCTATGGTAATAATATAATTTATGTCGCAAACAAAAGTATGCGATTAGCCCAGCCCACTCCTTGGCTTGGAGTAACTCCATATATCCAACACACTTTCAAATTCCCACCCCAACTAACATAAAGTCTATTAATTATAGTGGCCTATAAATAGGCCTCGTGTTGGATAAAATATTCGACCAATTGAGCGAATATCATGTCCAAAGTCCGATCCGCCCTTCGTTGTGCTCCACCAAAGAAAGTGATTGTTCTTATATAACTGTCGAGCGAAGCAATGACCCGGAATATTTGGGGTCCCTAATAACTCGTTATTGGGGGAGAGGGACACTTTGGATAACGTAATGGAAAGTTTACGAAGCAAGGAGTAGTAAACTTGAAATACAGTTAGCCAAAGATGGCCCGACGGTTTGCATCCGGTATGTCGGAGGCAGGTTCCCGATGGTCCACCAAAAACAAGACACCCCAAAAGGGTGTCTTGTTTTTGGTGGACACTAAGTCGAGTCGAGGATTCTGACCTCAACTATTCCAGCTTCTAAAAGAAGCGAATTTATAGGAAATGCATAGCGAAGCGACCATGCCGACCTCCATAAGTAAACCACCGAAGGTGGTGAAATACATAGGAAGTACCGCTCTGCGGCGCCGATGCCTCACCAACTAAATCAACCCACTCAAATAAGTTGTTTTGTTCACATCCCCCCAAAAATTGATACACTAACCATATGGATATACTAAAACCAAACCCTCATGAATCAAAAGAACCTATCAATGAAATTGTAGTAGAAGAGATTATCTCTAAAAAAACTAACGAACCCGAGGATGAAAGGTATCCAGGTTTTAAAGTTTACTCTATTTCCTATGGAAGAAAAAAACTGATCTTCTATATAAAAGAAGAAACCGGTGAAAGCCATAGTCACATTAAAAATGTACTAGAAGAAGACCAGAGACAAGAAAATGAAACCACTTATCTATATACCGCTTTAAAAAAAATCTTAGATCAAACCGCTGATAAAATAAAAATTAGTGTTCACTATAAGATTCTCACCGAAAACGAAAAAATCGCAGAGTGGTCAAAGTCAGAAGGGAAACAAATTTTTAATTGGGAAACAGAAAATGAGATTCCAGACGACACCCACCCCACACTTCACGTTTTCCAAAGTATTATTAAGCCCAAAAAACAATAAAAAAAGCAGAACTCGAAGCATAGTTCTGCGTTAAATAGGACAAAGACCATTCCATTCTCGAGGCACGTCCTGTGTAGCAATGTTCAGCACTCCTCTTTTCCTTCCTTTGTAAAGGAACAAACGGGAGTCGCCGAAGTCTACGACTAAGACTCGAACCCGGTCGTTTTTTGCGAACCGAATGAGTCCAGCCTCGACTTCGAATTGCTCTGAACCTACCTCCAAAATTTGTTCGGAGTAGTACCTGCCCATGTTAGGCAATGGCGAGTAACCACGTCCATACACAAGGTACTGGCTCGTATCCAGATCAAGCCGAAGCGTGACCGAGTCGAAACAGATCTTGGGTCGGTAGGTAACCGCGCCGTTGTCCGCCCAGATACCCGTGAGAAAGTAGTAGACAGCGTTTCTCCATTGGTTTATGGAAAAACAAGAAAGCCCACTTACTTGAATCTCGCGAGACTCAAAGCCCACATAGGGTTGTGCGTTCATCAGCCTCCTTTGGCAAGATGTTACCCAAAATTCGTTTCTACCAGCAAATTCTGGCAGGCAAATTTCAGGCATTGCTTCCGCAGCAACAAAAAATTTATAACAAACTTACAAGCTTTTTGTTACCGCCAAACCAAAAATACTACTCCAAAAATACCAAAAAGTCAATAAAAAACAGCAGACCCTAATCTGCTGGATAATTTTTTTCTTTCCACTTCCGAACACCTTCCAGGTCGACCCAATACTTATCGTGCCCAGATAGCGACCAGAACATAACCAACGGATACCCCGACCTTTTTGCCCAGTCGAGCTGAAACCCAACATTTCGGCATTCGAATTCGCCAATCAAAACTTGCTGATTAAGCGCATTGAATTGAAAAACCGGGGGCATTCTGAATTCAGGTGAAAAGTAATAGTGAAATTGGTATTCATCCTGCGGTACACTGTTCCAGCGGTAAAGCATAGAATCAGCACTAGCAGTACCAATAGTCACTTTCACTTCCGGCGCATACTTCTTGAGCATCTCAGAAAGCTCAGACAAGAATGCATACATTTGTACTTGACCATTCCACGACTGCATCAACACTTTAGCGTGTTCCGGTTCATTAAAAAGGTCTATCGACCTTATCTGTTCTTTGTACTCCGAAAACAGCACGAACACCGGAACAAGAAGTTCCAAAATCTGCCGTCTCTGTTTAGGGTCGAGAATGTATTCGGGATGCTCTCCAAGACTATTGGGTCCTACTGCTTCGCCATCGGCAATAGTCCAGTCGAATAGCACAGGCATAGACTCTTGCGACTTATTTTCCTTAACGGCTTCTAAAAAAGCACGAATATCAGGTAAGGCATATTCGTCCAAGATTAAACGTTCATCTTTCTTCTGTATTCCTGTTCTGCAATCCGCAAACAGGAACCCTCTTACAACTTCCAAATGGTTCTCGTGAGCAATTTTAAGTTTCGCATCCAACTCATTCCTATGAGTCGCAAAACCATCACCCCGTCCTTTGTTCCAAGGATTCTCCCCCACGTCCCAGCCGTACCTAACCCATGGAAGGTTAACCCCGACTGTAAGAGAGGAGGCAGTAAAGCCGAAGACCGCAAGTAAAATAGAACACAACATAACTTTCGTTTTCATTTAATACCCTCCTGAAAATTTCTCGATGTAGTCTACTTAATCTAACACCCTACCAAAATTGCCACAAAAAATCAATAAAAATAAGCAGTTTATCACTGCTCTAAATCCCTACTCTTAAACTGCTATTTATCTCATGGAGCTTACCCACCAGAATATCACCCGGTGGAACCGCTTCAGATTTCTTGGCATTCAAGTGATACCGACTTTCCCCACCCTTAGAACTAGAATGCACTTCTTCCTGTATAACACCCAAATCCTCAAGAACCCCTAGCGCTTCTTTGAATACTTCAGTTGGATTTTTGTACTGTCTATCCTCAGCCTCCCACAAACGGACTGCAGATTTACGTATATCTGTAACAAACTTTAAATTTGCCCAAAAACGTTTACCAGCCTGACCAGAGTTTGTCATAAGCACACGGATTATAGACCTCACCATAACAGGATCAGCTCCTTTCGCGCACCGGGACAATTCCTCATCGGGAAGCATTCTACGAAATAACCCAGTTACGTCTATCACACCTGAAGTAAGATTGTTTTGCGCCTCAAGCCTTCGTTGGTCCAATTTATCTTGAAACATTTTTTGGGTTGTATACGCTTTCGTAAGCAAAGACCCCGCCTGAATAAAATTGCCTAGGTCAATAAAATTATTAGCGTCGCTAAATAACTTTACAACCTCTTCAGCAAAGGGTTTTTCTAATCCTTCGAGCAATGCGAGGAATTCGGCGCATCTTTCGAACTGCTTACCATTCAAGCCCTCAAGAGAAAGCTCTCTCGAATTCTTTCCATTTTTGACCGATCGGACCACGGAGATAGAAGCTAATCTTTTTCTCTCTTTTTGCTTCAGTCTCAATTCAGAAACTATCATCCTCTTCTTGAAAAGATCGCTTTCATCAAGGATAGCCAAATTAGCTTTTGCTCCCAACTCATCACTAAGTCCGTTGAGAAGAACAATCTCACTTAATTGTCTATCCACCTCCTCAATAGCTTTTTGAAAAAACTCTTCCTCAACTAAACGATTCCGAGTCTTAACCATATCGCGCATGAGTTGTCTGTACTTCTCAGCCAACCTAAAAGTCAGCCAAAATTTAATAAATCCAATCGGTTTGTATTTTAAACCGAATCTTTTTGCTAATTCATCAGCAAATTCTTTCATTCCGAGCATCCGAAATTTTCTATAATTTCTCCTTACAGAAAATACGAAAGTAATTACAAGCAAAGGACAAAGCAAGCCAGCAAGAGACCACAAAAGATAAACCCTTCTGTAATATTGCTTACCCAAAATACTTCTCGCCCTCGCAGTAAATTCAGGTGTCGATAATTTAATAGGAATACCCGGATGCAGTGACCCTAACCAATTATCCAGAACTCCAAAATTAGGATCATCCTTTGCATGCCAATATAAATTCCTTAGGATGACGGGTTGTTGCCCCACTCCTGCAATAGGTCCCATATTTAGCTCACCCATTTGCACAGGTATAAACTTCACCTTGGGTATTTTTCCTTTCAGACTAGCTAGGTGATACTGAGACAAATCCATAAGACAAGAGGGTAATTTCTTTTCAGCAAGACTCCCCGGCTGAACTCTTACGAATGTAAAAGTATAGCCTACTCTACCATCTACATTGGAGCCAAATAAAGTTACTCCACCGTTTTTCACCATGAATGCCCACTCATTAGGGTTTCCAGGAATATTTGGTAAACAAGTCTTTGTCTGGCTGTAAATCAAGCTTAGTTCCGGCAATCTATCTAAGACCGCTGTAGCAACTCCAGTTTTCAAATAATACTCTTCTGCAGCAGCCTCTATAAAAGCTCCTGCACAAGCTTTTTCACTAGGAACACCCGGCTCAATCCATTCTCTGAATACCGGATGAAATAGGACTAAGCCTGAAAAAAACAAAACCCAAACAAGAACAAAGAAACCAATAACATGCCAGTTCCTTCTACTCTCAATACTCTCTAGTAATCCAACTTCTTCTCTTCGCATATTTCCTCCTTTGGAAAACACAGACCTTCTGTACCCCTAAAATTAGCACCCTTTCCTCAAAAACAAAACGTTGACTACACTACCCATTTATGGTGTTTATATTTATCACTTTTCTGATAATATATCCGTATGCCAAGTAAAGCTAAACGAAAATTCTGGGAACTTCTGAGACCTTTTTATAAATTTGTAAAAACCACATGGGTTTACAAAAAACTCATAAAAATAGGTCATAAAGAAAGACAAAAATATCATGTGGGATGGCTTAAAAATCACCCACTCGAACACTTCGTAAAACACTTAGAAGCCAAGGGTTTTGAATACCAGAGCATAGCTTGGTTAGACCCCGAAGAAGAAACCAGTTTAAGAAAACGCCACAATGAATACTGGCAATACCACCTACGTGTCTACAAAGACGGCGAAATACGAGCTCACTACGAATATGCTCCTGAAGACTATGCATTAAGACATTTTTTCGAAAAACATATCCAGGATCGTAAAGAAGAAATACATCAATTTATTTCTGACCATCCAGGATTCTTTCATCAAGATAAATAAATACCGCAAATTGTCATGCGGTATTTATTTTGCCTTCGATTCCGGGAATACAATGTCCCACAATGTCCCGGCTGCGTCCCTAGGTTTCCCTTCAAGTGGGTAATGATGTAAATCTATAAACGGTAAACTATTTACTTCTATTATCCCTGATTTACTTTGTGCATAGTAAGGTTTAGAAATATTTGAAATAATAAAATCTATACCAACCAAAGATTCTTTTAACACAGAACTAACCTTTTCAAAAAGTAAGATATTTTCTGGATGAGTTTCATCTGTAACATCTATATTCCCTGCACCACTACTCCTACCTACTTTGGGATGCAAGTGAACAAATTTCCCAGCATTAGGTACACTCGAATAATTTAATCCTTGTCTTCTGAGCTCTGCCTCCGCTACCTCGCCGGTCTCAAGCTCATGGAAAATTGGACCCTTCCTTAGAGGGTTTTTATTTTCTTCATCTATTAACTCACGGACTGTTCTCACACCATCACCATACACACCTGGTGGTAATCTACGAATTACACCCACCACTTTACCACCTATAACAGTCGCTCTGTATACAAATCCTTCTAATTGTTCTTCCAAAATGTACCAAGGACTTAGCTGTTTCGCCACTCTTATTGCAGACACAAGCTCTTCTTCAGTATTTATATTTATTGTTGTGTGCCTACTTCTAGAACCCTCTGAAGGTTTTACTATAACTGGCTTGCTAAGTTCGTTAAATCTTTTAAAACCTTCACTCTCTGTTCTATACATACCCCCAAAAGAGACAGGAAGCGCTTCTCTACTAAAACGTTTTCTCATTTTACCTTTATTATCCATCCACTCCTCTGCCTTACTTTTCTTACCCAAAGGTCTAGGTAATGCATCAAAAATTATAAATTTCCTACCATATTTAGCGAACATTACATCTGCCGCTTTTTCCTTCACCAAGAACCCATACATTTTTATTCCTCGTCTATCTGCCTCTTCCCACATAACCCTAGTTCTATAATTCATACTATGATGAAAATCATCTGTAAATTCCCCTACGCCAAACCGTTCCAAAACTTTCAAAACTCCATAAAAAAAATATGCACTTGGTCTACCTTTAAATATTCTGTTTGCCAAACGTACCCAAAAAGACGCAAAAAAATGAATCGGACTAAACAAGTAGTCCAATACCACACTAAATTTTTCAGTCCCATGGTCTACACGAGTAGGCCCACAGTGCACACATCCACTAGCTTTTTGCATAGCCTAAATACTAGTACACCCTGCCTCAAACATCAACCTTACAATTTGCTAATGTTCAATATTTCCTCTAAGTTGATTCTATGACCAAACGCATGACAATAGCACACTTCGGCGTAATTTTAATTACTCTAATACTTACATCTATAATTTTTTATGTACACAAAAAAACAGATAATTTAAATATAGATTTAAATAAATCTTCCATCGTTCTTGGAAACCCGAATCAAGCAAATAATAACCAAGAACCAACATTCGACCAAACCACACCGTGCAAGCGCTCGGACAATACAATTGTTTATGACACTACAAGATGTGAAAAAATAAAAACCTATCGTTCAACTAAACTAGGGGTAGAGTTTAAAATACACGAAAACGCAAAAATCACAGAAATTAATAATACAATTTTCATAAATGGTAAAGAAGGTCAGTGGGTAGAAATATTACCTAAATATAATCTCCAATCCCCAATGGATAAAGTAATCGAATTAAGCGGTCCCACCTACCAAAAATGCCGTATATGGGACGAAGGAAATAACATAAACAAATCCGAAAATATAAAATACCCCAATACGTACAACGTAATAGTTGTTTTTGCTAACGAAACAGATCTAGACAGGAGCTCAGAAGGAAAACCCCTTCTCTGTCAAAGCAAATACGCAGGACTTAACGGAATGACAATGTTTGTAACAGACAGTCAAACTCCAGATAAAATTGCTTACTTTCAAATTGGCCAATATTCCGAGCCAGCAGGAGACCACCTTGACTGGCAACACACCTTCCGATTTATAAAATAAAAATACCACCCAAAATTGGGTGGTATTTTCATAAACTATTTTGCTTTAGAAGCCACTTTCTTTTTAACTACTTTCTTAGTCGGCTTCTCTTCCACTTTTTTCTCTGATACAGCCTTAGTCGCTATTTCTTCTGCTACTTTTTCGGTAGCCACAGGCTTAGATAATCCAGCTGAAGAAAGTTTTTCAACAACACTTATAAGCTTATCCAGCTTACTACTAACTTCCGACAATTGCTTCTTTAAATCATCATTTCCAGAAGCTGGTCTATTTTCGTGTCTTGAGTTACCCCTCTCTCTAAAACCACCATTTCTGTCACCACCAAAGGTTGAACGCTGGGGTCTTGAATCGTCTGAATCCTTCATGGTACCAAAACAGCTATTACAGTAAACAGGCTTCTCGCCAGTAGGTCTAAATGGCACTTCGCAAGATCTACCACATTGGCTACAGGTTGTTCTAAACATCTCTCTTTCCCTATCTCCACCTCTGTCTCGATTCTTAAAAAAAGAACCACCACCCCCGCCACCAAAGCCTCTACCCTTACCACCTCTACCACTCCTATTAAAATTATCCATATATTATGCGTAAATAGCCGCCGCCACACACCAAACACCATTAATCTTAACCACAAGTCTACTATAAATCCCCAATAAAAGCAATAGTTTAACACTCATTCAATAAGGATCACGATTTTTATATTATATTCTGGACCCTGCCAACTTCACCACTCTCTAACCTCACCTTTATCCCATGCGGGTGAAAAGAAGAATTAGTTAATATATCCGCAACAATTCCCCGAGTTAACTTTCCGGTTCTTTGATCTTCCTTCAAAACAATCTCAACCTCCAACCCTTCTCTAATATCTTCTCTATTTTGACCATTCATTATTTTTTCCACCTCGGCGCGAAACGCACCATAAAGGTAAAGAACTTCGCTTTATACTTATTCACCCCACGCCCTATCATACTTTTATAGACAACCTCCTGAAATTCCTTCAGATCATTTCCCTCATAACACAACTTCCCATCCTTAAAACACAAACTACAATATCTCACATTTTCTCTAACCCCCGAATCCTTCTCAAGAGGCATCAAACAACTCTCGCAACTACTAGCTTTCATATTTATCTATAATTCTTAATTTTCTGATAAAATTCAGCCTTCTTTACCTCAGACTCCTCTGGCTTAGACAAGTTAAGCAATGTCGAAAAAATAATTACATCATCTGTAACATTTTCTCTCGAAGCTCTAAAGAAATCCAGAACAGTTAATTTCCTCCCACCCGACAACTCTGAATCTAACTGTCTAATATAAACACATTGGTTGAGTAACGTGCTATAAAAAATTTCCACCAAAGTAGCATTGCTCTTTATATTCGGGGTCTCACGTTTATTCTTATCATTCAACAAAGCAATTCTTTCTAACACTTTAACCTTCTCCACATCGCAAGTCTTTGATGTTTCCTTAAAAACATTTTCATTACTCGCAACTCCTGAACCAGACTGTACCTTACTCTTTTCCGCCTGCTCGCCCAGAACAGGCTTCACATCCCTATTACACCCCGCCGCCAAAAACACAAAGACACCAATCAAAATAATTTTTTTCATAAAATATTATCGCATACTCAGTACCTAAATTATACTCCAAACCCAAAATTCCCAAAATACTAGAGTTTGGGGTTTGAATATTTGAGGTTTAATTACCCTCAATAACAGCTCGTTGCAAATTTGGGATGAGGATTTTACGAAAATGTGAGCACCGAACGGAGGCGTAAGCGGCAGGGTACGACATAGAGAGGCGTAGGGAGCATTTTCGCGAAAAGATTGCCTAAATATACGATCCCGTGGCTATTTAAGCAAAAACATTATAGCCAAAACAGTTACAAAGGAAGTATTTGCTATTAAATTTATGTGCTGTACATGCCTCTTAACCGCAATCGCTATAACTAAAAGCGTAAGAATCAGTGCTACAAATATTAAATAAAACTTAGATTCTGTATTTTTTAGGTTCAAACTATATCCAAATAAATTTACAGAATCACCCTTAACTACTCCATTAGGCACAATAGATCTCTCTAAATCAGGCGCAAAAGAGGCTATTTCCTTAGTTATGCTTTTGCCTGCAAAATCGAAAGCTTGGATAGTCACCTTTTTATCTTTAATCCTTGAAACCAAAGTACTCCCTTCCCAAACTCCACCCTCTTTGGGGTCGAGCACCAATGCCGTTTCTCCAAACAAGGCCAAAACCCTAACAGCAGCTGTGCTTGTCTGTACAGTAATTAACACCTTTTCCTCAGACATTAAAATTCTAGCGTTTTCAATAGTTAGACTTGGAATTACTTTTGTTTCGGATTTATTTTCTGCAATTCTTAAATTTTGAGGTACCGGAGACCCCTGAGCCAACGGCACAGGGTTAGGTACTGCTTGTGGTTTTACCACAGGATTATTTTCAGCTACTTTCGTCGGTTTATCTAAAATCTTAATCGGTTGATCAATCGGAGTTCCAAACATCTGTACTACAAAGATAGTTCTTTGTCCCTGATACTGACCATCGGAAATCCCCACTCCTATCTCTTCAAAATTCTTATTCAATATATTCGCCCTATGGCCCGGACTATTCATCCATGCCTGCTCTGTGGCTTCAGCCTCTATAAAGCCCTCTGCCAGATTTTCACCAGCTGTCAGGTAATTATAGCCGTGCTTAGTAATAAAATCCCAAGGTAAACGACCATCTGGTGAAGTATGAGAAAAATAACCCTTAGCTAGCATATCATCCGCTTTCTCCTGGGCAGCGCGTGCCAATACATCGTTCCATTTTAAACTTGGTAAATTATTCTCATTTCTAGAAATATTTGCCAATTTAACTACATTCTCGGTGGTTATAGCTGAAGAAAAAGCAGTATCTACTGGACCAATAACCGTAAGAGCTATAACCGAAACCTTAACAGCTACCATAAGCATTCCATATAAAGCGAGCATCCTATTGGTCAGTAGGTGTGGTCTGTAATTATTCCTGCTATGGGGCAAGAAATGGTCTGTTACATATTCTAAAAACCTACCCCAGACATTTGTCTGGCGAGGAGAATTAAATGCTATATCGTTTGAATAAGCAAAATTTTGCATGTATTTTAGTTTCAAAAATACTATAGAGATATATAATCTCTGCAACTTTCTATTAATTTGTATTTTTGTTTCGTAAAGCTCTTAACTAACTACCTAAATTATATCACAAAACAAAAATAAAATCAACCCTAAAAATTTACCCGGATTGATTCTAAGAATTATTTCTTTATTATATGTAACGGTAATGGAATTTCTGCAGCCTGAGCAGATTCCTTCTCTGCACTAATAATAATATAGCCAGAAAGCGAAACACCGACCGCTATAAGAAAAGTAATTGTCCAAATAAACCATCTTGGCTCAAAACTCTCTTCGGTTATTACATTTTTGTTTTGTTTTTTCATCTAAATTATTTCATTAAAATTTTTACTTCTTTATGTGCTTGTCTAACAGCGAAAATTGCATATCCTAACGAGCACATCCATAAGAAAACCACAGGCAACAACACGTACACCCCGCTTGGAGCAAAACTAGCAAAGGCAAAACTCGCCACACCTAGACTATATAATTCAATTAAAAGAACAACAACCAATGTTTTAACCAATCTGCCAACAATTGAATTCGAAAACAATTTATAAACTCTGAAACCCTCCCAAAGTAAATACAAACTTCCGATTACTAGAATACCTAATCCAATCCACATTATTATAGTTAAATCCATATTTTGGTTTCTAAAAGAGTTACATTACATTCAAAAATATTATAACACAAAAATAAAACCACCCTTATGAAGGGGTGGTTTTAATGGCTACTTAACGAGAGCCAAAGCTTCTGCGTCCGCCACCATTACCACGGTCACCGCGGTCTTGTAGTGGTTTAGCTTCACTTACTTTCAATGATCTTCCTTGATAGTCAGAACCATCTAAAGCAGAGATTGCTTTTTTTGCATCTTCGTCGTTTTCGAATTCTACGAATCCAAAACCACGAGAGCGGCCAGTATCTCTATCTGTAAGCACATTAGCAGAACTAACTGCACCATACTGAGAGAAAAGATCGTTAAGATCCTGGCTTGTGGTTGCCCATGGAAGGGAACCAACAAACAACTTCATTGCCATTTTTAGGCTTTCTTTGTAAGAGCTTCATCTAGACTCTTAACTAACTTTTAAAACAGGTTCGCACACGCACTTAGAAACTGGTAGGGTATACTTTCAAATATGCTTTTTGAGCCAATATTTTCAAATCAGAGCAGAAATTGGGTAAAAATGATATTTGGAAGTATGCCCTTCTCAAGAAGCCTAAAAGCAGTAATCAAAACACTGAGATGAACAAGACCAGTATACCAGAACCACCCAATAAAGCAATACCTCCTGCTTGTTATGGGTTTACTGATAACTTTAATATATATACTAAAAATTAATATAAATACCCAAAATGCATACATTACTAGAGTACATTTGGTTAGATGGTCAAAAACCGACCGCAAAACTCAGATCTAAAACCAAAACACTCAATTACGAAGTAAAGAACTTAGAAAATATTCCAATGTGGGGTTTCGACGGATCATCTACAGAGCAAGCTGAGGGCCATAAAAGCGATTGTCTTCTAAAACCAGTTTAATTCGTTCGCGACCCTCTCCGCGGCGAACCCAATATATTAGTATTATGCGAGGTATTGAACCCAGATAGCACTCCCCACGAAAGCAATACACGACATCACTTAGTTACAGTTGCAGAAAAATATAAATCACACGAACCTATCTTCGGTATTGAACAAGAATACACGCTTTACTATAAAGATTGGCCATTAGGTTGGCCAAACCACGGCTTCCCCCACCCTCAAGGACGATACTACTGTGGCGTTGGTTTCGACGAAGTTCAAGGTCGTGAAGTGGCAGAAGACCACTTAAGTGCCTGCTTAACCGCCGGATTAAGCATTTCAGGTATAAACGCCGAGGTAATGCCCGCCCAGTGGGAATTTCAGGTAGCGCAGTTTCCCCGCTTGAAGTCGCCGATCAGCTCTGGTTGGCAAGGTGGCTTCTTTACCGTATAGGAGAAACTCACGAGGTCTACGCCAAACTCGACCCCAAACCTATTGCTGGAGACTGGAACGGTGCCGGCGGACACACCAACTTCTCCACCAAAGAAATGCGAGAGGCTGGAGGAATCTAAAAAGTAAAACTCGCCTGCGAAAGACTCGGTCGTTTCCATAAGGAACACATGCAAGTTTACGGTGCAGATAACGATAAGCGACTTACCGGAAAACACGAAACCTGCAGTTATAAAGAATTCCGATACGGAGTTAGCGACCGTAGAGCAAGCATTAGGATACCTTTAGATACCGCTAACAAAGGTTTCGGCTACCTAGAAGACAGAAGACCAGCTGCTAACTTAGATCCCTATCAAATAACTACAGCAATCCTAGAAACAGTCTGTGGAGAAGGCTTTAACCCAGAAAAATACGGTTGGAAAAATTTCGACATATAAAAAAAGCGTCCTAGACGCTTATATGGGCATAAAAATTCCACCCGAGCAACTTGGCGAAGAATCATCATCCTCATCCAAGCAATTCACTGATAACGTAAAAGTATGAGTAAATTCTGCGTCGGGGCCCAACATTAAGGCTCGCCTCTTCTTGCCGGATGCCACAGCAGAGATATCCATTGAAGGACCACGATCATTTAAATCTATTAGTCCCATATTGGATATCATAGCCGCCAAAACGTCTATACCACCCCCCAAGGAAAATCCGTACTCAGAAGGTAGAATTTTAATTACTTCTCTCTGAGCTTTGGTTGACCATCCTCTGAGGCAGTTAGGAAAGTAAATTCCAGGAACTACTCTTTTCTGGATTAAGTTCATAAGCTCTCGATGACCCGTCCCGCTGATAATTTCAATCTTCTTACTAAGATCCCGAATTTTGAAATTATAAATCCCTTTTCCATTCCAAGACTTATAGATCTTCTTTAGTCTTCCGAAGTACTCTTCAATAAGAATAGAGTAATCATTGACCAAAGAAGAAGTTGGGATAATTGTTACAAGCGGACACGAACGCCTACCTTTTATTAGATTGGCAACTCGGCTATCATTCAGAAGTTTCGATTCTGCCAATAATACTCTTTCTCGCAACTCTCTCGAACCAAACTCAAATTGAACTTCAAAAGCCTCTCTAGCATTTCTGTAAACAGCAGCAACATTACTTTCTTCTCGCCAATCAAGTTTAAACCAGTCATCCCAACTAGCGTCCTCCACCGGACCGGTAATCATGTTATGCGGAATACAGCGACCATTCTTATCTACAAGCTTGGCTTGGCGACCCAAACCCACACTCTCAGCATCTACTAACTCTAATTCTCCTTTGAGAATCCTCATTACAGCATCATCTCCATGCTGTCGCTCTAACTTGGCAACCAATGCAGCAAGCTGACCGAAATCTAAACTCTTCATGCGTTCAAAAACTTCGCACATACTTCCTCCATATTTCAGACTTGTTATCGTCCGAATACTTACCCCTACACCCGGGATCAAGGCCTTTCCCAACACGGAAAAGAATTCAAAAATTAACACAAAACTAACAAAAAGTCAACAGAAGTTAATTTCTTTATAAAAAATAGACCTCACGAGTACACGCAAGGTCTACTAAACCAAACATACTTTCTAAGGGTAAAAAGTTTCGGTTTGTACCCTACTATTCTGATACCTAGCAGCACTCGAAAAATTATAACTCAATTGTCCTGTAATATAAATCCATAACGCCCCAGCCAAAAATGCTGTTACAACTACAATTGTATATACCCCCATCGGAGTAAATTTTTCTCCAATAACCTCTTTAAAATTTTTTTCTTTTTTCTTTTTCACACATTTTATTTAATTCACTCAATTATTTTAACATAAAAAAACACCATCCCTATGGTGTATACAGTCGAGCAAGTAATGGAACCGTCGAAAGACCTCTAACACCCTGAGTTAAACTCTCTATTGTCGGAGTGACCACGCATCCACAATTAGAACAGTCACCGCTAGGACCAAAAATACATTGCGCTATTTTTTCACCCCTCTCATCAAACGAAGCAACATAATTAGATGTACCACAAGTCGCTGGAGCTTGTTTTACCGTATGTTCCGGGTGAAGCCTTTCTATCATTAAAGGTGTCATTGCTAAAAATGATCCGTAGACCCTTTTTAACCTCAACATTCTCTCTACTAAAAGCGCTCTATCCTCGGCATTAAGGGTAAGCTTAGCTATATTCTCACCCCGACCAGATTGCATTATCGGCAACATACCTTCCCGTGTCGGCGTATGAAGACTAAACATAATACCGTCTACTAACCCCAGATCAACAAAATGATCCAAGATTGATTCGACTTGAGTAAAATTTAGTGCATTCAAAGTAGAATGAATGAATGCCGGAAAATATCCACTTCTAACCTCCTTCAGATTCATCTTTAATTTTTCGAAACTACCTGGTTGATTCCGGATTCTGTCATGCAATTCTCCGACACCATCTACACTAACAAAGTGTGTAGTATGAGGTAAATTTTCAAATTTTTGCCAGCCGTTAGTAACCACCCAAAATGCTGGAATATAATTCTCTTCAGTAATTCGTACTAGTAACTTTCTTCTTAGATACGGCTCTCCACCAATTACTGTACAGAGTAGTTTTCCTTGCTTACTCTGACTTCTCAAAAATTCACTTACTGCATCGTCGCTCATTTGGAACTGACCTTCTTCCCAATAACAATGAGTGCAATGAAAATTACATCTATTTGTTATATTCAAACTCATTCCCCATTGAGCTCCCGAAGCAAACGATTGAATAAAACTCAATATATGCGGTGTACCGCATAAAATTTTCTTTACTTTCCTGCTCATAGTAAATCCTCCTCAAGATTCATAAAAGTTAAACAATCATAACAAAAATAGCACAAAAAAAATAGCAGTCACAAAACTGCCTATAAATTAATCTATTATTTAAATAAATGTCCTAAAAAGAATTCCAATCGCCACAAACCAAAAACCTACACCCATCCAAGGAACAAAATTTATAATGCTCGTCAGACCCCCATCCATAGGCAAATACTGATACACCCACAACTGTTTCCCCAAAAAAACTTTCATAACTTTTCCAAACAAATACTCAAATACCACACCAAATATTCCAAAATTAAGAGCGAGTAATATAATAGACCAATCGGAAAGCACAAAAGCAATCGCAATAGAAATTAGAAACGGAGTATAAAGTAAAACAACTTTCTTCACGCTGAAATTCTTTTGCATAACCTGAGATGCTTTACCGAAGATAAAAAACGGCAATAAACCTAAAACAGTTGATATCGCCACAAAACACACCATGGCATCGCTTACCATAGGCCAGGACAACTGATATACACCTAAAAACATAGCCCCACCACAAGCCCATGGAATAAAATTTAACCAACTAGTATAAGCATGCGCTAAAGTATCTGAGGTATAAAAATATATCCGTTTGTAAAAATACAAAGACCATAACCACGAAAGCGCTGTTTCAAGCAACATCCCCAACAAACCGAACAAAAAAATTAACCCAACTCCCTTTAATCCTCGAGTTAAGTAAGCCCCTACCGAAACAGAAATAAAAAACGGAATCATTAAACTAAAATACTTTATCTCAAAAGAAAGTTTTTTAAACTGTTTAATTCTTGTTAAAAAAAATATCAAAACAAAAACCGACAAAGTAAAAAACAAATGCTGAAAAAATCCAAATAGATCACCAGACACCAATCGAAAAATTAAAGTAGAAAACATACATCAAGTATAACACTCTCTGGTACACAGAAATAAAAAATCTAGCAAAAGTTGCTAGAAAAAGTCACCCACCCGTCCTGGCAAAGAAGTCTACGGGCACACCCATGACTGGCATAAATATCCAACACAGGATATACACCAGAATCAGAAATTCAGCCAAGTCATCACCTTCCAAAATTATCACCAAAACGAACAAGAGTCTTAATAACCAAAGCGGAATTCCAAAAAAGTAAGCAAATCCTGCAAGCACTCCACCTAACTTACTTTTTTCGGGAATCCTTGCGAGCTTGGAAACAATTGGAGCCTGGGTTTGCGGTCCTATCTGTACCTGATTAGCAACACTTATCCTTGAATTTTGCCCTTCAGCTACCAGCCACTTAACTCCCATTACCAAGATCCAAATCACAATTACCGTAACCGCGAGTTTGCGAAAGCCGGAGAGCGCAAATTCGAACCTCGAATTCTCCCCCGACCGCGCTCGAATATACCCACGTAGCATTGAATTACCTCCTAGCTCACTTAATCCGTTAGTGAGACATGAATAAAATTCGTGTAATCACTCGCATCAAACAAATCATAATCCAAGGCGTTGGTATGAGTATACTCAGCCTCAATCTTGATTTGTGAAAGACTCTTCCCGGGCCACTTCTCCCCAGCACGCTCCAAAATCTGTTCCAGAGTAGCCTCCCGAGCGATATAAAAATTCCCCTCGTCATCCTCCGGCCAAAACTTCCGAATAGCCATCTTCCCCTCCTTTCAAGATTCAAAAAATTAACAAGAATTAAAATTTATAACATTTTCCTAATGTCTTGTAAACCAAGACAAAATAAAAGCTTTTTCCCCCTCTTAGTTTAGCCCGATTCCAGATTTTGCTTCAGATTTCGTTCTTTTTTGTATTTTTTTGTGGAAGCGTCCGTGACGGGACGGTGGAGGAAAAAAATGCAAAAAAGTGAGCTCTTGATTGGCATCTGGCTTTGCCAGGGCCATAGCTCAAGTCGGAAGATGAGGTAAAATATGGAATCCTATTGGGAGATGGCAAGAGCGTTGAAAAACAAAACTCCTTGCCTGAAAAGGCAAGGAGTATTATTTTTCAACAATTGAATAGCGGTAAGAAAGTGCACAACGACGTCGAATTCAAGAGATGTGCCCAAAATTACAAGAATTAAGAGCAACGACCACGGAATGTGCACCAACGTACATCTTCGAAAAGATATAAGGATGCATATTTTTATTCCTTAGAAAGGAGGTGATCCATCGACAGCTTCCGCTACCGATGCCTTGTTACGACTTAGCCCCAGTTACAAGCTTCGGACTAGAACACAATAAAGTGCGCTTCATCCGCTTCCTGCTTCCATGGCTTGACGGGCGGTGTGTACAAAACCTGAGAACGTATTCACCGTAGCGAGGCTGATCTACGGTTACTAGCGATTCCGGCTTCATGAGGGCGAGTTGCAGCCCTCAATCCGAACTGAGAATAGTTTTATTAGGATTTGCTCCCCATTACTGGTTGGCGTCCCATTGTTCCTATCCATTGTAGCACGTGTGTGGCCCAGGTCGTAAGAGCCACGCTGATTTGACGTCATCCCCACCTTCCTCCGGCTTAGACGCCG
>CAYLIB010000010.1:0-42041 GCA_964384035.1 uncultured Candidatus Saccharibacteria bacterium
TTATAGCAAACCCACCGAACCCACCATAAATAAAACCTCCTGCACCGGAGGTTTTATTTATGGTTGATATTAGGTAAGGGATCGAACAAGAACCCAGAATCCGGGTTTCCCGGTTCTGGGTTCTGCCCCGAATCCACTTCGGGGCGATATATAGTAAACCCACTCGACCCACCATTAAAATATTTTATAGCCGCAAGGCGGCGAGACAGGGGAAGCTTCAATCTGGCTTCGCCAGTTGAAGGGGGCGACGCTAGCGCCATTTATAGCAGACCACCATAAATAAAACCTCCTGCACCGGAGGTTTTCTTTTTGATTAAACAAAAATAAAAAACCCAGAATTTAATTCTGGGAGACCTGAAGCTGAGAGTTTATTTTTTTACTAGTGTTACTTTCCTTATTCTTTATTACTCTATGACAGGAGCGACTCAGGATAAGTACGATAATCGCTATGGCAACTAGTTTCAATTTATTTGTGTACATTCTTCCCTCAAACTGTTTATTTTAAGTAATTTTGATTCAGTTTGTGTATGGTTTAAAAAAGAGAGTTCATTAACTCTCAAGTGCGTTGCTCTGAACAAACCTGGAAACCCCAAGGCTGTTACGGAACCGTCGAATAATTCTCACTGGAACACATAACTCTTTTGCGATAACCGTATCAGGTAGTTTACCAACAAACTCTCTGGCAACTTCTTTCCATTTAGGAACTTCGGTAAATCCATATTTCACACCGAGTTTTTTGAAAGCAACTTTTAAACTTCCAAAATGTCGAAGTGCGGATAAGTATATGCTTTTCATCTTACTTTCAAACTCAGAAGGGGAAACTCCCGAATGCGCTCGCATTTCATGGAGAGTCTGTTCTCTGCAAAAATAGTGTCCTGCTACGATATGACCACTTTTGGTCTTGCTTACTAACTCCGCATAGAATGAGTTATTGCAAAGTGGGCATTTTACGGCATGGTTAGTTGGGCTGTCGGAGAAACCCGCCTCTATTTGAGCCTGGGTAAGTGGGTGATTGCAGCCAGGACAAATAGCACGAGGTTCATAATGATACTCGCCCCAAGTTTCAACTAAGAGACATATGCGCAAATCAATTAGTTGCTTAACTTCAGCACGAAGTTCAACCGAAAGGCGAGGTGTCTGTCTTACGGTTAAACTGTTATACAGCATTGCTCCCATATTCACTTTTTATTACCTCCTAAATATTTTTGATTGATCACCATTAAAGGTCTATAAGTTATTATAAATTAAATATTTTTGCAAGTATGCTATAATAAAAATAGTTACAATACGGTTATAAATCATGTAATGCAAGGACTAAAGAAACAAAATTTTTCCACAAAAGGTTTTACACTTATAGAACTCTTAGTAGTTATTGCCGTTATAGCCCTGCTTGCATCTGTCGTGCTAGTAGCTCTTTCTAATTCCCGCACAAAAGCCAGGAACGCAAAAAGGTTAAGCGATGTAACTCAGTTGGCAAGTGCATTATCTCTATATCAAAATACATGTAATGGTTTTCCGCAAACAGGCCCCATTATTTTAAGCGGGAGTCTTTCTTTGTATAGTGGTACAGCAACAACCTGCGGTACGAGTAACGGGGTTTCTCCAAATGGTGGTATAGGTCTTGTATCCGCTGCTTCTGGAACAGTCTATTTAGCCCAATTTCAAGCTTCTCCTAAACCAGCAGACGACGGCCCTCTCGCAGCAGGAACTCGTTGTAGTGAAGCAAATGGTATTAATACCTGGAACGATTACGTATATACCTCCTCGTCCACCGATAAATATACAATTACCTTTTGTATTAGCGACAAGACCGGTAGCGTCTCAGGGGGTAGGCACTCATTAACTGAATCAGGTTTAAAGTAAGAATATTTTTACAGATTTAGTTATTCCTATGAAAACCAAGTACTTAATAATAGGTGGTGGATTTGCAGGTCTGACTCTTGCTAAAAGACTATCTGAGAACTTCAGGGGTAGTGATATAACTTTGGTTAACAAAACCGAATTTTTTTTGTTTACACCTGAAATATACGAAGTAGCCACAGCGGAAGAGGAATTAGTCACACAAGCAGATCTCAAAAAAAGTGTTTCGTTTAGTCTTGCAAAAGTACTAAAGAAAATAGGGGTAAATTTTATAGAGGCTGAAGTAAAAAGCGTAGACCTTCAGAAAAAAACAATAAGTCTTCAATCTAAGACTATCGAATATGATCATATTTTTCTCGCACTGGGTTCAGAAAGTGAATATTTTGGAATACCAGGCGCCAAGGAAAATGCGCTTCCCTTAAAGACTTTTCAGGATGCATTAAGAATAAAAAATGCAGTAGAGTTTGCAGTCCAAAGTGGTCGTAGTGATGTAAAAAAGAAGTTGGTAAGAATTGTGGTGGCAGGTGGGGGATATACAGGAGTTGAGGTTGCAGGTGAGTTGGTAAAGCTGGTGAATCATATATCATGGAAAAATGGTTACCCAAGAGAGAAAATTGAAATTCAAGTTATAGAAGGTGCGAACGAACTCATCCCGGGTCTAGATTCTAGACTCAGCACTGATGCAGAAAAGAGATTAAGGGATCTAGGGGTAAGAGTTTCATTGATGAGTCTTATTTCAAAGGTAGAACCTGGTATGTTTGAGTTAAAAAATGGTGAACGAGAAGCCTATGATGTTCTTATTTGGACAGCAGGTGTAAGGTCTAACCTGGTTCCATTTGTGCAAAAAACAGCAATCGATCCTAAAGGGCGAGTTATGGTAAATGAATATTTTCAAATCAAGGATTATTCGAACGCTTTTGTGCTTGGTGATAATAGTTGCTTCACCTCCCAAGATGGTCTCATTAGTCCACCAACTGCGCAGTCTGCAATAAGACATGCAGAATACCTAGGGAGAATACTCCCACTTCTGTTGAAAAATCAAAGACCTCCAGCATATAATTGCCCCCCTCATGGATACGTTATTATGATTGGAGGGCAGTGGGCTATTATGAAACACGGAAATTGGTATGTGAAAGGTAGGTTGGCTTACTTTGCAAAACAATGTGCTCATTTTTGGTTTTTTAAAGACTTTCTTGGTTGGTGGAAAGCAGCAATGCTTACAATCTTCGAATATGAAGTATTTTCAAGAAATGATTAAAAAACATCCGACTAAGCGGATGTTTTTTTCTTATATACCTTTTTGGGTTTTGGAAGTCGCGAAGAATCAGGCTTTGCCTGTCCTGCTCGTGTTGGGTTAGTTTTCCAAATCTTATACAATTCTTCAAGCTCAGCTTCGCTCTCAGGTTTTTTATTCATTATGAGGGTACAATCTGGATATTTGGTACAGGCGTAAAATGGTTTACCTCTACCCCGAGCTTTCTTCTCTACTATATCTCCTGGAGGATTAATGCCAACATTCGGACAATTAGGGCATTTAAAACCTAGCTTGTTCCATATTTTGGAAATTCCTTTGCATTTAGGGTAGTCTGTACACCCTAGAAAATATCCGAATCTACCACGCTTCACTTCCATCGGTTTGGAACAAATAGGGCATATCTCTCCCTTGGTCTTTTCTGTTAGTTCGGCTATTTTTGCCGCCTCTTCAGGCATAGGTTGGGTAATTTTGCTTTCAGGGTCTGGGCAAGCTAGAAATTGACCCATGCGACCAAACTTTATAAGCATCATCTTACCACAATGAGGACAAGGAGTGGTTGATTCCTTGATTTGCTTCTCCACAGTCGCTTCTTTTTCAATTAGATGAGCTTTGAAGGGTGTGTAGAATTCTGCAATAACTGGTTCCCACTTTTGTTTCCCTTCAGCTATATCGTCAAAACCTTCTTCTATATGTGAAGTAAAGTTGATATCCACAATTTCTGGAAAGTTTTCCACTAGCATGTCGTTTACAAGTACACCTTCGTCTGTAGGTCTATACTTTTTGTCTTCTTTAACTGCGTATCCTCGGTCTTGAATTGTAGTTAACGTAGGTGCGTAAGTAGAAGGCCTGCCAACACCGTGAGCTTCCAGTGCTTTAATAAGTGTGGCATCGCTATATCTTGGTGGGGGTTCAGTAAAATGCTGTAAGGGTTTTAGTTCTTGTAGATTGAGTTTCTCATTTTCGCTGAGTTCAGGTAGCGCTCCTTCTATTTCATCTTCACTCTTTTCGTCAGTTCCTTCAGTGTATGCACGAATAAATCCATCGAATTTCACTACCTGACCGTTCGCTCTAAAAGTAAAATTACGAGTCTCTTTATCTGCAGAAATATCTACGCTCGTATGGTCCAAAACAGCGTTAGTCATTTGGCATGCGATAGTTCTTTTCCAAATGAGGTCGTAAATCTTGTATTGGTTTTTATCCAAATGTTCTTTTACAGTCTCTGGTTTTCTAGAAAGATCAGTTGGTCTAATTGCTTCGTGCGCTTCTTGCGCACCCTTGCTTTTATTGGTAAATAATCTTGGTTCAGTCAGGGCATAGTCATTACCAAACTCAGATAGTATTAATTCCTTAGCCTGGTCAAGGGCTGTCTTGGCAATATTAACGCTATCCGTACGCATATAGGTTATAAGGCCAGTACTTCCACCTTCGCCAGGTATATGGATACCTTCATATAGCTGCTGAGCTATAACCATAGTCTGCTTTGCGCTCATACCAAATTTTCTAGCTGCTTCCTGTTGAAGTGTGCTGGTAGTGAAAGGGGGGGAGGGGTTTCGCCTAACTTCCTTTTTAGTAATTTCTCTAACTGTATAACTAGCGCCTTCTAGATCTTTAACTATTTCCTTCGATTCAGTTTCATTTTTAATATCCATTTTACCGACACTTTTATCGGCAATTTTTATAAGCTTTGCTGTAAAAGTTTGTTTCTGTCCAATTTTAGAAAGATCGGCTTCTATGCTCCAATATTCTTCCGATACAAACTTTTCTATTTCTCTTTCTCTTTCTACTATTAATCGCACAGCTACGCTTTGTACGCGGCCAGCAGAAAGACCATAACGAATTTTCTTCCATAGGAAAGGAGACAGTTCATAGCCTACAAGTCTATCTAGGATTCTTCTGGCTTGCTGAGCGTCTACTAGATTTAAGTCAAGTTCTCTTGGGTTTTTTAACGCGTGATCTATCGCAGTTTTAGTTATTTCATGAAAGACTATTCTTTTTATTCGCTTGTCTGCTTTTCCAGAATTTATTTCCTTTTCATCACCTAATCCAAGCGCTTGTACTAAATGCCAAGAAATAGCTTCTCCTTCGCGGTCTTCATCAGTCGCGAGAATGATTTCAGAGGCATTTTTAGCTTTAGCTTTAAGATTCTTAATTGTTTCCTTGGCCTTGGTTGGTATGGTATAAGTTGGGGTAAAATTATGCTCTATATCTATACCCATTTTACTCTTAGGAAGGTCTCTTACATGACCAAAAGACGCCTCTACGTCATAATGGCCCGAAAGGAATCTAGAAATTGTTTTAGCTTTTGTAGGAGACTCTACTATTATTAATGGTTTAGACATTAAGATATTTTATATATGTTGTAAGTATACTGCGACTTATTTAAGCAACAAAACAGATTCTACATACGGCTTCTCGTGTTGTCAAATAATGTCTATTGAAATTTTTTAGTAATTATGATAACTTCACCGGTATTTCTGTATGTAATTTCACGGAGGCCCTATATGAGTTTCGGATCTAGGCTTTTTACCGTAGTGTGTTGGTTACTAGCTATTTTAATGGTTTTCACAGGAGCCATCGCTTTAATCAAAACAGTAGTAATTGCACAGTCTATTGGGATATTATTAACCCGTTTTTTTGGTGCTTTGCTTTTGGGGTTAATTTGTATATTTTTCTCAATTTTCCTTTTCTGGTTTGTCTTTCCAGAAAAATCTCAAAGGTCAAGAAATCCCTGGTTAAGTTAATTAAGGATACAGTTTATTTGTATCCATTTTTATTTTCTTTAAGATTTCTACTTTCTCATTTTCATTCGCTGGTCTTGGCGTAGAGTTATTATCAATTACAATCGGTATTAGTTCTACTTCTTTGAGTTGAGCATTAACCGGGTTGCCTTGTAATTCTGAGACAGGCTTTTTATTCAAGCTGATTTTTAAAAGTAACCCCTCAGAGGTTTCCTTGCTCCAGTTCTGATCAAAGATAAAATTTCCCAAAGAATAAAATATATATCTTCCATTGTATTTCTCTATTGTTTGAACCCAGTGTGGGTGAGCGCCTATAACCATATCTGCACCGGCATCAATAGCGCTTCTTGCAAACTCAGTCTGTAGTTTATCTGGTTGTCTGGTATATTCAATCCCACCGTGCATGGTTACTACCACATAGTCTGCTCCCAACTCTTTTTTCCAGAAACTCACCGGATTACTGCCGGATTTTACATCCTCAACAAAATCTTCCATACGAGCTACATGGTTATTTCTTGCTTTACCTCCGTCATTAATAGAAGAATAAGAAAATCCCATAAATAATATCCTTATTCCATTGCTCGTGACTACTTTTGGTGTGTTAGCTTCCGTAAGAGTTTCCCCGGTTCCTATATGGGCAATATTATTTTTATCCAACCAATCTCTCGTTGTCTTTAAACCTATTAATCCCTGATCAAATGCATGATTATTCGCAAGATTAACTATTTTGAAATTGTATTTCACCAACCCCTCAATATTTTTTTTCGGTGCATTAAATACTAGCGTATTTTTAGGGGTATAAAAATCAGAATTAGAAAATGGAGTTTCCAGGTTGGCGAAATTAAAATCAGTTGATGATAATAGGTTGGCTACACCAGAAAATGGAATTAATGGATCTTTTTTCTGATCTATTACATATGCAATATTTCTAGACAAACTAATATCGCCACCCGCAATAAACGTAGTGGCGAGAACTCCCTGCTCTTGTTGATTTTTTAAACTCTCCGCAGTATGGAAAATATCGTTAAACGATCCATTGGTTGTCTGGCTTGTAAGCTGCGGTGAAGCCTTTAAGCTTTCAAGTTCTGGACTATTATTTCTTTGAATCAGGCCAAATGCAATTGCAAGTGCAAAGAGTATCCCGATAATAATCGGTATTATTTTTTTAGCGTTCATACTTTTATATATTCGCCAGTTGGTAGTTTTTTAATTAATTTTATTAACTCCAAATTAGTTATTGTAGTAAGCACTTCCGAAAAGTTATAACCAGATTGTTCTATTAAGGTGTCCACTTCTGTGGGTTGATTAGAGATTATTTCAAACAATTCGCTTTCTATTTTGTTAAGTACATGCGAATTTTCTTGTGATTCTACTATACCATATATCTCAAGTATATCTTGAGCACATGTCACCACACGCGCACCATCCTTTATGAGTTTGTTACAGCCTTCGGAATTTTCATTAGTAATTGGGCTCGGTATAGCAAGAACATCTCTCCCGTTACTTAAAGCAAAATCTGTTGTAATTAGAGAGCCGCTTTTCTGGGCCGCTTCAACTACTAAGGTAGCTTCGCTTAGTCCGGCTATTATTCTATTTCTGGCTACGAAATGATGGGGGAGCGGGGGAGTACCAGGTGGGTATTCAGAAACTAAGCATCCACAATTTTCTATTATCCTTTCCGACAGTAATGCATGAGCTTTTGGATAAATGCTTTTTTTGTCTATACCTCCTCCGAGTACAGCTACTGTTGGAAATTTGTTTTCAACAGCTATTTTTGCGATTAATCCATCTACACCATAAGCTAGGCCAGATACAGTAACAATTTCACTTTTGACAACCTGAGGAAATATTTTCTGCATAGCACTTTGCCCATAACCACTCACTCTTCTTGAGCCAACTACGGATAAACACCTCTTGCTCAAAATAGAGATATCTCCACGAGTATAGAGTATCCCAGGTGAATCATCTACTTGTCTCAGTAGGGTTGGGAAGTTGGGATTGCTTGGAGATAAAATTTTTATTCCCTGATTATTAAGTAAGTTTTGCTCAGTCTCAGGTTCAAATTTAGATAAAGCATCCGATATTCTAATAGCCAGTAACTCACTTAATCCAAAATCTACTAAAGCTTTTTTATCAGCCTTCAAAACCAATAGCTCGTTTCCGAATTTAGAGATGAGTTTTTCCAAAACTGCTCCTCGCCACTCATTTACTCTATATAATATATGTCTGTAAATATCCATTTCCATGCCCAAACAATACCCTCACCCCCAAAAACTCGCAACTCTCTAATATTCATGTAAGTTCGATTGCAGATTTTTCTTCAGATTTCGTATTTCTTTTGTTCTTTTTTTTTGGAGGCGTACGCGGCAGGGTACGGTGGAGCGAGCCTGAGGGAGCATCCTTTCGGTTGAGGAGCAGGCTCAGCCTGTCCTGAACCGAAAGGATTCGCTTCTCGCAGAAAATCGGAAAAAAGCCGCCAAAATATACAATCCCGTTGCTTGAAGGTATAATATGGTTGTGGTCGAGAATCCCGTCGGTTAAGACAGAGGCCATAAACCCATGCTGTGGCTACGGGTTTTAATTATCTATTCCCTTTTAGGGAGCCTGAATTCGGTATATAACAACAAGGCACCGAAGCCTCGCATTGTGTGAGGTGTATTTCCCTTAGGAGGCGTATAAAATTTAACGGAGGCGTCAAACTAATAATTAGTAGGGATGATTACCGATAAAATTAGTACTTCCTCACTGCATGTGAGTTGTTAGGCAATAGAGAGTGGGGCTCTAGAAGTTACTAAAGGAAGTGAAGCAGGCACCAGCACGCTCGAGCTCGATGCTAGGCTAATAAGCCGCTAAAAGCCTGTGTTCTAAGTGGGGTGGCTCCCCTCGGTATAAAAACCGCTCGACCGCTATTTTTGGCTATTTTATAGAGTATTTACTCTATTTTTTTATGGGTATTGACAAAAAAGCAAAATCAGAGTAAAATGAGGTATAAATTCAAGGGTAATTTTTTAACACAGTTTCTATTTGGCACCCTACTTGCAAGTCGCGAAAGCAGTCATGATCCCTCCTACTGATTGCTATTAGCACCAAGTTAAGGTTTATAGGCGTATGCCTGTTACCTTACACTTGTGAGTGGGGTATCGAATAGAAATCAAGGCTCCGCCATCAGCGGAGTCTTTTGTTTAGATAGACAATTCCGAGACAAACGGGTATAAATACAAAGCATTTCAAAAGGGGGTAATCTATGAATGACAGTACCAAAGTCTATCTCCTTGGTGAGCCAGACTGCGACAAAATCACTTTCTGGAAATTGCTTAAGGGTAAGGAAGATACTATTAAAGAAATCAGGGCTAATGCAGATAACGATCCAGATGCTCTGAATATTCTCCCGTTCTTCAATAACACACCTTCCATAATTGTTGTAGACGAACAAGGGAATCAGCATTTCCTCTCCTATAGCGACGCGCCAACGCTTCGTCTTTCAAATCTGGACTTACAAAATCCTGAAGTATTCGGGCAATTATGGAAACCACGCTACGGCAAATTTCCCTCGGGGAGTGTTGTCTGTAAACCAAGTTTCCATGCACCCGAAAGACTCGAAGATTTTCTAGTTCTAACTTTCGATTTTTCACTCCACAGAAACGGTAAATTCTGTTTCTCTTCAAACGGTCACATTACAGTCTATTGTGACTCAACTCTCGAAGCAGTTTATGTATGGTTAAGGCAACTCAGGGAAAAAGCAGAAACTTTGGGAGGCAAAGTCGTCGACCTGGAATTCTGTCTTTCCTGTGGTAAAACTATGGAACTAGAAGACCATAGAAATTACAGTTGGGACACTTTCTGTTTTGCTTGCGACTTACATAAAAAAACAGAATGGAAACGTTCTGAATCAAGAAAAAAAGCCCTGCACAATTTAAACCGACAAGAGCTCGCAGTAAAGTCCGGAAGTAGGGTAGAAGTAAGATGTTCTCTCTGCGGGGAAGAATTCGACATCCCCAAAGTTAGGGTAGGGAAGCAACAAAATTATTTCTGCACAAGAAAACACGCACATTTCTACCAGCAGTACCATTCAGGCAGTAAGTCAAAATACTCTCCAGAATTCTTACGGTTCTGTAAGGGGTGGACTGAGTCAAAATGCGCAGTACCCGGATGCCCGGAAGAAAAAGAAGAAACCAGTCAGTGGCATGTGTGTATTAAACACCAAAAAGCCATAACGTTATATCTTGCCAAAAAAAACCAAGACAGGTTAAAAGTCTTGAAACAACACAACCTCGAAGCAATCTAAAAGGAGATCAAATTGGAAGCACAAGTTTATACCGCTTTCGCGGAAAAGAGAAGATCAGCGGGAATCCCCGGAATTGTTCATTCCGACCAAAAACCTCAAGACAAGCTAAAGCTCTCACTCAGGCGAACACCATTCACATTGGAGCTAAGCAAAATGAAGCTCCCGAGTGAGGTGAAAGACTTACTCGCCGAACTTTTCAGGCAAAGAGAGAAAGGTTTGTCATACAAGTACGAGAGCGTATTCGTATTTAATAAGCTCAAAACCTGTGGAAGTTTTTGGCTTGACTACAAGTTCAATTCTCTCGACGACTTCCTAAGCCACTACGACTTACCAAACGGCAAGACGCTTGGAATGTGGGAGTTGTTGGTTAGTTTGTTCGAGAAAGAGACTTTCTTACTCATTGGTGACGAAGCGCTCAGTTATATGACTTTGCAGGTTTCGATCTACCAAGATAACTCAGACGAGAGGAAGAAAGACTACAGCACAATCTTCAGGGATTACTGTAGTCAATACTCTGTTTACGACAAAGTAAACTTCTACAGAGTTGTAAACTTCCACGTCCATAGGCGCTATGTCGTGCCAACAGCAAAACCCCACGAAGATATCGACGTTCACAAACGAGCCAAGAAAATCGAACCTGTTGGTGTGGTGCGGGTTAGGAGGATCGGCAAAGCAAGTTCTGGGCAGACAATTACCCCACATCTCCAGAGAGATTTTGTTACCGTGAACGTTCAGTGTGGTGGGTGTAAGCAACGCGACGCAACTATCTCCGCTCAAGAAAAAGAGAAGCAAGACGCGGCCACTTACATTCTGGCTTTAGAGCAAATCGTAATCGAAAAACTGGGAAATTCAGCCTTACCCAAAAAAGGCCGACCCAAGTTTGTAGAAAACTACGAAAAATAACAGACACGAATCCGTGTCTTTTTTATTCTCAAAATTCCTAATTAAAAAATAGTTTGTAAAGCTATTTTGTAATTGGGAGTTCCATTATAAATTCCTGAATAACTTTGTTCGTTTCAGGAAAAATTTTGTCATCTAATTCTTTCTGTTCTTCTTTAGTAAAATCCTTTAAAACAAACTCAGCAGTAGGTAAGTGAGAGCCGGTTTCTCTAGACTCTACGCCAACCCGAAGCCTATGAAAATCCTGGTTGCCTAGAGTATCTATTATACTCTGTACCCCGTTATGTCCGGCCGATCTAGAACTATGAGTGGTTCTAACTGTACCAAAAGGCAAATCTATCTCATCATGAACAACTAAAATGTCCCTCGCGGTATCTACTTTATAAAATTTTGCTATTTCAGCTACTGCCAAACCCGAGTCATTCATAAAAGTTTTCGGTTTAACAAAAAATGTTTTTTTATTATGAAAATGCACCTCACAAATTACGCCTCTAAATTTGCTCTCACACTTTATGGTTTCTTTATCTTTCAAAAAATAATCCAATGCTAAAAAACCAACATTATGGCGAGTGTGGGTATATTTCTCCCCCGGATTCCCAAGACCTACTATTATTTTCATATAAATATCTTATCAGCTATAAGTAAATAAAAAAACCAATTCATTAGTTGAATTGGCATATTTGTGTTTACGCACGAATTGCAATATCCGCTTCGACCCAAAGGCTCTCGACCGGGGAAGTTACCCAGCGGTGCTCATCTACATAGAATTCGAGCAGCATACCGACTTTCACCGAGCCTTGTTGAAGCATGCTCCCGCCAAACGTTGCACCCGAAATTGTGCATAAAGCCCCTTCAGGAAAGCGTTTGGTTTCCTGCATGATGGCTTGTCTCTCGGCTGGGTTAGTCAGAGTGAACTCATACCGGCTGTTCGCGGTAAGCACCAACAAACGGTCACCCAGCTCAAGGCCATCCACAAAATACCCATCAGCTTCTTGTGTGGCCTGAACAAACCCATCAGCGGTAACCGCCACTACGGTTAGTTCGTTTATCTCAGTCATCTCTTCCCCCCACAAAATTAGTAAGATTTAATAAAAGACTATCGCACAAAAAGTAGGTTTTGTCAAAAATAATTGACAAAATTAATAAAGTAAAGTATAATATGTTTTAAATTTCCCAAATAATCAGTTTTTCAAGGAGATGTGAATATGAGGAATGTGACTTTTAATGAATTTCTCAGTCTTGGAAACTTTGGAAGATTAACAACAAGGAGTAAAGAAAGCGCCTCTGTAATTTTAGCCGTGCAACTTTACTCCATGCTAAATCTCGAAGCAGACTATTGTCTAAGACAAATCATTGGCGAGCTTGTAGATGCGCTTTCTTCTGTTGCAGGGAGGAAATCCACAGCAAGTGGAGGTTCTCAGGATTTCATTACTGTTATCAATTCGCTCCCATCCCTAGCAAGGCTACGCGGAATAGCTAACAAAAGAGCGGTGAGGGCATACGAAAAAGATGGTGAAGTTTTTATTGTCGTTTGCATCGGAGACGACGTGGACTTCAGACGAGGCTTAGTCAATTACTTAATCTTCACCGAGAAGAATGGCTTATTCACCTTTGAGTGGTGTCTTCACACTCAAGGAGGAAGAGATGCCGTTTGTGCTTCACTCAAGCATTTCACGCACAACAAACCTCTTGGTGGTGAATTGAGTTTGAGTTTTAGAGTTGACTCACCTCCCAATCTGGATCAACAACCGGCTCAGTCTAAAGTCTTCTCGCTCAGCAAGCGTGGAAAAGGTTTCTCCCAGGAAACAGCTTCTCAAGATATCCTTCGCTTGATTGGCCCATTTGCCGCGTGGTTAATGTAAATAAAAAGCAAGTATCTAACTTGCTTATTTTTTATCCTTAGATTTTAGCTTGAGTGATACCGGCGTACCCCAGAAACCCAAATCTTTCGTAATGCCATTCTTTATTGTGCGCCTAAATATATCCGAAATAGCTGCTGGGTGGTTTACAAAGAGTTCAAAGGTTGGGGGATTCGTACCAATTTGCTTAAGTCCATACACTCTCGGAATCTTCTGATCGAGTAATCTCCTTGGGGGAGATTTTTTCATTTTTTCTGCAAGTAATTTATTTATAGATTCCTGGTCTACGGTTTTATTTCTGGCTTCGTAAATAGGAGGAATAGCTCTAAGCATCTCGTTTATACCTTCTTCGTTCTTTGCTGAAATAAAATACACTGGACACATCCACGCGCCTCTAAAGTGTTCCGATATATACGCCTGGAGAGCTTCCTCGCTACCTTTATACTCGTCCATTTTATTTACCACAAATATCAAACCTTTTTCCATTTCCAATATTTCAGATACTAATATCTGGTCCTGCTTGGTAATCTTCTCGGTCGACTCCATTAAAAACAGACACACATCGCTTCTGCGAATAGACTTAAAAGTCTGATATCCTGCATAAACGTCCGGTTGGTCCTGTCTATATGCTTTTCTCTTTAAACCCGCTGTGTCTATAAAAAGATAATCCACACCGTCTATTTTTATTTCGGTATCTATAGCAGTTCTGGTAGTTCCGGCAGTAGGGGAAACCACAACCCTATCTTCTTTAATAATAGAATTGAAAAGCGTGCTCTTACCTACGTTTGGTTTGCCAATAATACTTACCGCGATTCCTGTACTTTCTTCTTTTGTAGGTTTTTCAGTTTTCTTATTTTTAAGATTCTGAATAACCGAATCGAGCAGATCCCCGAGACCGTTACCGGTAATCGCAGAAACAGCAAAGCTTTCTTTTATTCCTAAATTTTTATACTTATCTAAAGTCTCGTCTATTTTTCTAACCGAGTCTGTTTTATTTATAGCAAGTATTACCGGCTTTTTAGATTTACGAATTTTCTGTATTACAGCCTGAGAAAGTCCTGCTTTCTCCGCTTTGCCGTCTACTACAAACACCAAAACATCAGCTTCGCTTATTGCCATTTCAATCTGTTTCTGTACGTTAACTTCTAGTTCAGAATTAGTCTCATTCATTATTCCAGCAGTGTCGGTCAACATAAAATCCACTCCTGCCCAGGAGGTTATTGCATACTGTCTATCTCTTGTTGTACCGGCTATATTCGAGGTAATTGCTCTTCTTTTACCTTCTATTCGGTTAAGCAAAGTGCTCTTACCCGCATTCGGTGCGCCAACAAGTGCTACTATTGGTAATTCGTTTTTCATGTCCGCAGTAGCTTACTCGTATTTACTCAAAATGTCTAGAGTATCACTATTTACTTTCTTTTTCCATAATCTGATTTTTGGGAGTGGAAACAGGTTTGGTTTGTTTAATTGTTGAGTTATTCAAGCTCTTATTTTGTGTATCAGTACCTTTTACCTCTGGTGTAGTTTTGCCTGTTTGTGCAAGTATAATGACCAAATCTACTTTTTCTTTGTTCACCTTAAAGTCTGAGGGTAAGGTATATATTTCTCTCAAACCATAACTCGATTTTAGAAAAGCAGTAGACGCAGGTTTGGGATTAACCTGATATATAACCGTTTCGGTTTGTGTTTCAGTAGACTTTACAAATAAAACAGTACAGCCAGAATTTTCTAAATCTTGTCTTATTTCGGCATAACCTAACTCCTTCTCAGAACTGGCAGCTATCCATACAGTTGGTTTTTCGGAAGCTAATTTTCCGGTTGTGAAGCTATTCTTAAAAAAGTTTTGTATATCTTTCTCTGTTTTGCCAGGGCATGGACTAAGAACATATGCTCCTGTCTCCTCTAAAATTTTTGGACATATGAGTTTAGTATTTGGATCAAGGCTCGACGCAAATATCGAGTCTTTATCATAGTCCTTTATTATAGAGTAAAGTCTAAAAATTTCTCCTGGCTGAATATTAGTATGAAAATGGTTTGCAAAAGTTTCAGCTAAATTATTTATTTTATTTACATCTGTGATTAAATTCAAACTCACCACTTTCTCCTTAAAGGCCTTTATAACCTTCTGTTGTCTTTGGCTCCTAGAAAAGTCGCTACCCTCAGGTCCAGCTGCGTGTCTGCTTCTGGAAAATATTAAAGCACGCTTACCATTCATATGTTCAGTCCCTTGTTTGAAGGTTTGGGCTGGTAAGTATCCGTCTTTCTCATCTGGGTATGAGTAGTCTGTAAAAGTTCTATCTATTTGAATATCGAGCCCACCTACCTGATCTATAGCTTCAGAAAAACCTTTGAAGTCTATTACCGCAAAATAGGGGATCTTAACTCCTGTAATATTCTCAACGGTTTCTCTCGCCATTCTTCCTGCTTCATCGAAGTCTTTATGTTTATAGTAACCTTCCGCAAACGCAGCATTTATTTTCCTATAACCATACCCAGATAAATTAACTAAATAATCTCTAGGAATAGCTGTCATAGAAATAGACTTTATATCAGGCCTTACCTGGGCAAGTATTATTGTGTCGCTTAGGTAAGGGCCGTCATGTCCTTCTCCTCCTATCCCCAAAAGTAGCACATTCACTTGCCCCAAATCCTCACCTTCCAGTTTTATGCTCCCGCTGCTTCCTCTAAGAAACCCCTGAACTTTTTGAATAAAAGTTGTTTTTTGACCAACAAATATTTTATTGGTTAACGAGAGTGTTCTGTAAGCAGTTAGTCCGAACACTCCTAGCATCACTAAAAAAGCAAAAAGAAGTAGTCTCCTACCCCAATGTCTACTTTTGGACGACTCTTCGCTGTTATGGCTTGTTGACGAACTAGTCCTGTCTTTTTTATGACTTAGTGTGTCCACAACTATTGTTACTTTAGAATTGTTATCTTCGCTCATCAATAAATTTTTACTTAACCTATCTATTATACCTAATTACATTAACACTTAAAACCATATTTCACAGCTTGCTCCAAAGAGAGTCGGGGTGTTATAGTCACTTTACTCACAGGGTTTAGCGATATGCTATTAAAGCCTATTAAGGAACAGTAAATTTTCATTTGTCAATCTTGACTCGTTAGTGGTCGCTTCCTTATATTATTTAAGATAACTGTTTACTAAATTTACTCAATGCTCCCAGAAATAAAATCACAACAAGAATCAGACCAGGTTAGTAGTATCGGCTCATTCATTTGGGAGCTGGTAAAGATTCTCATAATCGCAATTATTATCATAGTCCCAGTTAGGGTCTTTGTGGCAGAACCCTTCATTGTTTCCGGAAGCTCCATGCTTCCTAATTTTCACGACAGAGAATATTTAGTAATTAATAAAATTAATTACTATTTAGAAGACCCTAAAAGGGGAGAAGTAATAGTTTTAAAATATCCAAAAAATACTAAAGAATATTTTATCAAACGTATCATCGGATTGCCGGGTGACACTATAAAAATCGATAAAGGTTCAGTATATATTTACAATTCGCAGAATCCAGACGGTAAGGCTCTAGACGAGTATTATTTACCAAGTGGCTTAATTACATATGGCGGTGTTGAATCTGTCACCTTAAAATCAGACGAATATTTCGTCTTGGGAGATAATAGAGGTGCTAGTAGTGATTCTCGAATCTGGGGCATACTTCCAAAGGAAGACATTGTCGGTAAGGCGTTTCTAAGAGTACTTCCTTTTTCCAAATTCACAGTTTTTTCTTTTAAGTCTCCACTTAAATAATTGTCCAATTATTTAATTTTGCTCTTTAGATCTTTAAAACGTTAAACAAAAATGTCTCGTCCCAAAAAAGAAGCCGTCATGGCTGCTCCTGTAATACAGACTAACCAACCGGGTATAAAAAAGAGTCTACAAATTCCGGGCCTGTTCGATGTTCTAACTGGCACCGAAAATCATTACGATGTAATCTTAAAGCTTTTCCAAAAACAAGCTCGTATTTATGGTTTTCAGCGCCTCGAAACGCCTCCTATCGAGGATGTTCAGCTTTATAAGTTATATTATGGTAGTGAAGATATTTTAGAGAACCTCGTTACTTTCGAGAACTCTGGAAGAACTTTTGCGTTAAGGCCTGAGTATCTGCCTTCTGTTCTAAGAAGTTACGCTCAAAATAAAGTTTATGAACTTCAGCCTGCAAGTAAGTGGATGTATTTTGGTTCAACAATGGCCGTTGGTCCAAAATCGCAGTTTCTTGCTGACTACCACTTGGGAGTGGAAGTATTTGGGACATTCTCGCACTTAACTGAGGCTCAAACTATCTCTAGTATGTGGCATCTATTTAAGGGTTTAGGTTTAGAAGAGCTTACCTTAGAAGTTAATCATGTCGGAAATGCTGTCTGTCAGAAAAGTTATCAAGAAAGTCTCAGTAGTTTTCTGACAGGTAAAAAATATGATCTCTGTGACTCTTGTATAGAACACTTACATGGCCGTTCTATGAACATACTACGTTGCGGTAATCTTGATTGCCAGACTGTTGTTAGTGATGCTCCAACTATATTAGATTTTCTAGAAGATGATAGTCGAAAACATTTCACTAGTATCTTAGAAGCTTTAGATGAAATTGAAATTCCTTACCAATTAAATCCTCTATATGTAGGAAAGGATAGCTTGAGTAAAACTAACTGCCAAATCTCTTTCCACCCCAAAGAGGGGAAAAGAATAGTACTAAGTGAGGGTGGTTACCACGACAATCTAATGCAAAGAGTTAGTGGTAAAAATTGGTGTAGTTTCGGTATGGACACTAGGCTTACAAAAGTATCTGACGCCATGCAGCAAGCTCTAATTGTTATAAACCGTGATATTCAAACAGAGGTTTGTTTGGTACCACTCGGAGAATTGGCAGCAAAAAAATCCTTGAGACTCTTTAGAGACTTAATCGCGGCACAGGTTAAAGTTTATGATCAATTCGGAGACACGGGTGTAAAGAATCAACTAAAGCTTGCTATGGACTCCCGTACTCCTATTGCGCTTATTATGGGACAAAAAGAGGCCTTAGATGAAATGGTAATTCTCCGTGATGTAAAAAGCGGTATGCAGGAAATGTTCAGCTATGATAAAATTGTAAACGAAGTAAAGAAAAGACTAGGCAAGTAGCCTAAACAAAAAGTTCATCTAGTTCTTAAAGTTTATAAATTAAACTACAAGAATAAAAACTTTATGAACTTGATAAACTTGATAACTTTATTAACTACTATGGATAATTGTGTATTTTGTAGAATAGGAAAACACGAACAAGAGTCGAATATTATTATGGAAAACGATGAACTCTATGTCGTTCCAGATATCTTGCCTAAAGCCCCAGTGCATTTTTTGGTTATCCCAAAGGAGCATATTCCTTCTGCACACAACGTAGAAGAAAAGCATAGAAATCTTCTAGCCAATATGATGTTCACCGCAAACAGAATTGCAGACGAAAAAGGAATAGGGGATACAGGGTACAAGTTAATGTTCAATGTCGGCAAAGAAGGTGGTCAGGTAATACCACACTTACACCTCCACGTTTTAGGTGGCAAACAAATGGGCGAGTAATAGAAAGTAATAAAAGAAAACAGGCAATCAAGCCTGTTTTTAATATTGACAAAAACTATAATAAAAATCACACATGCAAACCCAGCGGCTACCATTACAACACCCTCGAGGTAGGAGTGGTGCAAGTCTCCTACACAATGAGACCCGCTCTTGCTGGGGACATAAAGCAAATAAAAAAAAGAAGTCATAATTAGACTTCTACGGTAGTTCACGCAAAGCGTGGTTCTAAAGCCCATAGTCCGGACTTCTTGTTCGTTCTATGGGTTATTTTATTTATTTGACTAAAGTACTCAATTTTTTTATAGTATAAAAAGGCTGGCAAGGAAATTTGCCAGTCTAATAATCATAACTACCTATATATAGGTAAATCTAATGGAAAGAGGTGAGTTGAATTGGTAGAAGTAAAGAAAAAAGATAACGAATCATTTGAAAATCTGCTCCGTCGTTTTAACCGCAAAATCCAACAAAGCGGTGTGCTTATACGTGCACGCAAAACTCGTTATTACGAGCCAAGAAAAAGTAGAAATTTACTCAGAGCTGCTGCAAGAAGACGCTCTGTTGCTCGTGAAGAACGCGAAGAGGCCAAGAAGATGGGTAAAATTGTAGTCAAGAAATTTGGACGCTTCAGAAAATAACCCTGTATAATAATATAATGGTAACTCTCACAGAAATTGAACAGCAGTTAATATCGGCCTTAAAGAGCAGGAATGCTCTTGAGGCCGATACTCTGCGTGCGCTTAAAACTCGTATTCAGAACGAAAAAATAAGCAAAGGAACAGATCTTACAGAAGAAGATTATCTTTCGCTTGTTAAATCTGAAGTAAAAAGAAGAAAAGATGCGGCGGAAGTGTATACAAACGGTTCTCGCCCAGAGTTAGCCGAAAAAGAAAAGAAAGAAATAGAAGTGTTAATGAAGTTTCTTCCAGCGCAGGTTTCGGAAGAAGAAATCTCTGCATTTATAGAAAAAATTGTCAGCGAAAACTCCTTTGCTACAAGTGACTTTGGTAAAGCTATGAGTTTACTCAAGGCTCATTTTGGTGCAGGAGCAGACGGTTCTGTCCTCTCAAAAATCCTAAAAGAAAAACTAACAAAATAGATTCAAGGGAATAGTGGCAAGCGACTAGTAAGTTTTTATTAAAATTTCCTAGTCACTCGCAAAAAGTCGCTAATCCCAAATACTAAATGGCTAAAGAACAATACATCGTAGGTCTCGATATTGGCACGCACAGTATTCGCGTTGTCCAAGCTAAGCTCGCTCCCGAAGGGGGGTTGAGCGTGGTTGGGGCAGCGAGTAGTGTTGCTTCCGGAATGAGAAAAGGTGTAATTGTCGATATAGAAGAAGCTGTTTCTTCAATATCTAGCGCGCTCGAAAAAGTAGAACGCATGACCGGTGTGCCGGTTACTCATGCTACCGTCTCGGTTGGTGGTAGTCATATTTCGTGTATGGATAGCCGTGGTGTCATCGCTGTTTCGCGGGCAGATGGTGAAATTACGGAAAACGATGTTATAAGGGTAATAGATGCATCACAAGCAATCTCAATACCACCAAACAGGGAAGTGATTCATGTAATCCCTAAGTCTTTTACTCTCGATGGGCAAGTTGGTATTAAGGACCCTCTAGGGATGAGTGGTATACGCCTGGAAGTGGAAACTATTATTATTCACGGTGGTTTACCCTTTATTAAAAACCTCTCCAGGGCAATAACTCAGGCTGGTTTAGAAGTAGACGATTTAGTATTAGCACCACTAGCAGCCAGTACTGCTGTATTAAGTAAGAGACAAAAGGAACTTGGTGTTGCAATGCTCGATCTCGGAGCAGGGACATCTTCTTTGGCTGTATTTGAAGAAAATAATCTCATTCACAGCGCAGTAATTCCTCTTGGTGGGCAGCATATAACAAACGACATCGCTATAGGTTTAAGAACAACTATAGAAACCGCGGAAAGGATTAAAGTCCACGCAGGAAATGCAATTAGTCGAAATATTGACCGAAGAGAGGAGGTAGACTTATCTGCTTTCGATCCCGAAGAGAACGAAAAGGTCTTAAGAGCTGAAGTGAGTGAAATCATAGAAGCTAGGTTAGAAGAGATTTTCGATATGGTGAATAAAGAGTTAAAGAAAATAAACCGAGATGGTAAGCTTCCAGCAGGTATAGTTTTAACAGGTGGTGGAAGTCATCTTCCTGGTATTTTAGAATTTGCAAAAACTCAGACAAGACTACCCACTAGCTTTAGTGAGCTCCAGGGAATTAGTTCTGTTATTGATATTGTTGAGGATCCAGTTTTCTCTACTGCTTGTGGTTTAGTTCTTTGGGGAAATAAATACAACACTCATTCCTCGGGTGGCTTTTCTTCTGTAAAAAGCGCATTCAGTAGTCCATCCTTCGACAAAATAGGTAAATGGTTTAAGTCCTTCCTTCCCTAGACAGTCACAATTTCGGGTGAGTTGTGGCACTTGTGGGTTCATGGTAGACTACGTACACTATTTTTATGAAAAAAAGCATTATGGAAGTTAAACCGAAAATCGAGACATTCGCCCGAATTAAGGTCCTCGGTATAGGCGGTTCAGGTACAAACGCCGTCAACCGGATGACTGAACTTGGAATTCGTGGAGTTGAATTTATATCAATAAATACTGACGCCCAAGCCCTCCATAACAACAATTCAGATAAAAAAGTTCACATTGGTAAGACTATTACCAAGGGTCTTGGTAGTGGTATGAATCCAGACCTTGGTCGGGCTGCAGCAGAAGAATCTCAGGAAGAAATTGAAGAAGTTATCAGCAACGCAGATATGGTTTTTATTACTTGTGGACTTGGTGGTGGAACTGGTACTGGCGCTGCGCCAATTGTTGCCGAACTCGCTAAGAATAGGGGAATACTAACAGTTGCCGTTGTTACTAAACCTTTTACTTTTGAAGGGAGTAAGAGAAAAGAAATTTCCGAAGTCGGATACGACAATTTAAAAGACAAAGTGGATGCTATTATCTCCATTCATAATGATCGTATCCTTCAAATAATAGATAAGAAAACCTCCCTGGTAGACGCGTTTAAAACTGTAGACGAAGTGCTTCGTCAAGGTATTTCGGGTATCTCCGATCTTATAACTACTCATGGTATTGTAAACGCCGACTTTGCAGATGTGCGAAGTATAATGGCCGATGCAGGCACGGCGCTTATGGGTATTGGTAGAGCGAGTGGTGACGGCAGGGCCGAGAATGCTGCAAAACAGGCCATAAATTCTCCGCTACTTGAGCTAGCTATAGACGGAGCCAAAGGTGTTCTATTCAACATAACCGGTGGTGGCGACCTGGGTATGTTTGAAATAGACGAAGCAGCAAAGGTTATTACAAAGAGTATAGATCCAGACGCAAAAGTTAAATTCGGTGCAGTTATAGACGAAAGTCTAAACGACGAAATTAAGATAACAGTTATCGCCACTGGTTTCGACGAAACAAACAAACGTCCTCCAGTTATATTCCCTGAATTTAAGGAAGAACCAAAACGCCCAAGTATTTTTAACCCTCAACCAACTCCTCCTCCAGTTCAAACTCCTCCCCCTATTCAGCGAGAGGAGCCCAAAATGGAAGTGAGAAGGCCTTTGTTTACCCCTAAACCCATAGAGCCAATTCCTGCAAAAGAACAACCAAGAACTCAGGATGCAGGTGCAGAAGATGACGAATTAGACATCCCAGCTTTCATAAGAAAAAAAATGAAATAATCTTAAAAGAGCTAGTAAATACTAGCTCTTTTAAGTTGCATTTTTTATATACTCATGTTATAAAGTTCATTCAACTCAGGAAAAAGGAGGTAATCTATGCATTTTAATAATCTAGCAACAGAACTAAAATCTCAAAAAATTGAGGTAAGGAATGACTGTGGTGAACTAGAGTCGTTTATTAGCGATACTAAAAACTATCAAAATTACCGCAAGTCTCGAGATCGGTTTGATAAATACTTTACGCTATTAGGCACGTCAGGTTTTTTTCTCTCAGTCGTAGCCTTTTTTGCTTTTTTCTCTACTACGGGTCTTCATGCTTTGGTTTTCCCGATTACGCTTATCTTTTGCGGGGCGATTATCTGGGTGTTTATGTGCCCGGGGATTCTGGGTCCAAGAGCGGTAAAGCCAATAGATTCACTGGTAAGCGAAGATGGTGAAAAATTGTGGGCTGCCGTCCAGGAACATAATAGGGTTTCAAAACTCCTTGCTAATACTCTGGAATGGGTATACTCCATAAATCACCCAGAAGCGGATCTATTTAAAGCCCAGCTGGAAGAGGAAGCTCTCCCAGCCCTTAATAAATCCAGGCTTGAACTGAGCAACGCACTCGAGACTTGGAAAAAGGGTTTCAGATTAAGACCATCTGATATAGTCGAAGTTGCGGAGAAATTGGGTGGAAACCTTGGTTTACAAAATACCATTGGGGTTTCAAATATTTCATTCGAAACCTTAAAGGCTAGTGCCCATATTGAACTTGCGCTAAGTACCAGAGAGCTTGTCAGTTAATAAAATTTAAACCGAATGATTTCGGTTTTTTTATTTACTCTTGCTTTTTATTAAGTTTTGTGTTACTTTATTCAGTTTTAAAATCAAAATCAAAACATCAGGAGTGAATTATGGAAACAAATAAAACTACTTCCAATCTTCATTTATTTATTGCCGCCCCCAACACCAACCAATGGTCGCTTCGCGCTTTGCTGTACGACGAAATTCTAAAGGCTTCAGGTCGCAAGCCACTAACCAGTGGAAGGTCGCTCTCAAGTTTAGCAAACCAGCCTTACGCAATACTCACTCTGGCCCCGAATGAACTAGCGAAAGAATTCGATATCTGCTCGACGCTCTCCATTCCGGTTGTCGTTCACGGGCGATCCAGTGAGGCTGAGGTCATCGGGCTTATTTGTGAGCATAGCTCCTACGAGTCACCTGCTGTAGATATGGTTTCTCTAGCAGCAGGTGAACAGTTTGGGGAAGGTTCAAGGGTTATGCTGGTTCTCGAGGTCGCAGATCAATATCTCGAACTTCTAAAACTTGTCGAAAACCCCGGCGAACCAGACTGTAGGCGTTATTTCACAGCCGAGGGTCGAGCAGTAGACCCAGAAGTAACTGCAAGGCTCTATGTTGAAGCCGGAAGCAGTAATTAAATTTTTTTGTGGATATCATACAAAGTATGAAATCCACTAGGCTTATTTAGAAGCCTTTTTTTATTTGCTCACTCCCTACATATAGTAGTAATATACCTTACAGGTACACTACATATAGAGAAATCAGAAACCAAATTATATTTCAAGAAATTCCCAGGAGGCTTTTTTAGTGACCTTAATATTTTTATTAATTTCCGAGCTTTCTATTCTATAGCTTTAAAATCATCTGGCTTCGCCAGGGATTTTAAAAACCTACGGAAGCTGGAGGAGAGGTTTTGGAGAGGAGGGAGTCGCCTCCTTTCCAACATGTTATGGTTTGTCCTAATTGTCAAAAAGAAGACACAAAAGTTCTAGATAGCCGCCCTATCGAAGAGGGTACTGCTATAAGACGTCGGCGTGAGTGCGATAAATGCGGTTTCCGTTTCTCCACCTACGAAGAAATGGAAATTCTGGGTCTCACAGTCATGAAACGAAACGGTAGTCAGCAAACTTACTCTCGAGAAAAATTAGAAAGGGGGATAAGAAGCTCTTTTCAAAAAAGAGAACATACCGACCAAAGTATTAGGAAGCTACTCTCTGCAATCGAACAAGATATACAGAAAAAAGCTAAAGATGGAGAAATAAGCTCCAGTAGTATTGGCGAAGTAGTTATGAATCATATTAAGAAAATCGACAAAGTTGCCTATATCCGTTTCGCCTCTGTCTATAGGCAATTCGAAGACGTAGAAGAGTTTAAACAAGAGCTAAGGAATCTATGATTACAAAATCAAAAATTAAAATTCAAAAGTCAAAGTTTAAAATGAAAAATAAAAAGTTTTTAAATAATTTTAAATTTTGAATTTCATTTTTGACCTTTGAATTTTGACTTATAAATTTAAAAACATAATTTACAGAAATTAATAATAAAAACCATGTCCACTCAAATCAAAGACAATCTACAGACAAGAACGAAGAACGCCCTCGCCGAACTTGGCGAAAAAATCTTTCTAGACCGCTATGCTATTAAAGATGCAAAAAAAGAAACACTCGCTGTTGGTGATACAGTGGTTATTAACGTAAATCTTAAAACCGGCCAAAGAGAAATAGGGGTTGTAGAAACTCTGGATACAGAAAAAAAAGAAGTTACAGTAAAACTCAGAGATGGTGCAGTTGAAACCAGATCCATTGAACACATTGATAAGCCACTCGAAACCGTACCAGAGCAAATGTTTGAGCGTATTGCTAAGCATATTGCAAGTGTAGAGCTTACCGAAGAAAAAAGAACTCTTTGGACAGAAAAATTTAGAGAGCTCATGGAAGACTGGAAATACGTACCGGGTGGTCGCATTTTCACCGGCGCAGGTACCGGCCAAAACCTAACCTACTATAATTGCTACGTTATTCCTTCCCCGAAAGACAGTCGTCATGGTATTTTCGAAACTCTTGGACAAATGGCGGAAATAATGTCCAGAGGCGGCGGGGTAGGGATAAACGTTTCTTCTCTCAGGCCACGCTATGCCTACGTAAAAGGTGTAAACGGTAGAAGTAGTGGTTCTGTCTCTTGGGCAAGTCTCTATAGCTTTGTTACTGGTCTCATCGAGCAGGGTGGGTCCAGAAGAGGGGCGCTTATGCTAATTCTAAATGTCTGGCATCCAGATGTTATAGATTTCATAAACTCCAAAAAAGAAGCTGGTAAAATTACCAATGCAAATATTTCTGTAGGTATTACAGATGACTTTATGGCAGCGGTTAAAGCCGACAAAGAATGGGATCTAGTTTTCCCAGATTCAAGCGACTCCATGTACGAAAAGGAATGGGATGGTAATCTAGCTAAGTGGAAAAATCTCGGTGGTAAAATTATCAAACACAAAACTGTTAAAGCCCGTGAGATTTGGAATAATATTATCGAATCAGCTTGGTCCAGCGCAGAACCTGGAATGTATTTTATAGACCGCGCAAACTACTTTAGTAACTCTTACTACTTCGCTCCACTTCCAAGCACTAACCCTTGTGGAGAGCAGCCACTTCCTGCTTGGGGTGTTTGTAATCTTGGCCATGTAAACCTCGCTAAGCACATCAACGAAGATAAAACCGACGTAGATTGGAATAAACTAAAAACCACAGTTCAATATGCTGTTCGTTTCCAGGATAACGTCGTAGATTCTACGCCATATTTCTTCAAAGAAAATTTCGACCAGCAAATGTCCGAAAGAAGAGTTGGCATGGGAACTATCGGTCTTGCAGACATGATGATTAATCTCGGGGTTCGTTATGGAAGCCCTGAGTCTACAAAATTCATAGATAAAATTTATCAATTCATTGCCATAACCGCATACGAAACTAGTATCGAACTCGCAAGAGAAAAAGGTGCATTTGGAAGATTCGATGCAGATAAATTCTTAGAATCTGGCTTCATGAAAGGAATGCCAGAGTACATAAGAGCTCAGGTTAAACAATATGGTATAAGGAACGTTACTATACTCACCCAGGCTCCAACAGGAACAGTCGGTACTATGGTCGGTACATCTACCGGCATAGAGCCATACTATTCTTGGACATACTTCAGAAAGAGTAGGCTAGGTGTGCATCAAGAACACATCAAGCTCGCTAAAGACTGGATGGATAAAAACCCAGGTAAAGAGCTTCCAGACTATTTTGTCACTGCAATGGAGCTCTCTCCAGAAGAACATGTTCGAGTACAAGCCGCAGTTCAACGCTGGACAGACTCTGCTATAAGTAAAACCTGTAACGCTCCACACGACTACACTATCGAACAAACCAAACAGCTCTACGAACTTATGTACGACCTCGGCTGTAAGGGTGGAACCATCTATAGAGACGGTTCCCGAGATGAGCAGATTCTGGCTACCGACACCAAGAACTTAGGTAAAGACGTTCAGGAGCAACTCGAAGGTAAAGAAAAGACAAAAACCGAAAGGCCAGTAGCAGAAGTTATGAGTGTTCAGGGTGGAGAGATTCAGTTCAAAATCGCTCCAAGAGAACGCCCCTCGGTTCTTGCTGGTACTACTTACAAACTAAACACCGCATACGGACACCTTTATGTAACTGTTAACGAAGACAATCACGGTCCATTCGAAGTCTTCGCTAGTCTCGGTAAAACCGGTGGTTTCTTCTCCGCTCAAACCGAAGCTATAACCAGAATGATAAGCCTCGCGCTCCGCTCTAATATCGCAGTCGAAGAAGTCATAGGTCAGCTAAAAGGTATTCGTGGACCAGATGTATCTTTCGCAGACGGAGAAATGATTTATTCACTTCCAGACGCAATTGGTAAAATCTTAGAAAAGCACGCCAAGCGCGGTCAGAACCAACTTCCACTTAAACCAAGCGATGCTCCAAAAGAACATCTGCTTACAGAAAGCATTCAGGTAGATTCGCCAGCCGAAGAAAAACAACCAGTTATGCAAACTGTAAGTTCGGAAGTGCTTAAGACAAACGGAGCTCTAACTTACAAAAAAACAGAGAAAATCTCTATCGCCAACCTAGGTAATGCCCCAGTTTGTCCTACCTGTGCTGGTATGCTCATATTCCAAGAAGGCTGCATGAAGTGCGATAACTGTGGGTACTCGAAGTGCGGATAATACTACGCTAGCGCTCCGCTAATGAGGGAAGAAACCCGTAAGGGATTTCTTCCCTCATGACTCCTACTTTCCAATGTTATCTTTCTGGACCGGCAAAGCCGGCTCCAGAAAGATGCTATTTATAGAAACTCAGAAAAGAGAAACAAAAAAAGACCGGTTGGTCTTGTGGGTTTATTAAAATTTGCCGTAGTGGCTGACTTTCGGCGAAGGGGGGAAGATTATCCCTGAAATCGCTTCAGCGGCAACGTATCCCCAGTCACTACCTTCAGTGGTGAACTCAAAGCCATACTCATCGCCAGCATTGCTCTCGACCAAGTCATTCACCTTGAACATAGCTCCACCAACGATCAGGGTCAGTGGCCCCTTGGTGTATTCTCGCTTAGCGAGTAGTGCTTTTACTGAATCAAATCGCATAAATTCCTCTTTTATCCAAAAGTGTGGGAAAATAGAAATAATTATAGCATTTTTAATATAAAAAGTCAAATAAAAAAAACACATGTATTTTGTGTTTACAGTTTATTTTCTAAACGCTCTACGGAGAATGTCCGTACCCAAAAGTCTAGCTCTACGGCTACCGGTCCTTCGGTTGGTCATAAGAGCATAGCCTCTATCTAACTCCTCCACTATCTCTTTTGCTCTATCCGTAATGGCTTCCTCTTTTTCCCCTGAGATTTCGGGCAGTGCTGACTGTTCGAGTTTATCCAGCAAAGAAAGCGCTTCTTGAAGTCTTTCTGAGTTGGTATAACCCCCTGAACCTCTGGCACCCAAGTCAGCTTGTTCAAGTAGATTTCGAATATCTTTTGTAACTTGGTTAAATATTTCGTCTCGAATAATTACCATCATCCACGCCTCCAGTTATTGAGTTTGAAAATACATATGAAAAAAGAAATATATAAAAAATATACCAAAGGGTCAACATGAGTTTTTGGTTTAGTAAAAGCATCGCCTTACTAAAAATTATTCCTAAATACATTTAGTTAAAATAAAAAAACCCAAGTTCGGGTTTTATTTAAAGCGTTCCACTACAACCTCTTTTGTACGATCCTTGGCTGTCTTCAGTTCAAAATCAATCACCTCTTCCAGTTTTACGATGCGGTACACATCATCGTCTGTTTGTTTAATTAGGAGGACTCCTTCTTTTACTCCCAAAGGAACTCCTTCAATTCTACTCCGATTAGACTCGAAGCATTTTGTAATTACGACAATAGTCGTGCCTCTGGGTACTAAGTCCTCCAAGATTTGTGCTAAAAACATTACGGTACAATTTTGCATTTAGCCCCCTTTGCGCTAATTGAAATAAAGTTAAGGGAATAATTCAGTATTATATAGTTTTTGTCATATTTTGTCAATCATTAAACAGAAAGACTATGAATCAAAAAGGATTAGTAATCTGCAATATTGGTGCAGGAAAAGGAAAGACTACAGCTGCTATTGGGACATGTATACGCGCAAGTGGTGCAGGGTTAAATGTCTACATAATGCAGTTTGTTAAAGCAAAAAAAAGAGACGATCAAGACCGTACTCAAGAAGGGGAATGGCCTCTGTCTGCTGAAATCGAATTTCTAAATAAAATTTCTATTCCAGAAGGCCTAGGAAAAATTCATAACGAACAGGTAGGTTTAGGTTTCGTGGGTATCCTAGGTGATACCAAGGAAAAAGAAACACATATAATAGCCGCCAAAGAAGGTTTAGAAAAAGCTAAAAAAATTCTTACTAGTGGTGAGTACCAAGTAGTGTTTCTGGACGAAGTAATCTCCGCTCTTGAAGTCGGTTTAATAACAGAAGAAGAGATTGTGGAATTAATAAAAATAAAACCCGAACCAGTACATCTTATTATTACGGGACATAATAAATACGAAAAAATCCTAGAACTCTGTGACATGGTCACCGAGATGCGTATGATACAACACCCCTACTACAAAGGTATCCTCGCTCAGAGAGGGATCGACTATTAATAAGGACTAATAAAACGCGCGCCCGCGCGTTTTACTAGTCTTGCAAAATTCTTAGAGGAAGCTATATTAATAGGCAAACAAAAACCCTGAAATAGGGTTTTTGTTGTGGTTTTCTTAATTAAATTAATGAATATGCGCAATTTCGCAATAAATAAGTTAATTATGAGCATGTTTCTTTCGGCTGGTATTTTCTTCCTAAATGGAGCGCAAACTGTTCTCGCGTTAGACACCATTGTGTATCCTATGACCCAGGGGCAAAGTACTAACATGGTTCCCGGAATGGAACAATATGGCGAATCAACAACACCGAGTTCAAACTATGTGCCCAATATAAAAACTCAAAACTACAACAGAGATCTTTCAAGTTCCGAAAATCTTTCTATAGAAAAACAGGGGGTGCAAGTAAAGAAATCATGGTTAGGTAAATTATTTTCCAAGTTTTATGGAGTAATCGGTTCGGGTTACGATAGATTCATTCGTTTCATGAATAGTCCTATAGAGAATCCAAGTCTTAACTCTATTACCTCAGGTATGCAGAAGATTGAGTCTCGGTTTGGACTCACCCGGATTTTCGGTAGTAATATCTCGGCACTAAGTACTGCTTTAAACCAAGGAAGTTTTTCTGTTTTCTTTAAACAGTTAAGCTTAGTAGTCTTAAAAACCACAGTAATAGTAGCTTCAGCATTGGCCGTAGGTGCAGTCGCTGGTTATACATATATGGCTGTCTCCGGAGCTGTTTTACCTAGGTTTCTTACCCGGTTTATACGCTCTGCTAAATACGTTACTCGTTGGGCTGTAAAGGTGTTTAATAGAATATTTATTACGTCTACGGGGTTCATAAGAAGATTCTGGAAATCTACAAAAAAATCCATAACCGCATTCTTCAAGTTCTTTAAAAAGAATTCTAAGAATATCGAAGGCGTTTTAAAAACTTCCAAAAAAGCTAGAACTGAAATAAATGGATGGGGGAAAATAATATCAGCAGCAAAGAAATTTGTGGGACCGGTTATTATTACTTTGCTTCCCAATATACTAAGTATTTTGGGTATAGTTTCTCCTCAGTCTAATCAACCTGTAAGTCCAGTAGTTATTGTTCAAAATTCTAAAGACAACCCTAAGAGTCCGACAAAAAACACTGCAAATTCTCCCGCACCTAAAAACCAACCAATCGCAAAGCAAGAATCTATTAGTACTGCTAATCAGAAGATCGATAAAAATTCGAATGCTGGCACCAACCCCTCAGGTACTGTAAATATGACAAACACAGAAGTTGGTAAGGTCTCTGCCTCCAAGGAATCAAAACCAGAAATTAGTACCAGTCAAGGTGCAAATAATTCTGGCACAACCAAAACCACCACATTAACTAAGCAAACCACAGACACGACAGATCCAAGTAAAACAACAAAAGCAACACAAGCAGTTACAACTGGGAAAACCCCAATTGCTACTGCTTCGTTAACAGGCATAACTGGTGCCGTAAAGTCTCTTGCTTCAGCCGCCACAAAACTCAGTAGTGCCGTAACTAAATTCGCAAGTATAGACATTCCGCGATATATGAGCGGTGGGTATTATCCAGAAAATATAGATCACCCAGCAACTCCTCTACAGAAAGCCACTATGTCTTCATGGTTAGTACTTGCAGGGCTTGCATCTGTGACAGCTGGTATGTGGGTTTATAGACGTCTTCGCAGAAAAAAAGAAAGTTTAGATACAATTCTAGTTAACTAGTAAGTCGAAAAGCGCCTTAAGCAAAGGCGCTTTTTCTTTTATAAATAAAAAGGTAATATATAAATAACATGACAACAAACAAGATTGAACCCCGAACCCTAAAGGGTTTTCGTGATTTCCTTCCAAAGGAACAAAAAGCCAGACAAGAAATGTTACTCAAGATTCAGGGAGTCTTTGAGTCTTTTGGTTTTGAGCCTATCTACACTCCAGCTTTGGAATACAAAGAAATTCTTCTAAATAAATATGGTGAGGACGAGAAGCTTGTTTATTCCTTCACCGACCATGGTTCAAGAGAAATTGCTCTTCGCTACGACTTAACTGTACCCCTGGCAAGATTCGTCGCCGAACATCAAGCAACTCTGACATATCCATTTAGGAGGTATCAAATTGCTCCAGTTTGGAGAGCAGAGAATACCCAAAGAGGTAGAAGTCGTGAATTCATTCAGTGTGACGTAGATATTATAGGTACAGAGTCAGAGTTAGCAGATGCAGAAATTATCGCTTGTTTTTGTAAGGTTTTGGAAACCTTAGGTATAAAAAATTTCGAAGCGCGCATAAACGATCGCAAGCTTTTTAATATCTTTCAAAATGCTTCCGGGGGTTCGCCAGAACAAATTGTTACGATAATTCGAGGTATAGACAAGGTAGAGAAAATAGGAGTAGAGGGGGTTCTTGAATACCTAAGAAATCAAGGTATTGTTGGTAAGTTGCTCGAACAAGTTCATAAGTTTCTTAATATTCGGGACTCGCAAAATATTTTCACCGAAATCCAAAATCAGTTCGAGGAAGGTTCGGCTTTAGTGAATTATATTCAGAAACTTATGAAAAACATCATGCGTTTTGGGGTAAGCGCAGACAAGCTAGCATTCGATCCATTTATAGCCCGTGGTTTAGACTACTACACAGGTATGGTATTCGAAATAGTATTAAAAGATAAACCCGAATTCGGTTCTGTAACCGGCGGTGGTCGGTACGATAGCCTAGTAGACCAATTCTCAAACAAACCCCTACCCGCGGTAGGTGCGAGTTTGGGTATAGACCGTCTTTTCGAAGCGTTAGAAAGTTCTGGAAACCTACCAACAGGATCAAACGCTGATTGTTTGGTGCTAAACTTAAGCAAGTCGCTTACTGAGGATTATTTAGATATTCTAAAAAAACTAAGAAGTAGCGGTATAAGTTCTGAAATATATTACGAAGAAGAAAAACTTCCAAAGCAATTTAAATACGCCGAAAGTAAATCCATTCGTTATGCTCTTATTTTTGGCAACGAGGAAAAAGAATTAGGGCAGGTTAAAGTTAAGGATATTGCTTCCAGAGAAGAAGATTCCGTGGCATTGGAAAATCTAACAGGTTACGTCCAAAAAAAACTAAATAAATAATAGTAATTACAGAAACAAATATTAAAAACAACATGAAAATAGCAATGAGTAAGACCAGGGAGATGTACCCTCTGAGTCATAAAAAAATATGGAAAAAGACCATACGAGGAACATTAGTGCCCTTAGTAGCCTTCTTTGCAATTTGGGCTCTCGTGTTTCTTTCAGCCTTTGGTTCAGAAACAAATACTATGGCTATAGCGGTGGGGGATACTGTGGTTTTCGGGATATTGTCAGCAGTATTATTTTTTTCAGTCTATTTCTATCAACGGTGGTATTTCGCTACCTACTACTACGAACTAGATGCTAATTATGTAGTTATCAAAAAAGGCCCAATTACCCCACAAGAAATTACTATACCTTACGAGCGTATTCAAGATGTTTATGTCGACCAAGATCTACTCGATAGAATTCTTGGTATTTACGATGTTCATATTTCTAGTGCCACCATTTCCTCTGGCATGAAAGCTCATATCGATGGGGTCGAAAAACCAGCAGCCGACGGTCTTAGAGGTCTTCTTCTGCAGACAGTCAGTGAAAAAATAAATAGAGTGAGGAATAACCAATCCCAGCATTCAGGTTTCGCAAGTACGCCACCTCCACCACCAGCGCCAGTACCGCCACCCCCACCAGTAATGCCAATACAATAAAATGGCAAATCAAGATTTGCAAAACTACGTACAGGGTGAACTTAGTAAAGGCGTTCCTTTGGAGTCAATAAGAAAACAAATTCTAGAAGCAGGTTGGCAAGCTAATTTTGTAGACGAAGTCTTTAGCTCAATACAAAGCTCTCCAAGTAAGTCGAGTCTTCTGCATCCCAGTATTACAGGTGCAAGTATTACCGAAAAAAACTACCCAATAACAACTCTCTGGGTATTTAAAGCGCCAATAATAATCTTCATCATCCAGATCCTTCTGCTAGTTATTTTTGGTGGTATAAATGTTTATTTGCTCATTGCATTACCGGTTTATTTAATAACCAACCCTCTTATTCGCAAAAATTTCCATTATTCGCTCGATCCAGAATTTTTCATCGTACATCAGGGTGTAATATCAAAGAAGCAACGCAACTTCCCTTATGGGGTCATTCAGCATGTGAATGTTAAACAAGATTTCTTTGATCGTCTTGCAGGGCTAGCTTCTCTTTCTGTTGAGAACGCTGGTGTTAGCGGAGGAGAAGACATGAGAAGTTTTCGACTTACATCAGGTTATAATCAGCAAGGTGAGTCTGTGGGCGCAAGTAGGAACAAGGTAAATATTCCTGGGCTTAAAAAAACAGATGCAGAAATGCTAAAAAAGGCAATTTTAGAAAAAATGGAAGCTTATCAGCAGGTGGAATTAAGCTCTGGTCTCTAGTTGCAGTCATCTAAAAACTTAAGCTACTATGCTCGGTATGACCAAGCATATGTTAGTAAAAATTACATCAGCCAGTATTTTGCTCGGGGCAATCCTGGCTTTTTGTTTTGGTTATATTCCAAGTACTACTACACAATTTTCTAAAAAGTACCAAAACTTTGTAAGTATAGACGGAATAATAGTAGAAGACGTAGACGCAAGAAAGAGTCTCCAGCTAATTACCCTGAAGCCAGACAATTATTCCGAATATATTCTTTTGCAATACAGAGGTTACGCTAAGTTTGAATATGGGGATCGAGTTTGGGTGAAAGGTAAGCTAGAAAAACCCCAACCCTTCAACGGTTTCGACTATCCTCACTATCTACAAACAAAAAACGTGTCTGGTCTCATAAAAAACCCAAAAGTAATTGTATTAAAAAAACATCAGGGGAATAGGGTAATACACTACATATATTCACTAAAGCATTATGTTACAGAGACAATCGAAGAGAGAATTTCATTTCCAGAAAATCAGGTCGTTATGGGCATGCTTATAGGGGCTGACAAAAATATCCCGGAAGAAATTATGGAGTCCTTTAGGCAGAGTGGGGTAAGTCACGTTCTCTCAGTTTCCGGTTATAATATCGGAATTATCACTCTTCTCATGGGCGAGTGGTTAGCGAAGTTAATAGGTAGAAGAAGAAGTTTTATTTTTCTAGCGTTTTTAGTTTGCATCTTCACTCTTATAACAGGAGCTGGTGCTTCGGTTGTGCGAGCAAGTATAATGGGTCTGGCTCTGTGTTTGGCGAGGGTTTCAGGCAGGCCATATTCACAGAGTTCTATTATTTTATTTACCGGCGGTGTTATGGTTTTACTTAACCCGCTAATTCTATTCTACGACCCGGGTTTTCAGTTAAGTTTCCTGGCTACGCTTGGGATAATTTATTTAAGTCCATTCATAGGGAAAGTTTTCAAGAATCAAAATTCAAGCTTCGCACTTTTAATAACTAGTACGCTATCGGCCACAATTGCCACCTTACCCCTGACGCTCTATTATTTCGGCACATTTAGCTTTCTCTCCTTATTTGCAAATTTAGTAATTCTCCCGTTGGTACCCTTAATAATGCTTGCTGGATTCTTAAGTTTAATTCCATTTTTGGGGTATGGTTTCGGTTTCATAGCCTCTTTAGTCTTGCAGGTCGTTATTCCTATTCTAAATACAATAAGTGGTGTAGAAATTGCAAAAGTTCAATTTTCATTAAATATCCCGTACCTGATTTGCTCTTATTTACTTATGTTTTTCGCTTATATTTTTATAGTCTTTCGCAAAAAAAACCACTATGTTAAAATGCCTGAGCGTTAAGCATTAAATCCAGAAGCATGAATAACAAAAACCAAATTGTCTACGCTCTAGCAGCGTTTTTATTAATAGCCGGTGGAATTTTCGTCTACAATAGTACAAAAAAGTCAGGTACTGTAGCAGAAGAACAAACCGCACAAACAGAATCTAAAGAAATGACCAAAGAAGATACAGGAGACGTTTTAGGAGAATCAAAGGATACGACTGATCAAAATAAAACCCCTTCAGAGAATCCAACAAGTATGGCTAATTGCACAAGGAACTTTGACGAAAATAAGCTTAAGACAGCAAAAGTTGAACTAGCAAACCAAAAAGTTGAATTAGATGTCGCGGGCTATGGTAAGCTCGGTCTCGAATTTTACGAGAAAGATGCACCTAAGGCAGTGGAGAATTTCCTAAGACTCGTGAACTCTGGTTTCTATGACTGTTTAACTTTCCACCGCATCTCCAAAGGATTCGTAATCCAAGGTGGAGATCCTAAAGGCGATGGAACAGGTGGCATAAGCGCTTTTGGTACGGAGTTTGAAGATGAGTTAAACCCTGAAACTCCTAGCTATAAAGCAGGTTATAAGCATGGTGTTCTGGCTATGGCAAACCGCGGCCCAAACACCAACTCGAGTCAGTTTTTTATTCTGCTCTCGGACTACCCTCTAGATCACAAATACACAATTTTTGGTAAAGTCACCTCAGGTCTAGATGTAGTAGATAAAATCGGCAACGCAGAAATAATTCCCAACCCCTACATGGGCGGAGCCGACGGCGCCCCCAAAGAAAAAATTGTTATAAACAAAGCAAGTATTGTAACTAAATAATTAAATCTCCCAAATTACTTGCTTACCTATGAGTTTGTTTGAAAAAGCCCGAAGAGGGATTTTTCAAAAAACATAGAAAGAAGTAATTTGGAAAAAGGAGAACTTTACGGAGACTGGAGTAATTAGTCCTGCATCGGGCTAATTGCGCAGGTCGGAGTAAAGTTAGACGAATGAAGCACATCAAAGAAGAAAAAACTTTAGCGTTAGTTAAACCAGACGGAGTTAAAAGAGGTCTTATCGGTGAAGTTATCAAAAGAATCGAACGTAGGGGCTTAAAAGTCATTGCGTTAAAAATGACCCAAGTTGACAGGGCTCACTTAGAAAACCATTTCCCAAAAGCGGAAGAATGGGTAGAACGTCTTGGCCAGAAAACCCTTAAGACTTATACTGAATATGGTATAGACCCAGTAGCTGCTCAAGGTACCGGAGATCCGAAGGAATTAGGTAAAATGGTAAAAGAATCTCTGTTCGAATACATGCAATCTGGTCCAATAGTAGCCATGGTTATCCAGGGAATTCATGCTATAGATATGGTCAGAAAACTCGCAGGTCATACTCTTCCAGTTTTCGCTGAAATGGGAACTGTAAGAGGGGACTATTCGGTAGATAGTCCAGCAGTAGCCAATGTAGAAGGACGCGCTATCCACAACATAATGCACGCCAGCGAAACAGTAGAAGAGGCAAATAACGAAATCAGTCTCTGGTTCGACGATAAGGAAATAAACGAATACAAACGCGCCGAAGAAGATATAATGTTTTAATAGTAATTATTAAGTAATTATATCTAGCAAAATATATGATTGATAATAGAGAAAATCATTTTAAACCAGGTGAATTTGGTTTCGATGAAGATGGTAATATGAGGGTACCAAGAGACCAAAAGCCTATATATGGTGATGATGAGGCTGAGAGTAAAAAAAATCAGCCTGAAGATAAAAAAATGTAGCTCTAAAGAGCTACGTTTTTTTTATTTGAGAGTTTCTAGTCTAGTTAAAAAACTGTTTCAAGTCTGGATTACACCTATCTATTTCTACGGCATCTTTTAGTCGACCCCCACTTAAAAGTAGTAGTTGTTTAATAAATTTTCGCGAAGTGGCGTCGCGAAGTAAATAACTACCAAACAACCACATCGGGCGAACCTTCATTATTCGGTCTATCACTTTCAAGTTGTACTTATCGAGTGTTTTCCCAGAATCCACTATCCCAACGCCGTAAGCATGCATTCCGTTTAGTGGTCGTTCAATGTCCCTTTGTGCCACTCTCGCTTCTACGCAACCCTCGTATGCGAAGATGTCAGTAAAGAAATAGCGAAGCCGGGTCAGAAGTGGGAATTCGCTAGCAATACTAGTACCCGGACCGACGGTGTGAAAAGTGGGGTCAAAGTACCGACCTTTCCATGTGTAGTTGGTCACCCACCAAGGCTTCGTAGGAAAGGGGATTGCGGTAAGTCGGTCACAAGTTTCTGTTAAGTGAACACGTTGTTTGGAAAATCCTAACGAGGATTCAACCAGCACTTCCGTACTCACTATACCGACATCCACAAACCTACTTAAGCAGTCTGTGTACATGTCGCCGGTGCGAACCGTCACAATGTCGCACCAAGTATTCCGGCTGTTAGCTAGAGCCTCATTTATTGCCCCAATCACAGAAGCAGTTTTGTGTCTTAATCTTTCTTCTTTAGGTAATCCTATTCTCATTTTCTAACCTCCTTTATTTTAATCAAATTAAAAACCCTTCCCCGCGCTTGCGGGAAAGGGGGAAGTTGCATTTAATACCTAAAATCCAAAGTCACCCATTCGCACAAGCGGATAGGTGTGGTGATGTATGGATTGTCGCAAAAATAATTTCATAAAATATTTATACACAACAATACCATATTTACAAAAAATAATCAACAGGAATATACTCTAATTAAGAAATGCTTTACTAGATTCATTTTTTAGACTACACTGCCTGGTTATCAAGAATTAATTATTTTCTTGTTCTATGGCTAGAAGTATCCTCATAGTAGAGGACGAACCAGTACTAAGAAACAAACTCTCTCAGCTTTTTATAAGCGAAGGTTTTTGTGTCTTTAAAGCTTGTAATGGCGACGAAGGTTTAAAGCTCGCCTTTAGAACACTTCCTGAAATAATTCTTTCAGATATTCACATGCCAGAAATGGACGGACTTACAATGCTTAGGGAGCTAAGAAGCTATGAATGGGGTAAGAAAATTGGAATAATAATTTTGAGCAATGCGAAAGACCATGAGTCTATGCAGATCGCAAAGCTTCATGGTGTCATCGGGTATTACATTAAATCTCAATGGGATTTAAAAACTTTAGTAACAAGAATTAAAGAAAAAATAGGACAAATAAAAAGAGCGGGTCAGCATATTAGTCCGCTCTAGGTAAGAAGGATTTTTGGGCAGTTTGCATAGGGCATAAAAACCCAAAATCTGTATGCGAGAAGAATCTCCGGGTAAGGTTTTTTTTAGCAAAGTCACTCTGGGCTGTATCTTCAAGAACCACCAAAGCCGCTCTGTTAGCCCGTATCGCGTCGCGCATAAGAAGGCGCATTTTTTTTCGGAAAGCATTGCGTGAAAGTTCTTGTTTAAAAATCATTACAGCTACAGGTCCAAATTTAGGATGAACTTTCAGATCCGCATGAAAATATGGACCAGGGCTTCTTTTCTTCTTCATTTTTACTCCTGAAAATTGTACTAGCCTTAAACTAATACAAAACCCCAATCTAATGATTGGGGTTTTGTAATCTGTCTTTCGCTATTCCTTACGCAGATTTGTCAAAACCCCTATCGCGGATAGTTGGGTACTGAAGACAAATTGCTAAATTCATAAAAGACATATAAATATCTTAAATAACTATTATTTCGCTGTCAAATCATTCGTGTTGACTTGCTATAAGTTAACTGGTAATCTGCTTTCTTATCCTTCAGTATATTTGAATTTCAAAAGAGGTTAGAACGATGTTTGAAATAAAGTATTGCGCTCACTGTAGTCACAAGTTACCCATCGAACCACCTGTAGTTTGTGAAAGGTGTGGGTTCTATAGTTACGAACATGTCAAAACATCAGTTACTGTATTGCTCGTAACTCCGAACAATAAATTCATAGTTGGTCGGCGCGCACCAGAAAAGTTTATGGCAGGGGAGTATGTTCACTTAGGTGGACTAATAGAATCTGGTCGTCATTGGATGGACGTTGCGGTGAGTGAGGTGTACGAAGAAAGTTCTGGGTTGATTCATATCCCTATGGGACAACTAAAGTTTCAGTCTGTTAGACAGTTAAGTGACCATAGGCAAGTTGTACTATGTACAGTCTGTGAGCTTCATGAAGTTCCAGATTTGTCACATTTCAAACCGAACAAAGAAATAGATGAGTTAAAATTTATTTCGCAATACGAACCACTCGCGTATGATATCCATTCTGAAATGCTCGAACAGTATTTGGAAGAAAGGAAAATTCGTCCTAAGGTTGCAATGTTTGCACTAGGCGAAGCTCTTGGATAAATTGAAGCACTAATCTAGTGTTTTTTTTATTTTCTTCTGAAAAATTTTGGCAACGAAAGATCTTGTAGTTTTAGTTCACGAACTCGGTCCCAAACACCTTTATCGTGTTCTTTTATGTAATGACGAATTTTAACCCTAGCGCCGCTCGTTTTAGCTGCCTCTAGCCAGTCCCGTGATATAGTTACTGGTTTTTTACTTTTTATAACTTCTACTACATTACCTTGTCTTAGCTCGTCATAGATACTTGCCATTTTACCATTAATTTTTGCACCCATCATAAAATAACCTAAATCACTATGAACCGAAAACGCAAAATCTATCACAGTTGCTCCTTTGGGCAAGTCTTTAACATCACCTTTCGGGGTCAGTACGAAGATTCTATCTTTAAAGAAATCTATTTTTAAGCTTTCCAAATATTCGTCTGGATCTGTCATTTCTTCTTGCCAAGCATGTAATTCCTGAATCCATTTTGCTTGCATTGGATTCATCTCCTGTGGTTTTCCTTTTTCAGAATAAAACCAGTGGGCAGCAATACCGCGTTCGGATTGTTCATGCATCAAATCTGTACGAATTTGAACTTCAAATACAAATTTACTTTTATCGAAAACAGAAGTATGTAAACTTTCATAACCGTTAGGTTTTGGTGTAGCTATATAATCCTTAACTCTTCCAGGTACAGGTTGGAAGTGTTTATGTATAGTTCCTAGTGCTGCATAACAGTCCCCAGTAGATTTCGTTATAACTCTTAGCGCAAAAATATCATAAATTTTTGTAATATCGCCATCATATTTTTTTAGCTTATGGTAAAGAGCGTGTACGCGCTTAACTCTGCCGTTCACTTCCTGAAACTTAACTCCTTCAAGTCTAAGAATATGTTCAATCTGTTTTTCTATATCCCTAAGTTTTTCGGTTCGCATAGCTAGCTGTTCATCCAGCATTTTTTTGGTCTCAGCAAATTCAACAGGACTAACAACTTTAAAAGACGCGTCTTCCAACTCGTCTTTCCATGATCCAATACCAAGTCTTCCTGCAATTGGCGCGTACATACCCAAAGTCTCTGTCGCCACTTTTATCTGTTTGTCCTGAGGTAGGTATCTTATAGTTCTTATATTATGCAACCTATCTGCAAGTTTAATCAGTAGTACCCTGACATCTGTGGAAGTTGCAATAAACATTTTTCTTAAATTTTCCACATAGTATTCATCCTTACTATTTAGGAGTCTTACGTGTCCGAGTTTGGTTACACCATCAACCAGGTTGGCTATCTCCTCGCCAAATTCTTTTTTTATTTGATCCAAAGTAACCTGTGTATCTTCCGGAATATCGTGAAGTAGGGTAGCTGTTATGGTAGTGGCATCTGGAAAAATTTGACCCAAAATGATAGCCGCGGCTATAGGGTGTTCTACAAAATCCTCCCCACTTTTCCTCTTTTGGCCTGCATGTGCTGTTCTAGAAAAATCCGCAGCTTTATTGATAAGTAAGCGGTCTTTTTGGCTAAAATTGAATGGAATCGACTTCAAAAAATCTTTCATATCTTAATTATTACACAACCCACAACATTTTTATATCTAATTACTTTAATGAGCAAATTCTGTATTGACCAGCAATGCTAATTCGGGTAAAGTGTTTTATTGTCTCCAAATACAACAAACGAGGGTTAATATGTTAGATCTAAAAAAACTCGCCAAAGAATTGCCAGAGGCTCTTCCTGGATTACTCGGGTTCTTAAAACAGGTGGAGCGCGATTTCTCCAAGGAAATAACAAAAGTAAGATCAGAGTCATTCGAAGATGATGAAATCTGGTACGAGCTTCAACCATTTGGTCCCGTTAAGCAACTCACTGTAGGTACGTACTCGACAGAAGCAGGGGAAGACGTTCAGCTTCTTACTGTTGACTACAACGACGAAAATAATATTGTTGGTGTGGTCATCAGTTATATTCTCTTGAACTTCGCAAGGGAAGATGTTGGGAATTTCGATTCCATGCTGAGAGAATTAAAAGTTCTTCTCTACAACGAAAAAACGCCAACATACCTTGAAACGGCTTCGAAAAAAGTTCTATTCGTAATCTGCGATGAAGACGATGAAGATGACGATGAAGATGAAGACGAATAAGTAGATTTGAAAAAGAAAATTCAATTTTCAAAGAGGGGATATGGCTAATTCAGAAGAAATCTCTATATTAACGTTTGCAGACAATTCTTCCTCATGTTTTTCTTTGCTGGAAGGGTTCCTGAAGTATGTTCTGAGTGAAAGCATTAGATCGAAATTACCAATGCGTTCCCAATTAGACGGAAACAATTTTTGGTACAGCTACGATACTGGGCAGAATGCATCACTCCACCAAATCCAAATCGGTAAGTATTCAAAGAAGAAAGCAAAGGACAAACTCCTTCTTACGATAGAGTTCTGTATAAGGACTAAAAATATCACCGGTTTCGTGATTGAGCCAAGATTGATCGCTGCAATGACCGGAGAGGGTTCAGCTTTCGGTATATACTCAGCGATTTACTCCAGGATTAGTGGAATTGTAGGAAGTTACGCTGGCGTAAAAGCATCGCTTTCACTTTCTGGAAGTAATGGTAAGACCTACTTCGTATTTTAATAAGACGCATTATATGCGTCTTTTTATTTAATAATAGTATATTGCTACTATATAGCTATTGATATTTTTAAAATCCCCTAGTCGCGCAAGCAGAAATAGGAGTAAAATTGGACGTATGCCAGAATTACCAGAAGTAGAAACAGTCGTAAATGAGCTAAACAAAAAGCTCT
>CAYLIB010000011.1:0-39976 GCA_964384035.1 uncultured Candidatus Saccharibacteria bacterium
ACTTCTCCCACGAGTTTGTTTGGTTCCGTTGTAATAATTACGCAGTGGGGGACTTGGTGCTTTTTTTCTTCTTCCATATGCCACAGTCCTGCAAAAGAAAATAGTTTTTTTGTTTTTAATTCAAATCTGTAGGGAACTTTAGTTTTGCTATCTAATTTTTGCCATTCATAAAAACCATCGGCAGGAATTAAACAGCGTTGTTCTTTAAGCATGTGTTTCCAAGTAGGCTTAAGTAAACTATCGTTCCTAGCGTTTATAAAAAACATTTTCTTAGTTTTGTCGTATACAGGGTGAATACCCCACAAAGCAAAATTAATTTCTTTAGGGTCAGTATTTAGTACAACTGGAATAGGTTGGCTCGGGCGAATATTGTACCTAGGTTTTTCAAATTCTTCATTATACCCAGCATTAAAATGCCTCCCCACTTCCCGAAACGGATGTAATATAGAAAACGCTCCGCACATAAATTTACTTTAACATTTCGTCATTCCACTCACGAATAACATAAGACTTAACCAATCCCTCTTGTGCGAATGGGTCATTCTTTACAAAGTTTTCTGCCGACTCGCGGCTCCTAAAAATTGCCATATTGCCTCTGTCAGCAAACGGACCAATACCAATAATTTCTTGGTTTTTAATAAACTCATCCACAAACAATTTATGGCGAGGGTAAACAGCCATAACCTCATCCATAGATGCACCACTAGACTCACCTATAACTACATATTTCATAAATATTTTTGCTTCGAATTTAAGTTAATTTAACTATATTGAGTATATTGTCTTATTAATACTATGTAAAAGAACCATACTGAACATCCTGATATACTAAGATTAATAAACTGAAGAAAAATTAAACTATTATCGTCCCTACTCATATAATTCATTATTTACACAAATATGTCGCACACCTCAGATAAACTTTGCTACTGCGCAGACGCCTACATTATAAATAACAACGAACTACTACTTCACTTACACCAAAAATATAATATGTGGTTAGCCCCAGGTGGGCATATCGACCCAGGTGAAAATCCGTTCGAAGCAGTGCTAAGGGAAGCAAAAGAAGAAACAGGTTTAGAAATAACTTCTAGACAATCCATAGAATACCTAGAGCCGGGTCGCTTTTTTGTCCCAGTTCCTTTTGCTATGAACCAGCACCCTGTAGGAGATGGTAGGTCTCATATTTCCCTCGCTTATGCATTTAAAAGTAAAAACAGAGAAATAAACCCCCACCCAGATGAATACCCAACCGAATTTAAGTGGTTTTCGTTGGAAGAATTGACTAATAGTACTTTGAATATACCTGAAAGTATAAGAGTGCAAGGAATAAAAGCATTAAACGAGGGTAGAATGCCATATAAACCAGGCTAATATTAGATTATTGTGATATAATTTAATAAATTAGATAAATTATTATGAAGAAAATTACAGAAAAAGCAGAATCGGAAGGTGAGTATAAAAATAAGCATGTCCTCATAGTAGAAGACGAGGCGTTTTTATCAAAGGCTTTAAATTTAAAGATCGGAAAAGCAGGAATATCGTCTACAGTCATTAGCGACGGTGATGAAGCTATAAAGTACTTAAAAAACAAACCCTCAGACTTAGTAATGCTAGATTTAATGCTTCCTGGTACAGATGGGTATGAAATACTGGCAGCAATAAGAAAAAACCCCAAGTGGAAATCCGTTCCAGTCATAATTATGAGTAATCTGGCTCAAGCGCAAGATAAGCAGAAAGCAGAAGAATTAGGTATAGAAGATTACGTAGTGAAATCCGATACCAAAATCGCTGAAATCATGGAAAAAATACTCCATGTATTAAAAAAATGATAGTTTTCTCCTAAAACAAAAATGAATCTAGCTAGTATTTTTAAAGAGCAAAGTAAGGTAGGTGGTGTTCATGTAAGCGATGAATCCATCAAGTTTTTTTTAATAGAAAAACGCAAAAACACTCCACTTAGTGAAAGTATAAATTTTCACTCGATAAATTTACCTAAAGAACTCATTATTTCTGGAGAAATTAAAGATCCTGGGAAGCTTACAGTCCTACTTAAACAAGCAAGGCGTGAAATAAATTCTAAGTTTGAATATATCATGCTTAGCTTACCTACAGAGGTTTTCTATAGTAAAACTTACAACTACCCTCGCAGTTTACAGGGGGAAAAGCTGGTAGATGTAATGAAATTAAATATATCAATGCAGCTTCCGTTCCCAGAAAGTGAATCAAGTGCTTCTTGGGAAATTACTGAAAATGAAGATCAGCTGAAAGTTTTTCTAGCAGCGTGTAAAAAAAATATACTAGAGCAACATCTCACTTGTTTTAAAGCGGCTGGTTTTAAAATAGTAGCAATAGAGCCAGAGGGTGTAAGTTTATCGCGTTTATTAGACGCAAAAACCCCAAATAATATTATTCTTTACAATACCCTTGGTACCAAACTTACTTCGTGGTTATTCTCGAAAAATAAGCTTTTTTTCGCACGCTCTTCCGCGATTCCAGGTACAAAGACAACAAATTCGCAAAAAATAGAAGTAGAAAAATTAGAAAATTACGCGGAATCAGAGCTCTCTAGTGTTAGTACATTTGCTTTATCAGCTTTCAAATTTCCAGACAGTATCGATAGTATTTTAAAAACAAAAAAGCTAAATTCAGAATGGGCTTTTGTCTTGGGTGCGGCTCTTCGTGGAGTGGAAGACCAAAAAACAGATACAGGAATAAGCTTGCTTCCATTAAGGCCTAATGAAGCATTTAAATATCAAAAAATTACCTCCTTCGCTGGTTTAATGTCTAACGTGGTCATTGGAGTTTCTATATTTTTCGTTTGCGCGTATCTGGCCGGCTGGCTTTTTATTGCGTCTATTCAAGCGAGGACTAGTATAACTATCGACAGCTTTCCAGGAAATCCGGGTGATGCAAATATTGAAGAGCAAGTTAAGGAATTAAATGCTCTTAGTAGTTACGGGGTATTAATTAACAGTAGTACCCGCAATTGGAGTGAAATAATCTCAGAGATTAGAGAAAAAAGCACTGACCAAGTAAAAATAACAAATGTCAGTTTTAGTGGAGATAGCGATTTAATCACGCTTAATGGTCTAGCAAAATCGCGTTCAGATATCAATATTTATAGAAAAAAACTAGAAACATCCGCTATTTTTACCGAAGTAAAGTTGCCGCTTACAAATTTGGAACAAAAAGGGGATATACCTTTTACAGTAAGCTTTAAAATTAAGAATCCAGTATCTCGTTAGGCTTGTATGGAGAATTTGGTCTCAAAAAAACAATTAACAATCTACATAGCTCGTAAGTCGCTTACCGTATTTTTAGTTGCCATATTGGCCTTTTTAGCCGTGACTTACACTACGAAAAAGATAACAGCAATTGGAAAGAGTACAAGTCAGAAAAAGAAAGTATCTATACTTTTACAGAGACGAGGACAAACTATCTCCGTACTTAAAGCCGATCTTGAAAAATATAATTGGTTTCAGAAGAGTTTCGTCTCTGCTTTCCCAGATGCAGAGAATGTTCTTCCTTTTGTGGAGACCCTAGAAGCTTTAGGTAAAGAAAATTCATTAGAGGTTTCTGTTAAATTTGATAATCCAATCCCAGACCCAGTTTCCCCCCAGAGCTTTCCTGTTTACAAGGCAGCGTACACGCTTACCTTAACCGGAAATGTTGCCAATATCCAAAATTTCTTGTCTTCACAAGAGAAGCTTCCTTATTTTATAAAGATTACAAGCGCAAATATTCAGTCTGCACCAGAGGATGGGTGGGCTACAAAGGCTATAGCAAATATTAAGGCTGAAATTTACGTTCACTAATATGGAAATAAAAAATAAAATTAGATCTTTAAATAAAACCAGTCTCCAAGAAGCTGTCATTCCAAGTATAGCTCTATGTATTGGGCTCCTAGTTTTGGTATGTTTTATTTACACAGTCAGTTTTTTAACTAAAGAAATAAATCGTCCCTTTACTGCAGAAAGTTTAATTTCAGATGCCGACATTCTAAAGCTAGACACATCTTCAATAGACTCATTATCTAGGAAGATTTCAAAACCTGTTAATAGTAACCCGATCACTGACGCAGAAAATTCTATTAATCAAACTTCTGGTGAAGAACAAATAGATTTACTAAATATTTCAGTCTTAAACAGTACTGGAAAAGCAAATTTTGCTACTCAACTTAAAAATAAACTCACCCAGGTTGGTTTTACAGTTCAAAAAGTAGGGGACTCATCTCCTGCAGAACTAAAAACGCTTATAAAAATAAAACCTAAAATTGCGACCAAATACCCAAAAGGTTTTGAGATGCTAAAATCCACTGTCAAATCTTCATATGCGAACCTTGCAGTTACCAGTTTGGACGACTCCAGTGAGTTTGATGTAGTAATAATAATAGGTCAGGACTAGTTTGTTAGTTCACTAAACGTAGTTGAAGTAATTTCGCCGTTTGCGTTGTAAGATACGCTTATTTGGACCTTACGGGTAATATTCCTCACTTCGCCCTTAGAAACTATTATCGCAGGGCTTCCGGTATTGGTTATTTGTACTTTACTACAACCTGTACCCAAGCTACAGCCACTTGTTGTCATGTCTATACTGTAGCAGTCAGTTGTCGCGCATGCGTATCCTATGTTTCTACTAAGTCTTATAAGTCCATCTTTAGCGCCAGCTTCGGCATACGTTAAGGCCAGGCTGGCATTTTTTTGGCTCGAACCGGTTACGTTATCGGAAAAGCTAATAGCGGCAATTGCTAAACCGCCAGCCAAAATTAACATACCTAGCGCGAGTATTGTAGGCAGAGTGGCAAATCCTGAATTGAATTTTAAAGAATATATTTTCATCGAAGCGAAGAAGTGGCTTGTTTAGTTTCTGTGTATTGATAGTTCGGCGAGGAAGAGTTATAACTCGCAGTTATACTCGTCTGTATACTTACAGTAGTTTTAGAAAGTATCGTATTGGTATTATCGAGTCTGGAAAAGCTTAAATTAGTTACGTTAAGTTCTGACGGTGTAACTACAGGTGAGCCACTATTACAAGCAGACCCAGAGCCTGCTCTTCTAACTTGGTTAGATACCACACAATACGTCACATTCGAACCTCCAATGTCCATCACCAAGCTTGTACTCGTCCCCCCAGCAGTTGGGGTAGAAACAGAGGTCGCCGAGCGGATATCCTGGTGGATTTTTTCTAAAGCAAAGCGTATTCCACTATTTACTTGTGTCCGGGCTTCTACTTTACCCTGCCCTTGGCTAAAAGTAATTATTGAACGCGTAAGAATAATAGTCACTATCGCTATTATTGTAACGTACAATAAAATTTCTATAAGGGTAAAAGCTTGTTGGTTATTTATACTCTTCATTAGGGTGCCCAAATTACATTTATGTCATTTATAGTCGGACTTGTGGATCCGCTACTGGTGCAGTCGGTTGCTGAACAAAGTTGGACTTTATACTTAAAATATCTTTGATTATTATGGTTTAAAGGTGCGCATGTAATCTCGGTTGCACTCCCGCTCACACCTGCATCATACCAGTCGCTTGAATTACACAAACTTCCACCCACATAACTCCAGGCCCCAGTGTTACATGTAGGTGGGTTTGTGGACCCATTTGAACAATTAGAAGTAGCTAACTGAAATCTCACTTTACCTGTGCCTAAACTTCCGCTCCATAAAAAAGAATTATAAGTGGCCGAATAGCTCGCGCTACCTGTAGTATCAAAAGTAACAGAGGTAAGTTCACCAGTAGCAGGTAAGCCAGTACTTAATGTAGCTTTGGCATATTGACTATAAGTATAGTTAGCCGATGACCCATTATTTGTTAACCGGAAACAATAGGTTGCCCCACTCGTAGCGTTAGCGGTTGGGCTTATAACAAATTCTGCTTCAGTAAAATTTTCTGAGGTTATAGTAACACTTGCAGTGGTATTACCAGCAGATTTTACTTGGCTGGTTACAAAAAAAGCACTTTCATCGGTTAGTCCGGCGTTATTTGTAGTGGCCGTTGCGTCGCTTACATTGCCAGATGAAGTCATTTTCCAGTGTAGGCTTGAACCCGTGGGGACCGCGGTGTAGCTTGTAGCAAAAGGTCCGCCAGCGCAATCGCTCCCGCTAGAGAGTTCTGCGAATTCTATCTGAAGTTGTTGCCCAGACCCTCTAGTCCACCCTTCATTAGACACCAGAAATCGCAACCTTTGTGTAGAATTAATTGAAACATTGGTTAGCGTGGTATCTTCTGCTGCTGCCCAAGTTGCAGTGGATTCATTCCCATCGTCGTTGCGCCATCTATAGTGAGCTTGGGTGTAGTTCTGTCCAAACGAGCCGTATAACCAGTACAAAATACCCGAGTAATCCTCTAAAACACTACTCGAAAAGCCATTGCCTACCTGCCCACCAGCGTCTTGGTTTTTAAAATTTGTAGAACTGGAGGAGCCAGCAGTGCTCTCTATGTCTCCTGCATGAACCTCAAAACTAGCGGAGGATGATTCAAAAGCCTGAACTTTAGGAGTTATGCTAAAAATCAGGCTAGTAACGAAAATTAAAATTTTAATTTTTTTTGAACCCATAGGTCCGACCAATTATTTTTGTTTTTTTATAGTTTTTACTATCTCTGAATCAGTTGTTAGTTTCTCCCAAAAGAGAACGTTGTCTCTATTAATATAGATCTTATGATCCGTATTAAAAAACTTATCTGTCCCTCGTTCTGTAAGGTTATATAACTTTTGGGGTACGGATTCTACTTGCATGGACTCTCCTAAGGATTTCTGTGACTCTTTGCTTGGTTCAAAAGATTCTAAAAAGTAAGCCTGGTCTAGAATTATCGTTGAGTTTGAAAATCTATCTATGTGGCCAAAGAAAACATTTCCGTCCTCTAAATGTACTGCATACCATGCGTCTGTCTCGTAACTAAGCAGGCCTATTTTTGCGGCAACTTGGTAGCCTGCTTTATCCCAAATAATCCAGGCTAAAGTAATGAGTATTAGAAAAATAAATACAGAACGAAGTTTCATTTTGTATTTAGGTATATTTACTTGGTTAGTTAAAGTTGGGGTAGGGGAGTTGTTAATAATAGGCATAGTTATCTTGGGTTATACCAACTTCCTGTTTTAGCTTGATCCGCTACAAAGAAATAGTAATTTCCATCGGTCAGATTATATTTTTTTAAGTTAAAAAGAATAGAAAATTGCTGAGAATTATCACAAGGTTCGGCGTTATTAATTTTTGCCTTGTTCGGAGCAGTTTTATAGTCTACTTCTTTTTCAAAAACCAAAACAGCATAGTAGCTGTCCTTACACGTACCAGAGATTCTTAGGGTTTTTCCGATACTGCTCACATATTCGAATTCAGAAAAACTAGAAATCTCTGGTAGTTCATTTGAATTTTCGCTTGCTAAAGAAATCTTGGCATTTCCGTAGTTGTCAGCAGCTTTAGGGTTCATCTCAAAATTTTCGACCGGAGCACTAGTGTCTATACCGGCAACTTGTCCTGGATTATTATTTTCAACAGTCTCAAATTGGGTTGCAGTATTATCTTTCTTGGCAGGTATTTGTTTTGTCGGTAATCTACCCAAAAAATAACCAATGCCGATACCTAAAGTTACGAGTAAAGCCCCTGCGAGCATTTGCACAGGAATAATTTCATTCAACTTTCTTCTTTTTGGTAGGTTTATTATGGGTGGGAGTTTGTTCATGACATATTTTTAACAACTTTGAGTTCAACAACTATATCTGAAACAGCATTCCAATAATGTTGTTGCGCAAAAGCCCTTGCTTCCTCGGATTTCTTGTCCCAGGGCTGATTAAAGAATACCATAGCTTGGGTTACTTCGAAATTACAGGTAATAGGGTAGTGATCCAGTTTATTTTCTCTGCGCCATTTAGCGTTATAGTATAGCCAGGTAGCTTCCGAAATTACTCGTTTATGGGTAGGGTCTTGCCAAGCCCGAATAGAAGTGTAGTAAGGTGCTAAAAATGTAACTTTTGCACCATCAATGCATATCCGGTAAATTTCATCCATAAATTTCATTAGGTCACTAACGTGTTCTACGTAGTGACTGCAGTGAATTTCTTCTATAATGTTGTCTTGAAAAATTGTCCAGGGATAAGTCTCAAGGTCGAAAACAAAGTCTACCCCCGGACCAGGAGCAATATCTACACCCTTAAAACCTTCTCGTTTATTTTGCCCGCAGGCCAGATCGAGTTTCATGGAGTTAGTGATTAATTACATACTTATATACTGTCTCAGAAATTCTTTTCATAAGGTCTGCGGCAGTCATTTCGTCTACTCCTTCAGTAGCTACGCATAATAGGTAGTGCCGGTTGGGTGCATAAATTATTCCGCAGTCCGAGTAGATTTTTTCATTGTTCACTACGCCAATTTTATTACTCACAGTAATTTCATTGGGTACACCAGCGGCTATTTTATTCTTAAATTTACTGTGGCTTAAGTGGCTAAGAATTAAATTCGAGTGCTCATGGTTAACATAGGTGGCATTGTAAAGAGCTAAAAACATATTGGAAAGGACTTTAAGGTGAATTTTTGAGTAGTTAGGTGTTTCACCGAAAGTATTAAATTCCCAACCCATAAAATTATAAACATTGGCTAAAGGGTCTTCTATTCCTAGTCTTAGAAGCACGGAATTAAGGGCGTTAGCCGCGGTATTATCCGAGTTTTCTAGCATAATTTTTAACAGATCGGAAATTTTTAGTGTCTTATTAGGTCCAATTTTGTATAACTCGCCAAAAGAATTATTGAGATCTAGTTGTTCTAGAGTATATTGGTCATCTAAATTTAGTTTGCCTTCCTCTACCGATTTTAGAATACTCATAGCAAGCGGAACTTTTACGGTGCTAGCAGCGGTAAAAAGCTGCCTTTCATCGAGTCCTACCCAGGCTGCATTGTTAAGATAGGCAAAATAAATACTGGTCCTGCTCCCCGAGGATTTTTGGATACTTTCGAGTTCTGCTCTCAGCGGTTGGAAATTAATTATAAAGTGCTTGTTTAAGTTGGAAAGAGCAGTGGGGTTTATGAGCGGATATTTTTCCGTATTTTTGGTTTGTTCGATTATCGAATTTACAGGTTCTTCAGCATGGCCAGAAAAACTTTTGCCAATAATAAAACCGACTCCCATCACACATAGTATTAATATAAAGAGTTGAAATAAATTTTTTGGCATAGTGTTTACCATACAACTTCGGTTTGCGGATCTAAGTGACCAACTCTGACTCGGGTGTCGCAGGCTACTTTATAGCCCAGCTTTCGAATATTTTCAAAAAAATACAAATCTTGGGTATAAACTTTGGCGCCAGTTTCCGGACTCCAGTCTTGGAGAGTTTTAAACCATGGTTTAGGGATTCTACTATCTTTAAATAAATCAAGTTGAAAGAGTGTAAAGCCCATACCAAGACCATCGCATTCTTGAATGTCTTCTCTTGGGTTTTGAGGGCGAAAGTGTAAGTCGCCATCTTTTCCTTCACCGTAAATCATAGGTTGGCCTTGTTCGCCTTTGGTCCAGTAAAGACCGCCAACCGCCGCGTAATTATCTATATTCTCGTAAAGTTTCATTAGGCCATTTGGCGGGGGAAGATTATCTTCTTCTAAAGTTAGAATATATTTCCATTTGGAAAGTTCGGGGTGCTGGAGAATTTGCTCGATCATGTTGTTGTAAGCGTCGCCAACTTCCATGCCCACCGCAAAAACCTTGGTAGTTTTTTGGTTCATTGGGGTAATTAATGACCACCAAGAAGAAACAGCCTTGCAGTGTATTAGTCCGCGAGTGGGTATTATAATTATGGTCGAGAGGTCTTTATAAGTATTTCCCTTTATGATTTCGGGGATTCTGTATTCGTTCTGTATCCCTGATTGTTCTTCATCTAAATTCTTTACTGCGTATTTCATTACAGTTCGGTTAAAAATCGTTATCTACATTATTAAACATGACATAAGGAGAAAATCCACCCCAGGCACTAGCACCGACAACAGTACCCTCAGTTATGCTTGTCGGCATGGCCGAGGAGAATGACACGCTATAATGGCCCCAATAGGGATAAATTTTTTGACTGGTAGCTGTTGCTGCAGAAACTCCAAAGAAACCAGATCTCTGGTTAGAAGTAAAAAAACGATGTCCAAACCAAGATGCTTGAGGAGCCAGGTTGCTAGACCTTTGCCAAATACCTACCCAGTAGTTAGTTTGGCTAAAGGTCGGCTGAGCATTAAATTGGCTTGAGTGTAGGGAAAGAAACCTTGGTCCGTTACTTAGGGCTGTGTTAGATGTTGCTGCTCCTACTGCTAAGGTGGTAGATGCGCTAAATGCTAAAGAGAGAGTATTTCCATTTAGAGTGTAAATTCCAATGCTAAAACTTTGAGTATTAGAAGAAGAAACAGATGTAGCTGTAATGTTACCAGAAAGTCCGAATAGCATAGTGCTAACGGTCATGTCTCCTTCAAATGGCCTCCCTCCATTAAGAGGAAAAAGTGCTAGGGTTGCGTTTGATACTGCTTGGTTGGATGAAATTACACCCGCACCTGGGTCGTTCAGGTAAACACTCAATTGAGGTGCGCCTCCTCCATTTCCCGCGCTTATACCAATAGTATGCGCTTGTGTCCCGGTACCCGCTGTGTGGGTAATGGTAATGTTGTTGAGTCCAGTAAAGACCACAGTTCCATAAGTTAAATCTGCTCCACCGCCTGCTCTTAAGGTGCTGATTCCGCCAATTTCCCGAATTACGCTGTTTTCACATATAAGCCCGCGGGTACGGTTTGAGTTGTACCACAGTGCGCCGTTGGTCGAACAGCTCCCTCCTATAGTTTCAGAAACGTTTACTATGTCCAAGCTTAATAGTTTCTGACTCCCGGCACCGCTCCCAGCTCCTGTGCCCACTTGTACGCTCCCACCATACACATCATATGCGCTTCGTGCAAAACCCACAGCATCTATTCTTTGTCTCGGGCCAAGGTTTTCAAAGGTTACACCAGTACAAGATCCCGATACTTGTGCAGCGGTTTCAATATTTAGGTAACTTGCGTCGTTCTGGTAAAAAGAGAAAGAACTTAGGTCGTCTCCACCAGCACCAGTATCTCCAATGCCAGTATTAAAAACCCCATTTGCCACACTTATTGTCATGGTCGAAGGTGTGCCAGCAGGCCAAAGTTTTGTATCTGGTGCGCCAAAGGTTGCATCTGAATATATCGAAAACCTAAAACAATAGTTGGTTCCGCCACCACCCAATGGGTTTCCACTAGAATCAGTTAACCTTCCTTGATAAGAGAGAATAGATGAAATTCCTGTAGCTCCCATAACTTGGCGAGGGAATACATAGGTTGCAGCAAAGATAATAGTTAGGAATAACGTAAGAATCGACTGCCAAAATTTTAGCAGTCGTCTTGTAAGCCAGTTTGTTTGTGTGTTTTTTTCTAGACTAACCCCACTTGGCGAAATGGACATTATAAACGCATATTCTCAACTAATTCAGTACTCTCAGTATAGCAATTTTTAAATAACTCCTCTAATTTTGCAGTCCCAGGGAGACTGTTCCGGTTAAAATGTCTATTGACATGACAAGCAACCTCAAGAGGGGAGAGGATCTTTAAAAAATATTGATCAGTATAATGCTGGCTACTCCTCTCTAAAGTGAATTGTAGGCCGAAATCCCGTAAATCGTATGTATTTAGAAGGTTTTCTTTGAAAAAATTTAAAAAATAATTTTGTATTGGAATAATTTGATTAGACTTCAAAACCATATCCATATTAAATCCAAATCCCGCGAGTTTACCCGCTTTATTTAAAAGGTTTTTAGAATAAAAATCGAAAATTAGACTAGTGATCGTAGATTTTTCTGGCTCCAATCCATCGTGGTCTTCAATACGAAATAAATTTTTTTCGAGTACTATACGAATTTTCTTTTCAGGTAAATTTAAAAATTTCGCATGAATTAATGGGTCATCTATAAACTGTACTCCGCTACTCTGACCCCCGGCAAAAAATGAGGTAATTACATGGTTTTCCGGTTGACTATAACCATGCGGGTCAAATATTAAAGCTATGTTAGTGTGGTAAAGCGTTTTAGATACTATCATACAGTCTTTCTTTGAATTTAAGTGGTTATATTAATATAGCACGCCCATAATTATTGTATCTGCAAGTCAGTAGTTGCGCTTATATTTGTCTTGCTTTCGTAATTAGTGCTCGGACAGGTGCTTGTGGTACCGCTCACGCCAGAAGACCAATCCGTCTGATTACATGCTTTATTGCCCCATCTGGTAATGTAGTCGCTAGATGTAACAGCGTCATTATTCGGCCAGCTTACAGAATAAGTTACTTTTAGTGTCGAAGGGTCAAAAGTACCACCGCTACCAGTGCAGGCAGATCCACCAGTGGCAGTGCCGCTCGAGTCCGTAACGCCTGTAATAGCTTTTGTGCTCTGATTCCTGCATGTATATTGTAAGTAAAAAGATCTTGAGTATGTAGTAGAGTTTAAAGCAATATTTTCGGTCCCACTGGTTAAAACCCATTTACCGCTAGAGATTTGGGGATAATAAAGATTGCTCACTCCAGCAGTTAGGTTGTACAAGTTTAGCCAATTTTCGTTTGTTGAGTTTTTCACAGCCTCCACAGACTCTTCCAGTAATCTACTTGCAATATCGGTTTCGGCGGTTTTTTTGTTGCTTACAAGACTTCCTGCTAGTAGTTGTGTTCCGAGTATTATTAAAATGACCGCCACAGCTATGGCAACTAGAATTTCTAAAAGAACTATTCCTTTTTCCTTTTCCGCTTGCATATTAGTAAATCGCTCCAATAGTAGAAATGTTTATGCTTTTGTCTTGACCTTCCGATGTAATTGTTATGCCCACATTCGAATCTACCCCACCAGTAATTTTATTAAATATTACGTCAGTATTACTTCCAGACCCGGGACTTGAAAAATTTACGGTAGTTTTTAAGTAAGTAGTTGATTTGATTACTTTATTTACGTCACTATAGTTAGTGGGGGAAGAAAAAAGTTCATAATAGTCATTTGTGCTATTCACAAAATGAGCTCCCCAATTTAGGCGACTTTCACCGTTTAATGCTTTACCTCGAAGTTCTGAGAGTTCGGCTCTAATTGTTTTTACAGTCATATCTAACTCTACATTTTTAGCATAGTTTCTGTAAGCCCCTATGCTTAGAGTACCCATTATAACCAGAACTGTTAGGGCGAGTAATACTTCGATTAAAGTTAGTCCCAAAGATTTCGAAGTTTTTTTTGTTTTATTTCCCATAATTACGAAAAACTACTGACCAGTCGGAATATCGGAAGTAGTATAGCAAGAGCTATGCTTCCTATAATGCCTCCCATTAGAAGCAGTAGTAAAGGCTCAAGTAGGGTGGTAAGGCTTTTTAAAGTATTATCAACTTCATCATCATAAAAAGTAGAAAATGTCTTAAGGACATATTCAAGACTGCCAGTTCTCTCGCCAACAGCTATTAGACTTGTTAAAAATTTTGGAAATAAATTTCTATCTTTCGAAAGACTGGCAGAAATTGTTAAACCATGACTTACATCCAAAGCACTTTTTTTAACCGATTCCTGGTAGTATATGTTTCCAGAAGATTCCGCAGCTCCTTCAAGGGCTCTAATAATAGGGGATCCACTCGCAAGCATGCTCCCAAGTGTCCTAGTAAAGCGTACCAGTGCAATTTTTCTTAGTAAATCACCGGAAATAGGTAGGCGCATTAAAACAAAAGTTGTTATTTTCCTTCCGATAATACTTTTTTTTAAAAAAAGAATTATTCCCACCAGAAGAATTATAAAACCCAGGTCTAGTAAAATGCTGTAGGTCAAAATAGAACTAATAAATAGTAAAACCTTCGTAATCATCGGAAGTGAAATCTTTGTTTGAGCGAACATTTTCTCTATTTTCGGTAGAACAAATACTATTAATAGCGTAACTACGCCAAAAGACCCAAACAATAAAATTATTGGGTAGGCGAGAGCAGAATTTATTTTCTTTACTAATTCAAATTCTCTATTTAAGTAAACACTAAGCTCTAAAAGGGTGGTTTCAAGTTTTCCTGAGCCTTCCCCAGCTCGAATCATTCCAATGAAATAAGGGGGGAAGTATTCAGGGTAGCGCGAGAAAGTTTGGGAAAGTTGTTGTCCATTTTGTAAGTTTTCTTTTGCCTCAGTAAGTATTTTCTTAACCAGGGTGTTGTTAGTGTCATCGACCAATATGTCCAAAGACTCCACTAAATTAAGACCAGCTTTTAAAGTTGCTGCTAAATTTCTAGTAATTATTATTCTGTCCAAATGCGTAACTCTCTCAAATAGGTGCAAAGAAAGAGTATTGTTCAGATTTCCTTTTTCCTCACCAATAGCTTGTATTTTTAGTGGTAATAAATCTTTGGTACTCAAATAATGAGCAACTCCATCACGAGAATTACTCTCAAATTCACCCTTAACTATCGAGCCATTAGGTTTACTGGCTTCATAAATATATTTAGGCATACCTCTATTCTCTTACGACTCTTAAGACTTCGTCTATAGTTGTAATCCCTTTTTCAACTTTTTGAAGACCATCTTCAAACATAGTCGTGAGCCCCTCACTTATTGCTGCCTTTTTAATCTCTCCAACTGTTCTAGATCCAAGTATCATTTCGCGTAAATTATCAGAAACAGGTAATACTTCGTAGATCCCAATTTGACCTAAAAATCCTGTGTGGTTACATAAATTGCACCCCTTTCCTCTGTAAAGAGATTTGGGGATAGATTTAATGTGCTTATCTCCTGAGGCTTTTATTTGCGCGGCAATTAAGCTTTTTATTTCCGCTGTAATTTTGAAAGAATTTATACAACTGGTGCAAATTCTCCTAACAAGTCTTTGTGCGATAATTACATTTACCGTAGAAGAGAGTAAAAAAGCCGGCGCTCCCATATCAAGTAGTCTGGGTAGTGCGGAAGCGGCATCGTTTGTATGCAGTGAGGATAATACCAAATGCCCAGTCAGTGCAGCATGTACGGCTATTTCTACTGTTTCATTATCTCTAATTTCTCCAACCATTATAATATCCGGATTTTGTCTAAGTAGCGCTCTAAGACCACTACCAAAAGTAATCCCAGCCTTTGAGTTAACCTGGGTTTGGTTCACCCGCATAATCTCGTACTCAATTGGGTCCTCAATAGTAGTTATATTAACTTTTGGTGTATTTAGAATATGTAAGATGGAATACAAGGTTGTAGTTTTCCCGTGTCCCGTAGGTCCTGTAACAAGCACCATGCCATGGGGTTTTTGAATTTCATCCATTACAAGTTTTATAGACTTTGCTTCCATACCTAAATCCTCAAAAGTTAAAGGCCTAGCGGAGTTCTTTAGAAGTCGCATCTCTACCTTTTCCCCGTGCATTATAGGAATAATATTCACTCTAAGGTCTATCATGGAACCTTCAGAATTTTCAAAATGAAATCTACCATCCTGGGGAGTCCTGTGCTCGTCTACCTGCATGTTTGCCAGTACTTTTACTCTAGCTACAAGTACATTCTCGATTAGTTTTTGTAAATTTAAAATTTCCTCAAGTACGCCATCAACCCTAAATCTAACCAACAGCGAGTTTGGGAGAGGTTCAAAATGGATATCTGAAGCGTTAAGGCTTACCGCATGGTCAATTATATTGTCTAAAATTGAAATAACCGGGAGTGCTTCAGCTAGTTTACCTAAATCTGCTTCGTTTATTTCTTGATCGCCATTAATTGGATTAAATTTCCTTAAATTTTCTTGGATTATCTGATTAAACTCTTTACCAATCTCTTTTTTATAGTGTTTCAGGCCAAACTTAAGACTAGCGCTAGATGTCAGATAGGGTTCTACCGGTTTGCTAAACTTTTTCTCAAGGAAGTTGATTATTCCTAGATCTAGTGGGTCTCTCATTGCAACTTTAAGCGTAGATTTATTTTCAAAAATAATTAGCGAATGTGATTTTGCAAAACTCTCGCTAACAGACTCTACTGCTTCTGCTGTCGGTTGGTTTTTTTTAAGATCAATCAAATTAAGTTTAAAACTACTTCCTAAAAGTTCTAATAGAAATTCCTCAGTCACATCACCCCTGCTTATGAGTATTTCCGCAGTGGTTTGACCAAGTCTTTTAGCTTCATCTTGGGCAGAAATGAAATCCGTTTCATTTACTACGTCGGAGTCCAGTAAGATTTTTTTTAGTTTTACTTCAGGTAAGTGCACAATAATTTTTGTTTCGATTAGCTCTATATATTTTCTACAAACTAATTATAGCTTATATAATTGGAGGTTTAAAAGTTTTGCTACCCAATAACCAAAGAATAGGGTAAATATTAATCCAAAAATTAACATCTCATCTAAGCTTACTTCCATATTGGGATCTTTCCGAATAAATTTTAATATACTTATAAGCACTCCTATTACAAGACTGGAAGTAATTAATACAATCAACGAAGGCCATCCAACTATGAGAATAGCCGAAACCAGGATAAGTAAAGACTTATAGGAAAGGCCATCCCTCTTTTTTACTACTAATCGACTAACTCCAAAATATGCAATTAGTGCCAAGGAGATAACAAATAATTCGTTAACCCAGAATCTATTTAAGGCATAGTAAATAAAATAACTATGCTCCAAGCTTAATAATCTGCTTAGATTTGCGATCAATCCAGTTATTTTAAGCTCCAATGGTGTAGTAAGGAGTAGGCGAGTAAAAGGACTGCTATTCCAGACACTAAATTGAGCATACGTAAAACCGATCGCTACAATTATCTTGGTAGCTATTAGACTAGTAATTACTATTTTTAAAAATCGTATATCGAGATTTCTACGAAAATAACTAACTATTATATATAAACTCGAAATTGCTGCAATAAATACAGGTAGAAGGTATAGCATGAGGGGTAAATTCAAATGCCCCTACTGTAGGGGCATTTGTTAGCGTTTGGTTTAGTAGTTAGATCCTGTACCCATGAGTTTAAGGCTCGTGCCTACTTCATAATATGAATCATTGTCACCCCCGTCTTTTGCAGATTTATCATCAGAGCCACCTGGTCCATAAGTTGCGCTTTCCAAGATAGCGTCGAATTCAAATACATTTGCGGGGGCAGGACTTGCTGCGACTTCCTGCGCTGTGTATCGGTAAACTAAGTCCGCGCTTGTAGGGGCGGTTACAACAGCAACAGTGTTTGTTGGGTCGATAGGCAAGTTGGAGATAGGGGAGCCTCCGGTAATATTTCCAAGGTTAACAGGTACCCAACCAGCACCGCTGACTAAAGTGTAGTTTGCTGCGGTAACCATTCTGCACATATCAGAGGAATTAAATGTAGAGCCAGAAGTTACATCAGTTCCTTCGGCAACGTTCACAGCACAGGTAGGATCTGAGCTTTGTGGATAACTATAAGAAATTTGAGCTGTAGTAACACCAGTTCCTAAGACAGGATTACCTAAGTCTGGTGAGCTTACTGTAGTTAAATACAGTCCAAGTGCAGTTTTGAGTGTAGCCAAATCAGCGATTCTCTGAGAGTCTCTAGACTTTTTAAGCGTTTCAGCAGGGTTAAGCACAAACACAAGTATGACTGAGAGTATAGCTATTATGCCGATTACAATAAGTAATTCTAGCAAAGTGAATCCTTTTTCTTTAAAAGAGGATTGATGTTGTTCCATATTTTTTAATTTATTTTTCTATCTATGATTTATTAGATTATAACACATAAAGTGGGATTATTTTAAAAATTTTCTTTATTTTATGTTAACTAATCCCTTCTCTCCGTTTATTTTTTTCATTCCTTTTATGGGGAAAGTAGCGTAAAAGGTTGTACCTTTTTTCTCAATGGATTCAAACCAGGTCTTTCCTCCAGACTTTTCAACGATCGCTTTTACTATATATAGACCTAAGCCTGTACCTTCTGTCTCTTTCTTCCTCACATTGTCTGCTCTAAAAAGCTTAGAATAAATTTTATCTTTTTGATTATCAGGGATTCCGTAACCTCTATCTTTAACAGAAATTTGTATTTCCCGTTGCTTATTTAGTTCGCATTTAAATTCTATTGTACTACCAGGCGGGCTATATTTAACAGCGTTTGTAAGGAAATTTTGGAAGATTATAGCGAGAAGTTTAGGGTCAGCTTCGAAGTGGGGAATTTTGCTGTCAATAGAAATTTTGATTTTTTGTTTTTTCTGCTCAAGTTGGGGTGTAAGTTCCTCTAAAACAGTAGAAGCTATATCTTTAATTATTACTTTTTCAGGATTTATGGCGAAAGTTCCCATATCTATGCGTGATGTATCAAGTAAAGCATTAACCAAATCTATCATACGATTATTCGCTCGGTAAATTTCATCTAAGTAGTCTCTCTGCTCATTATTTAATTTACCGGCGTCGCCATTAATTAACATTTCGGTAAACCAGTTAACCGCTGAAAGGGGGGTGCGTAACTGGTGACTAGCCAAGGAAACGAATTCAGTTTTAGCCTTATCTACTTCTATTTCTTTGGTAATGTCTCTTTCTATGGCTACAAAGAAATTTACGTCGTTGTCAACATCTAAGACTGGTGATATTTTGGAATCCGCAAAATATATTTCACCATTTTTTCTTTTATTTTTTATCAAGCCCTCAAAGCTCTTCTTCTTGACCTTTATTGTATTCCACATGTTTTCATAAAAACTATTTTCCATTAGGCCTCCCCATAACGAACCAGCCTTGGTTCCGATGATTTCTAGTAAAGTGTAACCTGTAATTTTTTCAGTTGCAGGATTTGCATAAAGTACATTACCTTCTGAATCTACAATAACTATTTGGTCACTCGCATTTTCAACCGCAAGTTGAAATTTTTGAATTTCATTAATATAAGCTAGCTCTTGGGTTACATCACGGAAAGTTTGGATAACCCCATTTAATTTTCCCCCCACCATGACAGGGGTAATTGTTAAATGCGCTGCAAATTTTTTACCCTTTTTGTCGATATAAAATTTTCTAGAACTTACACTCTTTTTCGTCCTTATCGCTTGTTCTATTGGTCGTTTATCAATAGGTGTTTGTTCGCCATTTTCTTCTACCATTCGTAATGCATCATAAAACTTTTTGCCGATCAATTCATCATTACTGCACTCAAACATTTTTAAAGCCGCATCGTTCGCATATTCAATTATCCCTAATTTATTAGTAACTAGTATGCCTTCTCCAATATTGGTAAGTATGGCTTCATCCTTAGCTTTGGCAGACTCAAGACTGCTAGTCATTAATTTTGCCAATTCCATAGCTTTAATCTTCCTAGTGTTAAAAGTATGTAATAGGATATAAAGCAAAATACTAAGTAGCATGCCAACTATCAAAAAAGCCCAAGGTAAAATTTGTCTAATAAAGTCTAGTCCGTAATTTTTCTCGGGGTTAACTTTTATTACCCAGCGCGTCCCTCCAAAATCAATTACTCTGGTATCGCTAAGGTTTTCATCCCATTTTTTATTGAGCTTGGTCTCATAAAGTAAGTTAGACTCATTGGTATTTTTAACAATGCCCGAATCGTAGACTGTAAGTTTGAGTCTATTTGTCTGCGTGTTTAACAATCCTTTCATGAAATCGTACATCCTGAAAGGGGCATAGACAAAACCTTCTATATTTTGTCTTTTTTCCACCAAGTTAGAAATTGTGTCTCTATTTTTATATACCGGAAGATAAATTAAAAATCCTGGCTGGGTATCTGTGCTATTTTCCTGGACCAAAGTAACTTTACCCGAAAGTGAAATGCCATTTGAGTCTCGGGCAAAATTTATAGCGCTCCTCCTTGTTTGTTCCGAATACATATCAAATCCAATGGCTCTTTTGTTTTTTTCGTCTTGAGGTTCAAGATAAACTACAGGAACAAAGGTATCTCTGTTTCCCCCAGGAAAAATTTTAAAATCTTTCGATGAATTGTCCCTAATATGTGCTAATTTTTGTGTCAGGTTTTTTTGGTTTATATATGTTGCAAAACCAATTCCCTGTATACCTGGATGCGAGTTTTGAACATCTAGGTTGTCTACATATTCCGCCCACTCCTTTTTGGTCACATTTTCAGAAGAATAAAAAAGACTCTGGGCTCCTTTTAAAGAGTCGGTATAAATATCCAATCTATTTTTTATGGAAAGTTCGATACCAGAGCTTTCTTTAAAAAATTCAGATTCTATTTGGGAGCTTATTAATTTTTTTGAGGACCAGAAAACAAAGACACTAAAAGAACTACAAACGATAAGGATGATTATAGGTACGCCCATTTGGGCAATTCTGATAAATACCGCCTGGTTATTTTCGCCATACTTCTCTTTTAGTAGAAAATAAAGTAAATACAAACCGATCACCAAAGCTGCTATGGCAAATACTAGCGGAATCAAAATGGTTTCTAGAATATACAGATTTCTATCAGTAGTAATTTGGCTCACCTTTTCATTCAGGCTAGCTTCTGTATATTTGTTATGAAATTTATTCCACGGTCTAATTCTTACTCCATCCTCAAGTTGGTAGTAAAATGCCTCAGCTTGATCTTCGTATTTAACCATCTCGCCGGTATAAGGCTCAATCCAAGTTTGCAAATTTACATCCAAACTTATTCCAAGGGATTTCCCGACGTAAGGTATATTTTTAAGGTCGTTCGTTTGGTCAACCGTGAAGTTGGACTCGTACCTGTAAACTCTCAAACCATAAATCAACTCTTCGCCCCGGAAATCCATTTTTATTGAGGTATCATAATTGGGGTGCCAATAGGTAAAACTCGCCTTATCTTTTTCTTGAGTAAGGATTCCTTTCATTCTAGGACCAAACAAATACCCATTCCTATAATTAGGTCTTAAACTAGGTACATGGGTTTTAGTATGGGCGTCAATTTGATACTCACGATCTACTTTAAAAATAGTTTTATTTTCTGGAGAGAAAACCTCAAAACCGTTTTGAAGTGTTACTTTTTCACTGTCTCCCGAAACAAATTTTGTATAAAAATTGGAAACAGAGTTAGTCTCTCCCATGTAGACGTTTTTTTGTTGGTCAAAAAAATTATCTACTGAATTTATCTCGGCTCTGTATGAAAATCCTGAATTTAATTCATTCAACTCAGGAACCCCTAAAAATAACCAAATAAAAGGGGCTACTATCGTAAATACCAATAATAGCGTCAGGATTATCTTGGGTTGTAATTTTGTTTTAAATTTCAAAAGCCTAGCTATGAATTAATTGGAAAGTTTTAGATTTAAGACCTCGTTTAGGTCTATTGAGGTATTTAATAGTTTTCTATTAAGCATTATATCGTGAAGGTCTTTCCATGGTGAGTATTCCATTTGGCCTATTACTGTGTCTTGTTTTGGTTTAATAAGCTTAAGGCTATTTTCGAGTATATATTTTTGATAGTCTCGGTTTTTATAAGATTCCTGAGTTGTCTGTTTCATCGTAATATCCAAAGCGTCATCTGGATTTTTTATGGTATATTCCCAGCCTTCCCTCGTTGCTAAAATGAAATTTCTGACTATCTCAGGATTTTGTTTTACAAAATCCTCTTTTGAAAAAAGAATATCGTTATATGTACTAGCTCCATATCTTTCGGGGTAGATGACGTTGTAGGGAGTTTTCTCTTGATCAAATAAATAAAGTTGGTCAGTTCTGTATAAATTTATTACATCTGCTTTCTCTTGTTTGAGGTCATTTAATTCAGTTTGAGAAAAATCTAAAAATTTTATTTTCACTTGGGATTGCTTTAGTCCAGCCGATGCAAGTAGTAATTCGTAAGCCGCCTGTCCTTCCGCTCCTTCCCCGCCTTTTATTCCTAATGTTTTACCGCCAAATTCCCTAGGTGAGGTAATATTTTGTTGACTGAGCGATACCACAGCGAAAGGGGACACCTGAAAAAATGCAGCCATTGCTGTAATGTCATTACCTTTGCTTTTTGCATCTAGGAATTCCGCAGGACTTGTTAGTGCCAGCTGACTCTTCCCAGTCATGACGTCTACAATGGGTTTTGTATCGTAAGAATATTCTTTAACCTTAACTGACAAACCTCTTTTTTTATAAAAACCTCTTTCCTGTGCTACAAATATACCTGCAAATTGAGTTTGATTAACCCATTTAGGGCTAATCGTAATTTCGACAAGATTTGAGGGAGTATTTCTAAATTTTAAAACAATAAAGTAGCCAATTATTACTAGGATGATAATAAATAAACTAACCGAAAAAATGATTTTTATTTTTTTATTCATATAAGATATTCACATACTTAATTGTACTATATTTTTAATACTCTGGTGTGTTTTTTATTATTCTTTAGTTAAGATTCGTGCAATTTTTTAATTGTTTTACAATTATCTAGCCTAATTATGGTTTAAAGTGCTAGAATTCAAGATGGTTACATTACAGAATAATCAATATATATGGACAGAAACTTAGCTTTAGAATTTGTTAGGGTTACCGAGGCTGCAGCCATTGCAGCAAGTGAGTGGATAGGTAAAGGCGATAAACACGGCGCCGATGGCGCCGCTGTAAAAGAGATGCGCTTAAGGTTTAATCAAATTGCTTTTTCCGGCACAGTTGTAATAGGTGAGGGCGAAAAAGACGAAGCGCCTATGTTGTACACAGGTGAAAAAGTGGGTACAGGGGGTCCTGAATTCGACCTCGCTATCGACCCTCTCGAATGTACCGATTCAGTAGCATATGGTCGTTATAATGCACTTGCGGTTATTGTGAGTGGCGAAAAAGGGAGTCTGTTAAACGCTCCAGATATGTACATGCAAAAAATTGCCGCCGGTCCAAAAGCAAGACATGTTATAAATTTGGACGCTAGCACTAAAGATAATATAGAGAATGTCGCTAAGGCTCTGGGTAAAGACGTAGGGGATATAACCGTAGTGTTATTAGATAGAGAGCGACACGAAGGTCTTATTAAAGAAATAAGAGAAGCAGGCGCTAGAGTAAGACTAATTACCGACGGGGATGTAGCTGGTGCAATTGCCCCAAGTCTACCGAATAGCGGGATAGACTTACTTATGGGAATTGGAGCTTCCACAGAAGCTGTATTGGCTTCCGCTGCTATTAAAATTCTAGGCGGAGAAATTTATGCTCGTTTTCATCCGAAAAACGACCAACAAAAAGACAATTTAGCAAAATATGGAATATCCGATCCAACTAAGATATATAGTTCAGAAGACCTCGCAAAAGGCGATATGCTCACCTTTACAGCAACAGGCGTAATAGATGGGCCACTTTTAGAAGGTGTAAAAATGACCAATAGTCACACTATTACACATTCTGTAGTCATGCGCGCCAGTTCAAAAACAATCAGATACATAACAACTCATCATCATAATAATAATTAAGCATGAATGAAGAATAGTGAATAAAGAATAACGAACATAAGTAAGGTTTCTCTCGGTTATTCTTCATTCTTCATTCGTCATTCCTCATTCTAAATATGGCATTAGTAACACTTAGGCAAGCATTAGACGAAGCAGCAAAGGGCGGATACGCGCTCGGTGGATTCAATGTAAATAATATGGAGCAGGTGCAAGGGATAATGATGGCTGCTAAAGAGACAAATTCCCCTGTAATACTTCAAGCAAGTAGAGGTGCTCGTAAATACGCAGGAGATCGTTATTTATTCGCACTCATGATGGCTGCAAGCGAAGAATACCCAGAAATCCCAATTGTAATTCATCAGGATCACGGTAGTCTCGAAGCTTGTATGTCTGCAGTCGACCTCGGTTACACAAGCGTTATGATAGACGCAAGTCTTATGGAAGATCACAAAACCCCAGCAAGTTACGAATACAACATCGAACAAACAAAAAAAGTTGTAGAATACGCTCACGCTCGAGGTGTTAGTGTTGAAGCTGAACTAGGAGTTATTGGCGGAGTGGAAGACGGCGCAGGTGCAGGCGACAATGTTCATAGACTAACCGACCCAGACCAAGCTGTAGAATTTGTTAATGCGACTGGTATAGATGCGCTCGCAGTAGCTGTGGGTACTAGCCACGGCGCTTACAAATTCTCCCAAAAACCTACAGGTGAAACTTTAGTAATGGATCGCATTATCGAAATCCACAAAAGACTCCCAAACACTCACATGGTAATGCATGGTTCTAGTAGCTTGCCTCAGGAACTTCAAGATCTTGTTAATCAGAATGGTGGTAATCTAAAACCAACCTATGGTGTGCCAATAGAGGAAATTCAGTTAGGTATTAAACACGGAGTAAGAAAAGTAAATGTAGATACAGACATTCGACTAGCTATTACCGGTACTATTCGAAAATTCTTTAAAGACTTCCCAGAAAAATACGACCCAAGAGATTACCTAACACCAACCAGAGAAGCTATTAGAGTACTAATAGCCAAGAGAATGCAAGACTTTGGCCAAGCTGGTCATGCAAGTGACTTCTCCCCTAAGTCTCTTGGTGAAATGAAATCTATCTATTAATTCTTCATTCTCTATTCATCATTCTTTATTCTTTATCCTAAAAACAAATGTTCGGTTTTGGAAACAAACAAACAATAGGTTTTCCTGGTCCTCTGTATATTCTGATCGCAGACCACAGAAGTAGCTTTATTAAACATTTATTGGAGCTCGAAGGGAATGAGCCAAAACAAGAAGATTGGCAAGAAATTTCGAATCTTAAAAAGATTATATTCGAGGGTTTCAAGCTAGCTTTAGAGACAGGAATGCCAAAAACCAATACCACCTTCTTTATAGACGAATTAACTGGGGGTGAAGTGATAAAAGAGGCAGCTAACGAAGAAATACCCTTTATATTAGCCGTGGAGAAAAGTGGTATGGAGCTTCTAGAGTTTGAATACGGAGAGGATTTCGACAGTCACATAGAAAAATATCACCCGGCATTTATTAAGGCCTTGGTTCGATATAATCCAGAATCAAATGAGTTAGGTAAAATAGCGCAACAAAAAAAACTTGCTGAATTAACAGCTTATGCCAGAGCTAAGCAGCTTAGGCTTTTAATCGAGGTTAGAATCCCAGCCACAGAAGTTCAGCTAAAAAAGGTGGATGGTGACATCAGGAGATTCGACTTGGAAATCAGGCCTCAATTGGCAGTCCAGGTGGTAAATGAGTTAAGGGGTTCAGGAACAGATCCGGATGTCTGGCATTTGGAAGGGTTTGAGCTTACTAAGCATTACCAAGATTTGGTTTCAGCTATTCAAGCCAATGGAAGAGAGGGAGTGGGGCTTGTTGTTATGAGTAGGGGAGCGGCATTTCCTCAAGTAGAGAGTTGGCTAAGTGTCGGGGCGTTGGTGCCGGGAGTAATAGGTTTTTCTGCAGGAAGAACCATCTTTCAAAATGCACTAAGACAAGTAAGGAGTGGGGAAAAAAGCAATTCAGATGCGGTAAGACAGATCGCAGAGAATTTCTTGCATTTCTATCAAATATTCAACAAATCAGTAAACATGAGAAGCTAAAATGCAGATACACAAATATCCTACTTTGGAGGAAGCAAAAAAGAATGCCTCGGAAAAAATTTCTTCTATTTTACTCACCCACACTGGTAAGAAGAAGTTATTTCTTTGTTCAGGAGGAAGTGCTTTAAGTATTCTTCCGGAAACCATAGCAGGCTTAGACTATGAGAACTTAACTATCAGTGTCTTAGACGAAAGATATTCAACCGATCCAGAAATTAATAATTTCTTAAAATTAAAAGAAACAACTTTTTATAAGAATGCAGTTTTAGAAGGGGCTAGTTCAATAGATGCATTACCTTCTGAGGATATGAATCTAGAAAAATTTTCTCTTTGGTTCGCTGAATCTCTGGTGTCATGGAAAACTGTTAACCCATATGGAGTTGTAATAGTAACATTAGGTATGGGTGAAGATGGTCATACAGCTGGGATATTGCCGATGCCAGAGGACCCTACTATGTTTGAAACCTTATTCGAAGACCCAATGTTTTGGGTTAAAGGAGTAAATGTTGGGAACAAAAGTAAATACTCAGAAAGAGTAACGGTTACCAACATTTTTCTAAAAGAGAAAGTGGATAATGCGATTGCATTTACCGTAGGTGCAGAAAAAACAACAGCTTATGGGAAGCTCTTAGATTCCTCTGGGAGTATCCCTGAGGTCCCTGCAAGAATTTGGCATAAAATGAAAAGCCTAGATCTTTATACTGATATTAATCTATAAAATAATGAAACCAGAAGAGCTTAAGACTAAGATATTTCTAGATTCCGGTGACCCGGAAGAAACAAAACAAATAATTGAACTATTGGGTTTTCTAGACGGGCAGACTACTAACCCATCTCTTATAGCAAAAAGCCCTGAAGCGCAAAAAAAACTTCAGGCAGGGGGTAAATTCACTTCTGAAGAGGTGAATAATTTCTATAAACAAGTCGTAACAGAAGTAAGCGGACTTATTCCTAATGGTTCCGTTTCTATTGAAGTATATGCAGATAGTAACACCACTGGTGAAGAAATGCTTTCTCAAGCAAGAATCATGAACACGTGGATACCAAACGCTCATATAAAATATCCGACCACAAAAGGCGGTCTAGATGCGGCTAATAAGTCCATCGCGGAAGGTATGAGTGTGAATATGACTTTGGTCTTTAGCGAGGCACAAGCTGCCGCAGTATATTCTGCAACCAAAGGTGCAAAAAAGGGTCAGGTTTTTCTGTCTCCTTTCATTGGTCGCCTGGACGACCGAGGTGAAAACGGTATGGATTTTATAAAAAATGTATGCGAGCTATATAAAAGTGGAGACGGGCATGTTGAACTTCTGGCCGCTAGCGTAAGAAGTATGGATCATTTCCTTGCCTGTTTGCATATGGAAGTAGATGTAATCACAGCACCTTTTAAAATATTGAAATCTTGGGCCGAATCCGGGATGGTCTTACCCCCTAAAGACTATAACTATTTACCTGGAAGCCTATCAGAAATTCAAAAACAAATAGTCGATTTGAAAGAAGATTATTCATCTTACGACATAAAACATCCGCTAACCGACCAAGGTATAGAGAAATTTGTCCAAGACTGGAAATCAATTATTGTCTAAGGAAAATTAATTCAATTTTAAATTATAATAAGGAGTTAGGTATTGAAGGCCCTAGAAGTAAAAAATCTAATAAAAAAATTCGGACCATTTACCGCGGTAAATAATATCTCTTTTTCCATGGAAGAAGGGGAGGTTTTAGGTGTGCTTGGGAGAAATGGGGCAGGAAAAACAACCACACTCCAAATGTGTTTGGGTGCACTTAAACCAACATCCGGAGTTCTGAAATATTTTGGCAAAATTTTTTCAGAAGAGAACAGAAGTGAAATTTTGGAAAAAGTAAATTTTAGTTCAACCTACACATTTTTACCTTACGATTTAACGACTAAAGAGAATCTGATTTATTCATCGTGGCTTTATAATATTAAAAATCGAGCGAAAAGGGTTTTAGAAATAAAAGAAATTTTCGACTTAGGTGATCTTTGGGATGAGCAGTTCACCAATCTCTCAGCTGGTCAGAAAACCAAGGTCAACTTAGCAAAAGCGTTTATTAACAACCCTAAAGTTTTACTATTGGACGAACCCACAGCCTCGCTAGACCCGGCAACGGCAGATTTCGTTAGAAAACTAGTACTCAAAGAAAAGAGAGAAAGGGGAGTATCTGTTTTATTTACAAGCCATAATATGGCAGAAGTAGAAGAAGTCTGTGATAAAGTTGTAGTCATAGATGCTGGTAAAATAATTGCACAAGGCACACCTAAAGAACTTGCTTCTGGTTTGGATAAATGTACAGTGAAGTTATTTGTGACATCTCCTCATGAAGATTTTTTGAAGCTTATGAAAATACAATCTCTAGGAACAAAAAAGGAAGGTAACTTCTATGTAATAAGCACAAAAGAATCGAAAGTTGCCGAACTTTTTTCTTTGCTCGCAAAAAATGAAGTAATTTACAAAGAAATAATCGTCGAAAGTGCAGATCTCGAAGATTATTTTCTAGAGAAATTTAGTTCAAACTGGAACTAACCCAATTATGTTGTCCCTAAATAGAATTATCGGCGTAAGCCTCAGAAATTTATATTCACTCAGGAGGAATCTAGACCGTATGACAGATATGTTTTACTGGCCTGTTTTAGATTTGGTTCTTTGGGGGGTGGCAAGTAGTTATCTAACTAAAAACTCAGATGCAAATCTTATTGTAGTCATTATTCTAGGATTAGTATTTTGGAGCGTGTTTTGGAGAGGGCAATATGAGGTACCGCTGTCGCTTCTAGAAGACATTTGGAGTCAAAACCTCATAAATATGTTTTCATCACCACTCAAATTTAATGAGTGGATAGTGGCAGCATTGTTAATATCTTTTTTTAAAGCAATTATCCAATTTATTTTCGCCTCTTTAGTAGCCTATCTGCTTTATTCAGTTTGGTTTTACGATTTAGGATTTTATATACTACCTTATTTCCTAATGCTAATCATGTCCGGCTGGTGGTTATCATTCTTTGTTGCTGGAATTATTTTAAATTTTGGGAAAAAATTACAAAATCTTGCATGGTCCGTTGGTTGGGCATTTGCTCCTCTCTCATGCATTTATTACCCAATAACCTCCCTCCCAAACTGGTTACAGCCCATTGCTAAGCTTGTACCCATGACATACGTTTTTGAAGGTATGAGAAAAGTAGTCCTTGAGGGTAAATTTGAGTTTAATTTTGTAATTTATGCTTTCGGTCTAAATTTGCTGTATTTGATTTTAGGAGCTCTCTATTTAAAACGCGCATTCAGAAAAGTTCAAGAACGAGGAATGGCAAAGATGTATTAAAAAAATCCTCTTTTGAGGATTATGTAAGTTCGCAGGATTTACTGCGTAATATTGCAGGAGAAAAACTGACTGGCAAAAGGTATGGTATTAAGTAATATCCATCAGTCCTCCTCCTTTATGAAGAAATAATATCGGTCCCCCTTGAAAAAAAGCTCCTGGCGGCTCTTGCCTTGAAAGCTATGCCTCACAGCTGACATTCTTGGCTTCGCCATCGTACTTTGCAACCAAGGCAAGTACTGCAGCCGCCAGGAGAATAGGAGGTTCACCCGTGTGAAGAGGGTATCATATAACAAAACTATGGTCAAGAAAATTGGGGATATTTGGGATATTTTAAAGTGTTATTTTTGGGTAAATCCAGAGGTTTATATATCAATTTTCCTCTTATTTTTGGGGATTTTTGTTTACTCATTCGGTTTTAATAACCAAATGTTTTGGGATGATGATGATTTCATTTTAAAAAATGTTTATATAAAAAGTTTTTCCTACTTTCCAAAGTACTTTTCGGAAAATGTCATAGCTGGAAGTTCGCTATTAAGTAACTACTGGAGACCCGTTTTGTTAACAGTGTTCGCTGTGGAATGGAAGTTTTTTGGCGAGAGTGTATTTGGTTGGCATTTGGTAAATGCTTTTATCCATTCCTTAAATGCGATATTAGTTTTTCTTTTTTTGAAAAAAATTTTTCAAAGAAGGATTATAGCTTTCATCTCAGCGCTAGTATTTTTAATTCACCCTGTGCAAGTTGAAGCCGTTGCTTATGTTAATAGTTTAGGAGATTCATTATCAGTATTATTTATCTTAATTACATTAAAACTGCTTTTAAACTTTTATGAAGGATTTAAAAAGTTTAGTTTACTCGATAGGGCAAGTTATCTTATTTTGATCCTGTCGTTCTATGCGTTTGCACAGTTATCAAAAGAGACAGCCATAGTTACAGGTCCTTTGGGTTTTTTGATAATATTCTATAAGTCTAAATACAAGGATCTATTTGGTAGAATTAAGGAAACCGCCCTTTATACGTTTCCCTTATTTATATTCACTGTAGGTTATTTGGTACTTAGGGCAACTATATTCAATTTTAAAAATACTTTTAATTTATACGATAAGTCCACTCTTTTTTCAGAACATCTCTATGTAAGGGTTTTTACGTTTTTTAAATCTTTAAGCATTTATATCGGTTTGGTTTTTTGGCCGCGTTCTCTACATATGGAAAGATCTGTAGATCCTATTGTCAATCCATTTGTATTTAGTGCAATCCCAGGTTTGATATTAATAGCTTTTACTATTTACATAACGCTAAAGTTTTGGAAAATAAGAAACCCTATTTGGTTAGGATTACTCTGGTTCTTCATTGCTTTTATACCAACTTCAAATATTTTAATCCCAATCAATGGAATGCTATATGAGCATTGGTTATATCTGCCTATTATCGGAATGGGTATTATAATCGGTTTAGTAATAGAATCCATGCTGAGTGAATTTCAAAATGGCAAAACTTTAATAGTAACAGTTTTAATAGTCATTTTTTTATTTCTTGGTACTAGAAGCGTGCTAAGAATAAAAGAATGGGCAAATCCCATAGTTTTTTATAATCAAACTTTAAAGTTCGCTCCCGATAGTTACCGGATTTATAATAATCTTGGGATGGCCTACTCAGATGAGTATATGTACAAAGAGGCTCTTGCCTCATATGAGAAAGCAATCACTTTGGATCCTAGAAATCCTGTAGCCTACCATAATAGGGGAAATTTATTTGGAGAAGTTGGTAGGTATGATTTAGCTGAAAAAGATTTTAGACAAGCTATTTCCCTAGATCCAAATTTTATATTCAGTTACAGACAACTCTACATTTCATTGGTTAATCAAGGTAAAAAGGAAGAGGCAGAAAATCTCTTAAGAAGCTTCAGGTGATGATATACTTAACTTAATGCAGAAGAAAAGAAAATACGTAAGAATATATAAAAGAAGGTGGCATGCGTTAGTAACAACTTTAGTAGTTGCATTGCCTTTTCTGTTTGTATGGTTTGCTGCACCTAGGGGTTTCGTAAATACCGATGAATTTATTTCAGGTCTCATCGCTTCATCCCTTAGGCTTGTTATCGCTTTCGTAATCTCTGTTGTAATTGCTTTACTATTAGGGCTGACACTTACACGTGGTAAAATTGGTGATTTCTTCCTACCATTGTTCGATGTTATGCAAAGTTTTCCAAGTTTCGCCATATTACCTCTCGCAGTAACATATTTCGGTAAATCTGACCTGACCGTTATCACTTTTCTTGTGATAACAGTTATTTGGCCAATTCTATTTGCCATAATTAGCGCTCTCAAACTCACTAAATATGAATGGGAGGAGGCTGCCCAGGTTTATGGGGCAAAAGGTTGGAGAAGAATTATTTACTTTTCATTACCACTTTCTTACCCAGGAATAGTAACGGGTTCAGTCGTCGGCTTAGGTGAAGGATGGGAAGCAGTAGTTGGAGCTGAGATAATAGTCGGGATTACTCAGGCAGGTTTGGGTAGCTTTTTTATTGCCCACGGTGAGACCGGTAGAGTAGCTCTTTTCGGTGTTTTCGCATTGCTATTATTCATTTTCGCGCTTAATAAAATAATCTGGCTACCGCTATTAGAAAAAAGTCATAAGTTGCTTTCAGAATAATCCTATGTCGAGTATATTGAGCGCGATAAATATAAATAAATATTTCGAAGAAGACAATAAAAGATTGCATGTACTCAAAGATGTATCTCTTGAAGTAGGTGAGGGAGAGTTTTTAATGTTATTAGGTCCATCAGGAAGTGGTAAAAGTACTTTGCTCAGAATTCTCGCAGGAATTGAAAAACCTACCACAGGTCATGTTAAAAAACCGTCAGATTTAAAAGTAGGTTTCGTTTTTCAAGGATTCGCTCTTTTTCCATGGTTAACCGCATATGAGAACATTGAATTTGGTTTAAAAATGGAAGGCGTACATAAAGAGGTTAGAAAAAGGAAAGTTCTGGAAAAAATAGAAGAAATGGGTTTATCGGGTTTCGAAAATTCTATGCCTAGAGAACTTTCCGGTGGGATGAAGCAAAGGGTAGGTATTGCGAGAGCGCTCGCAATAGATCCAGATATTATTTTTTTAGATGAACCATTCTCAGCACTCGATAGTTTTAATGCAGGCAAATTAAGAGAGGATCTTCTAAAGTTATGGGGAAAGAAAAAAACCACACTAGTAATGGTAACGCACCTTATAGAGGAGGCGCTGTTTATGGCAGACCGTATTGCAATGCTTACACCTATACCAGCAGGCATAGAAGCATTCGTGGACATTCCACTTCATAGACCTAGAAATAAACGTAGTCAGGAATTTTTTGATCTCTATGATAAAATCGATAAGATTGTAAAGTACTAAAATACATGTACTAAATAAAAAAATAGTGGATATCCACTATTTTTTTATACTTTAGATTTGGTCTTTATGCATCTAGTACAAGCCTTCACTCTTGCCCCTGGGACATTCATCCACTGTAGGTTTGGTGAGAGTCTTTTTATGCTAGCGCGCATACTGTGTGAACGCTTTATAGTTCTAGAGTAGGTTTTTCCGCAGACCGTGCACATTCTTGGCATAAGTGAGTTTTTTGTTAGTTAGATAGTAATCAGTCGTTATTAACCTGTATATAATAACTAAAATCACAAATAAAAGCAAGTCTTCTAGTCACATTACTCTATATATTCTATAATTTTCCTATGAATTCAATTATTTCTCTTGTAGTTCTTATATTTTCAGCCATTGTACACGAGGTATCACATGGGTTGGCTGCTGAAAAATTAGGTGATAGTACAGCCCGAGACGAAGGTCGTATAACCTTAAATCCTATTCCTCATATCGACGTATTTGGATCTATTTTACTACCACTAATGTTAATAATGGCTGGAAGTCCTGTTGTTCTGGGTTCAGCAAAACCCGTTCCCGTGGATTTCTATAGTTTAAAGCCTAGGAAATTAGGGATGATTTTAGTCTCTCTCGCGGGACCCTTGAGTAACTTTTTCCTCGCTATTCTATTTGCCTTACCATTTAAATTAGGATTAGTTAATCAGTTTTCCTGTCCTATTTTACTGCAAGTTATACAGATAAACCTTGTCTTGGGTATTTTCAATTTACTTCCAATACCCCCACTGGATGGAAGCAAGGTTTTAGCTGGTCTACTAAATGATGAGTGGGTCAGAAAACTTTTCCAGTTTGAGCAGTACGGCTTTATCCTTATTCTGCTCTTCGTTTATTCTGGGTTGCTAGGCCATATATATCTTCCTGTCTTAAAGTTCTTCTTTTTGTTCACAGGAATTCCTTTCTACTGCAGTCTGTAGTGCTATAATAAAACTATGAAAAAGATTATAAAAATCGGACTCATAGTTTTAATTTTCTTCTGTCTGGCAATGGACCTTTTTGGTTATTCAGATTTCCAACCCGAACAAATACAACCAGCGCCAACATCAAGCAGTGTAAATATGAATCAGGTATTTGCATACAGATCCACTAGCTTCAAGGGTTATTTTTTGAGTTGTCATGGAAAGCCTATACTCGAGTATCAAACTAGGGGACCAATAGAAAAAGAAGAATTTCAGGATTCTGAATATTATGCTTTCTATTCTAAAACCAATTTAATTCCAGGAGAGGTGATTAAAAGTGGTTTCGATGTTTCCTGTAACTTCGGTTTGATTTTTCTAGATCCTAACTTAAGTTTCCACCTTTTTAGTAATGCATATTACCCGCAGAGATACACTGTAGATAGTAAAGTTTACTCCGATGATCAATTCGACGAGATATTGGTTAAGCTTAATCCAGAATTTAAAAAGAGATAGATTTAGTAAAATATAAAGATATAAAAAAACCAGAATTTATTCTGGTTTTATAGTCTGCCGACATATGCTTCATCAATTAATCCTAGACGCCCAAGATCTATAGGATTAAGTTCGGTCTTCCCAGAGAATATCCTCATCCGGTTTTCATCCTCGGGGTGGTCTTCAATCTTAATCAAATGACCGGACCATCGAAAGCTTTCAACACCCCTCATATACAAGAGTCGTAACCATTCTTGTACACTTCCCATCACGGAATTGTTGTCCATCTGTTTTTGTTCCCATAATGCTCCGTATGCTTTTTTCCTTTTCTGACATGCAGATTTGTTGAGCCAGTCATACAGAATGTCTGCTGCCTCTTCCGGGTCGAGGTCTTTATCAATTACAATTTTTCTTACTTTCCCGTAGAGATCCAGATCAACATACATCGTTGCATTGTTATATTTTCTTTTTTTATGGTAAACCGTAGGCAAAACACTGTCCCGTTGTTTGGTCTCGATAATAGTTGGTTCTTCTAAGCAAAGAACATGTGAATAATTCGGGTCGCTCACCAAGTAGGGGTTTGGAGCTATCAAAACCTTTTTGGGATCAATATTTAAGTCATAAACCGTTTCCCTTATTACACATTCTGGGTAGTCGGGCGGATCAGGGATAATGACAAGATCGTCATTATCTTCGACCTGGATAATCTCATGACGGTCCAAATAAGACGTCACATTTCTTCTCTTCAAATTGGTTACAATCAAGCAGTCTTCATCTGGCACTATGGGTTGTATCTCTAATTTAATTCCATCTTTAGGCAAATGTAGTAGACCGAACATAGAGTTAAAATTGAAATAACTCCACTTAAAAGCCCTTTTCATAAAATCCTCCAGTTCCAAAATTTACACTCACAAAGTTCGTATACTATATATTTTAAATAAAAGCTTATCAAACTCAATTGACAAAATGACCTAAATATATTAAATTAAAACTAACAAATTAACCGAAGTCTGCTAAGCAATTAGCAAATAACCTATTTGGTTCGTCATCTGGGAAGTATGCGTACGACTTCACGCAGTACCAGCAAGGCGAAAAGCATAAGATTCAAAGTCTAATGCTTTGGGTTTTTTTGTTGGAAATATAATAATTAAGCATAGCAAAAAAAGATATGCCAACAGTTAACCAGCTGGTTCGCAAGGGACGAAGAGTTCTACGCGCAAAAAGTAAGGCTCCGGCTCTGCACCGCAGAATCAACCTTATCAAAAACAAAACTACAGACAGCAAAGGTGCCGCTCCATTTATGAGAGGAGTATGTCTCAAGGTTTACACTACTACCCCTCGTAAACCAAACTCCGCTTTGCGTAAGGTTGCCAAGGTAAAACTTACCAACGGTATGGAAGTTTTAGCTTACATCCCTGGTATTGGTCATAACTTACAAGAGCACAGCGTGGTGCTTATCCGCGGTGGTCGTGTTAAGGACCTTGCCGGTGTCCGTTATCACATTGTAAGAGGGAAGTTAGATACTCTCGGAGTCGACGGGAGAAAAAGAGGCCGCAGCAAATACGGCGCGAAAAGAAAGTAATACAAGAATAACGAATAGAGAATAACGAATAACGAGGGAGACTAGTGTGAGATTATTCGTCATTCAATATTCGTCATTCAATATTCGAATATTATGCCACGTAAATCTAGAAGTTTCGATAGACACACCCCACACCCAGATCCAAAATTCTCGAGTGTAAAATATGCCAAGTTCATTAACTATTTAATGGAACGAGGTAAGAAAACCGTAGCCCAAAAAATCTTCTACTCTTCTTTGGAAGTTGTAGCGGAAAAAATGAAAGACACCGAAGGCTTTAAAGATGCTCGTCAGGTCTTCGATCAAGCTCTTAAGAATGTTTCCCCAATGCTTGAAATTAAAGGTCGTAGAATCGGTGGTTCCAACTACCAAGTTCCAATGGAAGTTTTAGAACCTCGCAGAACCGCCCTCGGTATGAAATGGATGATTGCTGCTGCCAGAAGCAAAAAAGGTATGCCAATGCACGAAAAGCTTGCCATAGAAATTATGGACGCCTGGAACAAGCAAGGTGGAGCATGGAAGAAGCGTGAAGACACCCACCGTATGGCAGAAGCCAACAAAGCCTTCGCTCACTTCGCTCGTTTCAACAGGAAATAAAAAGAAGACCTAAGGCGTTACCTTAGGTCTCTATGAGAGGGATCTCTTTACCATTCCGGTAAAGATGTATGACTCTCGCGGTAAGTGTCGAGGGGTCTGACCAGAATTTCTGGACAAAGTACGCCTCGACCATCCGCAAATGGTCATCCTCACTAATTTCTGCATCCAACCACACGGGCTGTGTTCTTGGATACTCCATATGCACCTTTCCATCGGAAAGCACATAACGAAGTTCCAGGTCCACCCCATAGCAAATCGAGCTATGGTTCTCGGCTGGTTGGTGTTCGGTCTCTGATTTATGAGCAGGCTCATGCCCGCTCTCATGGTGGTCTTCCTCATGATGAGCTTCGTGGTGGTGATGCGAATGCTTATTCACATCCTTCCAGTAGAAGGCGGCTCGCCATAACCCAAGGGGGATAGTTATGATGCCGCTAATAATGACAGCGGCATCAAAGTACTTTTGATCCTGGGGATGGGAGTTATAGCCAGCAAAGTAAAAAATTACCGGCAGGATGAACCCCAAAATCAAGCAGACACCGCAACTAAGAAGCTTAATGAATGCATCAGTCATAGTTTCCTCCTGAAGTTTTTGTGATAATTTTGGTTTTAAATAACATTATACAACAATTTAACATTAAAGTCAATTAATTAAATAGACTCTCGTACAACGAAAATACGATAAATACAAAAGCATTACAGATTTTGAGTTTATTTTTGGCGATTTTCGAGTACGCCTCGGAGGCGTCCGCAGCGGGACGACATAGAGGCGCACGGAGAAAATCGGCAAAAAGAGACCAAAATATGCGATGCCGTACATCGTTGCACAGAAATAGAAAAATATGGCTCGTGAATATCCCATAGAAGTCACCCGAAATATAGGTATTATTGCCCACATCGATGCTGGTAAAACCACCACCACCGAAGGTATTCTCTATAACACGGGTATGATTCATAAAATCGGCGCCGTCCACGAAGGTGAAACTGTCACCGACTGGATGGAGCAAGAACGCGAACGTGGTATAACCATTACCTCGGCCGCAGTTACTTGTTACTGGACTCCAAGGCACGTAAAGCTTGCTCCAGATACCAAGTACAAAATAAATATTATCGACACTCCCGGTCACGTAGACTTCACAGTAGAAGTCGAACGTTCTCTTCGCGTACTCGACGGTGCAGTTACTGTTTTCGACGGAAAAATGGGTGTAGAACCTCAAAGTGAAACCGTTTGGCGCCAAGCTGACAAGTACGGCGTACCAAGAATGTGTTTCATTAACAAGATCAACCAAACTGGTGGAGATTTTTGGAAATCGCTCGATTCCATACATAAACGTCTTTCACCAAATGCTTTCCCAATTCAAATCCCAGTAGGATTCGAAAAAGAAATCAACGGTTGCGTAGACCTTGTTCAAATGAAGGCCTACACCTACAAAGATTTCACAGATAAAGAGTTTACAGTAGGTGAAATCCCTGCAGATCTCCAAGAAAAAGCTAAAGAGTGGAGACATAAGTTAGTCGAAAAAGTTGTCGAATACGACGACACTCTTATGGAAAAATATCTTGGTGGGCAAGAACTAACCGAACTCGAACTTCTTTCTGCGATCAGAAAAGCAACGCAGTCAGCTCAGTTCTTCCCTGTTGTTGGTGGAGATGGTCGCGGTATTATCGTACAGATGATTCTCGACTCAGTTGTAAACTTCCTCCCAAGTCCGGTAGATAAACCACCAGTCAAAGCTACTAACGTGAAAACTGGTGAAGAGACCACAAGAAAAGCATCCGACGAAGAACCTTTTACAGCCCTTGCTTTCAAGATTGCTACCGATCCATTCGTAGGTAGACTCGCTTTCTTCCGTGTTTACTCTGGTAAATTAGAGGCTGGAAGTTATGTTCTAAATACCAGAAGTGGCAACAAAGAACGCGTTGGTCGTATGGTGCGTATGCGTGCAGACCAAAGAGATGAAGTTAAAGAAGTTTTTGCTGGAGACATCTGTGCTTTGGTAGGACCAAAGGACACTTTCACCGGAGATACTCTTTCCGATGTCGACAACGCAGTTCAGTTAGAAAGAATTAAATTCGCAGACCCAGTTATTTCCATGGCTATTGAACCAAAAACCAAAGCCGACCAGGAAAAAATGGGTATTGCTATGCAAAAACTTGCAGAAGAAGATCCAACCTTCAAAATTTCCAGTAACGAAGAAACCCAGCAAACTATTATCGCTGGTATGGGTGAGCTTCATTTGGAAATTATCGTTGACCGTATGAAGCGCGAATTCAAAGTTGAAGCCAATGTTGGTAAACCAGAAGTTGCGTACAAAGAAACCATTCGCGAGACAGCTACTGCTGAAAGCAAATAAATTCGTCAATCTGGTGGTAAAGGACAATATGGTCACGTTTACCTTCGTGTAGAACCAAAAGAACAAGGTACAGGATACGAATTCAAGGACGAAATTGTCGGTGGTGTCATTCCAAAAGAATATATCAAACCAATCGACAAAGGTATTCAAGAATCTGCTGCTAACGGTGTTATAGCCGGTTACCCTCTAGTAGACTTCTCTGCTGCTGTTTACGACGGAAGTTACCACGAAGTTGACTCTTCTGAAATGGCTTTCAAGATCGCAGCAAGTAAAGGTTTACAGGAAGCTGTTAAGCGAGCAAAGCCAGTACTTCTTGAACCAATTATGAAAGTAGAAGTTACCACCCCAGAAGCAAATATGGGTGACGTAATCGGTGACCTAAACTCCAAGCGTGCGCAAATAAACGAAATGAACGACAGGGTAAACCTAAAAATCATTTCCGCTTTTGTACCACTAGCCGAAATGTTTGGTTACGCTACAAGTCTACGTAGTATGACCCAAGGTCAAGCAAGTTACTCAATGGAATTCGACCACTACGGCGAAGTTCCAAGAAACGTAGCAGAAAAAATCATAGAATCCCGTCAAGGCATCAACGTCCGTAAAGGTATGTAATCGCCTGAAGGAGAATATAAAAGCACGAGATAATCTCGTGCTTTTATTATTGGGTTGTTTTCATAAACTTAAAAATATGCAATACTTCGAGTTCTTTTCGGAAGTCAAAATCAAAGGAGAAACACTATGGAAGCTTGTAATTACATAAGCGTGTGCGATGTCGTCAGGAATAAAGCAAACCTATACCACGGAGATCTGACTCATTATTTTCGTGTGGTAAGTAGTAAAGCACAAAATTTACAGCGCCCATATCATAATATTCGTCATATGCTGCATGTTACGGTAGCATGTTATCGTGCTTGTGAATATTACAAGTACAAACGCATGGAAAGAAGAGGTATGCGCAACCTCCTCATTGCCGGACTTTTTCATGATTTTAACCACAGTGGAATGTATGGCGCTGATGATCTGAATTTAGAAAGAGCAGTTAGGGGCTTAAAAGAATGTATACTGCCAGACGATGAGCCTTTCTGTGACGAGATAGTTGGTATAATGCGGCCAACTGAATATCCCTATAAATTGCCAACAAAAGATATATCCTTTTTGGCTCAAATTTTAAGAGATGCAGATGTCTGTCAGGCTCTCTCTGATGTATGGATACAGCAGGTTGTCTACGGTCTCGGCGCCGAGCTCGGTAAAAGCCCAGAAGAAATGCTAAAAGCTCAGTTAGTTTTCTTGGGCAATTTAGAGTTCCACACCGGGTGGGGTAAAGACGCTTTCCCGAAAGAGCTTATAACTCGGCGTATAGGAGAAACCGAGGACTTGCTGGATTTGCTCAAGGAACGATAAACCTCTCACATATATTGTGGGATTTTTATTTTTGTAGATTATTCCAGCCCTCAGGTTTGCTACTCTGAATGTAAAAAGTGTACAGTAACTATACATTTTTATTTAAAATTTTTATGGCAAACCTAAAAGATATTTTCAGATTATGCAGAGAAGAAAACGGTAGACTCATTTTTCTAGACGAAGAAGGGGAAATTAGCTTTGTTTTGCTGAGTGGCGAAAGATACCAAGAAGTATTGGGTGCTCAAAAGGATGCAAAAAAAGTTGAAACCAAAGTCCTCCCAAAACAACCTGACCCTGAAGAAATTAACAGAAAAATTGTCGAAGCTCAGTTAACAGAAGTCACAGAAGTAAAGGCTGCTATTCCAGAACAAGAGCAAGTAGTAGCGCAATTAGAGAAGCAACCAATGGTTACCGATTCCATGCACATAGGTAATGTTCTTCAAGAAAGACTAAAACAATGGCCAAGAACATATTCAGTTCCAACAGTGCAAACCCAAAACGG
>CAYLIB010000012.1:0-36796 GCA_964384035.1 uncultured Candidatus Saccharibacteria bacterium
GTGAATATAAGATGCAGTCCCCGTTTTATAAAGGACTAGATAAGGATTTAAAACGACCTGGTCCGAAAGAACGCGGGTTCGAACGAGGGGCGTTGTCTCCTTTGGTAGAAGGGATGGTGGATAACATAATTAATTACCGAACTGCTGAAAGTAGATTATAAAAACAAAAACCCCTAGCGAAGGGGTCTTTTTATTTTATAAAAAAATTATCGTTTTGCTTTTTTGGTAACTGGTTTTTTTGCTATTTTTTTTGTAATCGGTTTTTTCTTAGGAGATGCTTTAGCGGTTGGTTTGCTTTTAAGATTAGTTATCTTTTTTGCTACTCCACCTACCTCTTTTGAAATAGAATCCCAATGACCTTTTATTTCCTTAGCAAATTCTTGGAGTTCTTTAGGATCTACGTTCTTTAGATCTTTGTATTGTTTGGTGACAGCGTCTACTACTAAATCGTAGTTTGATTTAGAAACTTTTTCCATGGCTTTGAGTTCTTCCAGGATTTGTTTTTTTGCTTTTTCTCCCCAACGAGTCACTTTTTGTCTATTTTTGGCACCGGATTTACCTCCAAAAAAATACATACCTGCGGCTGCGGCTGCTCCCAAAGCGGCTATACCTGTAGCTGCTGCTGCAACTGTGCTTTTGTTCGTTTTTTTCATTGTGTTCTATTATTTACTTTTTTTAGATTTTTTTGTAAAAAAATTTTTAAGACTAACTAAGGTAGCTAAAGTAACTCCCTGTTTTTTTATATAGTCTCTAGCTTCGTTTATATCACCTTCAAATAGTTCAGCCTGTCTTCTGATTTGTATGGATATTCTTTTCGCATTACTAAGGACTATTATGAGATAGCCAAGTACTACAGAAATTAAAATAGTAAGAATTACTACAGCTATAGTAGTGATGAAGAAAAATATATCTGCTTTTACTAGGTTATCCATACTTATAGTATAGCACGGGATATTAAGAAAAAGGGGATTTCATATTTTATTTCATCTTCCGACTTGGTCTTTGTTCTTGGAGAAGTCAGATGCTAATTAAGAGTTAAATAAAATCTTGAATCGAAATAAATTAAGTTAAAAGATTAAATAACTACAGTCGTTTATTTATATTTATCGAATATTTTTAAAAGGATGTCTTCGTATTTTTTTCTTGTAGCTTCGTCTGTGCCGATTTCTAATATTTCGTCGTTTTTGTCTGTAGCATTTGCTGTCCAGTTGTAGGAACCTGATGCGTAGGCTTTTTCTGTGACTAATACTTTTAAGTGCATTATGTAGTTGTGGTTTTGGGTGTAAACGGGGATACCTGAATCTTTTAATTGTTTAATAATTTTTTGTTGATTGGGTATATTATTAATTTGATCTTTGTCTGTTATACCAATAACTTCGACACCTCGGTGTTTCGCGGCAAGAAGAGCATCTTTCAGGTCATATCGGGTAAATGTGTAAACTGCAAAATAAACTTTTTGATCTGCTTCCTGAATAAGTTTAATAAGTTCATTATTTAATTTTGTGTCACGGTTATAGAATATTACTGGTACAGTGTAAGTCTTGTGAATTTGTTTATTATAAAAAGATTGCCCAAAAGCCGCGAGTAGCATGATTATAGTCGTGACATATAGTATGTCCTTGATGGGTTTTGGTTTGATCATGGTAATTAACCAGTTATTTTTTTGATTTCTTTTTTGGTGTCACGGATTTTTACATATTCACGCTTATCTTGTTTTTTTCTAGCTCTGCCGATACCGATTTTAACTTTTATTAGCCCCCTAGAATTGGTATATATTTCTAGTGGAACTATTATTAAACCCTTCTCTTTTCCTAAGAGGCTGTCTATTTCGGATTTTTTTAAAAGTAGCTTTCTGCTTTTAAGAGGGTTGTAATTTGTATTTGGTGCGAAACGATAAGGTCCAATATGACAGTTTACTAATAAAACGGTATTGGAATTTACAGTAATATAACTACCTGAAAGAGAAATGTTTCCAAGTTTGCATGATTTAACTTCACGCCCTTCAAGTACGATTCCGCAATCTAACGTGGATTTAATATCGTAGTCATAATTTGCTTTCTTGTTGTTTGCCAGTTGAGTCATAGAGATATTTTACTCTCAAATGTGAAATTCATCCATTAAAAAAACCAGCTTTTAAGCTAGTGTAGGTATTCTTGTTCGTAAGCAATGACCCCTGAGGAGAGGACGAGGCCGATTAGGGTTGATGCTATCAGATATGCACCTATCTGGTGGGTAAAACATCCGAAAAAATGTAGTGAATAACCAAAGAGTCCTGAAATAAGCAAGGCTATTCCAAGTATGAATAAAATGAACCTGCAGTAAAGATTTATCAAGATTTAAACCTCCCTAAAGTTGGAAATGAATATAATTATAATGAATTTTGTTGTTTTTTGCAAAAGCCCAGTATTTCGATATAATTGGTAAATGAAACATATTGTAGAAAATATAGTTAGGGATGCAGTGAAAAACCTGGTAGGGGAAGGTGTGGAATTGGAAATTGCGGTCACTTATCCAAAGGTTCAGTTTGGGGATTACGCTAGTAATGTTGCTTTGGTATTGGCCAAGAAAGTTCCTAGTTTAGCTAGTGGGGGTCCTCAGGAATTGGCTGAAAAAATTGTTGAATTAATAAAAATCTCGGATAAAGAAAAGTATTTTTCGGAAGTAATTGCGATCTCTGGATTTATTAACTTTTCTCTTTCTAAACAGGCGTTAGTGGGAAGTATAAAACAGATTTTAGACAAAAGAGATAAATTTGGGGAAAGTAATTTTGGTGAGGAGAGGACGGTGGTGGTGGAATATTTTCAAAATAATGTAGCTAAGCCCCCACATGTAGCACATATTAGAAGTGCAGTGATAGGCGATTGTTTGCATAGGTTATACGAAACCTTGGGTTATAAAGTAATCTCTGATACGCACATTGGTGATTGGGGTACGCAGTTTGGAATTTTGATACATGCTTATAAGACGTTTGGTAATAAGGAATTTATAGAGAAAGATCCTATTAACAATTTAAATGAGTTATATATAAGGATGAATAAATTGGTTAAAGAGGATCCTGGTCAGTATGAAAAGTCAAAACATGAGTTTAAGAAGTTAGAAGATGGCGACGCAGAGAATCGGGAATTATGGCAATGGTTTGTATCGGAAAGTGTTAGAGATTTTAACAGATACTGTGAGTTGCTAGAGCTGATGCCATTTGATTACAATCTGGGCGAGAGTTTTTATGAAGATAAGATGCCTATGGTACTTGAGGATTTTGAAAAGAAAGGACTGGTAAAGAGTGGCGAGACGGGTGAAAGGTATGTAGATTTGGAAGAGTATGGATTAGGTCGTTGTATTTTAATAAAAAGTGATGGAGCAACTACTTACCATATGAGAGATTTTGCTACCTATATATATAGGAAGACTGAATGGGATTTCTATAAAAATTTATATGTGGTAGATAATAGACAATCTCATCATTTCAGACAGTTATTTAGAGTATTGGAGTTGGCAGGGTATCCTGCTGAGACTGATAGTAAGTTAGTTGACTTTGGGTTAATGAGTTTACCCACTGGAGCTATTTCAACTAGGGAAGGGAATGTTATTTCTCTTGAGAATTTAGTAATAGAAGCAGAGAGAAAGAGTTTAGAAATAATAAATACTAAAAATCCAAATTTAGCAGATAAGGAAAGAGTTGCTTCCAAGGTAGCCAGGGCTTCGATAAAATATTTTGACCTTTCCCATAATAGGAAATCGGATTATGTGTTTACTTGGGAAAAAGCTATTTCTTTTGAGGGGAATACTGGACCTTATCTACAATACACACACGCTAGGATTCATGGCATACTAGCGAAGTCTGCTCAGGAATTGAGGGAAAGTAGTGGGATTAATACGGATGAATTTGTAGACGAAGAATTGTTGGTAATGAGAAAATTAACTCAGTACAGTGAGATCTTACAATTATCAGCGGAACAGCAATTGCCAAGTTTGATATGTACATATCTTTTTGAGTTATCTTCTATTTTTAATAGTTTTTACGAAGCTGTTCCAGTAAATTCTGAAAGTGATATCTTAAGAAAGAATTTTAGATTATCACTATCCAGGGCAACCGCTCAAATAATAAAAAATGGCCTAAATATATTAGGCGTAGAAGCTCTCGAGGAGATGTAGTACTTGTAATTTTCCAAAGTTGTACTCAGGATTTGCAATCGAACTAGGCTAAGGTGTGTTATATTCCATGCGGAGCGTACCAGAGGTTTGGGGTAACCCAAATGATCTTAAGTAATTTACCCTTACACAACCCATTTAGTGGGAGAAATGTTTTTGAAGAGCAGATATGGCATTCTTTAAAAGTAGTATCGCGGTAAGTGCACCCACATTCTGCGCATACAATATATTGCATGCTAAAGCCACAGAAATTTTGGATATTAACGTACTTTTGTCCGCAGTTAGAGCATACAAATTTTAGATTCATTCAACCCCCTTTAATTTTTCGGTAATAAGATAATATAATATTCTATTTATGAGTCTGCAAAATAATGAAAAAAAAGAAAATTCTGGAGTCGCCGATTTTAACAAAATAGAATCGGATATTTTAGATTTTTGGAAGGATAATCAGGTTTTTGAGAAGAGTTTAGACCAGACTAAGGAAGGTAGGCCTTATGTGTTTTTTGATGGACCTCCTTTTGCCACTGGGCTACCTCATTATGGAAGTATATTACCTTCAGTAATAAAAGATGCTATCCCAAGATATCAGACAATGAAGGGAAATTATGTTAGAAGAAGATGGGGTTGGGATTGTCATGGTCTACCGATAGAAAACATGATAGAGCAGGACTTGGGGATTTCAGGAAAAAAACAAATTGAAGATTTGGGAGTAGAAAAATTTAACCAAGCATGTAGAGAGAATGTTTTAAAGTATGTTGATGAGTGGGGGAAAACCGTTAGACGCATTGCTCGTTGGGTAGATTTTGAGAATTCTTATAAGACAATGGATACGTCTTATATGGAAAGTGTGTGGTGGGGTTTAAAGCAAATGTGGGAAAAGGATCTTATCTACGAAGATAGGAAAGTTTTGCTTTATTGTTCAAGATGTGAAACGCCGATTTCGAATTTTGAGGTGGCAATGGACAATAGTTATAAAGAGATAAATGAAGTTTCAGTATACGCAAAGTTTAGGCTTACACCTAGACAAAGAATTGTTGATTCTCTTGTTGATGATAAAACTTTTGTATTAGCCTGGACTACTACACCTTGGACTTTACCAGGTAATACCGCCCTAAATATAGGGTCAGATATCCAGTATGTAATGGTGAGTCAAGGTGTTGAGAAGTTTATTTTAGCAAAGGAACGATTGGACGTGTTGGATGGGGATTATACTCTGATAAAAGAGGTATCTTCGAGGTCTTTAGTTGGTTTGTCGTATGAGCCACTTTATTCGGAATTTGTTAACTATGTAGGAAAGGGTGAGGGGGTAATTCATAGAATTCTTACGGCAGATTTTGTTACGACTACAGATGGAACTGGGGTGGTTCATAATGCAGCTATGTACGGTGAAGAGGATTATTTGTTAGCAAAAGAAAAAGGTTTACCGAGAGAGCCAATGCTCGATCATAAAGGGCATTATTTGCCGTTTATGGGAGAGAAATTGGCGGGTAAATTTTTTAAGAGTGCCAATAGGGTAGTGTTAGATGATTTAAAAACACGAGGTTTGGTTTATAAGGAAGAGAATTACTTGCATAGTTACCCGTTTTGTTGGAGATGTGGAACTCAGTTGTATTACAATGCTATACCTGCTTGGTTTATAAATATTCAAAAAATAAAACCAGATTTATTAAAAAATAATGAAGAGGTTAATTGGTATCCTGCTCATTTGAAGCATGGAAGATTTAAACTGGGTATTGAAAATGCTCCAGATTGGAATATTTCTAGAAATAGGTATTGGGCTACTGCATTACCGTTTTGGAAGTGTGAAAATTTGAATTGTGGAAACAAAGTGTGTATTGGTTCTGTCTCAGAGCTTGCTACAAAATCTAGAAATTTTAACACTGTTTACAGCGAGTTTGATATAGAAGCATATAAGTTGAATCCTAGTGCGATAGAAGTAAATAAATTGGATCTACATAGGCCATATATAGATAAAATTATATTGGATTGTGAGTCTTGTGGATCGGAGATGAGAAGAATCCCCGAGGTAGTAGACTGTTGGGTTGAGAGTGGTAGTATGCCTTTTGCTGAGTTCCACTATCCATTTGAAAATAAAGATCAGTTCAAGCAAAGAGAGTTGGCTGACTTCGTTGTTGAATATATACCTCAGACTAGGGCTTGGTTTTATGTTATGCATGTTGTTAGTAGTATAGTTTTTGGACATGCTCCTTTTAAGAATGTGATGACCACGGGAACCATATTGGCAGAGGATGGAACCAAGATGAGTAAATCCAAGAAGAATTATCCGGATCCGAATTTGATATTAGAGAAGTATGGCGCAGACGCTTTGAGGTTTTATTTGCTAACAAGTCCAGTGGTTTTGGGGGAGGATATAAATTTTTCTGAGAGAGGCGTAGATGAAGTAAATAAAAAAATGAATTTACTTTTGTATAATGTTTGGAGCTTTTTTAGGTTACTTACGAAAGAAAAGTTTAGCTTTGAGGAATTGCCTGTATCTGGTCATGTTCTTGATGTTTGGGCTTTGGAAAGATTTGCTCAACTTAGAGCTAGTGTTTCAATGTATTTAGATAATTACGATACCATGAAGGCTGGCAAGGCGATTTTGGAATGGGTAAATGAATTATCTACTTGGTATGTTAGAAGAAGTAGAGAGAGGTTTAAGAGCGATCAGGATGAGGGTGGGCTAAAAGTGTATGCTTATCTATTAGTGTCGACTTCAAAGATTTTGGCTCCTTTTATGCCATTTATTTCTGAATTTATTTATAAAGATATTTCTGGTGGTCAGTCTGTTCATTTGCAAGAGTGGCCAGAGGAGAGGGTTTTTAATAAAGAGATATTGAACTCAATGGATGTTGTAAGAGAGTTGGTGAGTTTGGGGCACTCTGTCAGAAAAGAACACAAGCTTTCTGTAAGACAACCATTGGCTGCAATGGCTTTTAAGGTGAGAGAGGAAGGTATAAATTTAAGTGATGACTTGGTGGCAATAATATTAGAGGAATTAAACGTTAAATCCGTAGTTGAATGGAATGATTTAGTTAATAAGAAAGCTGCAATTCAGGCAGAGGATGCTTCTAGGGTGATATCTGTTATTTTGGACACTGAGATGAATGAAGAATTGAGATTAGAAGGACTCGCTCGTGAGCTTGAGAGGCAAGTTCAGGATCTGAGAAAGAAGAGTGGTTTGAAAGTCGGTGATTTGGTAGATGTATATTACAATACAACTGACGCAGATCTAGAAAAAGTAATCTTAGAATACTTGGACAGGAAGAAAACTTTTGTTAATCAGGTAAAACAGAGTCTGGAAGTGGAAGTGGATTTTGAAACACAAGCAGAAATTTCTAGTAAGGGGATTTGGATTGGATTTTTAAAAATATAATTTGTAAGTTTAGAAATAATAATCAAAAATAAAAATGTTTGTAAAAGATTTAATGACCACTAATGTGGTGTCAGTAGGTCCAGATACTTCGGTGAATGAGGTTGCGGATATTTTACACCAGAAGCATTTTACTGGGGTTCCGGTTGTTGATAAGCAGAATGTTTTGCTGGGTGTGATTATGGAGCGTGATTTTATAACTTCAGAATCGAAGTTATATTTGCCGACCTACATTAAACTTTTACAAGATGTGGAGTTTAATCGCGGTGATAAAAAGTTTGTATCCGATGAGGCTAATGAAATAATAAATGCAAAAGCTAAGGATATTATGAATACTCAGTTGGTGACCGCGAGACCTGAAACGAATCTTCAAGAGTTGGCTGAGTTGTTTGCAACAAAAAGAGTAAATCCTATACCGGTTATAGACAATGCGCATAAGTTAGTAGGGGTTATTTCCAGGAGTGATCTGATAAAACTCTTTTCCCCTAAACATATAGACGCAATGAGGGAGTCTCCGAAACGGTGGGTTGATAAATCTACGGCCTCTGCTCATGAGGATATAATTAGAAAATTTACACTTGTTGCGAGGACTAGAGTAAGTATTTGGTTTCTGATATCTATATTATTTTTCGCGATTGGGTTTGTGGTCGGGCAGGCTTGGCTTGTTAACGTGAACGGATAATTTTATGTCTAGGGAAGTTCGGGTGAAGGGGGTGGTTTTGAAGGGGGTTGTTGTTGGTGATGCTGATGAAATATTTACCTTGTATACGAAAGAGAAAGGTAAGATTAGGGTAAAGGCTAAAGGTGTTAGGAAACAAGGCAGTAAGTTATTGTCATTGCTTTTACCTGCTTGTGAAGTAAATCTTAGGCTTGTTGGTAAGGAGGGTATGAGGATTGTTGCTGGGGGGAAGGTGGAAAAAATGTTTACTGAAATATGGAGGGATGATGAAAAGACTAGAGTGTTTTATTGGATTTCAGAAGCTATTATTAAGTCTACTCCTGATGAGGAAGTAGATTTGCATTTGTATGGTTTAATGATAAGAGTGTTAGGTTTTATGTCGCAGGAAAAAAGTTATCCTGCCGATGAATTTTTTTGTTATACGGTAATTAGATTTGTCCAGGTTTTGGGGTTTTCAGTTTTGGGAGCGGGTGAAGATATTATTCGATACCCAGTATTTAGTTTTAGTAGAGGTGGATTTTGTGAGAAGGAGGAGGCGGGTGATGGAATTCCTGTGGCTGTTGATGTAGTTAAAGCATATAGGGTGCTAAGCGAGAGTGTAGCTACGAATTTACCCCAAGGGCTTTCGGGGGTTTCTGAGCTCAAGCAATTGCTTTTGAGATTTTTTGATTACCAGATAGAAAGAAAAATAAACTCCGCAGCTTTTGTTTAGTGAGATTCGTGTTTGCCACGTCGCTTGTGAGCGACGTGGTATACTTGAGATATATTTATATTTTTATTTATGGACGGATTTCAAATTAGGAAAATACATGAACCAGTGTTAGACGAGGAAACTCGGGGAATTATTGGTGGGGAGACTGGTGGGTCTTCTGGTGGTGGAGGATTTTATAGTAAGAATAAGTGGTTTATATGGGCCATTGTTATTGGGCTGCTTATTATTGGCGTTCTTGTGTACCTGGTATTTTTTAAAGGTCCAGTGACGACTTCAATTCCTGCAAAGATAAATTTAAGTATAGATGTACCTTCTAATATCTCGGCTGGGGGTGAAGTGGTTGTTAAATTTAGGGTTGAAAATCAAGACACTAAGACTTTGGCACCAGGTCAGTTGGAAGTAGTTTTGCCAGAAGGCTCGACTTTTTTGCAAAGTACTCCACCTTCCACTGATCAGAATGGTACGCTTTATTCCGTACCCGAGTTGGTGGCAAATCAAAATGCCGTTATCTTTGTTAAATTTAAAGCGCAGGGTGGAGTTGGTGATAGTAGAAAAGTGTCGGCGAAGTATAGTTATAGGTTTTCTGGCGTAAGTTCTGAATTTGTTAAAGAGGCTACTTCAGATGTGCAGCTTACTGCTTCAGATGTTGGTATTGAATGGAATGGTCCGGTAAATACTAATAGATCCCAATTAGTAGAATATACTTTAAGTTACAATAATAGTTCTTCACGCGATATAGCTGGTAGTAGAATTCAAGTTAATTATCCAGATGGTTTTCAGGTGGGTTCAACATCACCTAATGCGGATTTAAATGGGAATACTTGGTCGATAGGAAGGCTTACGGCGGGTCAATCAGGGAGTATAAAAATTCAGGGTACTTATACAGAGGCTAGGCCTGGGGAAACAAAGAATATGAAGGCCGAATTTTTAGTTCTTTCAAGTTCCGGTACATTTTTTGTACAAGGTAATAGCACTTTCTCTACTTTAATAGCTAGTACTCCTTTATCCTTAGTGATTACTCCTGATAGTGCCACAGCAAGTATTCTGAGACCAGGAGGAAGGCCAAATTTCCAAGTGGATTTTGCCAATAATTCAGATAGGCCGGTAAGTTCAGTGAATATAAGTGTCACTATTGATAGTAAGGCAGTTGATCTTTCTACTTTGACTAGCGATGGAGGTGTTGTTTCAGGAAATACAATTACTTGGAATGCTTCAAGCAGTGGTTTGTTAGAGAATTTGGCGCCTAATGGACGTGGTCAGTTTCGGTTTGGTTTTGCTGTTAGAAATCCAGCTGTGAAGGATAATAGTAAAAATATCGATGTAAAAATATCTAGTAAAATAGTTTCTCAGGAATATTCTTCGCCATTTCCTGGAAATCAGTTATCCTTGAAAGTTGCTACCGTGGGTCAGGTGACATCTCAGTTAACCTTAAATTCTGGGGCAAATCCACCAAAAGTGGATAAACTTACAACTTATACAGTAACTTTATCTTTGAAGAATTCTACTAATGATATTACCGATGGAGTACTTACAGCGTTTATGCCAATTAATCCACAGAGTTTTGATAAAGGAAGTTTGTCTCCAAGGGATGCAAGTAATGTGAAGTTTGATCCAGCAACGGGTAAGATAATATGGAACACGGGGCTTTTACCTTCAGGTAGCGGGAGTTTTGTTCCAGCTAAGACGCTGGTGTTTAAAATAAATCTAACCCCTGTGGCATCTCAGGCAAATAAATCTGTACAGCTTCTTAAGGATATAACTTTTAGTGGACGAGATGGATTTACTTCTGAACAGATAACCCTCACTACTGAACCTGTTAGTACACAAGATGCAGACAATAACTCAGCTGGTTTGGTTTTGCCTTAGCGACGGGATCGCTCTATTAATAGCATTGACGCTCTTAGTCAATAGCTGATTCTAGAACTAGCAAAGCTGGATTCTAGAATAAATAAGTATAAGAAACTCGACTCAAAATTTGCAATCGATCTGTAATTGAATGGAATCGTAGTTGAAATAGTAAATCTCAATAATCAAAAACCTCCTTGGGGAGGTTTTTGATTTATTTTTTGGGGTAGATGTATTTTACAATGCTACGGCTGTTGATTGGGATTTTTCTTTTGCTAATTACATTCCATCCTTTGAAATTCATTTCTGAAACTTCTATATAATCTTCTGTTACTTTTTCTACGAAGACTACGTGTCCATATCTTCTAGGCCCGTCTGTGGTAACGGCGGCTGCTCCCGCCATTGGAATTTTTCCGGTATCGTAACCTGCTCTTTCAGCGTTTATATGCCAGACGTTAGCGTTGCCGCCGAAATCTATTTCCATGCGACTTGCGACATAGTAAGTGCAATATCCGAGAGGGAAGAAGTGTTTGCCTAGTTGTGTGAGTTTGGGTGTTTTGGTCGTACCTTTGTTGTTTTTGGGAGTTGTGGGTTTGGCTATTTGTGGTGGTGGGGGTACTTTACAGCCAGGAGCTATGATTATCTTACCTTCTTCAATATCATCTGCACCGTCGAGTCCATTATAGGAGATAATTTTTTCTAAATCGCAATTATATTTGTGAGCGATGTCTGGAAGGGTTGTGTTTGAGTCTGCTTTAACCAATACACCGGTTGTAGGTAGAATTAGTAACTGCCAACCTGGTTTAACGGAATGTGATGGTAATTTATTTGCCCATACGATGGTATCCGTCGATATCTTATATTCTTTGGCTATACCGCTAAGGGTTTCTCCTTCAGCGACAGTGTGCACTTTGACTTGTTTGGAAATAAGTTCAGAAACAGAATCAGGATTAGGCTTCACTATAGAATTAGAATCGCTGATTACTAGATTATTTGCTGAGTCATCTTCTTCTTCGCCGGCGGATTCCAAGAAGGGAGTAGTCTCAGCGTATGCTTCTTGTATAAAAGGGTTGTTTTTTTGTTCTATAACTGTCTTTATGGAAGCGATTTTGCCGTATACTTTGTCTCCTTCTGGATGGTGATAAGTAAGTATGATACTTGCAAGGCTTTTGTCTGTAGACTCAGGTTTTAGTTTAAAAAAGTAGAGATTGAAAGACACAATTGATAGGGCAATGAAAAAGATTACAAGTTCACTTGAAAAAGTAAGTAATAAGTCCCAGAAACCAAGTCGTTTAATATGAACAGCAGGGAAGGACTTAAGATGAATCCTTTTTAAAATGCTTGAATTTCTTTTGAGGGAGTATATTAGTTTTTTTGCCCAATATTGAGCTAAAAAGCTGAAAATTCGGATTACCGAATTGATTCGTTTTATAAAATTCGAGATACTTGTCATATCTAGATGTAATTTTATAAAAGTAAGTTTTGAGAGGCAAGGATTTTTAACTTTGTGAGCCAGAAATGCTTTTAGTTAAGGTAGATAAAATATTTTTTTCTCTTAAATATGAGGCTTTTTGAGTTATTTTAGCTAGATTTATTTGCATATTTTGAAATTATTATTTCCAATATTTTAAAAATATATAGATTGCTTTAGTAATTATTAATATTGATAATACTTTTTTGTAGTACTAATAGTGATTTTTGTTAGAATTAAACAATTAAAAATAAAATAGAAAATTTATTATATGGATTTGAGTGAATTAAATGATCAGCAGAAAGAATCGGTAGAAGCTGGTTTGGGGCCGGTTTTGGTTTTGGCAGGAGCGGGTAGTGGTAAAACTAGGGTATTAACGTATAGGATTACATATATAGTAGAGAAAGGTTGGTTTAAGGGGGATGAGATTTTGGCGGTTACTTTTACTAATAAAGCTGCGGCAGAAATGAAAGGTAGAATTGAAGGGTTGTTCAAGAGTATGAATTTGGGAATTATTCCTGATAGTTTACCAACACTTGGTACTTTCCATTCTATAGGCGCGAGGATATTGAGAAGAGAAATTGGCCTGTTGGGTTACACTAATGCTTTTAATATTTTAGACTCAGATGATAGTTTGAGAATTTTTAAGGACATAGTAAAAGAATTAGATATAGATGAAAGATACTCTCCTTCCTTTATAAGGTCTGAGGTTAGTAAGGCGAAAAATAGACTTGAGACTCCGGAGAATATACGTTTGGATTTTCCAGCTGATATACAGAAAGTTATTAGAGATTCTTATGCCAGATATCAGAATATTTTACATAACCAAAATTTAGTTGATTTTGATGATTTGTTAATGCTACCTGTAAAAATATTTGAAGCCAGTACTAGCGTTCTTGAAAGATACCAAAATAAGTTTAAGTATATCCTGGTAGATGAGTACCAGGATACTAATTATGCTCAGTATGTTTTTTTGAAAATGTTATGTACAAATAATAATATTTTTGTAGTGGGAGACGATGCACAGAGTATATATGGTTTCAGGGGGAGTAGTGTGAGGAATATTTTGGACTTCGAAAAAGATTTTAAGGATGCAAGAGTATTTAAGTTAGAGCAGAATTATAGATCGACAAAGCATATTTTAGCAGTAGCTCAGGAAGTTATAGATTTGAATAAAGAGCAGAAGACTAAAGTGTTATGGACTGAAAATGAAGCGGGTGAATTGGTTAAAGTTAAAGAAGCAGAGAATGAAAGAGCGGAGGCCTTTTTTGTTGTGAAAAAAATAATCGAAATAGCCAATGGTCGTGAAAGTGAATTTGTGGAGGAGGAGCTGGTAGAGGAAAAACCATTCTCTATTCTTGATCATTTTATTAAAAAGCAGGGTATTTCGAGTTTGTCTACAGATTTATCGAGTTTGCCTAGACTCTCAATGCACCATAGATCTCTTTCTGATTTTGCAATTTTATTTAGAACTCATGCACAAAGTCGAGTACTTGAAGAGGTTTTGGTAAAGGGGGGTGTGCCTTATAAAATCGTAGGGGGATTAAAATTCTATGAAAGAAAAGAAATAAAAGATCTTTTAGCTTATTTGAGATTTGTAGTTAACCCAAAGGAAGTTCTTAGTCTTAAAAGAATAATTAATATCCCCCCTAGGGGTTTAGGTGAGAAATCTACTGAAGGTATTTTGCGGATTATCTCAGATCTCGATTCTTTTGATATTTCTGAAACTTTGAACAAATTATTGCAAGTCAAATTATCTGCAAAACAAAAAATTCAGGCCGAGGAGTTCTTTAGGGATATTGATTTTTTAAGAAATACCGATGCTAAAGTAGGGTTGGCGGAATTTTTACGATTAGTAATTAAAAGAACTGGGTTTGAAAGTTATCTAAGAGATAAAACTCAACAAGGCGAAGAAAGATATGAAAACGTCAAGGAATTAATTTCAGTTGCCTCTAAGTTTGGAGATTCTGGATGGCGAGATAGTCTGGTGGTTTTTTTAGAGGAAGTTGCTTTGGTAACTGATAGTGAGGAAACGGAATTAACAGATAGTGTAACTTTAATGACTCTTCATTCCGCTAAGGGGTTGGAGTTTGATATTGTGTTTTTTGTGGGGCTTGAGGAGGGGATATTGCCTCACAGTAGAAGTCTGCTTGATGAGAAGGAGTTATCTGAAGAAATAAGATTGGCCTATGTTGGTTTAACTAGGGCAAGACAAAAGTTATTTTTAGTGTATGCTAGGACAAGGGTGTTGTACGGGGACGCAAGAACTAGTTTACCTTCTAGGATATTAAAAGTATTACCTCCAGGGAGTGTGCAGTACAGTAATGGAAATTTGGGAGCATACTCTGATGAGTTGATTTATGAGGAAATTGAATGACGAATAGGGAATAGAGAATTAATTATAGTGAATTATGGAAAAGGAAACTTTTTTACAATATTTGAAGAATATCGGAGTTACTCCGAATAAAACATTTGGGCAGAATTTTTTGCTGAATGATTTTGTTTTGCAAGATATAGTTGATGCTGCTCAAATTAAGAAAAATGATTTTGTTGTAGAGGTGGGTCCTGGGATAGGAAATTTAACTACAAGGATAGCAGAAGTTGCGGGCAGGGTTTTGTGTATTGAGAAAGATCGTCAGTTTGAAAGAAGATTGAGAAATATTACTAAGGAAAATAAAAATGTAAAAGTTATTTATGGTGATGTGTTAAGTGAAAATTTTTGGGATGAGCTTATAGATGGTTATAAAGTTGTTGCAAACATTCCTTACTACATAACCGGAAAAATAATTCAGTTATTCTTAAAAGCTGAAAGGAAACCGAGCTTATTAGTTTTATTAACTCAGAAAGAAGTTGCAGAAAATATTACTGCGGGGGAGGGGAGGGGAAATTTATTAGGTTTGTCTGTTCAGCTGTATGGTAGTGCTGAAATGTTAGAGGTTGTTCCGGCGAGAGATTTTTTTCCAGCACCCAAAGTAGCGAGTGCTATTGTGAAAATAATTTTAGATAAAAAACCTAAGGCTCATGAAGTTAATGAGAAGAGGTTTTTCAAAATATTACATGCTGCGTTTTTGGGAAAAAGAAAACAACTCCATAACACTTTGCAAAATAATTTATTGTTACCGAAGGAAAAAGTTTTACAGGTTTTAGATGCAGCAAAAATAGATGTGATGACCAGACCTCAGAATCTGACACTTGAAGATTGGATTCGTTTGTATAATGAGTTAGAAAAAAATTCTCCTAGTTAGGGAGAATTTTTTATTATTATTAGATCACCTATTTTAATGTTGTATTTTTTTGTGTATCCAGAATTTAATTCAAGAACATAGTCTACATAACCGGGTGGTTGGTAAGTTGGTAGATTATCTGAGGAGTTATTATTGGGTACGGGAATATTTTGGTCTATAGAAATAATTTTATTATCTCGTATCCAAATTATATCGAGAGCAAATTGCATATCCTTCATCCAGAAGGAGGGGAATGCGTTTTTGGTATAGGTGAAGTCAAATATCATTCCAGAGTTCTCTGGTAGACTTTTCCTTTGTCCCAGACCTAATTCTCTAGTTTCGTTTGTGTTTGCGACTTCGACTTCTACTTCGGTTTTATCTTTAAAAATAACTTTTGTCTTTGTGAGTGCGTTGTGATTTAAAATTTGATCAGTTTTTTCTTTCACTGTGTATTTTCGATATAGAAGAATAGAAGTGGTTAGTAGGAGTAGGGGAATGAGAATGAAAAATATTTTTTTATTCATACTTTAGCCTAGCTGATTAAGAATATTCTTGCAAAAAAATCTCAGATGTGCTATAATTGTTATAGAGTTTGGAAAAATACTCACTCGAAACAAAAATAAAATTGAATAATTATAGAAAAGCCTTTTGTTTATTGACATATTTTTGTCAAGGCAAGTTTTTCGTACACAGAATCTTAGAAACTAAAATAAAATGCAAACAAATAATTCTGACTCGCATATAGGTGGGTTTTCATATTGGCACTTAGGTTTAGTCGCAGGTCTCGCGGCTCTTTTGGTTTTGGTGATAGTAATGAAATCAGGTTTTTCTATATCTGGAAAAAAGTCTTCGGCTCCTACTGATGAAAAACAAAAGCTAACTTATGACCAAGTAAAAAAAGAAGTTGATCAGAAATTGCAAGTTCCCCAGGAAGATGAAGCTTTGACCGCAGAGGCGGTTGCGATGCTTGATCCAAGTAATTCCGCTGGTGAAGTTCTGGGTGCGAGTACTGATGAATTAAGTAATTTTCCATCGATTGAATCGATTATAAGTGATGATCAGCTCAAGCAGATTCAAGTAAGAATTTCTACTGAATCTGGTAAGTCGGCAATAGAAAAATATGCAAGAGATACGGTCTATGTAGAAACTAAAAATAATGTTTTAGATTTATTTGCTAGTTTGAACAGCGAAGACCCTGCGGTATTGGCAGATTCAAAAAAACGCGCTGAAGCTATGGTAACAGCGCTCGGGGGAATGAGTGTACCTAAAGAGTTAGAGGATTATCACAAGTACAAATCTATTTATTACGTAGTATTAGGAAGGCTTGCGATAGCACTCTCTGATACAGGTTCTAAGGAGACTTTGTTATCTAATACACAATTTCTTTTTGCTCTTATAGAAAAAATGGAAAGAGTAAAAGTAGAGATTCAGAATAAATATGGGGTGTCTATATGAAAATGATTTTATTTAAAAAATTTATAATCGGAATTTTGATTGTAAGTTTTATCGTTCCCTTTTTGGGTGAACCAAAAACTGCAAATGCTCTCGATGTTGATATCGATGGTCCTTGGGGTGTTCCGGATGCAATTGCTAACGCGGGTCACTTCATGAGTTTTGGTACACCCATTGAGGGAACGGTTCAGGGTACTGCTACCGGTGCGGGTTCACTTGCTTGCGATCAAGGTACAGCGGCGCTTGAGCAGGGAACAGGATTTCTAAATTCTATTAGCGGTGGTTTTGCTCTCATAGGCGGTAGCGCTGCTGAGTCAGCTAAACTAGGTGCTATGGTTGCGGCACTGCAGTCGAGAGTAGTTTGTTTTCAATCTTTAGTAGATGCACTTGAGATAGCTTCGGCTAAAGATGTTACTTATAGACAACAGTTTGATACTCAACAAAAGTTGATTCAATTAAAGGCTCAGAAGGAACAAGCGCAACAAAGGTTGAACGATGTGCAAGCACTGCTTAACGCCTCAACGAAAGATTTTTTAAGAGCGATAATGACAAGGATTATTTTAAATTTAAGCAAGGCGTATACAACGAAGTTTGTAAACTCATTAGTGCAAAGATATAGAATTCCAAAAATTTTAGCATATGCAGATGTACTGGGGACACAAGTTTATGCTATGGACTATATAAAAAAGAATTATGCAGGTGATGCTCAGCAGCAAATGATCCTGAGATCTTTACTCCAGGCTCAGTATTTGAATGCACCAGGGAGACTTCAGACCGCTAGAACTTTGATTCAGGCTAGGGCAGAGAAAAATTTGGGAATCGATCCATCGAGGATACCTTTAGATGATTTAACTTTTGAAAGATCGATGGCAAGGGTCGCTGGTATGAATAATAACTGGATGACTCTGGAATTAATAAATGCAGCTAGGGCAGATACAGCACGTTCAGCAGGTATGTCCGCAGCTTATAGTGAGGTTGCTTCGAGTAATGGTTTTATGTCCTCTAGGACCTCACCTGGAGGAAGTTGTGCCTCTGCTCTTGGTCAACAGAAAAATATCGATCTTCAAACTTCTACAGTGTCACGTGATTATGAGAGTGCAAATGATGTTTATCAGAAGCTCGTAGATAATAATGCTAATAAATCAGAGATTGATAAAGCATTTGCTGCAAGGGAGCAGTCTTACAACCAATTAATGGCATTGCCTGATAAAGTAGGCAAACCAATAGTTGATGCCTGTAATATAATAAGTTCTCCTGCAAACTTTATTGCAAGGAGTACTGGTGATTATTTGAAGTCGTATCTTGAACAGAATACTAACCTGAAAACAGATAACTTACCTTTCTTCGCAAATGTATTGGCTGATATGGCATCTAATTTAATTCAAAATATTTTACCTGGGGGAAATGGGAATGCTAAAAATACTTTGTTAGATGAAAGTCTTGGTTTGGTGGGTGAGGGAATTAATGAAGTTACTCGAATTATACCTTCTGCTCAGGCGGAGAACCCTCAATTTAATAAAAATTATCTAATTAATTTTGATATAAGCCCAACCCATGCTAAGCCAGGTGAAAATTTTGTTATCTCTGTGGATTTAACAGGTCTTAAGGAAAGTGATGGTCCATTTAGAATAGAGGTAACTGCGCCTTCGGGTAGAGTAGATATTCAGGATACGGTAAATAAACCAGAGAAAGTAGAATATGATGCTACATTGCCAAGTGACGCTACCCCTGGAAAAATTTTGCTCTATAATATAGTTGTAAAAGGTGCTGGTTTTGCAAAGGCTCAGCAATTACAAATAGATATAGACGGGACAGTGGCAGGTGCATTTACATCAAAGTTTTCATCTGTAAAGAGTTGGGAAAATACTAAAAGTATTAGACTTAGATAAAAGGTATGAACTATCAAACAAAATTTTTAATTGCAGCAATGTTAATAGTGGAGCAGGTGATAGCGGGTTATGCTATCTCTACTTATTTGTCTAATAAGAAAGTCGATTCGAAAAATTTTTCCTCTAATTCCACTTTAATTACTGGGGATCAAAAATTTGCATTCAATGAGGATGGTAATAAAAGACAACCTCAGGTATTGAATGAATTTACCGATTCACCTAATACAGGTATAGGAGATAGTCCTACTCCTTATAGAGAAGAAGTTGTCCCTTATAGGAATGATTCTAACGTTATATCTGATACACCGGCTTTGAATTTTACGAGAAGGGAAAGTGATGGTCTGGGTAATTATGGGAATAATAGAGTTGCTTTGGAGGGGGATAGTACAATGGTTAAGTGTATGAGAGGGCAGTTAAACACAACTAATGGAAATGTACAGGTGTGTATAGATGGAGAAGCGGAAAGAAATAGGGCTGGGGTTACAGAGAATGTAAATACTTATACAACAAATAATTCTGTGTCATTGCGTAATCCGAAAATTTATAATTCCACCGCATATTCAGATTGTATGGACACTAAGACAGGTGGAATATCATTTAGTTCTCCACAGTATCAAGAAGCTATAAGGCAGTGTGAGCATGAGAATCAGAGGTTCGGACAGTATCAAACTGTAGATCAGTGTATAGCTGCCGAAATTCAACAAACTTTAGGGTCCCCATTTAGAAAACTTGCCAAGGCAAAAGAGGTTTGTGAAGAGCAGTTTGGGAATAATCCTCCACCGGCAAATAATCCCAATAATGCTAGTCCTTAAAGTTTTTCTTTAAGTCATAAACACAGGTGCAAGACCTGTGTTTTTTGTTTGTTTAAAGAAATGCTATATTAGCTTCTTAATGCATTGCTATTTTATTCAGAGTGTTGTATAAAATATGTTATAATATTTTTGTATAAATACATGTTTTCTTTAGTAAGTTTTAAAAGATTTTTGTTGAAAATTTTGAAAATTGTGAACTATAAATTAGGATTATCGGCCTCTGTACTTTTTCTTGTTTCTGGCCTTTTTTTTGCGTTTTCCCTTGAGGTTAATGCTCAGGCTAGTACTGGTACCGCTGTGGATAGGAGTGTTGTAGATGCCTTAAATATAAGCATAGAGCCTAATCCACCTGTTGTGGGTCAGAGGGCAATTATAAAAGTATCTATAAAGGATGACAAAATACCTACTGAACAGAAGCCTACAGTTGAGGCTCAAACTTTTGATATGTCGGTAGATATCTTGCCTGACGGGGCTACTAGTTGCGGGGTTGTTTTTGGGCGTTGTATTAGTCTTGTTGATAGGGCTAAAGGACAGAAATATAATTCTGCTACTACCACAATAGTTTTGGATAGTAATAATTTTACTGTTGGAAAGAATGTGTCTTTACTTGTTACGTTATTCCAAAATACAGCTATCCCTGGTACTGGTAATTATTTTTACCAATATTATGGAAATGTTTCTGTTAGTCCTCAGGTTGGTACGAATACAGGCTCCGGGATAGAGATATCTGATACAGGGACAGTAAATATAGACCCATCAAATCCTACTAAGAATTTTAAGGTTGTCTATACTGGGACACCATCTAAGCAAATAAATTCTATAAAGTATCAATGTGATTCTAGCGTTGGTGTTCAGACTGTTTCTGGGGATTCATTTCAATGTACTTATACGCATCTTCAGGGAGCCACTGAGAGTCATCAGGTTGCTGTGACTGCGACTTTAAGTGACGGTACTACAATTACACAAAACTCTTCTGTTAAAGTTGGCGATGGTGATGTGGCTTCGAATAGGGAAACAATAGATTCAGCTGGGGGTGATAATACTATTTTTGGTTTTATAGCCAAAATAATAGGTTTCTTAATGGGTTTGGTGAATGAGATTTTGTTTAATGTGTTTTGGTATTTAATTGCGCCAGTGCTACAGGCGATGTTGGCCATTAGAACCTATACCGATGCATTTGCGAATGTTATTTATCCGGGTTGGGAAGTAATTCGTAACTTAGCGAATATTTTCTTTATAATCTCACTTATTTTTATTGCTTTAGCTACTTTATTTAGGTTAGAAAGTTATAACTATAAGCACTTACTTGTAAACGTTATCATAGCCGCGTTGCTTGTTAATTTTAGTTTGGTTATTGGACAAGCTATATTGGGTGTCGCGGATACGATACAAAATCAATTTTTACCTAACAACGTTGAGGTTATTCGAGTTTTGGGTCAGAAGCTTATGGTGCAGGGTTATAGGGATTTAATATTTGACCCTACACTCCGTGAGCTTGGAGACTATGGTGCGACTGCGACTATAGTTCAAATGTTTTTCTTAATGGCATTGGCGATTGGTGGGTTTATTGTATTTGGTGCTATAGCAGCATTTTTGGTACTAAGAATTGTTATGCTGTGGATTCTGTTAATGCTTAGTCCTGTACCTTATTTTGCTAATGTATTACCGTTTACAAAACAGTATGTGTCTATGTGGTGGGGGTATTTTTTGAAGTACGCATTCTTTACACCAATTATGGCGTTTTTTCTGAACATGGCGGCTATTATAGTAGATAATAATCCTAGGGTGGTGGAATCTTTAATAAATGGAAATTTGTACGCCCAGGGTTCACAGTATCAGAGCTTAACCACTTTTGCGGTAAAAATTTCTAGCAATATTTTACTTTTAGTATTTTTAATTGTGAGTGTGAAAGTGGCAGAGCAATTTGGTATTGCTGGGGCTGGTGCACTTACAAAAGCTGTTCAAGGTGGAATGCTCCTTCCTGTTGTTGGAACAGGGGCTGCGGCTGGGTTTGGAGCTAGAAGACTTGGTGGTTATGTCGCCCGTAGATGGAATGAATATACTGGTGAAACTCTTAAGGGGCATGATGCGGCAATGTCACCCAGTAGGCGTTTGGCGCTCATATTGGCTAACCCTGTGGCTGCATGGAAGTCTTATTCCAAGAGACAGGAAGAGCTTGCTCATGAGGCTCAGGGTATGGCAGAAGCAGCTTCTTTGATGGCGGTTGAGCAGACTTTAACTGGTGGAAAGAAGGTTATAGATAGGACTGGTATATTTGAAAAGCACGCAGAAGATGAATTCCTTAAAACTATGCAGGGCAAGAGTAAGGAAGAGCTTTATAAGATGGCAGATAATATTGTTGGCATGAAGGATAATATGGAAGGTAGAGCTGCAAAGCGTGCAATTGTGAAAGCTATTTTGTCAGAAGGATACCTAGATGATCTTATCCAAGATGGAACAAAGCTTGATAATAGCCAGTTGCTAAAGAGGATGCAGAGTCTTGATGGTCCGTATAAAATTGGTGATGTAAATGATGATGAAGATTTTTATGACGTCGTGGGAGAAGATGGGAGTGTCACTAGGAAGATGAAGTATAACCAGAAGACGATGCGAGCTGCTATGTTGGCTATGTTTGATCCTACAGATCAGGCTGCTTGGCGTATGCTTAATGATGACGGTGATTATTATGGTAGAAAAACTAAACATTATGAGTATCTTACGCTAGCTAATTTTGATCCTGATTCAGGTAAGCACTATATGTACGGTTTGGATTCAGTAACAGGTAAGGCTGATTCTACTGATTGGAAGACTAGTAAAGGAATATCAGAAGGGGAACGATATGCAGTTGGTGAGATTAATAAAATTGAAAACTCTCGTTTGAGAGCTGGTCTTTCACCTCATACCGGTATGATGTTTGATGCTGCTGGTTCTTTATATAAAGAAGTATTTAGGACTCTTGCTGGTTCGTTTTATGAGAATGCTGCTTTCATGCAAGGTAGAACCCCGGATTATTACTTGGCAAGCGGTAAATCCACTGAACAGTATATAGATAAGGCCACAAAAGCTCTTAAAAATCTTACTGAAGCCGATCTGAAGAGAATTGATGCTATGGCTGCAATTTCTCCTGAGGCTACGGCAGCTTTGTATTTAAAAGCTATAAATGGAAATTCAACATCTGGCGGTATAACGACATGGTTGAAGGAAAATAAGAACGGTATCCCGTATCAGGTAAAAGAAAGAATAAGGGAAGCCGATGGTACAGAGAAAGAAGTGACCGTGATAAAGTATCGAGCACTTGGAAAGCCAAAGGAAGAGAAGTCGAAGATAACGCAGGTCGTTGATTCCGATACAAGTCCTGTTAAGGCAGAAAAGAGGGTTGAGGTTGTTGATCAGATTGAAAAAATAAAAACTACCGATTTAATCCCAGAATTTAATTCGTTGGTTTCAGCTATACAGGGTGTCCAGGGAGCTGTAGAAAAACGTGATGATGCTGTTAAATTAGCGAATTCCATTATTAAGTCTAATGCTGAAAGGGAGTCAAAAGGTTTTGACTTTAGCAAATTTATAGATTTGAATCCTTCAGGCAGAGATGTTCATAGAATACTTTCTACCCAAGAATATGAAAAAATGTCCGAGGTATTAAAGATGGCTGTTCAAAGAGGTATGGAGAATGCAGCTAAGCATTCAGATAGTGGAAAGCGAATAGATGAACTTACGCTCGCTATACAAGAAGAGCTTAAGAAGCATAAGAAAGATTTGGCAAACAGAGATTGGGAAACTCAATTTGACTCTGCGGAAATGGCTAAAGCGGTCTATAAAGAACTTCAAAATAAACAAAATAAAATAGTTCCCAATACTACACCTCCAGCACCTAATCCTTAGTTAAATAAAAATGGCAACACAAAAGTTAAAAGAATTTACGCTTGAGAACATTTTAAATGAAGCTGAATTTTCTAGAATTAAGGATTTTAGCTACGATCTTATAGAAAATGGCGACAAGGAAAATGCTGTCATGTTTAGTCGGGCACTTGAGACAGCTATTAAGGTTGCTAAGCCACAGAATGAGGACGAGTCTCAGAGTCTTAGGGTGTGCATGCTCTGGATGTATAAATTGAGATTATTTTGTTTTACCAAGTTAACAGAGCAAGAGCGAATGCAGTTTTTTGGTAAAGAACTGCTGAACTATATCGCTTTGGATCTTGGCGTGTTGGGTGAACTGTCTTACTTTTTTTCCTTATTTAGTACAGATGATACAATTAAGGATATAGCTAAGAATTATTTAAGAGCGGTTCAGGAAAATAACACATTGTTAGGTGATAATGTTGCTTTTAGGCAACAGGGTATTCAACCGACTGTAGCTTATTGGTTAAAGGAGTATCAGGCATTTAAGATAAAACAAAACAATTTAAATTCAGATAAATTTGCGATCAGTAGTTTTATGAACACTGATCAAATGGTTAAATTGTTGGATGCGGATGAGAAACTGGTTCTTCAAGCGCTTTTAGTGGTTTTTAATTTTTTGTTAAATGTTAAAACTATAGAAAACGTATCCGAGTCTAGGTCTGGAAATTATGTAAATACTGTGAAAGCAAATATTCCAGAAGAAGTTGTTTACGCAGAAGAAGAGGTGTCCGTTGTAGAGAAGTCAGTAGGAACACCGGTAAAGCCTTTGGTTTCTGGTATTTCTTCTCAGAAAACAGTGGTAGAAACTGCGCCAATAGCCGAAACTGTTGGTACTCTACCTGTTCAGCCGGTGATTGCTAAACCTAAACAGCCGATTGCAATGAAACCATTGCCTCAGGTTTATGGTACTAAGTCGGCAAATATACAAGAGTTGTTAAAAAGGCAAAGTCAGAAAGAAACTCCTAGTTTGGGGGGTATTAAAAATGCACCTAGAGAAACCCAAGTTGCGACTACAAGTAAACCAGTGGCAGAGATAAAGCAAAATGATGCCCCTAAGGTTGTGCCTATTCAGCAGAAGGAAGAGACGAAACCTACTGTGGATATTGAAAAGAAATTAGATATGCTAAGAAATAAAATTGAATAGCTAATCTATTTTGCTAAAAAATAAAAATGAACGAAGATAAAATACAAACAATAAAAAAAATTATTGAAACTGCTGAAGCGTTAACCGCGACTGAGAAAAATGAATGGTTGCAATTGATTCCGATAATGAATGATAAGCAGTTGAATGAATTAGTAAGAATATTGGAATTAGGCAAACCTAAACAAAATGTAAAAAGTGTTTTGGGTCAACCGATTAGTCATATTGCAAATTTGCCTCATGCGGGCTCTGGGGGTTTGGTGCAATCTAAGGTTATTGAGCCTGTTTTGATAAAGCCAAAGCCTCTTGATGAGCTTCCTAAGCCAATCGCTCCGAAACCAGAAGTTATTCAGAATAAACCCGCTGTACCTGCTCCTAGTGTTGCACCGTCGACTCCGGTTACTGCGCCGGTTATTGCGCCACCTAAAACACCAGAATCACCCAAGATGCCAGAACCTGCGATGCCTATAATTCCGAAGCAAGAACCTGTGCAGAGTGTGCTAAAAAATGTACCTCGACCTATACAGATGGATTCACCAAGAATAATTGCTCCGCAACAGAGTGGCGTTGTAAATACAGAGAAATTAGAAAAAAATACTCCTTTTGTGGTCCCCAGTTTTACATCTGGACCTATGCAAGCACCTGAAGCTACTCAGAAGAAGACTACTCTAGTAACTCCAAATAATACATCTGCCCCTATGGCTCCGCATTTGGAGAGCTTGAATGACTTATCGATTTTTACTCCTTCCCAGTTTAGGTTAATGGATCCTAAGGCTTTTACGGAAATTCTTACAAATTTGGTCAAACAGAATGAGTACTTTCAGGTTAAATTCGCTTTGGAGCAGAGCCCGCTTTATAAGACTTATATAGCGATGGGTAAGATGATGCTTGAGGGTAATTTGGATTTCATGGGGGTTCAGAATGAATATAAAACAAGTAACAAGGAGTATCTAACTCAGCTGGAGTTTGAGCGAATAGCTGATTTATTTGCATCAATACAGGTGAACTGAGTGTTTGGTGTGTTTAGGTGTTATAATATATACGATAACCTAAATATCCAAATTATATAATATGCAGTTTCCTGTACCACAATTTACCGATGTTGAAGATAAGATTATAGCCGGACTAACGCTTAAGCAGTTCGGTATTCTGTTTGGTGTAGGAGTTATAATTTTTTTAGGATATTCTAGTACAAAAAGTATACTTGTAATGATTTTTCTCGGAGTACTTTTTGGAGTTCCGGCACTAGTAGTTGCTTTTGGGAAAATTAATGGAAGGCCATTATATGCGACTTTTCCCATTCTAATTAATTATTTTACAAGACCAAAATTTTTCATTTTTAAGAAACAAGCGAGTACGGGCGGTGTGGTTAAAGTGGTTAAAAAGATGGCTGTAGAGCCTGAGAAACCTAAGGAGACTTCTGATAGTAAAAGATTGAGACTGGCTGAGTTGCAATTTAAACTCGATCAAAGTGTTTCGGGTAAAGAAGGTTTGTTATTAAATGAAAATAGTGCTAAAAATAATGTTAATAAATTGAAATAGATATGTCCGTATTAGAAATGCGAAAACCTCAGCACAATGCGGCACCGGCTACCCAGAGTTTTTTGAAATTAAGGGAAGTTAGGGACGACTGTATTATTATGAAAGATGGCACTTTGCGTGCCGTTGTGGCGGTTTCTAGTACAAATTTTGATCTGAAAAATGAGGATGAGCAAAATGCCCTAATATTTAATTTTCAGAGATTTTTAAATTCACTCGAGCATTCTGTACAAATATTGATGCAAAGCAGGAAAATGAATATAGCAGAATATACAGAAAAACTTAGGCATATTATGGAGAGGCAGACCAATGAACTACTAAGGGTACAGACTGCCGAATATATTGAATTTATTAGTCGATTAGTGGAAAATGCTAATGTAATGAATAAGAGTTTTTATGTAGTTATACCTCTTTCTCAGATTATTCTTCCTGCGACGCCAGGTGTGTTTGCGAAATTTTTGGGTAATACACAGGCAAAACAGGATACTGAAGAACTACAAAATTTTGAAAAATATAAACATTCTCTTGATCAGAGGGTTACTTCTGTAAGTTCTGGGCTCGCATCCATGGGTCTTAAGGCAGCTAGGCTTAATACCAATCAGTTAATAGAGCTTGTGTATAATAGTTTGAATTTTGAATCTGGACCTTTGTTGGATGCAGGAAAGCTTTCTAATATAAAAATTATTGAGAACGATAAAGAATAATGGCTTTAATAAATTTACCTAGCGAAAAGGATATAAAATCACAGAAAGCAAGAGTCGATATTTTACAGGAACAGAAAGATTTTGCTAAAAAGCTCGAGGAGCTGGATAAAAGTTATAAAGAAGGACTTACTAGTCTTCGTGATATTCTAGCACCGGCTAGTCTAAAATTTCAGTCGACCTATTTTGAATTAAATGGGAAATTCGCAAGAACATTCTTTGTTTTGGCGTATCCGAGATTTCTTTCTACTAATTGGTTGTCCTTCATTATAAATTCTGAGGGTGCGTTGGATGTTTCTATGTTTGTGTATCCAATTGATTCAGCTACGATTTTAAAGAAATTAAAGTCTAAGATTGGAGAAATTGGTTCTCAGATTTCGATAAACCAGGAAAAAGGAATGGTCCGTGATCCAGTTTTGGAAACCGCTTACTCGGATGTTGAGGGTCTTCGCGATCAGTTAATTCAAGGTACAGAAAAGTATTTCAGATTTGCTTTGTATTTTACGATATATGCAGATGATATGAAGGAGCTGGATAAATATTCTACAGTTTTAGAGAGCGAGTTAGGTGCGAAATTAATCGTTACAAAACGAGCTTTAATGCAAACAGAAGCCGGGTTTAACTCGACTTTACCTTTAGGTAGAGATGAATTAGATGTTGCTAGTAATTTAAACACAAGTCCGCTTTCTACGGTTTTTCCTTTTGTGTCATCTGATTTAACATCGAATGATGGGATTTTATATGGTATAAACAGGCATAATAATAGTTTGATATTATTTGATCGTTTCCAAATGGAGAACGCAAACTCTGTAGTGTTTGCCAAATCTGGAGCGGGAAAGTCTTATGCTGTAAAACTTGAAGTGCTTAGAAGTTTGATGGTTGGTTCAGAAGTGATAATTATTGACCCTGAGAATGAGTATAAGCATTTGGCAGATGCTGTGGGTGGTACTTATTTAAACGTATCTTTAAACTCTGATTCCAGAGTGAATCCTTTCGATTTGCCTATTGGGCTTGAAGGTGATGAACAAAAGGATGTGCTTAGGAGTGCGATTATTAATCTTCATGGCTTGATTAATTTAATGCTTGGAAAGCTTGATCCTACAGAAGAGGCTTACATGGATAAGGCGCTCTGGCAAGCGTATGCAAAAAGAGATATAACTGAAACTTCAGATTTGAGAACAGCTGAGTTTCCAACAATGGATGACTTAGTTGAAGTTTTAAGAGGTATGGTGGGTGCGGAAAAATTAGCTCAGAGAATGGAAAGGTTCACTGAAGGTACTTTTGCTGGGATTTTTAACCAGAGAACAAATGTAGTTTTGAATAATCAGTTAACAGTTTTTTCTATTAGAGACCTTGAAGAGCAGTTAAGACCTATTGCGATGTATGTTATTTTGGGACATATTTGGAATGTGGTTAGAAGTCAGCTTAAAAAGCGTATTTTGGTTCTAGATGAGGCTTGGGTTCTGATGCAATACGAGGATTCAGCTAGATTCGTATTTGGTATTGCCAAAAGAGCTAGAAAATATTATCTTGGTTTAACAACTATTACTCAAGATGTGGCAGACTTTATGGGTAGTCCATATGGGAAACCAATAGTAACCAACTCTTCTATTCAGTTACTTTTAAAACAGAGTCCTGCTTCGATAGATATATTGGCAGAAACATTCTTTTTAACTGAGGGTGAGAAGTATTTGTTATTGGAGAGTGAGGTTGGTGAAGGTATATTTTTTGCAGGACTCAAGCATGCAGCTATAAAAATATACGCTTCCTATGTAGAGGATCAGATTATTACGACTGATCCTAAGCAATTACTTGAAATTCAGGAGAGTAAAGAACAGTTCTCGGGATAAATTTTTTATATGGCAGGAGAAAATAACACTAAGCCAAACGCCCCGAAGTTGCCCGACTCGTCGGGTTTATTAAGGATGTCTGATTTGGGAAATAAGTCGCCGAATTACAAGAGCTTGCCTAAGAATAGAAAAGCTAGAGATCTAAATGATAATGAGCCAATAATGGGGCATGGGTCTGCTTTTTCCTCGTCTAAGTTTAACGCTGATTCTGAGAGGAAAGATTTTGCTAACAAAAGACGAGAAGGTCTTAAACAAGGACTTGTGTCATCTGCCGGTAGGGCGCTTCGTGGTAAAAGAGATTTGTCTCATGAAGATAGGGAGTTATTATCTTCTGGCAAAAACACGGTGGATCCGGAAAAGAGGGCGAGGTTAGAGCAGCTCAGGAGAACCACGGGAGTGAGAGGGGCTGTTAATAATATGAGGCGCCAAGTTTATCAAGAAGCTTTGCGGTTTGGTAGTGATAAAGCTTTTTATTGGTTATTAGGATTAATACTTCCTACTTTTGGTTTGGCAATTTTGGGATTAGACATTCTATGGTTATTAGGTAAAAGGTTGGGGGCTCAGCTTAAGGCATGGCAGAAAATTACTATCGTGTTGCTAAACTTATTGGTATTAGGTTTGCTTTTCGTTATATTTTTAGCATCAATGATCTACTTCTGTAGTGTAACTATTCCGTATGGGACAACGATTGCCAAGGGTTTGGGTTATATAGGAGCGCCGGAGTATGTGACTTTTTGTAAATATTTTGATATTGCAAATATTACTGCAGGGATATCTGGTGGATCGAGTAGTGGCTCTTCTGGAGGTGGTTCAAGAATTAATAAAAGCATAGGTACTTTTAATGGGACCGTGCCTACTGGTGATGCGAGGTCATTGGCTCAGCAGATTTTAGCTACTTCTAGAATTACTCTTAGTAACGACGCTCGTGGAGATGCGAGAAGCGGTGCAAGGCAAAATATTTTAAATACTGCCGAAGGTCGCCCTGCTTATACTAGTGTTAGAGGAGAAGGTGGGGGAGGTCAGACTAATTTAGATTCAAGGATGTTGGCGGGGATTTTAGCAGCTTCTCAAGTGTCTCCGATTACGGTTACTTTCGTAGCTGGAGGTGATCATTCTGATAATTCGCTTCATTATGATGGTAGGGCATTTGATGCAGGCCTTTCAGGTAAATGGTCGGACATGCTGGCTGCTTGTAGGGCTGCTGGGGCTAGGGAATTTTTAGGGCCTGGGGATAGTGGACACGATAATCATATTCATTGTGCATGGTAGAAGAGTTTTTAATTTTGCAGTCAGAATTTTGGATTTGTTAAGTGCTAAAGTGTGGTATAATAAATTAAATTGGTTAATATTTTTAACTTTGGTGAATGAATAAAAAAGCGTTAATTATTTTGGGGGCGATATTTTTACTTATAGTTGGTACATTGGGTTTTCTCTTGTATTCTAGGGGGTCTGGTGGCGCAAGTCCCACACCAAGTCCTTCTCCTGCGCCTTCGCCTGCTCCGAATCCCGCTCCAGCACCTACGCCAACCCCAACCCCAACCCCAACTCCAACTCCAACTAGTAGTGGTCCACAGAAGTTATTATCTGATGAAATTGTCTCACCAGTTTTGTTCTATAAGGGTGATGGTATTTCGTATTTTAACTCACAAGGTCAGCTTTTCCAGTTGGATTTAAAGATCGTAAATACTGTTGCTTCTGTCTCTAACAAAAAGAGGGTAGATTTACCAACAAAAACAGGTTTAAGTAAGGTATTATGGCCAGCCACTGGTAACAATTTTATTGCTGTGCTTGGAAACTCTGCTCAGAAAAGGTGGTCTTATTATGATGGGACAAGGCAGTTTTATGTAGATCTTCCACAACAGATTACTTCTCTTGCTTGGTTACCCGATGCATCTAAGATTGTTTATGTATGGCAGGGTACAAACGGGAAGAATAGTCTAAATATCTCAAATCCTGATGGGAGTCAGTATGTAAAGCTCGCTGATATATTTTATCCAGATACAGAAATAACTGTATCTCCTGATGGAAAAAATATTATATTTTATAGAACACAAAATGTATCCGATAAAAACCCTATAGTTTTAGTTACGTCAGATGGTAAGATCTTCAAGACTGTCGTGAAAGACGGTTATAATTTGGGGGCAGTATGGTCACCTGATAATAAACACTTTTTATTCTCTAAAAGAGATAGTTTGACTCAGAATTTCACACTTTGGTTAGGAGATGTTCTTTTGGATGAAGCCAGGAATTTGAATATGAATTCTTCTGTGGATAAAGCTATTTTCTCTCAGGATGGTAGATTTTTGTATGTTTCTGCTTCTGCGGCTGGCGATTCTCAAAATAGGGAAGTGATATATAAAATAAATATTGATACTGGAGAAAAAATAGAGTTAGTTAGCGGTTCAGGTATAAACCCTAGAGATTTATTCTTGAGTATAAATGGAGATGTTTTGTTCTTTAGAAATCTTAGTGACAGCTCGCTTTATTATGTCCCTACCAATAAAGTAAATCCTTCTTCTACGAACGGTACGGGAGATGGTTCAGGGACTTTGAGAACTATACCTTAATGTGCTAGAATTTGGGTCTAGAGGAGGTAGACTTATGTGTTCTTATATTGGTGAATGTTACGATAATACTGGGGAAATTTGCGCGGAGTGTTGTCCTGATACGCATTATGACCATAGTGCTATACCCAGGTATGATCATAGACGGAGACACTGTGAGCCTGAACCTGTGGCAACAAGGGTTGGTAGGGATATTTCGGGTGGTGTTTCTCGGGCAGTGTTTGGGGGAGCTGAAGAAGCTGCTACATTTCCGTTTCGGGCTATTCGGGCTTTTGCAGTAGGATTCGGGATTGGGTTTTTTCACCCTGAAATTGGAAAGATAAAGAAAAAAGTATTAGGATGACCCTATAAGTTTAGGGTCTGTTTTTTTTAACATATGAGTAAAAATACTAGTGAGTTTGTGTGTGTGAACTGTGGTTATAAAAGTGCTAGATGGCAAGGGAAGTGTCCTGAATGTAATGAATGGAGTAGTTTTGAGGAAAAAAAAGTTGTATTGTCTGCCAAGGGAGGGAAAAGGGTGCAGGGTGGTTTAACCGAGCTTATAAAATTGGATTCAATTGAGAAATTACAGCAGAAGAGAATGCCCACAGGAAGCATGGAAGTAGACACGGTTTTGGGAGGGGGGTTGGTGGTGGGTTCTTTGGTGTTATTGGGTGGTGATCCGGGTATTGGTAAAAGTACATTGTCTCTACAGATAGCTGTTAATTTGCAGAGTTCCGGGAAAAGTGTGATTTATGTAGCGGGTGAGGAATCTCCCTACCAAATTAAGATGAGGGAAATCAGGTTGGGGAAGAGTAATGACCTGGCAGTGTTACCTGAGACGAATTTAGAAATGATAATTGAAGTTATAAGTAGAGAGAAACCGGATGTAGTTGTGATTGATTCTATTCAGACGTTGTATTCAGAGCTGTCTAGTGGAGTAACTGGTGGTGTGAGTCAGATTGTGTATTCAACAAATACATTAATGCGTTTTGCTAAGTCTAGCGGAACAGCTATTGTGATAATTGGACATGTTACTAAAGAAGGGGTGTTGGCTGGACCTAAAACACTGGAGCACATGGTTGACGCGGTTTTGTATCTTGAGGGGGAAAGATATGGGTCACTTCGTATGCTTAGATGTATTAAAAATAGATTTGGATCAGTCGGTGAAGTGGGGGTGTTTGAGATGAGGGGGGATGGTCTGTTTGAAGTGGATAATCCATCTGGCTTGTTTTTAGAGGGTGCTTCGCTTGGAAAGCCAGGAACATGTGTTACGTGCGTTCTGGAAGGAAATAAAGCCCTCATAATAGAGGTCCAGGCTTTAGTCAGTAAGGCTTCGTTTGGATACCCGAAGCGAACAGTGAGCGGGTTCGATTCTAACAGGCTCCAGCTAATTTTGGCCATATTAGAGAAGTACGCGAAGTTGCCACTTTCTTCTTACGACGTTTATATAAATGTGACGGGTGGATATCAATTATCTGAAAGGGCATCGGATTTTGCTGTGGCTATTGCGGTTATAACTAGTTTACTAGAAAAGTCTTTTTCTAAGACAAGTTTGGCTTTTGGTGAGTTGGGTTTATCTGGCGAAATAAGAGGTGTGAGTCAGTCTGATAAAAGAGTAAAAGAAGCTCGTAAATTGGGTTTTCATAAAATATTTACTGGAGCATCTGAGAAATCGCGTGTAAGTGGAAAAATGGAAGACGTGGTAATTTGTAAGAATATTTATGAATTGGTTGAACAAATAAAAAAGAATCGATAATTCGATTCTGAGAGTGTTGTTTAGGCGAATGCGGGTATTGTCGTCTTGGCGACTTTTTTCGGCTGGGTAGCTGGGGCGACTTTCGAAGCGGCTTTGCCAAAAGACTCTTTTGTTCTAGCCACTTTTCTTGCGTATCTTCCGAGAGAACCCGTCAGGTCCTTGATCGGGTAATCGACCCCGTGCATGAGCCGGGTCTTTTCGCCGTCCATCCTGTAGCCACTAAGGCATACAGTATCCGGTGCCAACTGGTTCTCTTCGATCAAGGTGACTTCCCAGTTAACGTGGCCGACAACAATTGTGCCTAAACTTTTAGGTTGTTTCATTTTTACCCTCTGGGGTTAGACGAGCAAATTTTTTTGTCTCGTCGTTTCGAGGTGAACCTGCAAACGAACCTCCTATTAGTTGTTTACAGGCTTTGTGGTTGAATTACCGCAGTTGATAATTCCCTTTGAAAATATACCTTTGCTATAAGTCTGTCAACGGGTTTGGTTTATTCTAGGTGGATATCTTTTAAAAGGGGGGTTGCTAGCTCTTTTAATTTAGGAAAATGGCTTAAATTAGAACTTTTTTTGAGTATTTCTTTACTAGCTTCCTTGGCCATTTTTAGAGTGGTAATGGTAATAAATTCCGAAAATTTAAACTTGAAACCACTCTGTTCTAGTCCGAAAAGACTACCAAAGCCCCTGGTTTGCAAATCTTGTTCTGCTAGCTCGAAACCGTTTTCGATAGTGCTAAACTTTTGAAGTCGTTCATTTGAGGTGTTTGTGTTTTCGGATGCAAATAATAAGCAGTAGCTTTCATGCTCTCCTCTGCCTACTCGACCCCTGAGCTGGTGTAGGGTGCTTAGTCCAAATCTTTCTGCTCCTTCAATAACTATTATATTTGCGTTTTTGATATCTATTCCGACTTCTACAATAGATGTTGCTACTAGAATATCTAGTTTTTTATCATGAAAATCTTTCATAATACGATCTTTTTCGTTAACTTTTAGTCCTCCATAAATTAGATCTAGTTTTAAGTCAGGGAAAATAGTTGTTTTAAGTTTTTCAAATTCTGATTTTGCGGATTTTATCTGAAGTTTGTCTGACTCTTCGACTAGAGGGGTTACTATAAAAGCTTGCCTTCCGTCTTTTATGTGTTTACGTATAAAGTCATAGGCGCCTTTCCTCTTATTTTCAGGAACTAAATAAGTTTTGATTTTTTTTCTACCGGTTGGTAATTCGGTTAATGTAGAAATATCTAGATCGTCATAATAAGTAAGGGCTAGGGTTCTGGGGATTGGAGTGGCAGACATAGATAGTAGGTGTGGTGCAGGAGATTTTTTGTTTTTAGGTTTAACGAGGAGGGATCTCTGTTTTACGCCGAAACGGTGTTGTTCGTCGACAACTAAAAGCGCCAGGTTTTTAAATATCTCCGGTTCTGTTAGTAGAGCATGTGTGCCAATAATAAGATTGGCCTTTCCTTCGCTAATAATTTTTTTTAATTCCGCAGATTTTAATTTGCTTTGGTTTATTAAACTTTGACTACCAGTAAGTAGGGCAGGCGTAAATTTTTTGTTCTTTAAGTTGGATAATAAATTTAGGGTGTTCGAGTAATGTTGGGTTGCGAGTATCTCGGTGGGGGCGAGGAGTAGAGTTTGATAATTCTGATTTGCTGTATGGAGCATTGAAAGTTGGGCAATTAATGTTTTGCCACTTCCAACATCCCCCTCTAGAAGTCGATTCATAGGTTTTTTGGTTTCCAAATCTTGAAGTGTCTCTTGGAGAGAGACCCTCTGGCTTTCTGTGAGTTTAAAAGGTAGTTTCTCTATTATTTTTTCAACATAATTTTCTTCTTTCTTGATAGTAAAAGAGGGGAGCGATTCGAGTTGTTTTTTGTGGAGACCTACTGCTAATTGTTCGACTAGTATTTCGGTGAAGGCAAGCCTTGTTTTTGCCTGTTGGACCATTTCTAAGTTTGTTGGAAAATGCATTTGGATTGCAGTTTCTTTGATGTTTGGTAGGTTAAATTTTTTGAGTATAAAGTCGGGTAGGATCTCTTCTAAGGTTTCTGTGTATGGTAAGGCTTTTTGGATCAAGTTACGGAAAGTGCGGTCGTATAAGATTTCAGGTAATTTATATAAAGGAACTAGTCTTCCTGTGTGAATATGTTCAGTGGTTACCCGTTCGTGAACAGGGTTAATGAGTTGTAGTTTATTGAAATAACTTACCTTACCTGCTAGAGCGATTTTTTCTCCTGGTTTATACATGTTCGCTATGTAGCCTTGATTAAACCAAGTGACGTGTATGGAGCCGGTTTCGTCGCTTATGATAGCTTCGGTAAGATATTTTTTGGTCTTGAATGAGAACTTTTTTTGAATAGATTTTATTCCACCAAAAATGGTCACCGTTGTGTCGGTTTTTAGATCGCTGATTTTGGAAAATATCGAAAAATCGATATGGCGTCGGGGGAAGTAGAGAAGTAAGTCAGAGACGCTTAAAATACCCATTTGTTTAAGTGCCTTTTGCTGTTTGGGTGTGAGTTTGGTGATTTGTGATATGGAAATTTGGGTATTTTGCATTGTCTTGCGTGAGTTATTTAATATTAATTGTTTTAATAAAAAATAGGTAGATTTGGGTGTTTATTCATAAAACTAGACTATAGGTCAGTAATAAGTGAGTAAGAATTGCGAAAATATAAATAGATCTATTTGGACGTATTTTCTTATAAAAAGGGTGTATAAAAAAACTCGCTGTTAGTAAAGCGAGTAATTTAGAAGTTTTAAAGTTTAAAATTTGAACCAATCCATGAATTTTTGTGAGATTGTAGGTTCTGTCTCGTCTAGTTCGGGAAGTACTTCCTGTAGAAGCCCTCGGATTTTTTCTGGCTCTTGGTCGTGAAGTTCTAGTACTAGAATTTTTTGGAGAAATGCCCTGGTTTCGATGTTCAGAGTTTTGTGTTTTTCATTGTCTACGATCCAGAAATGACGCATTTTGTTGTAAGGGATAAATAGGTCTTCAACATGGAGACCTTTGTGGGTTATGAGCACCAAGACCATCTTTGGTGGAATGGTAGCAAAAAGCATAGCAAGAGTTCCTAGAATTGCTAGTGTAACTGCTCCAAATATATCTTCTTGAACTATTTGGAAACCAATAATTAATACAAGAACAGCACTGGCAGTTACGTACCATGCGAAGTTCTTTTTGTAATGCGGATATTCACGTGCTTCCCAAGAGTGGAGGACAGATTCTGTTTCTTGTTCGTGTTTTGGCTTGTTTGGCATAATTGGTTTCGTGGGTCTTTCATTTATTATAACATTATTAATTTAAGGTTGCCCTTAATAGAAAAATTTTTGTGTAAGTAAGATGTAATACATATCGGCATGCTACGGGGTCCTGCCACTTCGGGTCAAACATGGCGCTCTACGTTACAGGTTTATTTCGCTTAGGTTACATAAACTTTTTACTGCGTTTACCATGTTGTCTCTCTCAAAAACAACGAGTTGCTTTTGGATAAGGTACTAGTATTGCTTCGCTCGCTAGAATTTGAAGAAATAAGTAGTTTTGGGGGAGGATTGATTTGGGCCGGGGAATTTTCTATAATGCTGAGGTGTCTAGATGACCTGGAGAGGTCGCATAGTGGTTTAGTGCAACGGTCTTGAAAACCGTCATCCCCTTAAAAGGATCGAGGGTTCGAATCCCTCCCTCTCCGCCAGTCGCAGCGTACCAAGCTGCGTGCGTATTGTTGCCACAGCCCTGGCACCAATACTTACTTC
>CAYLIB010000013.1:0-31603 GCA_964384035.1 uncultured Candidatus Saccharibacteria bacterium
CCAAATACCTTATTGCTATAGTTTTAAAAAGACTCTTTGAATCTTTTTAAAACATGTAAGTAATCAAGCTATTTGGGAGCCCTATAAATCTCAAGCTTTTCTCCGACTTGCGCATATGAGCTAATAGCTCATCTGCACAGGTCTCCGCAAAGTACTCCTCCTTCCGAGATGAGCACCCTTTGGAAATGAATTCCAAAGGGATTCACCAGCAACCAAATACCTTATTGCTATAGTTTTAAAAAGACTCTTTGAATCTTTTTAAAACATGTAAGTAATCAAGCTATTTGGGAGCCCTGATAAAGCTCAAATATACTTGGGTAGAATATAGAAAAATTGGATTTCTTTCAAGGGGGTGTTTGGGTGTATAATTTGGGTATATGAAATATTTTAAAGAACATTGGCCGTTATTAGTAGGATTGGGTTTGCCGGCATTGCTTATTTTAGTTGTGTTTTTTGCCTATTACTTACCCGGTAAAACGGCTAAGCCGACTCTAGACTTTATTTTCGTAATGGATAACTATGGTAGTTCGAATATACGTTACGAGGTGCGTGGGGATACTCTTCAGGCAATTGACTTTACTAGGAATGATGGTTTTAATAATGCACCATTTGAGCCGAAAACGATTACTAACAAGAAGCCAATTTTGTATAGATATGACATGAAGACTGATAAGTCAGTTGAAGTGACATTTGAACAAGTAAAGGAATTGAGATTGGATACAAATTTTGAATCTCCAGAAGGTTTCCGCATTGAATATTCCCGTGGGGGTGGAGGGCTCATTTTTGGAAGTTTTAGCAATATTAATGATTACAATTCACGATATATAACCAAAGGGGCAAGTTCTAGTAAATTAAACCTTCCTAGTACTACTTCTTACTATGGTTCTCAATTTGAATTTTTGGGTTGGGTAAAATAAAAATATGTTAAAAGAAGAAGTATTAAGTGTAGTCAGTCAGGCAGCAAAAGAAAATATTGTCACTCTTGCAGAAATAGAGAGTACGTATATCAATGGTATTGATAAGGATGCAATTGATCCCATTACACACAAAAAGCTTAGTATTGCTGATGTTTTGTATCTGGTGGGTGGATTAATAGTAGTAGTCGGTATTGCAGTATTGGTGGGAGAGAATTGGGCAAAGCTAGGTCCTGTGCTTAGAGTATTAGTGACTCTTGGGGCTTCAGTGGTAACTTTTATAGCTGGTTACTTGATATCAAAAAAAATAGATTTAGTTGTATGGTCTGTGGCTTTTTATTTAATTGCCTCGATTATTATGCCGCTAGGTTTTTATACTTTGTTGGAGTTGTTGGGTTTTATTAATAATCCCTTATGGTTAGAGACGCTAATAGCTGGGTTGGCTTTTGCTGTGAATGCAATTGTATTTTTTAAGTTTAGGAATAGTGTTCATTTAATTTTTTCGTTTTTATTTGGTATTTGGTTTTACTATTCGGTAATTCAATATTTTTATGGTCAATATAGTTTTGATGCTGATGTCATGAGCTATATTACGATAGTGCTAGGTATTGCCTTGATGTCTTTAGGAGTTTCTGTTTCTATAAGTAAATTCAAAAAAATATCCGGATTGGTATTTACCACAGCTACGTTTATGATTTTGGTGTCTTGTTTCGTTCTACAGGGATTTGGCTCAGATGCAAGGTTTTTTTGGGAGGGGATATATCCAGTAATATGTTTTGTTTTGATATTTTTGAGTAGTGAACTTAAGAGTAAAGCTGTTTTGGTAGTTTCGACTCTTATGTTAATGGTTTATATAATGAAGATTACGGGTGAGTATTTTGCAGAGAGTTTAGGGTGGCCGCTTGCTTTGGTATTTGCAGGATTACTGTTGATGGGTGTAGGTTATATGGCATATTATTTAAATAAGCGACAACTTCAGAAGAGAGAATCCGCGATAGCGCCAGGTGTGTCTTCGGTATAACAATTTAATGGAGGTGAGATTATGTCTATAGTCAAAGGTAAGGTTATTTGTGGTGACAAAGGATGCCAAGATGAGGTGCCTTTGGATCAATGGACTTGTGGTAGAAAAGATCACGTTGTCCCTCCTGAGCTTGATGTTTTTAAGCAAGCAAATCAGGATTACCTACGAGAGAGCGAAAAAGTGGAGGGGGCTAAAAAAATGAAATTTCCACCCCTTTATACCCCTAAAACAGCCCATCAGGACGCTGTTGCGGGGAAAAAACCTAAACCCATACCAATATTCGATAGGGTTTCCTAAGAAATATCTTATTTTTAGGGACTAGCCAAAAACATATTTATTCGTTATAATTACTTTTGCCGTTAAGGCATTTTTAATATATAGGCACTTTCATAGTCATTTGCTTGCTTAGCTCTTTGTCTATAATTGGGGCTAGCGTCGCCGACTTGAGCAGGGACAGGCGAAGCCTGATCCCTTCAAGAACACCCCCTCAAACTGGCAAAGCCAGATTTGAGCCCCCTCTCGCAGCCTTGCTGCTAGAAGGGTAAATTAATACGCCTGCTTAGCTCATCCGGTAGAGCAACGGTTTTGTAGACCGACTCGAGCAGGACCGGCAAAGCCGGATCCTTCGAGTGCTTAGGTGGTCGTATGCTATATAAGGGACTCACGTCGTCCCATCCAACGGGCAGAGCCCTTATGGAGCCACCCCTTCTCGCACCCTTGGTGCTAGTTCAAAAATTATTTGCCCGCTTAGCTCATCCGGTAGAGCAACGGTTTTGTAAACCGTAGGTGGTCGGTTCAAGTCCGACAGCGGGCTCCATGTGTGCCTTTGGTACTCAATATTAAGAAAAGATTTATTAATTAGAAAAATATGTCGCAAGATTCTCGGATTCAGTTGCAGTGTACTACTGCGGATTGCAGACAGATAAATTACAATTCGAAAAAAGGTAAGCTTATAAAGCAAAGACTTGAATTGAAAAAATTCTGTAGATTCTGCAAAAAACAGACTGTCCATAAAGAAACTAAGTAGTTTACGAAGGTTCGAAACGATTGAGTTTTCGAATTTTTCGTTTCGGGGGGTTCGTATAATGGTAGTACGGTGGTCTCCAAAACCATCTGCGTGGGTTCGATTCCTACACCCCCTGCCAAACAAAAACATTCCAAATATTTGGAATGTTTTTGTTTAGATAAAAAAAAATCCCTAATTATATTAGGGAAACAGTTGGGGTGTCGTTTTCTTTTTCGATTATGACAAAATGTTTCTTGATGTACTCTTTTGTTTCTCCGTCAAGAGAGTTAAAAGAGATGGAGACAGATCTTATTAGGTTAGCTAGAGGATGGGTGGCGCTTCTACCCCAGCTTTTTTGCCCTTTATTTTCGAATAATACCCCGATTGCGTGTAGGATATATTGATTTGCGGTAAAGGTTTTAGATGCTGCAGAAGGGTAATATTCTTCTAGATTTCTTTGAACTTCCAAGTCTAGTTCGGAAAGTTGCAGTGTCATTGATTCTCCTTTGGTAACGTGATTGAAACTTTAAAGGTTACGGAATAAGTCTATTATGTTAACATTTGAATATATGGAAAGCAATAGTTTATATAAAAGACCAATATCTAGGCAACCTTTACCGGAAGACGCAAAAACAGTATTCCAAGGCGTGGTTTATAGAGTTTATAGTTGGCAGCAAAAAATGTTCGATGGCTCTATGGCTACATTTGAAAAAATAGGTAGGATGGATAGTTGCACTGTTATTCCTGTAACTTTAGATAATAAAATTATAATTGCCAAAGAAGAACAACCCGGTGTTGAAGCTTTTATTGGGGCATTGGGTGGCAGGATGGATGAAGGCGAAACGCCTTTAGAAACTGCAAAAAGAGAGCTTATGGAAGAAGCGGGGATGAAGTCGGATAATTGGAGCTTGTTATACGAGACCCAACCTCTCTCTATGCTTGAGTGGGTAGATTTTGGTTTTGTGGCAAGAGGAGTAGAGAAGGTTAGCGAAACTAAGCTGGATCAAGGGGAAAAAATAGAAATATTTAGTGTCACTTATGATGAATTTTTAGAACACATGACCAGAGAAGAGTGTAGAGTGCTATCTTTGAAATTAATGGCGTATAAAGCTCTGACCGATAAGGAATATAAAGCAAATTTAAAGAAGTTAATTTTTGGGCAATAATGAATGTATCAAAAAAATTTGCATTTTCTTTTATATTTATAGCTATATTGTTTTGGGTAGGTTTTGGTTTACTTCGCATGCAGGCCAATGAGGATGAAGACAATTTTTTTAATAGAAATTTGCGAGCATCTTTTATAAAGTCTGACACTATGCGAAGGGTTTTTCATTTAAATTTCGATGGTGATGCAAGAGCATTTTATTTTAGTAAGAATAAAATAACGGTTGAGGTTGTTTGGATGGAGGGGGTTTTTTTGGATAGAGAAGCTATGTCAAGAGCGGTTGAAAATATTTCTAAGGTTACTGGGAATGAAGTAACGGTTGAGTATAATAATTATCCTATCTCGTCACTAGAGGCTGGTTCTTCACTTTCTGATTTAGAAAAAAAATATAGAGATATACCTTTTTCTCCATCTAAACCTAGTTTATTATTAATGGCTTTGCCTTATGATGTAGATAATAAATCTAGAATAGGAACTACTTTAGGATCTACGACAGTTGTTCTATATGTTTCTGCGATAGATGATTTGGTAAGTAAAAATAAGGAACAAGTTAGTAAATTACAAGAGGGGACGGTATTGCATGAGTTTGGTCACCAATTAGGTCTAGATCATAACGATAGAGAGGGGTGTCTTATGAACCCTCAGGCTGAGATTAATGGTTCCTATGGAGCTTCAAATTGGATTACGAATTTTTGTGAATATGAATTAGAAGCTCTGTCTAAGTTAAGAGAAAGCTATCAAAAGGATTAATACATGAACTATATTCTAAAGAAAAGTCGCAGAAAAACGATAGCTATTTTAGTTACAGATTCTGGTGAATTGGAAGTGCGAGCTCCGGTGTTTGCAGCTGAACGACAAATTTTAAAAATATTAGAGAAGCATAAGGGGTGGATAGAGAAACAGAAAATTAAAATTCAGAATAAGCCCAAGTTAGAAAAAAAATATTTTCAAAATGGTGAAATTTTTTTTTATTTAGGAGAAAAATTTACACTGAATATAGTCGATAATTCATCTCAAGTAGAGATTTCAGGGGAACGATTGTGTATCCCTAATGTTTCTTTTTCTCTTAGACGTAAAATGTTATATAACTGGTATGCAAAGCAGACACTGCGAATTACTGAGGAATTTTTAGAAAATCAATTCCGATTAAGTGATAAATTTCCAGTGTCATTAACAATTACCGGTGCAAATAAACAGTGGGGATCATGCACAAGAGCTGGTGCAATCCATTTTACTTGGAGGTTATCTATGGCTCCTCTTAGCGTGATTTATTATGTAGTCTGTCATGAATGGGCTCATTTAACTCATCATAATCATTCTGGTAAATTTTGGAATTTGGTGGGTTCAAAATGCCCGGATTATGCAAACAGTAGAAAGTGGCTAAGAAAGTATGGTTATTTATTGACTTTTTAGGCTTTTTAAAGCATAATGTGCACTATCATAAGGAGGTGATTGAATGGCTCTATCTGAAAGATCTGTTTTGATTTTGGAGTTAGTCTTTCTTGAGATGATTTTAGGGTTAGCCATTTGGTTACCCTCTCAAGTGAGTCAGTATCAAGTTGCAAAAATTGCCGGATTTTTCTTGATTTCAACTACAGTTATGCATTGGGTTTCCGGAACAGGGGTTAAGGAAAAGCTTTGTGGGTATGGGTTTCATTTTAAAGGACTTGAGTCTGCTCTTGCCCTTTTAATTTACTCTGGGGCCTTTGCCTTGCTGGGTTATATAATTCTTAAGCTCTCTGGCCGGAACACGACATTCGATTCACACGACACTCATTTTTATCCAGTTTGGTCAACTCTTCAGCAAGCGGGAATATTGCTTTATGTATGGCCACGTTTGCTGATTATTTGTAAGGATAATAGGAGAGCTCTTTTATGGATTTGTGTGATGTACTCATCTTTACACTTACCAAATTTAGCTCTAATGGTGTTAGTGTGTGTTCAGATGTTCGCATTTGTTCCTGTGTATGCCAAGCTTAAATCTGTTTGGGGGCTGCCCCTGCTCGCAATGAGTCACTATATTGTAGGTCAAACGGTTAGCCAGGTGATACCAGTAAGAATTCTATGTGATAATCACGTAGGTATCTGGTATGTGTACGACAAGTGGTATGCATTAAAGAATCTGGCTATGACATGCGGTCAGTGGATTGGTTTAAATAGTTAGTAACGATCTTATAAATGGATCGTCTTTTTTATTAGTTGATAAGCTATAATAAAATTAAGTGAAGGCTTTTACTAGACAAACGATAAAAATATTTTGGACTACCTCCAAGAGATACCCTTGGAAGCTTTTGGTAGTCGTAATTTTTGCCATTGCGGCTTCAGTAGTAAATACATCTGTAGCAGTGGTTCAGCGAACATTAATAGATGCACTAAGTAGTGGGGCGGATTTTTCAGAAGTAAAATATATAGTTTATAAGATATACGCGATCTTAGCTTTGATGTGGTTATGTTGGAGGGTTTCTGGTTTCACAAATGCAGCTTTTCAAACCGCAGGGAAAAGGGACTTACTTAGAATGTGTTTTGAATATATACATGGACACTCGAATTCTTTTTTTAATAGCAATTTCGTTGGGAGTTTAGTTAGAAAAGTTAATAAGTATGAAAGAGCTTTCGAGGACATTACTGATCAGTTTTTTTGGAATTTATTACCAACTTTTTTTTCTTTAATATTGATATTGGTAATTTTATGGAAAACGAATTATGCAATAGCCATCATATTCAGTGTTTGGACTATTGTTTACTTAGTTTTTACTTATTTTTACGCATTAAGGAGAATGCGTTTTGATCTCATTCAAAATGAATTGGATAGTAAAACTACAGGATTTATAGCTGACACAATTACTAACCATGGTAACGTAAAAATGTTTGTGGCATTTGGGTTTGAAACAGAGAAGTTTAGGAAACTTACAGAAGAATGGAGAAAGAGTCTTATAAAAGCATGGAATGTTGGTATTACACAAGAGGCAATACAAGGTGTGTTGATGATAGGTGTGGATTTTATAATCGTTATGGTTTCAGTTTATTATTGGTCTAAAGGGAAGTTGAGTGTGGGGGAGATTGTTATGATTCAAACATTTATGACCAAGATATTTGATAAGCTATGGGAAATTGGAAGAAATATAAGGCGGGTTTACCAGGGTATAGCAGATGCAAATGAAATGACTGAAATACTATTAACTCCACACGAAGTGAAAGATGCCCCAAATGCTATTCAGTTAAATAAAGGTGAGGGTAAAATAGAGTTTAATAAAGTCTCTTTCGCATATTCGAATAATAGAAAAATTTTAAAAGATTTTTCTTTGAGTATTGAGCCAGGTGAGAAGTTGGCCTTGGTTGGACCGTCTGGTGGAGGAAAGAGTACGATCGTTAGGGCCTTGCTTAGATTCTCTGATATTTCTTCCGGGGAAATTAGGATAGATGGTTATAATATTGCTAAAATTACTCAAGAATCTTTACATAAAAACATTTCACTTGTCCCTCAAGAGCCTATTTTATTTCATAGGACTTTATTTGAAAATATTCGTTATGGAGATTTTAAGGCTAGTAAGGAAATGGTTAAAAAAGCTGCTATGCTTGCGCACTGTGACGAGTTTATTTCGAAGTTGGAGAATGGGTATGATACTTTTGTCGGCGAGAGGGGGGTAAAACTTTCTGGGGGTGAAAGACAAAGGGTGGCGATTGCAAGGGCTATTTTGAAGGATGCGCCTATATTGGTTTTGGATGAAGCTACAAGCAGTTTAGATAGTGAAAGTGAAAGGTATATTCAGGATGCATTGGAAAAATTAATGAAAGGAAAGACGGTAATAGTAATAGCGCATAGGTTAAGTACGATAATGCAAATGGATAGAATAGTAGTAATAGAAAAAGGTAAAATTAAGGAGCAGGGTAAGCATAAAGAGCTTCTAAAGATAGGGGAGGGTACTTACCAAAAATTATGGAATATTCAAGCAGGAGGTTTTGTCTAAACTAAATGGTAAAAAAAGAGAGAATAAGAAAATTAAATTCAATAGAATTAGCAAAAAAAGGACCTGTTGTTTATTGGATGTCTAGAGATCAGAGAGTTTCTGATAATTGGGCTCTCTTGTATGCCAGTGAATGTGCAAAGGAAATGGGTGTTCCATTGGTTGTGTGTTTTTGTATTAGGGAAAAATTTCCTTTTGCCACCGAGAGGTTAATAGATTTTATATTTAGTGGATTAGTTGAAGTAGAGGATAATCTTTTCAAGCATGGAATTTCTTTCTTAATGTTGGTAGGAGAGCCTTTCAGGGAAATTCCTCGCATGATTTTGAAATTGAAGGCGAGTATGTTGGTAAGAGATTTTAATCCATTAAAGTATTCCAAAGTCTGGAATAAGCAATTGTTGGACGAGATAGAAATACCTATTTATGAGGTAGATGCTCATAACGTGGTTCCTGTGTGGGTAGCTAGTAAAAAACAAGAATTTGGTGCTTATACAATAAGACCAAAGATTCATAAATTACTCCCGGATTACTTGGAAGATTTTTCTAAGTTACCTATTTTTAAAAACAACTTGAGATTAAAAAGAGTTAATTGGGGGTCAATAAGAAGTAAAATAGATTTTGATAAGTCTATTAAGTCTGTAACATGGATAAAATCGGGTGAGAAGGCTGGAAAGATGGCTCTAAAGCGTTTTATAGATGATGGCTTAAGGGGTTATGCTTTGGGTCGGAATGACCCTGTAGTAAGCGCTCAGTCGGGTTTAAGTCCTTATTTTCATTTTGGTCAGTTGTCTGCGCAAAGAGCTGCATTAGAAATACGTGCATCTCATGCTGGGTCAGAAAGTGGAAAGGCTTTTTTTGAAGAGTTAGTGATTAGACGTGAGTTGGCGGATAACTTTTGTTTTTATAATGAATATTATGACTCCCCAAAAGGATTTCCAGACTGGGCGAAAAAAACTATCTCAGAGCATAAGCATGATAAAAGAGAGTATGTGTATACCCTAGACGAGTTTGAAAATTCAAGAACTCACGACCCGCTTTGGAATGCTGCTCAGATTGAAATGGTTACTACCGGTAAGATGCATGGTTATATGCGAATGTATTGGGCTAAGAAGATTTTAGAGTGGACAAAAAATGTAGATGACGCGATGAGTTTCTCGATTTATTTAAACGATAAGTATGAACTTGACGGTAGGGATCCAAATGGGTATACGGGAATAGCGTGGAGTATTGGTGGTGTTCATGACAGGGCATGGTTTAATAGAAAAATCTTTGGAAAGATTAGATATATGAGTTTTGGTGGGGCAAAAAGTAAATTTGATGTGGAAAAATACATTAATAAGTTTTACCCTCATAAATAAGCGATAATATATGATAAATATATGTTAAAATTCTCTGTTTTCTTGGTGAAAATTGGATAAAAAGACAGAAAACCGCTTGTAAATTAAGGGTTTATTTGTATAATTTGAACAGAATATAAAAATAATTAATTCCTAATAAATTTTCTGAAAAGAAGTTTGTGGGATAGTGCGAGATGAGCTTCTTCCATTAGCAGTTCACTAGCACGGAGAAATTACAATGACAAAAAGCGAGTTAATGCAGAGTCTAGCCGACAAGGTCGGTAAAACTAAAAAAGAAGTTAGTGAATTCGTAGATGCTTTAGTAGAATTGGCCTACGTTGAAACTAAGAAGAACGGTGAATTTACAATTCCTGGCCTTGGAAAACTTATTAAAAAGAAAAGAGATGCAAGAACTGGTAGAAACCCAGCAACTGGTGAAACTATCCAAATCCCTGCAAAAACTGTAATCAAGTTCCGTGTAGCAAAACAAGCGAAAGATTCTATTCTCTAATTTTGTGAAAAAAATAGACTCCGAAAGGGGTCTATTTTTTTAGTTTTCCACTTTGACAAATTGCGGTTTGGGTGTTTTGGTTATATAATTTATTTATAAATAGTAAGTTTTATCTGAACCAAAAAAGTTTGGATTAAAAATAAAAATAAATGTTTCGAGACGCAAAACGTGCTTTGTATGTTTTCTTATGTGGCTTAATGGGTGGCTTGCTGTTTTTAGTCATTCAAAGAAGCCTCGTTTTGATTTATGTTATTTTATTAAGACTAAATCCTGCTGTTTTTTCTTTAGGTTTGAATCTTGGTGACTTGATAGCTTTGGATATAACTACTGTTTTTCTAGCACTGGCTGGTGGGGGTTGGTATGGAATTTGGGTAGGTCTTCACTGGTACGATGTGGTGTATGAAAGAAAAACTTTTCCTGGATTAGGATTGCACTTAGCAGAAATTTTTAGTATCAGAAATTTAAGAATATACCCTTCTAAAAGTAAAGGGGCTAAGGGTGCTTCTAAAGATCCCTTGAGTTTTTGGCAAGTTGAGGATTTGGTAATGCCATCAGCTACAAGTGGAAATTATTTTGAGCCTGAAGAAGAAAAAGTTGTGCATATAAAACCGAAGAGTGCCTCTAGTAAACCTGTTGTTCAAAAGAAGACTCTAGCTAAAAAGGTGGTTATTAAAGCATCTGCTCCTTTAAAGATGGCCACTAGAAAAAAAGCAGTTAAAGTGGTATCTTAATTCAAACTTTAACTTTTTAAGATAAAATGACTTTTTCGAAGTTTTTCGGGTTTGGAATATTGTTAGCTATTACCACAGCGTTGTTAACTGTGTTTTTAAACATGTATGTAAATATCGCTCCGCTAGCTCTAAATATAATTGTTTGGTTGTTAGTGCTTATTTTGGCCATTGCTTTAGTTAGAAGGTTAGGGGTATTGAATTTTTTAGAAGGATTATTGGTTTTTGCTGTTTGGTTATTTTTTAGAGCTTTTACAGACATACTTATTACAGCACCGCTTTTGGGGTTAGGGATGTATGGTAAATCTCAGATTTGGATAAGTTATTTGATTCTCTTTGTAGGAGTATTTTTCTTTCATAAGAAAAGACACGTGCATATTAGAAAAGAACAAAGGAAACATCACGGACATCATTAGTTATTAAGCAATATAATCAAAGCAAGTACCTAAAGCCGGAGATGATCAATCTCAGACTAGGGTACTTGCTTTTTTGAGATTTTGTGTTAAAGTTAGTTTTAATTCAAAAAAGAAATGGAGGGACTATGTAATGAAAAACAGTGAATTGGTTGCTATTTCAATGCATCAGCTAAAGCATGGCGACATTATTGTTGTTATGTCTGCATGTTGTCAAAAAGTCTTTGCAAAACCGTTCGTTGGTGAATTGCTGAATGCAAAAGAAAAGTTGGTTATCACAGGGAAAGTATTTACTCTTAGAGCCAGACCTACAATTTGTGGGTTTGTAAATTCGTTCGCTGCAGCAAATGGAATGGTGTATGGAGGCGTATCCCTTGCTTTTTTCCCTCTAACTGACATTGGAGGGGGGATTGGTTTTTATTGTAATAATCCGAAATGGATTAGAGCATTAATGGATGCTAAATATGAGCCCAAGAGCGTAAAGAGCAGAGAAGCGTTGGAATTGTTTTCTTCCCCCGATTATGGTAAATCTTTTAGTAATCCAGTTGACGCACCTAAGCTTTTTCATTTGCCAGGTAAACGAATTTCGTCAGTTGAATTTATACTTCAGTCATGCACTGACGATTTGCAAATTTTACCTGAATGCAGGGTTTTGCTTAAACCAGAAATGGCTAACTCTATTCGAAAAATCGCCGCCTAGACAAGACTAGGTATTTTTTGTATTTTATTAAGGTGTACGTTTGTATACCATATTGTTTGCGAGCGATATGGTGGGGTCTGTTTATGCGAATATCGGAAAAAATTATTTTACATATCGACTTTAATAGCTATTTTGCTTCAGTCGAGCAGCAGGATAACCCTAAGTGGCGTGGTGTTCCTTTGGGGGTGTGCGAACATTTGGGTGGTATTATCATAGCTCCTTCTGTTGAGGCGAAGAGATGGGGTATAAAAACAGGTACTCCAGTATGGGAGGCGCAAAGAATTTACCCTAAAATAGTTTTAACAAAGACACATCCAGATAGGTATAGGCATTATACTAAAGCTTTTATAACTCTTTTGGAAGATTATACAGATAAGGTTGAACTTTATAGTATAGATGAAGCTTTTTTGGATATAACCAAGGCGTGTAATATTTTAAAGCCTAGTAAGGGTGGTAAATGGATGAATGTTGATCCTTACTTTGAAGCGGTGAATGTAGCTAGGGAAATTAAAAGACGGATAAAAATAGAAGTTGGTGAGTGGTTTAGGGTTTCTGTTGGTGTTGGGTGGAATAAATTGACGGCTAAGATAGCTAGTGACAGACAGAAGCCCGATGGGCTGGTGGTTTTTCGTCCTGAAGAGAAACCCGAGCTTTTGAAGTCTATAAAGCTTATAGATATTCCCGGGATTGGTTTTAGGCAAGAAAGAAATCTTAGGGGTTTGGGTATAAAGTCGCTAGTAGAACTTAATGAGTTCCCCAAGGAAAATTTGATAGCGAGGTTTGGTATAGCAGGTTTGCATTTGTGGAATATGGGGCAGTTGGAGAATAGTTTTAAAGAGGGTTTTAAGGAAGATCCGATAAGGTCTATGGGGCATATGTATACTTTACCCAGAAGTGTAAGAAAAAAAGAGTTGTTGATGCCGACGCTTTCCAGGCTTTCAGATATGGTCGCTTCTAGGCTTAGGGTGGCTAATTTGGAGGGTTCTAGTGTGAGTGCTTATGTGAATAGCTTAGAGGGGTTGTCGGCTGGTGGGAGTCATCGCCTTGGGTATGAGACGAATGACTCTAAGGAAATATTTGCCGAGGCTAAACATATTATTCTGAGGCAGTTTTTGGGGAAAGAGGTGACTCCGGTGCTTATTGCTATTACGGTAGCGGGTCTTAGACCTAAGAATGAGCAAAAGTCCTTGTTTCCTAACTTGGTAAAAAGAAAAAAAATGTTAGGGTCTCTTGATAAAGTTATCGCTAAACACGGAGAAAGCAAGCTCATGTCGCTTAGGAGTTTTTTTGCTAAGACTGCTGTTAGAGATTCTGTTGGATTTGGAAGGATTAAAGAATTAAATGCAGATCGTAGATTCAAATCTCTTAGTAGATTTGAGTAATGGGTCGGTAACATAAAAAAATATTTCTTTTTAGATCGTGCGAAGCCGTACCTAAAAAGAAATATTTTTTGTTATGTTACCTGCTATGAATATAGTATTCTAATTGTTTGAGTGGGATCGAGGGGGGGGCGTGGTATAATAAAATGGAGATAAAATCTAAAAAATATGGCAAACGATTCTTCTGACTATAAAAAAATGTTAACGGATTTAGTTAAGCAGCAGATGATAGTGCTGGGTCCTAACATTGCGCTTGATAAAGCAAGGAAAGTTCCAGGTGTAAAAATAGATGATAATGGAGAAGTTGTAGAATTTTCTGGTGATCCACATCTTATTTTGAAAGGCGTGGCGAATGAATACATGATGCTTTCTGGACAAATTGCGCAAATGACGTTAAATATTCTCTTGGAAAAATACCCAGGTATTAAAACTTTATAAAACTAGATGGACTCCGGCTCGTCACTAATTAGTATAATTCTTGTTGTTGACTTTATCCTGCTGGGTATAGTTTTTTTGTTGTATATACGTTACTCATATAAAGAGAGGAATAGATTAAGAAAAGACGTTTCTCAGGCGCTTGACCTGCAACAGAAGATATACCAAATTGAAGTTTTGAAAGAGATTAGTGATCGTATTGGTTATTCTCTGGATACAAATAAAATTATAGAGATAATTACTTCGAGTTTAGGTAATTTGCTCGAGTATGATGCTGTATCCTATATGGTATTGGGTGACGAGGGTAAGATAGTTTTTAAATGCCATATTGAAAATACGGTTAATCATAAATTCGTCGAACAGGTAAAAGATAAAATGCTTTTATCTTTAGGGGCTATTTTGAATAGGCCTGTTATTAATAGTCAGATTGATGAAAGTTTAACTGGAAATATATTGGATGATAATTTAAACGTCGAGGTGGTTTCTTTTTTTAACCTACCTGTTGTAATTTCTGGAAAATTAGTCGGTTTAATAACTGTGGCATCTAGTGAAGGAGGTTTATACGGTGAAAGACAGGCCTCAATTCTTTATTCGATTACAAACCAGGCAGCTAGCGCTGTTAGTAAATTACAGACTATTTTAGCTAGTGAGAAAGGAAAGCTAACTTCTATAATTTACTCCATGACCGACGGGGTTATTATGGTCAATAAAGAGCATCAGGTATCGGTAAGTAATCCTGCGGTAAAAGAGATCCTTCAAATTTTTGGTGATAAGGACATAACTATGTATGACATTGTTGACGCGCTTGCTGGTCATGTGGATTTAAGAACAAAAGTTGATCAGGCAATCTTAGAGCATCAGCCAATTGTAATACCTGGAGTTTTAATTAAAGATAGAGCGATAGAGTTGGTGATAACACCTGTTAGAACACAAGAAGGAGAGCAATTAGGGGCTGCTGTTGTATTCCATGACGTGACCACTGAGAAGTCTTTGGAGAAGTTAAGGCAGGAATTTACGGCTATGATGGTTCATGAGCTCAGAGCGCCTCTTACAGCTGTCAGGTGGTCTAGTGAATCTATATTGGGAGGGTTAAAAACAAATCCAACCGCAATCGACCCTAAAAAGCTACAAGATTCTTTAAATACAGTGCATGCAGCCTCTTCCAGTATGCTCGAGTTGGTTAATGATCTTCTGGACGTCGCAAAGATAGAAGCGGGGAAGTTTGAACTAAATATTCAAGAGTATGATTTAGTTAGTATTGTAGGGGAGCAAGTTAAGGCTTTTGGCCCACTAGCGGACAGTAAACATTTAACAATGAATTATACTGCTCCGCAAAAATTGACGATTAAATGTGATAGGGTAAGAATCGCTCAAGTGTTAAACAATCTGCTCTCTAATTCCGTTAAGTATACCGATAGTGGTCAGATAGATGTGAATATTGAAGTGGATTCAGTAAAGCACCAAGCAGTGGTTTCGGTAAAAGACACTGGAATTGGGGTTTCAAGGGAAGATTTACCTAAACTGTTCAGTAAATTTAAGCAATTAGAGTCTGCTCAGGGTAGAAAAGGGACAGGATTAGGGCTTGTAGTGTGTAAGGGAATTATGGAAGCACATGGAGGGGATATAGGAGTGGAGAGTGCGGGGGAGAATTTGGGTTCGACTTTCAAATTTAGCTTGCCCTTGTAGAGAAGAATATATATTATTTAGTTACTTAAGATTTTTACAAAAATGACAAAAATATTGGTATGTGAGGATGATCAACTCGTATCGGGGTCGCTATGTGAGGCGCTCACCCAAGCTGGTTTTGAACCGCATCCTGCTTACGATGGCGAAGCTGGTTTGGCAGCAGCTAAAGAAATTAAACCTGATATCATTCTTCTGGATATAATGATGCCTAAGTTGGATGGTCTGTCTGTACTTTGGGAGTTAAAAGCTAACGAAGCGACTGCTAAAATTCCGGTAATTTGTTTAACAAATATTGCGGATGTTGAAACTATAAGCAAAATTATTCAGGGTGGAGCTAATGACTATTTGCTTAAGAGTGATCAGTCAGTAGAGCAAGTGGTTAACAAGGTTAAGGAAGTTTTAAGTAGAAATGTCGCCGTCTAATAAGCAGAAACAGTTTTTTGTTATAGCTCATAACATCAGGTCCCTCGAAAACGTGGGATCTCTTTTTAGAACAAGCGATGCTTTTGGAATAACCAAGTTATTTTTAACAGGCTATACGGGCAAACCCCCTGAATCCAAAATATCTAAGACAGCGCTAGGTGCAGAGCAAACCGTGCCCTGGGAGAAATATAAATCTTTAGGAATTCTTATTCGCAAGTTAAAAAAAGAATATCCAAGCATAAAAATAGTAGGTTTAGAAAACAATATCCCAAATAATAAACCAATTCCACTGGGTAAGTTAAAACCGAAATTCCCTCTAGCCCTGATTTTGGGTACAGAAACTACAGGTATCCCCAAGTCTATGTTCAAGTACTGCGACATGTTCACAGAGATCCCTATGAGAGGGACAAAAGAGAGTCTAAATGTAGCGGTCGCCTTCGGAATAGCTTGTTATAGAATGAGCAATTAAAAAACCCTTCACCTTGGAAGAGAATATTATTGGCCCCCACCAGGTTTGTAGCCGGCTTGACCTATTCCGTGGGGTGTGGGTTTTATTGCAGGGCGAGTATAGTAGATTGAGGGGTCTGGCAGTTCCTTTTGGTAGAAGACCATGTACTCACCAGACTTTCCACTTGCAGTCAGTGAAATTTTCAGGCCCTCTTCCTTAAAACCAAAAGTTCCAACCTTGCGTTTTTCTTCCTCGTTGAATTTGCCATTCGCCGTCCCGACGCAGAACAGTACCTGGTGCGGAAAGTTTGCTTGGCCTGCACAAGCTTCCAGTTCTTGTTTGGCTTATTCGTATCGAGACTTAACGGATTCATTCGTCGTCGGAGGAGAAGCTGTTTTTCGAGAACAGGTGACAGAGGCGATAAGCAAAACAAACAGACTCAAAGCAGTAAGTACTTTCATGGTTGATTTTCAACCTCCTAAAAAGAAGTTTAGATTTCGGAGAGAATTATTAATTATGTATATTTAAAGGTTTTGTCAAGTATTTCTTCGAGCCTAGTTCTTTTAAATTTAAGGCTATCTATTAGTTTCCTACTATAAATCTCCTTTGTTTTTGCTTGTGGATAGTTAACTTAACAATACCTAACAAGGGTATTTTTTTATTTTAATTAAGCCTAAAAAAACTTCTCTAATTTCATTGATGTATCCCACGAAATGGAATAAACTAAAAGAGTAATGGAAAAAAGTGGGGTGAAGTGGGGAATTTGGTGGATATCTCAGTTTGATTAATGAACAAGTCAGTACAATTACAAATTTTGAGTACAGTTTGGTCGATTTTCGAGAAGTGAACGGAAGCGTACGCGGCAGGGTACGGTGGAGTGAGTCTCGCAGAAAATCGGACAAAATGTGCCAAAATATGTAATTCCGTTGAAGTAAGAAATAGAGAGTATGTTTATAGGTGAATATCAGGCAACAATAGATGACAAGGGGAGGATTTCTATTCCTTCGAAATTTCGCGCACATTTGAAATCTAAGTTAGTCGTTACAAAGGGTTTAGATGAATCTTTGTTTATCTATACCGAAGATGAATGGTATAAATTGGCCGAGAAATTATCTACTTTGTCTATTGCTACGTCGAATACCAGAGCTTTTGCAAGGTTAATGCTTGCTGGGGCTATGGACTGCGATATAGATAAACAGGGTAGGATTGTACTCCCTAGTTATTTAAAAGATTTTGCCAAGATTCAGAAAAAGATTGTTTTTGCAGGATTGTTCAATCGTATTGAGGTGTGGAGTGAAGAGTTGTGGACTGCCTACAAGGAGCAGACTGAAAAAGACTCTAATGCGATAGCTGAACAACTTGGAAATATGGGAGTTTAAATGAGTTACATACACAAGCCAGTATTGCTAAAAGAGGTTATAGAGGTATTGAGGCCTAAAGAAAATCAAAATTTTGTAGATGCTACTTTGGGTGGTGGGGGTTATACGGAAGAATTGTTAAAAAGAAATGGACCTAATGGTAAGGTCTTAGCAATAGATTTGGATGAAATAGCTATTAAAAATATTAAGGACAAAATTAAAGAAAAAAGATTAAAAACAAAACATGGAAATTTTAGAGAGATAGATAAGTATGTAGGGGGGTGGGGTGAGCCAGATATTTCGGGGATAGTTGCAGATATAGGTATAAGCAGTAATCAATTGGATAACTCTGACAGAGGGATATCGTTTAAAAAAGATGAGTTACTCGATATGCGAATGGATGTTACAGGGAACAGCAGAACAGCAGAGTATATACTGAATAATTCAGATGAAAAAACTTTAAGGGGATGGTTTAGGGAGTTTGGTGAAGACCCGAATTCTAATAAGATCGCAAGAAATGTAGTGAGGTTTAGGGAAGAAAAGAAAATAAAAACAACTACCGATTTAGTCCAAATAATTAAAAGTAGTCTGCCAAAACCTGTTCAGCATAAATGGGAAGATACGGCACGTAGGATATTTCAAGCAATTCGAATAGTGGTAAATGATGAGCTTGCTAACCTAGAAGAATTTTTACCAAAAGCAGTAAATATTTTACCGAAGGGTGGGAAGTTGGCAGTAGTAACCTTTCATTCGTTAGAAGATAGAATAGTTAAACAGTTTTTTGTGAAAATGAGTAAAGGTTGCGTGTGTCCTCCAGATTTTCCCGCCTGTGTGTGTGGTAAGTCGCCAATAGTAAAATTAATTACAAAAAAACCAATAACCGCAGGAGAATTAGAAACTAAAGCAAATTCTAGAAGCTTATCGGCAAAACTCCGGGTGATAGAAAAATATTAAAAGCAAAATGCATTCAAGATTAAATACATCTACATTAGCAATTCCAAGTATAGGTTTTAGACCTAAAACTAGGGCGGTTGTGAAGAAGCAAAGTCCGGAGCTCCCAACAGTTGGGTCTCAGGTAGAGTGGTCAAAGAGGGCTGCTGCAAGACAAGAAATAGTTACTAGGGGTATAGGACAAGATAAAATTGTGAAAGTTTCTATTTTGTTGTTGGGTCTCGTATCTCTTGGTTTATTTGTTGCTTATTTGGTTGGTGTGAATACTTTTGCTGGTAGTGGCTATGAAATAAAGAAATTACAGAAAGAGATTAACGAGCAAAAAGAAAAAGAAAAAATGCTAAATATGAGAATTGCTGAAACTAATTCACTTATTTCTGTACAAAGTGCGATAAATGAGAAAAAATTTGTACCCATAGAAAATCCCACATTCATAGGAAACAAACAGTTAACCAGTCGCTAGGAATTGATGTTTAAAAAAAACGTTAAAAGTAAACCGGATATAATAAAAAAACGTGCGAGGGTGCTGGCCGTTTTTTTGTTATTGGGGGCAGTAGGTATTTATACTAGACTTTTTTATTTACAAGTGGTTTCAGGAAGAGGATATAAAGAAGTGGCTGAAGGGCAGTATTCATTTTTTCAAAAATTAACTCCAGACAGAGGTGAAATTAAAATTTTTGATAAGTCTGATCCATCTGGGTTCTTGGTGGCAACGAATCTAAAAAAACCTCTGGTATATGCCGTACCTAAACAAGTAACTGATCCAGGGCAAGTTTCTGAGAAATTAGCCTCTGTTTTAGGTATGGATAGAAATGAGATCCTTCCTAAGTTGACTGATATGGAAAGAAGTTATGTACCTATTAAAAAACAGTTAAAAAATGATGAAGTAGATAAAATAAAAGAATTACGATTGCCAGGAATAGGGTTTGATAATGAGTATACGAGATTTTATCCTGAAAATACTTTATTAAGTTCTGTTTTGGGATTTGTCGGATATAAAGGTTCCGCAAAAATGGGTTTATACGGACTAGAGCGATATTTCGAGAATGAGCTTAGGGGAAAAGAAGGAAGTATTAGACAAGACAAAGATGTAGGGGGTGCATGGATTTTTGGTACTAAAAGAGAAATGGTGCCAAGTGTGGATGGTGATACTCTTATTTTGACAATAGATAGAGCTATTCAATATAAGGCAGAGGCCGTCATTAAAAGCGCTGTAGAAACGCACATTGCTGACAATGGATCTATAGTAATTTTGGACCCAAAGACAGGGGCTATTTTGGCAATGGCGAACTATCCTAGTTTCAACCCCAATGAGTATAATAAGGTTGAGGATCCTGCACTTTTTAAAAATTTAGCGACTCAAGGTGCGTATGAACCGGGTTCAGTATTTAAAGCTTTTACAATGGCAGCTGCGATTAATGAGAATAAAGTAACTCCTGAAACTACATATACAGACCCAGGAAAGGTAGTGGTTGATAATTATACTATTATGAATTCAGATAAAAAGGCACACGGGGTACAGACAATGACCCAGGTATTAGAAGAGTCACTCAATACTGGTGTGATATTTGCTAAAGAAAAAATAGGTAACGCAGCATTTTTAAAATATGTTAAAGCTTTTGGTTTTGGTAAGGCTACAGAAATAGAATTACCGGAAGCTGTTGGAAGTCTAGATAACCTTAAAGACAGTATAGAAGTTAACTACGATACGGCGAGTTTTGGTCAGGGTATAACAGTTACGCCTATTCAGTTAGCTGCTGCTTATGGAGCCATTGCTAATAAAGGTGTGTTAATGAAGCCATATATTGTTCATACAGTTGTGAGTTCTGAGGGTAAATCTAAAAAAACAGAACCGATTGCAGAGACTAGAGTAATTTCGGAGAAAACTGCTGCGGAAGTAAGTGGTATGCTGGTAAGTGTGGTAGAAAATGGACATGGGAAAAAAGCCGGAGTAAATGGTTATTATATTGCGGGTAAAACCGGAACAGCGCAGGTTCCGAAGCAAAATGGGAAGGGTTACGAAGAAAATAACAACATAGGTTCATTTGCAGGTTTTGGTCCCGTAGAAGACCCTAGGTTTGTGATGGTGGTAAGGGTCTCTCATCCTAGGAATGTGAGCTTTGCAGAAACCACTGCGGCTCCGGCTTTTGGTGAGATGGCTCAGTTTATGCTCAACTACTATAGTATTCCTCCAACAAGGAAATAAAATTGGATAATTACTGCAGGAGGTGTTTCGATGATGATTAGGAGATTAATTTTTCCTATTATTGGAGTTATTTTGGCGGTAATCGTTTTTCCATATAATCGTTTTGGAGCGATCGCGGGATTTGTAGGGTGTTTAATTTCCGGATTGCTAATTCGAGAATTCGATATTCAAGGTACGTTTATCGCTGGGTCCGGATATGAGAGGGAGATTCGCGAGCAGGAAATAGACTTGTGGACTGAAGCAGAAGATGATATGCCTGCAAAAGTTTGGTCTGCAGATAGGTTTAAGAAACAAAAAACATACGTTACTGACGTATGTCATTTTTTTATTTTACCCCAATGAATATTATTCCATATTCTCTCATGAATGTAATAAACTATGGTGTTTAAAATGTTGGCACCTATTGTGATTTTTAATGTTAGGGAGAAGTTTTTAGTGGTTGTATAAGTAATTAGAGCAGTAGAGCAGACGATAATTATTCGGTAGGAGATTGTTTTGATTAAAGAACGAAAATGTTCTTCGTAATAATGAATTTTAGTTTTGACTTTCATCTCTTCTATTGTAAGCGTATATTAATAGTGTAAGCAAGGAGGTATATATGCAGAAAGTTAAAGCAGCCGAGTTAAGATTGCCTAATTTTGAAAAGGTGCCAAATAGTAGGGTTTTGGTTTTGGCTCAAAATCCTTTCAATTTTCTATCCTTTACTGAAAGAAGATTGAAAATTGCACCGGTAGAAGAGTTTAGGGTCCCTCCCAATAATGTGAATAGTGCCGTAGATATTTTGTTAATAGAAGGAAGTAATCTTACCCCTTACGCCAAACGTTGTTTGTGTGAGAGTGTAAAAAGGAGTAGAAGAGCAATTTATAATGATGATTTGGTAAGGGTGATTTTTTGTAAGAGTGATTGGCAGATTGCAAAATGGTTAAAAAAGATATTTCCAGAGAAGTGCAAGTTACTAAAAGTTTCTAGACCTAAGTGAGCTTATACGGCTTGCGAAAATTTACTCCTTTGTGTAGTATCGAGGATAAATTCTTGATACATTCCCCCGGGCTTGGAAGCTATAGGCTTTGTATAAGCTTGCTATGCCCAAAACAAAATGGAGGCAGAAATGCAAAAAACGAACAAAATACTGGTGGTTTTGCTGGTTGTAACTTTACTTTCGTTTGGTTCAAGAGTAGAAGCTCTGGCTAAGGATAAACATATAAAACCTAGTAAGGCTAAAAAGGGCAAAGTCCATGGAAAGGTGCGGAAGAGGGTTTCGAAGAAAAAGAAGCCAGCTTCAAAGCTAGTAATTAAACTCTCCTCGGATGTTTTGGAAGGAGTAAGTTTTCAGGAGTTTTTCCTGCCTGCCGAGATGAAGATGGAGTTTTCTACCGCTATTGGACTGGACCGGAATTTGTTGGCCAAGAATCCAGACAAGATGGAAGAGCGGAAAAAGTTGCTTGTAGAGTCACATGAGTTTGCATTTTACGCGAAAGTGAAAGATCGTCTTGCTGGTATGAAGCGGTGCGCTTCGCCGGAGTATACCAAATACTTCAAAGAGGCGGGTGAAATTAACGACTTCCCCTGGAAGATAGGCAGGGCTGTTGCCGTGCTTGAAAGCAATTGTAATCCTTTCGCGGTTAGTCCAGCTGGCCCGCGAGGTTTAATGCAAATTACCAGGCTTACTGGGCAGGAAATTAGAAATCACTTTGGGTGGAGAAAAGACTTTCGGTATGACCCAAGACTTTCAGTCATAGGTGGAATGTACTACTTAAAACAAGGTCGGGATGCTTATGGTCCTGGCTTTGAAACTTGGTACTACCACTCTGGTCCTTCTCGGATGAACCATTTGTTTGCAGTTGCGAGTGCCTTCGGTATTCGCAAAAATGTAGACGAAATGTATTTCCTTAATTCTCCGAATTACAATCGGGGGATGTATGAGGAAATAAAGATGCTTATGGGTGTGGACTTTTCACCGACCTATCCATCTCGCACTTCCTATGCATACGAACAAATGGAATTGCTGGAGCAGGATCCTGAGGTTGTCGCTGAAAAAGCGGCTTACTACAGTAAGTCTCAAGGTGAGAATGAAGACTCGCTGTACGAGAATCGGGTTGCTGTGTGGAAGGACTTTACGCCTTTTAAGGGCAACAGGCTTCTTAAAATGGTAGTGAAAACTTCAACTACACAGGCTACTGAAGATTTTGTCTCCAAATACAAGAACAGCAACGCTGCCATGGGTACTTTTTACCTTATTTACTATAAGGCTCGCGAGCTTTATGAGAGTAAAAATGGCAAAGGTAGCTTTGGTGGATTGCAATATGGGCTTGCTCCGGGAAATATGGTCTTCTTGTCATTTAAGCAACTTAAGAGTCCGGGTGAGGCGGAAAGCCTTGAGTTTATTCTTAGGGAGCTTGCTATGTGTGGGGCTATCGGGTATAACTATTTTCGTGAGGAAAAAGTTTACCAAATAAGTCCTTCACCAGCGTGGTGGCTCGAATTTGCTACTATCCAAAAACAGTTCCTGAGTTGGGCAGACCCACAAGTTAAGAAAGCGAGTATCGAATAGATACTCGAATTTTTTTTAACGTTTTGTCTTTGTTTCGCGGGATCGCATATTTTGCCCCATCTTGCGCGCTTTTTTTATATTCTTTATTTCTACCGTCCCGGCACGGCGCTTCTATAAAAAAAATATAAAAAAATCACCCAATCTGAGCCAAAATCTGCAATTCTATGTAGAGTGTGAAAATTATAAAAATTGAGATTTAGGAATTAGCGTGTTACACTTTTGACAAATAATCAGTAACTCCTAAATAAGAAATTCATTCCCAAATCTTATCTTCCTACTTCGGCATAAATCGCCCAGAAATTTTTTTCCGTAATTGCGGCTTATTACGCAAAAAAATTTCTGGACAATTTCTGCTCGAAGCAGGAGAATAATCTTTGGAAAGCAATTTATTATTTAGGAGTCAAAATATATGGAAATAAAAAATCCGAGACTTGCGCTTACTTTTGATGATTGTCTGCTAGAACCCAGACTAACGAAAATTGGTAGGAATGAAATAAACTTTGAAACTTTTGTAACTAAAAAATTGAAAGTTAATATTCCAATACTTTCAGCAGCTATGGATAAGGTTACAGAAGTAGAAATGGCGGTTAAGTTAGCAGAGTTGGGTGGATTGCCCGTGCTTCATAGAAATTGTTCGTTGGATCAAGAAGTGGATATGCTGCTTAAAGTAAAAAAGAGTGGCGGATTAGTTGCCGCATCAGTTGGGCCTATGGATACTGAGCGTGCGCTAGCGTTAGATAAGGCAGGAGCAGATGCTATTGTGGTAGATACAGCGCATGGTCAGCATATAGGGGCTATAGAGAATGCGAAGAGTATAAAGAAGAAAATAAAAGCACAGTTAATATTTGGGAATATAGCTACAAAAGAAGCGGCTTTACCATTACTCGCTTTTGCTGATGCTATAAAAGTTGGTATAGGACCTGGTTCTATTTGCACTACTAGAATAGTTGCCGGGGTAGGGGTTCCTCAGTTAAGTGCGATTATGGAGGTATATTCTGTTGCATCGAAGAAAAAAGTTCCGGTGATCGCAGACGGTGGAATAAAGTATTCTGGGGATGTGGTAAAAGCACTCGCTGCTGGTGCTAGTAGTGTCATGCTCGGCTCTATTTTAGCTGGATCAGATGAATCTCCGGGGAAAGTTATTACGAAAGATGGACAGAAATATAAAGAATATAGGGGAATGGGTAGTCTAGGTGCTATGGAAAGTAATCAGTCATCGGATCGGTATCAGCAGAAGAATGTGAAAGTTAAGGTTCCGGAAGGTGTAGAGGCGTTTACATTATATAAAGGACCAGTTTCGAATATAATTGAGCAAATTATCGGTGGCTTACAAAGCGGCATGGGCTATATTGGCGCTAAAACCATACCTGATATGTGGAAGCAAGCAAGATTTGTGAGAATTACAAATGCGGGTCTAAAAGAATCTCATCCGCATAGCCTTAGTCACATAACCAAAGCACCCAACTATTATAGATAGAATGACGAATGAAGAATGAAGAATAGAGAATAACGAATCGAGAATGAAGAATATAGAATAAATAATAAACAATAAAGAATGCCACAAAAAGAAACAATCCCATTAGCTGAACTGCATGCTCATTTAGGTTCTTCAGTAGATCCGGCTATATTATGGTCTATTGCACACCAACAAGGTATAAAACTTCCGACGAAAGATTATTGGGAATTCGATGAGCTTATAACTATGACCGGGGATAGGAAGAATAAGAATTTAAATGAGATGCATTTTAATTTTTTCCATTGGACAGAGCTTATTCAATCTTCCACGGAGGCGGTTGAGGAGTCTGTTAAGAGTGTCATAGGTGGTGGATATAGAAAATGTAATTTGGTTTTACAAGAGCTTCGATTTAATCCGATGTTTAGGAATAGAAGTGGAGAAAGAGACTTGGATTATATTATTAAATCTGCGCTATGGGGTTTAGACAGGGCCTTGCTTGAATATCCTCAGGTTAAGGGAGGGATTATTTTAATGATGGATAGAATGTTGTCTTATCAACAAAACGAGATTATTTTACATAAAGCAATAAAATATAAGAATTTTGGGATAGTAGGGATTGACGTTGCTGGGCCTGAGAGGAAGAGTTTTTCTATGAAAAAACATGCGAAGCTTTTTGCCGAAGCAAGAGATGCTGGATTAGGTATTACCATACATACGGGTGAAGCGGGGAGTTTAGAGGAGTTAAGATTTGTTGTTAGAGAAATTTCTCCAGATCGTATCGGTCACGGTATTAAGGCTTCAGAGGATAAGCAGTTACTAGCAGAAATTGCTGAGAAAAATATTACATTAGAAGTTTGTCCGACTTCAAATTTAAGAAATAGCGTAGTGAAAGACGTAAAGACTTTAAAGAAGATTTTTGATCAGTTACTTAAATTCAAGATTAAATTTACTATAAATACAGATGGTCCTGAGATGTATAGGACGAGTATAAAACAAGAGAGGGAATTTCTAGTAAAGAATGGATTATTAACTCAGACTCAAGTTAATCAGTGTAATGATTGGGCTTTCGAAGCTACTTTTGTTAAATAATTTTTCTATGGACACAATTTATGTATTAGATTTTGGTTCGCAGTATAGTCATCTAATTACTAGGCGCATAAGAGAGTTAGGGGTTATGGCAGAATTGGTGCCAGCTAATTTTTCGCTAGATAAAATAGAGGGCTCAGCAGGAGTAATACTTTCTGGTGGTCCACAGAACTTGAGTGAATCAGGGGCGCTCCGGATTGATAAAAAAATTTATGATTTAGGTATCCCTGTGCTAGGAATTTGTTATGGGATGCAACTAACAGCTTTTGAACTTGGGGGTAGGGTTAAAGCAGGGAAAAAAAGGGAATATGGGCCAACCAAGGTCAGAGTAGATTATACAAACCCAATATTTAAAGGGTTAGACATAGAGCAAGACACTTGGATGTCGCACGGTGACCAAGTTACGAAACTTCCAAGGGGATTTGAATCCATTGCTTCTTCAGAAGATACAGTAAATGCTGCTATGGCAAATAAAGAAAAGAACATATATGCACTTCAGTTTCATCCAGAGGTTATGCATACAAAAAATGGAACGAAAATTTTACAAAATTTTCTAAATTTAACCAAGGCTAAGGCAACTTGGAAAATGGAAGATATTATTTCTAATCAAGTAGAGAAAATTAAATCTACTGTAGGAAAAGATAAAGTAGTATGCGCGCTTTCAGGTGGGGTGGATTCTGCTGTGGCTGCAGCAATTGTTCATAAAGCCGTAGGAAAAAATTTATTTTGTTTTTATGTAGATACAGGACTTATGCGGACAGGGGAGACAGATGCTATAAGGAAATTTTTTAAGACTCAGAAACATATAAACTTAAAAATAGTAGACGCGGAAAATGAATTCCTCAAGAAATTAAAAGGTGTAAAAGATCCAGAAAAGAAAAGAAAAATAATTGGCGAACTATTTATAAGAATTTTTGAAAGAGAAGCAAAAAAAATTGGTGGTGCTAAATGGCTTGTACAGGGAACGCTTTATACGGATGCAATTTCTTCGGGTGTGAGTGTGGGTAATACTGCTGCTGTTATAAAATCACACCACAATGTTGGAGGGCTTCCTAAGAAGTTTGGGTTTAAATTAATAGAACCTTTGCGAGAGCTATATAAAGACGAAGTTAGACAAGTGGGCAAAATACTTGAATTACCTGATGAGATAGTTTATAGGATTCCTTTTCCTGGTCCGGGTCTCGCGGTGAGAATTATCGGGGAAGTAACCAAAGATAAATTAGATTTACTTAGAAAAGCAGATCTAATAGTTAGAGAGGAGATTCCTAAAACAGAGATAGCAAAAGATCCGAGCCTTTTTTACTATGTAGCTTTGCCAGATATTAGAAGTGTTGGTGTGCAGGGGGATAGTAGGACTTATGGTCATCCAATTATATTTCGAGCCATTACTACTACTGATTTTATGACAGCTCATTTTGCAAAAATACCTTATGAGGTGTTAGAGAAAATATCTAATAGAATAACAAATGAGGTTAAGGGTATTAACAGGGTCGTTTACGATATAACTAGTAAGCCACCGGCTACGGTAGAATGGGAATAGTATATTTGTAATTTTTAAGTTTTAAAAAACCAGTCTAATTTTTTTAGACTGGTTTGATTTTGGTCATAATTATTTTTGTTCCGTTAATGTCGAAGTCGACTTTATCGAAACAGAGTCTTATGAAGGCGACACCTCGGCCGCATTCTTTAAGCAGGTTATCCGGGTGGAAAGGGTCAGGAATGTTTTGGTAGTCAAACCCAGGCCCTTCGTCCAGAATGACTATACTAAGTAAAGACTCTGTGAGAATAATTTCGATCTCAACAGTTTTGTTCGGGTCTAGGTTATTTCCGTGTTCGAGTGCGTTACCTAGGGCTTCATTGAAACCTAAAGTAACGTTCATTGCTTCCTCGCTCTTTTTTCCCAAGGGCTCGGCCCAGGTGTTGCGGATCAAGGATTCAAGGACATCTATACAGTCGGAAATAACTTCTAGACTGGTTGCAAATTTCAAAGTAGCGATAAGGGGTAACGCCTTTGCTTCTTTGTTTTCGCTTGTCATTTCGATGCCCTCCTTCTACATGATTTGTAGCGGATTATGGCTAATTTGTAAAAAAAGCTCCATTTAGGAGCAGTTTTTATTTATTTTCTAGGGTAATTACTACTATTTCAGCTTTTGTTCCTATTCTTTGTGGGGGACCCCAGGTGCCCACTCCGCTGGTCGTGTAAACTAGACTCTCACCTGCAAGTTTTAATCCGTAGTTGTAACCTTTAAATATCCATTTGGCTATTAGATTATTAGGAACGACTTGTCCGTTATGACTGTGTCCATATAGTTGTAAATCTATTCCATTTTTTGCAGGTATGTCTACATGTAATGGTACATGCTTTATGAGGATAGTGGGTTCAGCATCGTTTATTTTAAGGTTTTGGATGTTTGTTTGTATTTGTTCGGCCGTATGATTGGTTTCGTAAGCAAGTCCTAATAATTGAATACCGTTTATGTTAACAAGTTTATCGCCAATGTTTATGACTTTGGAAAAATTAATACCTTGTTTGTAACTTACCTGGTCTGAGTATTCTTCATGGTTTCCTGTTACGAAGTATGTTCCATATGTGCTTGGGATTTCGCCAAAAATTTTTGCAGGCGAAATAAAATCTGTTTTGGGACCGTCGTAAAAATCTCCTGCTATTAGTACTAATTCCGGTTTTTGTTTAGATATTAAATTGGCAATAGTTTTAGCCTGTTTTGGGGTACGCACTTGGCCAAAATGGGTATCGGCTACAAAAACTATTTGTTTGCCTTGCCAGTAAGTAGGGAGGTTTTTTATAGGAACGCTTACATTGGTAACTTTGGGTGTAAAGGAATTAATTACTCCATAGGTACTGAGTAATATGCTAAAAGAAAAAAGAGAAATAGAGAGTAGTTTTGTATTTATTTGGTAGCTGATTAATTTGTTGAAAACAAGGTATATTAGCCAGATAACCAGAGAGGACAGAAATAACCACATAAAAGTACCGATCCAAACTGCTGATATTCTGTATAGAACTACAGTGATCCAGTTGTAGTACCATCTTGTAATAAAAGACATGAATACAAAAAGTGTGGGTAATCCAAAGAAAATTAATCGCAAGTAAGTTAAGTGTTTTGTATTGGAAATATTAAGAAAACGTAAGGTAGTTTTGTAAGCAAAAAGATGAGACAGGAAAATGATGGAGGAAAGTGTCCCAATAAAAATAAATATTCTAAGTAGGTTGTTCATAGTGCATTTACATTATCAGAATATGAGCAATTGGCCCAGATTGCATATGAAATATTTTTTGAGTAGGTCTGTAGTAATAGGTGCTGAGTTAAATAAATGTCCGGCCGGACGAAATCTATAATTAATTACTATATATATGAAAATTACTAAAAAATTGTTTCTTTTTGCAGGTTTGCCAGTATTAGGGCTTGGTTTATTGGGTGCCGGAACAGCGTCTGCTCATGGAATGTTTGGTTTCGGTGGTTTCTTAAATGCTGACCAGAAAGCTCAAATACAGACACAGATGTTTCAGAAGCAGGCAGATCTTCTAGGGGTTAATGTGGATGATGTTAAGAATGCTTGGGCGCAGGGAAAGAGTATTAAGGACTTAGCGTCTGAGAAAGGGATAACCGAGGCTCAGATGCAGGAAAAAATGAAAACACAGAGAGAATCTGAATTTAAACAGTATCTTCAGGATTTGGTAACTAAAGGGGTTATAACACAGTCTCAGGCGGATCAGAGGTTACAATTCCTGCAGAAAAATATTAATGACAACCAGGGCAGAATGGGTAGGCATAGAGGTATGGGGATGATGGGTTTTTAAAAGAAGATTATTAATAAAAAAGCTTTACTTAAAAAAGTAAAGCTTTTATTTTGGCTGCATGGCTTCAAGTTCGGAGATCATGTATCCAAGGGCTCGGTGCAATCCTCGTAAGGTATTCAGATCTGCTTCAAATCCAAAAATGTCAGGATCTGAAAAAAGACATTTTTGCCCATATGTATCTTCCTCTTGAATGAAAGCTATTAAAACAGTATCTGGACTGTCAGTGGCCGTAGAGAAAGCGCAAGAGATGCCACTTTCTAGACCATGGGAAGATTTTTTGATTTGCTCGACCCAAGTTTTAGTAGGAACTCTTATCCTGCCTTGCTCTATTGGATTTTCGTCTGAGTAGTGGTTGGGTATATGAACAAACATTGTTCCTCTAACGGATGCGGTTTCTGCCATAATTCCTCCGGGATTTGTTTTGGTTAGAATTGGGAATTTTCAAAATAGCAAAACTTTATGGTTATGTAAACTGAACGATTACTTTGTAGAAATGGATATTATGGGTTAGAATTATGGCAGTATTAATTAATTTTAACTTAGAAAATAGCTATTAGCTATTTGGAGAAATTTCATGAATAGGTCTAAAACCATAGGTCTTGCTTTGCTCTCGCTCGTTGCTTTGTCAGGTATACTCTTTTCGTCTTATATTTTTGTTCAACAGGGCTATAGGCAGAATGCCAATGATCCACAGGTGCAGCTAACGGAAGATATAGCTAGAATTCTAACTCAGGGTAGAGATCCGGAAGATGTCATACCACCTCAGTCTCAAACAGATATGGCTTCTGGTCTTCAGGCTTTTGCTATTATCTATGACGAATCCGGAAAAATTTTAGCATCCTCTGTTGTTTTGGACGGGAAGCCACCGGTTGCACCAAAAGCAGCGCTTAATATGGCAAAAAATTTGCCAGATAATAGAATTACTTGGGAACCGAAAAAGGGAGTTAGGGTTGCTGCTGTAATTAGACATTTCGGTGGACCTAAGCCAGGTTATATATTAGCTGGTAGGAGTCTAAGAGAAGTGGAATCTAGAATCAGAATACTTACAAATCAATTTGTAATTGCTGAGATTTCTTTAGTGGTGCTATGGTTGATAGCGGTTCTTTTTATTTTAAGAAAACCAAGCGAAGAAGAGGGCTCTGAAAATGAAGGGGATATAGTTGAGGTAACAGAAGTTGTTATGGCTGAAGTAGTAAAAGACTCAAAAGAAGAAAAAGCAGAAGAAAAGAAATAAAGATGAGCGACCAGGAGCTCGAACAAAAGGTAAAAGAATATGCGGATTTAAAAAAAGAGAATCCGGATATAGACGTGAATACTCTTATGCTCTCTGCGTTAGAAGCGGAGCATAGGAAGTTTGAAAATAGGAAATCTTATAAGTGGCCATATATTATTTCTGTAAGCTTACCTCCGATTGGTGCTATTTATGCAATTAAATATTTTTTAAGTGGTGAGGAGCAAGACAAAAATGCTGCGTATATTTGTCTTGCTCTCACTGCAGTATCCATACTATTTGTTGTTTTTCTGTCATATAATTTTACTTCTTCTAGTGGGGTTGATGTAAGGCAAATTCAACAAATTACCCCTGCGGATATTAATGATTTGACGAATTAGTGGAGTATTGAAAAAACCAAGCAAGGCTGGTAATATGTGTGAGTGTTGTGTGCCCATTAAATTAATAGGGCTCCCAAAATACTTGTTCACCTATGAGTTATTTCATTTCAATGAGCAGGGCTCCCAAATTACTTGCTTACCTATGAGTTTGTTTGAAAAAGCCCGAAGAGGGATTTTTCAAAAAACAAAGAAAGAAGCAATTTGGGAAGAGGAGAAATTGATAGAGAGTGCAGTTGTTAGTTCTGCGTCGAACTGACAATGGAGCTCGTAGACAATTTTGACGACGTTGGGGTATAGCCAAGCGGTAAGGCAACGGCCATAGCGAAGCGGTAAGACATAGAGGTCCAAAGGGACCAAAACCCTAAACGTTGGAGTAAAGTGAAATAGGTAAGATAAAAAAATATTGGGGTATAGCCAAGCGGTAAGGCAACGG
>CAYLIB010000014.1:0-24771 GCA_964384035.1 uncultured Candidatus Saccharibacteria bacterium
AATACCATACAGGATTCAGTGCAAATAAAAAAGAATTCACTACACTCAAACCAGCTAGACCCATTATGAATACAAAGCGAGTCTCTGTGCTTACTGACCTGTTTACCCGACTTTCCTTAAAAGCCAGAATCCTATTCATCACCGAGAGAGCAAACAGAACAATGAAAATTATTTGTGTAAATACCATAATCTCTCCTTCTCTATGACTACTCTGAAGTTACCCTTTTTGCAAAATATTTACAAGTTTATTTGCTTTAAAAGGTTGGAATCTCGGGGTGGCGCGATTTTTTTATTGAGTATAGAATATGGTAGTTATGAATCAATTCGAAATTATACTTTTTTACAAATACGTCCATATAGATAACCCTCAAGGGCTTGCTAGAGAGCAACGAATATTGCAAGAAAAACTGGATCTTAAGGGTAGAACCATTATAGCCAGCGAAGGTATTAACGCGACCATAGAAGGAACAAAAGAATCTATAAATGAGTATCTAAGAGAATTTCTCTCAGACAGTCGATTTAGTAATACACATATTAAAAGAAGCGAAGGTACAGGGAACGCATTTCCAAAACTTTCAGTAAAGGTCAAGAATGAAATTGTCGAACTTAAGCTCGGTAGTTGCGACGTGAATCCTAACATGCTCACAGGCAAAAGACTCAAAGCCAAAGAGCTTCATGAATGGATCCATTCTGGTAAAGAATTCTACATAGTAGATATGCGAAATGCATACGAACACTTAGTGGGTTATTTTAAAAATTCCATCTTGCCTCCAATGGATAATTTTAGAGATTTACCCAAATTTTTAGAAAGTCTTTCTCATCTAAAAGATAAAACTGTTCTCACGGTTTGTACCGGTGGTGTAAGGTGTGAAAAAGCATCTGGCTACCTGCTAGATAATGGTTTTAAAGATGTATACCAGTTAGACGGCGGTATTGTTAGTTATATGGAAAAATACCCAAACGAAGATTTCCTAGGTAAGCTATATGTATTCGACAGTAGGATGTATATGGGTTTCTACACCGACGACCCAAAGCATGAAGTAGTAGGAAAGTGCGTGGTGTGTGGTAAAAAATCTGAACGATTCACCAATTGCGCAAATAATGATTGCCATAGACAGCTCATAGCTTGTGAGTCTTGTGAGATAAATTTAGGGAAAAACTTTTTATGTAAGCAGGGTTGTAAGAGCAGGTTAAGCCAATCAGTAAGTTCATAAATTAGAGCTTGTAAAATAAAGACTGGATAAGACAGGATGGTGGCTCTCCGCCAATTCATCATGCAAAGTCACAGGGCTCAAAGACAAGCTCTCTTATAGACAATAATACGCACAAGGCGTATTTTTTAATTGTGTAGTCTTTTGTACGCAAGTGTAAAAAAGAACCAAAATAATTTTATGGTATACAAATTCAAGTCTAAAATTTGGATATATCCGGGACAGGCAGCGTGGCATTTCGTAAATGTACCGAAGAAAGAATCCAAAGAGATCAAAAAACTTTTTGCCGGGCACAAGCGAGGTTTCGGCTCTCTCAAGGTAGAAGCAAAAATAGGGGATACCACTTGGGCTACTTCTGTCTTTCCTGACAGTAAGTCAGAGACCTACCTACTTCCTATAAAATCCCAAGTCAGAAAAAAAGAAAATCTCGTTGCCGGTAAGTCAATTGCTGTTACAATGCTTATACTTGTATAAATAAAAAGGCCCCATAAAGGCCTTTTAAAATTTATAAAAAATGCTAATATTCCCTCGAATAGGAGGGTAAGATGACTGAATTTTTCGAAGAAATATTGGGAAAAGTTAAGGATTATCTCGTCTATTTCGAGCTTTTTGAAGAAATCGGGAAACCAAACCCCCAATTAAAGAAGGATAAGCAGGCGCTTAGTGATTTCCTGCAAAACTTCTATTGGGGAGAAATGCTTTCAGTGGAGCAAGCAAAGGCAAATCTAAGGTCAGGGGTTTTGGAACTAGTAGATAATTACGGAAGGCATAGATCTAATGGATTGCTCCTAACCCAAAATGGTTACTTCTTAACTAATTATCACTGCGTGGAAGATAAGATCGATAATTTGCAAGTGGTAACCGAAAGTGGGGGAGTTTATCAAGTTCTGAAAATATGTGGTCATAATAAAAAAAATGACACGGCCTTAGTGAAAGCCGATATACCGGGTAAAGCGGAAGCGCTCAGGTACAAATTCGCGCCAAAGCCAGATTTAGCTATACATATCCCCATAGTAATGCTTATGAGGGAGCATGGGAAATGCAAAATTAAAGGAGGTTTTATTCATCGACCAAAATTCAAAGAGGTTAAGGTCGAATACAGGGATAGAACTTTCGTAAATCAGATTGAGCTCAATCTAGATGGGGTACCAGGAGACTCTGGCTCTGTAATATCAACTGAGGACGGTAAGATCTACGGAATTACTTGTACGGGAGCCACTAAAGATGACGGAAAAAAAATATACAGTAGTTCATGTACATTCTGGGTCCAGGCCCTAGGTATTGTAAGTGCTGTTGTAAATAGTTAAACCCGCTAAAAAGCGGGTGTTTTTTATTCTAGGATCGCAAGTTGTTTTTAATATAAAAACTTTTTTGTAAAACCGCTCTATATATATGTTTGGGGCGGACGACGGAAAAATATTTTATTGTAAAAAATCCCTGCGATCCTCTTTTTTTGTCTCTCATTCCCAATAAATAAACAATCAATTGGGATTTGGTAAAGATCTTTACGCTAATATATCGCTCGCCAGGTCAAAATGTTACACTTCAAATACTGTTGAAATCACTTTTGAAAATGAAAGATCAAGATGAAATACTAAAATTGGTGAAAAGCTGTCAAAAAGGTAATAAAGAGGCTTTCGAGTATCTCTATGACGAGTTCTCAGAAAGAATCTATGCTTTTATTCGCATAAAAGTTACCGACAGGGGCCTTGCTGAGGACTTACTTCAGGATGTCTTTATGAAAGCCTGGAAAAGCATGGGTAAGCTTAAGCATGAAAATTTAAACTTCTCAGCATGGCTTTATAAAATTTGCTCTTGCACAGTTAATGACTATTACCGTAAAATTTACAGAACGCCTCAAGTAATTTCTTTAAGTGGAGACGAGAAAGATTTAAAACAGTCTTTAACCGAGAAAGATGCAATAAGATCTATAGATTTCGCCTTAATGAGAAAAAAGATGCTTTCGTTGCCTGTAGATTATAGGCAGGTTATAGAACTCAGATGTATACAGGAATTTTCTATTCAGGAGACTGCAGATATTATGGAAAAAAATCCTACGACTATACGTGTCCTGCTCCATCGCGCTCTAAAAAAATTAGAATCCCTTTATGACAAGCGCAAGTAAATCACTTTATGCATATTCTAAATTAACTAAAGTTAAGCTCACTCCCAGAGCGAAACTTAGAGTTAAGGAAAAGCTATTTTCCGAAATAGGTACTGAGGAGAAAAATGGAACTCAGCCTATTTGGGATTTTTTCAGGTATCTAAATACAGCATCTTTGCTGATTGCTCCTATGGTAGTGCTATTTATTATTACGGTTACCTCGAAAGCAAGCTCACTTTCTGTACCGGGAGATTTTCTATATCCAGTAAAAAGAGTTACAGAGAATTCTAAGATATTATTAGCGCCTTCCGATAAAATTAGAGTTAACTTACAAATTAAATTTGCAGAAGAGCGTCTGGTTGAATTTGAAAAAGTGAATTTAAAGGATTCTGTAACCGAGACACTAATAAATACACAAAGCAAACCCGTGCCAGAAGAATTCAGGTTATCAGGAAAGCAGGACTCGCAGGCTTTGGTAGAATTGGAGATACAAAAAACAATTCAAACACTTACCATTACCAGTAATAATTTAAAAAACAAGGGTGATCAAGAAACCCAGCAAGTTGTCGATACGACCATTGAAAAATTAATTAATGTAAGTAATGGACACATGAGTATTCCGGCTAGTTCAACTCCTTCACCACAGAGTGAGGTACCAAGTTCCTCTCCTGAGCAGTCATCGCAAATCAATTCAACTAATAATCCAAATCCCTCGCCGGAGGTTTTGGGTGCTACTACAGAGAATGGCTCAAGTGACTCCGAAATATTCACCTCAGTAACGTCAAATGTTAGTAAGTTAGAAGAAAGCGATGAGAACAGTGAACCAAGTGAATCTCAAAACGAGAATTTGGAATCTTCATCTGCTACATCTTCAAGTACACAACCACAATCAAACTCTGAAGGACAGTCAAATACGGTAATTGAAAAAGAAGCGAAGCATGAGGAGAATACGCCCACAAGTCAGGTAGGTCTGCAGAATGAACCTGTCCAAGAAAAACCCGCTTCAATGGAAGTAACGTCCCCAACTGATAGTGTAAGCCCTGAGAGTTAAATAAAAAACCACCAATTTAATTCTATTGGTGGTTTTATTTTATAATTTATCTTCTAAGTCTAGCCCTAAAGTAACTCCATAAAGTAAAATACCCCATAAAACCAACTGAGAAGTAAGCTGCTATCCAAGGTGCTTCATTCAAAGAAAGTAAGATCCCCAAAACTACTGACAACGAAAAGATCATTTTGAGTGACAGCATGGCTCTGTAAGCTTCAACTCCTCCATTTTTCATGAGATGTGAAGTTGTCCCTATTGCTGCTAGTGTTGCGCCTAACAGTCTTACAAATACAAGATTGCTGTCCGGAAAACCTAAAAATCCTAAGAACCAGTGGGGGAAGAGTAATAACGGTATAGCAAAAATAATATCAACTATAAAATGTATAGTAAAAGCCAATCTTAATGAGTCTGGAATAGTATCATATTTTTTCATAGCATTATTATAACACCCAACCAATTAATTCTTTGTTAAAATATAGTTATGAGAAAAAGTAAAACAAAAATACGTGCAGAAAAACGCGAACAAAAAAACCGTAAGCGTATGCATCTTTCAGGGGGTGGTCTACGTAATTTGGGAAAATTTTCAGCAATGTCTCTCATAAAATTTTCCAAACACAAAAACCGAAAGTAGTTAATTTCGTTGCATTTTCCTTAAATAGATGTTAAAGTATTTACTATTTCTTGTTAGTTTCTAGAATATTTGGAGGTCTATATGAAATGTGCAAATAATAACTGCGGACAGGAAGTCCCCGAGTATGGGGGTGTGCTATTGAATCAGGACGGCGACTTTGCGTGTTCAGAAGACTGTGCGAAAAAGTACCGTCAAAAGGCAGATCATTTCTTCTATCATATCGTTCAAAGTGAAGAAGCTACCGCTGCCTACCTCTCGGGGATAGGTGATATTGAGTAAAATAAAAACCCTCTTTAGTAGAGGTTTTTTTATAACTTCCGAGTCCTGATTGTCTGGGCATTAACCGCAACGATAATCGCACTAAGCGACATAAATAGGGGGCCAAGCGCAGAAGGTATTTCTATAGAGAAAGAGCTCATTACTCCGGCTGCAAACAGTATTGCTAAAATGTTATATCCTATAGCCCACCACAAGTTCTGGAGTATCATTCTAAAATTTAACCTCGAAAGCTTGATCGCCTGAGGAATCCCAAGAGGGTTGTCGTTCGTGAGGATCACACCAGCAGACTCTATATTCGTGTCGCTTTCAGAACCTATAACTATTCCAAGATCGCTCTTAGCAAGTACTGCAATATCGTTTATTCCATCACCAACAAACGCAACTTTACCACCCCTTGCTTTAAGTTCGTCAATTTTTGCCTCTTTCATCTCGGGAAGTAGTTCGCCGTAAAATTCACTTACCCCGAGTGTCCTTGCTACTCGTTCAGCTGAACTATTGTTGTCACCTGTAAACATAATAACCAAGATACCCATTTTTTTAAGTTCAGAAATAGCCAAAATAGTCTCCGATTTAACTGTATCTTCCAAAGAGATAAGACCTATTACTGTATTTTCCCTAACTACATACATTACCGATACCCCAATCTGACTAAACTGCAAATCAAACTTGCTCAGAGCCTCATCCATAGTTGGTTTTTGTAGTTCCAATAATTTTTTCCCACCAACGCTTATTTTTTTACCTTCATATTCAGCTTCCACACATACTCCCGGAACAACCTTAAAATTAGTTATAACCGGTAAGGTTAAGCCCCATTCATTCGCTTTGTTAACAATTGCTTTACCTAACGCATGCTCAGATCTAGATTCAACCGCTGCGGCTAATCCAACGACTTCTTGTTCTGTCAGGCCCTCAGTGCTAACACAGTCTGCAAGTATATAGTTATTTGTTAAGAGTGTACCTGTTTTATCGAAAACAACGGACGTTACTTTTCTGAGCTCTTCAAGAGCCTCACGAGTTCTTATTAATATATGGTGTTCCGCTCCTACCTTAGTTGTTACAGCAACTGTTAAGGGTACAGCTAAAATAAGGGCGTTAGGGCAGGCAACTACTAGGACAGATACAACATGATCAAGAACCGTTCCTAAGCTCCCGCCTAAAAAATTCCAGCAAATTGCAGTTACTATTGCGGAGATAATAGCAGTTATTGTTAGCCAAAGAGCAGCTCTATCTGCAAGGACTTGTATTTTCGTTTTATTTTCACGTGCCCGAACGAGAGTTCTGATGACTCCCTCTAAATAACTAGAAGCACCTAGTCGAGTAGCACGTACCTCTAAATTTCCAGAAATATTTTTCATCCCACCAAGAACTTTCGAACCTACTGTCTTAAGTGAGTGCTTTGTGTCTCCGGTAACCAACAAAGATTCATTTATTTCTGACTCTCCATTTTCTATAACCCCATCGACAGGTATTATTTCACCTGGTTTTACAATTACCACATCGCCAGCAGCTAATTCATTTAAAAATACCAAACGTCCATTTTTGAGTTGGGCTAGTTCGGGTAATAATTTGTTTAAGTCCTCTAAAGAAACTTCAGAGCTAGATAGTGATCTCATTTCTAACCATCTGCCAAGTAACATAAAGCTTATTAGAAGGGAAGTCTCCCAGAAAAATTCTTCTCCTATAGGGAATATCTGAGAGATTAAGCTAAATGCATAAGCAGAGCTAATAGCTATAGCAGTAAGGAGCATAAATCCTGGCTTCTTCTCCCTCATTTCAGTTACTGCTCCTAGGATGAAAGTTAATCCTCCATAGAAAAAAACTACAGTACCAAGTACCAAAGGGATAAGTTTGCTTCCAGGAAAATCCAAAAGTGCAAAACCTGACCACCTTTCAAAAATTGTGGAGTAAAATAGTATAGGTTGAGTTAAGGCAAAACAAATCCAGAATCTGTCCCTAAAAAAATGATAAGTTAGTTTGTCTGGCGTATCTACGAGCTTGAATATGTTCATTTGTCTATTAGTATCTATTGATAACTCTATTATACCAACAACTGTAATTTAAAACCGCCGAGAGCTCGGCGGTTAGTTTTTATTACTCCTTCGTAAAGATTTTTCCTTTTTGCCATGGGACCCCTACTAAGGGCAGAGCGTACCTGTCGAGACCCCACCATCCAGAGGTTCTCCAGGCGAGTATTATAAATAATTCAAGGAAAAGTAGTATCGGGTTAATGCTAGTTGTGCCAGCCAGTAAAAAGTTCCAATTCATGGTAGCACCAAAGAAGGCAGCTATTCCGGTAAATATACCGAGAATAAGTGCGATGCCTACTAAAATTTCGCCATAAGTTATGAGGTAAGAAAAAAACATGTTGTGTGTATCAGCGAAACTTAGAAATGACGCATACCAACCTTGTACAGCGGGGTGTTCACCACTTGCTTTGGCTATGGCTCCTAGGAAGAAACCATGAATTGCTGTTCCTGCTTTTTCCCCAATCCACGCCGGGTTATTAAGCTTACTCCATCCAGCTTCAAGCCAGCTCCACCCCACAAAAACCCTTACTATAAGCCAAAGCCACGAAAGTCGGGTATCAGCAAATAATATTTTAGATAGCTTAGGTTCCGGAATTAAAGTAACCTCTTCTTTGTTTGGCATAGTTTTTATTTTTAATTCTCTACCACATATATTCTATACCCAAGAATAGAGAGGTTCAAAGAAAATTTAGGTTATTTACAAAGCCGTTAAGATGTGTTAAAAATATATCCATTTAAGATCGAGAAAATATGATAAGGAGAAATATATGGAACTTGAAAAACATCCAGAAACGGAATACGAGTATTGGGCTGCCATCGACGCTCTTGGGTCTTTTATCGCTTCAACAAGGCGAGGGGTATACAGGGGTCATCTCCCTACTCAGGCATTAAAACAGTTAGAATCTGCGAGTAAGTTAAGTCAAAAACTCGTAGCTGAAATCGAAGTAAAGTTCGGCATCCTCTTTCGTCCCGAGCTTACAATACAAGAACCCGAGGGGGGGTACCCTACTCCGCCTGAAGGGAAGCGTTGGTACTGGTCATGGTACCACCAAATGCGAAAAGACTGGCTCGCAGAGGAATTCAATAAACTTATTTGCTCAGCCTGCCCACTAAGCGGGGGAGTGGAAAAGTTCGATCGAGAAATTCCCTGTGAACCTTTCAGCGCAATGGGCGGGTCTTTGTTCCAGCTTACTCAACCCCATGTTTGTGGGCTCATTAGTTTCCGCGAATGGACTCGGGAAGAACTCCTCGCCAAAATCCATGCAAAAGGCGGAGAGGAAGCTGTAGTAGCTTTCACAGAAAAAGAGCGCAAGCTTTTGGAGATCGCCAAAACAGAAGCGGTTAGTCAGACCGCCTAAAATACACAGCAACAAGATTGTTGCTTTTTTATTTACCCAAAATACAATACTTGACTAAGAATAGATGGTTGATATATACTTCACATCTCAAGTAATTATCAAACATATGAAAAAAATTTCCAAGGAACTCCAGTTCCTAATGACAATCGCAAAAGTAGATGCCATTATATCCCGTAAACTAAACGGCGGTGGTTTAGGTTTTGGCGACCTAGCTGTTCTCTACGCCATAAGCCAAGCCCCAGAAGGGAAGATACGAAGAACAGACCTAGCTGAACAAGTTGGTTTAACAGCATCTGGTGTAACAAGGCTCCTTATACCTTTGGAAAAAATAGGCGTAATAAAACGCGAGTCCCACGAAAGAGATGCCCGCGTAAGCTACACAACTCTAACCAAGTCCGGCAAAGAACTCTTCGAAGACTCTATTAAGTGGGTAGAAGAGAAATGTGCAGATCTTTTACCAAAAAATCATCAAGCAGACTTATTACAAGTAAATGGTCTTTTAGAAAAACTTTCTAAATAATCTTTTTTCAGACGAATGAATAAATCATCCAAACCTCCACAAAAACCTAAAGGACCAAACCTATTCGGCATCCTAAAACCCTACAAGAATTTAATAATCCCACTTGTAGTGGTCGCTATAATCGCCAACGCTCTAACGCTCTGGCTCCCACGCCTACTTTCCCACGGTATAGATGCCTATTTAAAATCTGGTTCTCTAAATACAATCCTCTGGCAATTTAGCATTGCCTCTGTTTTAATTTTTCTTTTCACCTACGCACAAAGCATTTTCCAAACCTATGCCTCCGAAAAAGTAGCCAGAGACATGAGAAATCAGCTTTCAGAAAAAATCTCCTCCCAGACGTTCCTAGAAGTACAAGCCCACACTCCAAGTAAACTCTTAACAAACCTAACTTCCGACATAGACGCAATAAAAAACTTCGTCGCTCAGGCAATAGTTAATATTGTCGCGTCTATATTTCTAATTACCGGTACGGCAATACTCTTACTCATCCTAAACTGGAAACTCGCACTCGTAGTACTCGCAGTTGTTCCAATTATCGGCGGAACCTTTGCATTCATACTCGGAAAAGTAAGAGCTCTCTTCCTGCAAGGTAGGGAAGTAATAGATTGGCTAAACAAAGTAATAAACGAAAGCATTCTTGGCGCCGCGCTCATCCGCGTTATTAACTCCCAAAAACTAGAACACAACAAATTCACCGAAGCAAATGCCAAAGCAAGACAAGTTGGAACCAGCATTCTAAAACTCTTCGCTTCCATGATTCCAATTGTGACCTTCACCATAAACCTCGCAACACTCGGTATAGTAGTTCTCGGTGGCCGCTTTGTTATAAACAACTCCATGTCAGTAGGCGACTTCGCCGCCTTCCAAAGCTACCTTGTAATTCTCATCTTCCCAATTTTCATGATTGGCTTCATGAGCAACATAATCGCCCAAGCCCAAGCTTCGTACGTAAGATTTATTGAAGTACTTAAAACCCCTCTTGCAAAAGACGAGGGAACTATAGAAGGTAAGTTACAAGGGGATATAGAAGTAGAAAACGTAAAACTAGAATACGCCGGTCGCACCGTTCTAAAAGACGTTTCACTCACCATAGCTCCCAAAACCAAAACTGCAATTATAGGTCCAACCGCAGCAGGTAAAACCCAATTACTCAACCTTCTCATTGGTCTCATTAAACCAACCTCCGGCAGTATTAAATACGACCACAAAAATTTAGAAGACTTCAAAAAAGAGAGTCTCTACAAACAAGTAGGTTTAGTCTTCCAAGACAGTATAATGTTCAACATTAGCCTAAAAGAAAACATCGCCTTCAACACAGAAGTATCGGAAGAAGATTTAAAGAAAGCCATAAACACAGCAGAACTCCAAGACTTCATTAGTACGCTCCCAGAAGGTCTAAACACCGTAGTGTCCGAACGCGGTACCAGCCTTTCCGGTGGGCAAAAGCAAAGAATAATGCTCGCAAGAGCCCTTGCCATAAACCCAAAAATTCTTCTCCTCGACGACTTCACTGCCAGAGTAGACGCCAACACAGAAAAGAAGATTTTAGAAAATGTAAGTAAGAATTATCCAGACCTAACCTTAGTTTCCGTTACTCAAAAAATATCTTCGGTGGAAAGTTACGACAAAATAGTCGTACTCATGGAAGGGGAATTAGTAGCAGTAGGTAAACACGAAGAACTCCTCCATAGTTCGCCCGAGTACGTCCAAATTTATAATTCACAAGCAAGCACCAGCGAATATGAATTACAGTCTAAATAAAAGCGATACTCCGCAAAAAACCTCTACCTACCAGACCCTCAAGAAACTCTGGGGTCTTCTCATAGAAGAAAAGACCATCATGTTAGTCGCGCTTGTTGCTGTAGTAATAAACGCAGGGTTGAACCTTTACGCCCCAAGACTTATTGCCCACACCATAGACACCTACATAGTCCACAAAGACTTCCACGGTGTGCTTGTCTACGCCGGTTACATTCTAGTCCTCTATATATTCGGTCTAGTAACCAGCTACACCCAAACAAGACTCATGGGTGGAGTAGGGCAGAGAGTCCTGTTCCGTCTACGTAACCAAATCTTCAACAAACTCCAAGAACTCCCAGTAGATTTCTTCAACCAAAACAAAGCCGGAGATTTAATCTCTAGAATTAACAACGACACAGAAAAAATAAACCAATTCTTCTCGCAAAGTCTTGTGCAGTTTACCGGTACATTATTCATGATGGTCGGAGCCGCAATTTTCCTACTTAGTCTAAATATTAAGCTCGGTGCCGCGACACTCGCTCCAGCATTCGCGCTCTTCATCCTCACCCAATTCCTCTCCCCATGGGTAAAAAGAAAAAACTTGTCGAGCTCTCAAACACTAGGTGGTATGAGTTCAGAAATTCAAGAAAGCCTAAACAACTTCAAAGTAATTATCGCCTTCAACCGAAGAGACTACTTTAAAAAACGCTTCCAAGAAGTAAACGAAAGTAACTACCAAGCAAGCATAAGTGCCGGTATAGCCAACAACACCTTCACGCCAATATACGGTCTAGCCAGTAACCTAGGTCAGTTAGTCGTTCTTGCATACGGCGTATCCCTAATAGCCGCCGGTCAATTCACCATAGGTTTACTCATAAGTTTCATCCTCTACGCCAACAACTTCTACAACCCCCTAAGGCAGTTAGCCGCACTATGGTCCAGCTTCCAAGCCGCCCTAGCCAGCTGGGACAGAGTCCACGAAATTCTAGTCCTAGAAAACAACCTCCCAAAACTAGAATCAGACAACAAAGAACAAACCGAAACCGTAATAGAATTCAAAAACGTAAACTTCCACTACCCAGGCGGAAAAAGTGTTCTACATAACACAAACCTAAAACTAGAAAAAGCCAAAACCTATGCATTAGTAGGTCCAACCGGTGGGGGAAAGACTACTACAGCTAGTCTAATGGCAAGGTTATACGACCCCACAGAAGGCGAAGTCCTACTCCATGGAAAAGACATCCGCTCATATTCAGGTGACGAACGCACCAGCAAAATAGGTTTCATCCTACAAGAACCAGTCCTCTTTACCGGAACAGTAAGAGAAAATATTTTATACGGAAACGAAAAATACAAAGGCCACTCTAACGAGGAGTTAGAAGGAGTAATAAACAAAGCCGGCCTAGCAAAAATTCTCCAAAGATTCGACCAAGGGTTAGATTCGAAGTTAACCGCCAGCGGCGACGCAGTAAGCCTAGGTCAAAAACAACTCATCGCCTTCATGCGAGCGGTGCTAAGAGAACCCGAGCTCCTAATCCTCGACGAAGCCACAGCCAACATCGACACCGTAACCGAACAGCTATTGGAAGAAATCCTAAAAAACCTCCCAACAGAAACTACTAAAGTAATAATCGCCCACAGGTTAAACACTATCGAGAACGCCGACGAAATATACTTCGTAAACAGCGGCCAAATAACCCAAGCCGGCGACCTAAACCACGCAGTAGAAATGCTACTGCATCAGAATAGGAATAGTTAAAAAACACCCTCCGGCCGGAGGGTGTTTAAAATTGCATCCCCAAATATGAGGCTATATAAAGAATATAAGTGTGGGCAGAGTTTAAAATGTATAATAATACTAGGAACACTATTGTTGGATAAATATGAGCAGTGGGAAAAAAAGTAAAAAGAGAAAAAGTAGACTAAAAAAGTTAAGAAATAGGGATAAAAAACGGGTGAAAAAATATGAACCTTATACTCCAACCAAAATGGGGTTTTTCCAGATGCCTAATCCTATGGGTCATATTCCAATGGATGAGAGGAGAAAAATTATCAAGGAAATCGGTATTAAAGCAAAAGTCGATTTTCAAACAGAGTACCCCAAACTTCAGGAATGGTTTAAGAATTATGACGCTCTATACTTGCTCTCTTATTGTGCTGTATATTTTTTGTCACACCCGGAAGGTACGAATCCAGAATTAAAAGACGGCTATCTTGATTTTTATCACCATTATCTAGAATTATTACAAGCCTTTGCTTTAACGATAGAGAGATCAATTACAGCTAGGCCTTTGCAGCAGGATGCTGGGGAATTGGGAAAAACAATGAAGAAAATTAGCGATATAATAGCAATGAGAGGTTTTGCTGTTCCAGATGGTATCTCAGATGAGGAGTTGCAAAAAAACTTTGTGATACAGCTAATGCGTAACCATACAGCCGCTATCCGGAATCCTTATTATCCTTTTCAGATAAAGAAGTATTATTCCGATATTTTTTCTAAACTAGCTAAGGAGTTTGAGAAGGAGTACGGTTTAAATCCAGTCACTTTGTTGCTTTGTTTAGAAAAAATGGGGCAAGAAATTAATGACAAGCTCAATATACATTTAGGCAAGGTAAGAGAGTTTTTCAAAGCAGAAAACTACAAGAAGATATTCGAAATCTATCACATCGTTTTTCCAGATACAATAAGGAGTTCAGATGAGGAGCAGAGGGTAATATTTGAGCGGATGGGAGGGAATGTAGATGCTTTAAAAGCCACGTTAGTTGCTCATGCCGATTTAAAATTAGAAAAAGTTTTTACTTTTACAATCGAAGATATCGTCAGATTATACGGTGATGAAAACAAAAGAGATGCCTTAAAAGCTGTATTTGATAGCTGGTCATTAAAGTTTGGAGATTTAAAAGATCATAAATTTGAATATTTTATATTAGATAATCCAGTTTTGAAAAAGCCTTTTATTATCGTCGAAGAAGGTCAGTATTACTCTGCAATAATAGGTATTCTATTTCATATGATACCAATTTTAATGGAAGGCTTAGTTATAAATATCGGTAAAGATGCTAAAGAAAAATACGAAAAAGTAAGAGCAAAATATTTAGAAGCGGAAGTAGAAAAATTATTCAAAGATGGATTTCCAAATGCTTTAGTATCGTCGAATAACAAATGGACGGATACTACAACGGGTCAAATATATGAAAATGATTTGCTTTTAACCGTTGATAATTTCTGCATTGTGGTCGAATCTAAGGCAGGGTTTATTGATCCACCAGCGCGTAGAGGTGCAGAGTTAAGGTTAATTGATACATTTGAAGACTTAATTCTAAAACCAAGCGAGCAAGCTAATAGGCTTATAGAACATTTGAGGACAAGAAACGGATTATGCAAATTTACCAACGGAGAGGGTAAGGAGATTGAAGTTGACAGCACTCAGATAAAATACTTTATTCCGGTTAGTGTTACTTTTGAACAACTGGGTAGTGTGTCAGCGAATCTTAAACAAATCATTGAAGCAGGATTAATTAATAAGAGTAACCCATTGGTTTCATCTATTAGTTTGGGAGATTTAGAAATAATCTTTGAATTGTTAGAAACGGAATTGCAAAAGATCCATTATTTTCTTAGAAGGTCACAAATCGAGAAAAATATGAATTATCACGCTGATGAGCTTGATTTATTAGCATTCTATATCGATTCGGCTTTCTCTATTGGAGAAACAGAGTTTGAGCCCTCGCCAATTAATTTATCAATGAAATCTGCTGAGATAGATTACTATTTTTTAGCTAAGCAAGACGGAGTAATTGTAGAAAAACCCGCAATGAAGTTTAGTAAATGGTGGTTAGCACTTTTAGAGGTTGTCGCAGAAAAAAAAGTAACTCATTGGGTTGAAATAGGTTGCATTTTATTAAGTATACAGAAGAAAGATCAAGAAACCTTTGAAGGTAAATTTAAACATTTACTCAGGAGAGTGGCGGAAGGCAGGGCGAAGAAAAAGTATAATTGGTTAGTTCTCCAATCTGGTCCAAAAAGAAGAAAGTTCATCATAGTCGGTTTTCCATATTTTCCAGATTTATTTAATAGCAAAGAGGAGAGGAATAGTATGATAGCCGGTATTCTGGAAGAAGCTAATGAAGGGTTAAATTGTGAAGGTATGCTGTGCATTGGGGTATCGGCACAGCATCTTCACTATCCTTATAGTGTTCTTGCTTACTATCCGAAGGAGAAATTGGCAGAAGCATTTAAGGTATAAGTGAGAGGGACAAAGGGGACATGACCCTTTAAGTTGATTCGCTAGGTGAACATTGGTATACTCAGTAGCTATGCCAAGACAACCTAGATTAGATATCGCAGGAGAAATATATCACGTCATTAACCGTGCTAATGCTCGCATGCAGATATTTAATCGACCAGGTGACTATAAAGCGGTTATAAATACACTATTAGAAATCAAAACTAAAATTCCACTACAAATATACTCATTCTGTATTATGCCTAACCATTGGCACTTTGCAGTTAAACCTAATCAAGACGGCGACATGGGTCGGTTCTTTGGTAAATTTACGCAAGCCGTTACGCAACGCTGGCACGCCTATCATCATACCGCCGGTTCTGGTCATCTATTTCAAGGTAGGTTTAAATCCTTCCTTGTTGAAAATGATGCATATTTTCTGCAACTCATGAAATATATCGAAGCAAATCCATTGCGGGCAAAATTAGTAGAACGAGCAGAACAATGGCAGTGGGGAAGTCTGAATATTAGAAATATAAATTCATCTTTAGCCTCATCGTTGTTAGATTCTTGGCCGTTAGACATGCCTACAGGATATCTTGTCCAAGTAAATCAGCCTTTGCCTAAAGCCGTACATGAAAGGATTACTCATTCGATAGTTAAGAGTACTCCACTGGGTGGTGACGAGTGGGTATTAAGAAAGGTGAAAGAGTTTCAGCTAGAGTACACTATTCGAAATCCAGGAAGACAATCTAAATCTTAATCAAAGGGTCATGTCCCCTTTGTTTCTTCCTAGTATTCCAAATTCCACCTCTGGTGGAACAATGTTCGACCTCATTGCGCCGCATGTCTGCGGAATGATTAGTTTCCGGAGTTGGACAAGAGAGAAACTTCTCAAGGAGATTAAAGCCAAGGGTGGGGAAAGTGCAGTTACTATCTTCACACAAAAAGAAGAAGCACTAAAAGGTGATATTGATACGAGGAGCAATCAAGTTAAATAATACAAGCAACGCGATTCGTTGTTTTTTATTTTAAGCAAAAAAAAGCAACAATAGTTTGTTGCTAAAGATGTCTTTATTAAGGATGTAGAGTAATTGTCGTCCTCTGGTAACAGGTAACGGTATTATATGGCAATTCTTTTCTCGAGTGCTCAAGGAATGGCCATACGGAGTTATTCTGTTTTTGTTGAAGTGTATTACACTCCGGACAGATCCCGTACTTTTTTCGTCTCTTTCTGTCTTTCCTTTTCCAGCGTGCTTTTCTTTCGCGAAGTGTAGTCATCTCTCTCCTTATCCTACATGCGTTCTCATCGTCCTCTGAGAAATCCTCTGACACTTCCTGGCCCCTTCTGCAATTTCATCTAATTGCTGAAAGAAAGCCTCTTTTATAGTAATTTTTTTCTTTTTGAGTCTCCTGACCCCTTTTTTATTACTCGGTTTTACTCGTGCCATTTTAGATTTTTTCATGTTAGCCTCCTAAAAATATTGCCGAACTAATATAATACCTACAGCAATATATTACAAGCCTACTGGAGTAGATATTTAGGTTTGCATGTTAAAATTAATAGTATCTAAATATCAGAAATACATGTATAAAATACTGTCCAAGAAACTCTTCGTTTCGCTTTTAATTCCTTCTTTATTATTGAGTTCCGTTACGGGATTATTTTTAGTTAAACCTAAAGTCGCGCGTGCCGCCTACGCTTTTGTACAAGGGCAATACGAATCTCGTGCAACAGGCGTCGCTCATGCCTTTAGCTCAAATAATACTGCGGGTAATACTATAGTGGTTGCAGCAGGCTGGAATGGTACGGGAACACCTACAATATCCGACACAGCAGGGAATACATATAGTTTGGCGAAATCACAAACCAACGGGTCATGGACAGCGGGAGTGTGGATAGCTCACAACATTGTCGGTGGGGCAAATTCAGTAACTCTCACACTTACAGGTGAGTCCTTTGATGCCACTTATTTGGAATATTCTGGATTAGTTTCAACAGACCAGGTAGCAGGAGCGAGTGGGTTTGGGGGAACGCCAAGTTCAGGTAGTACGCCAAATACTACCCAGTCTAACGAAATGATTTTGGGTTTTTATGTCCATAATGCATCATCGCTTAGTTCTGGGTCTGGCTTTACTTCCAGGGTTGGTGGTGTAAATAATTTCTATGTAGGTGTAGAAGATAAGCGCGTCTTATCTACCGGACAATATTCCGCAACATTTAGTACAGCCACTGGGAATTGGTTGGTTGTGGGAGTGGCTTTAAAAGAGGTTGCGCTCCCTGCAGACGTAACCTCACCGGTTGTTACTATTACCACACCAGCTACCTCAACAGTCACCACCACAACCGCACCCTATGCCAGCATTGCCGGAACTAGTAGCGATAACGTCGGTGTCTCTTCTTGTTCTTGGAGTAACAATAAGGGGAGCACAGGCTCCGTTACTGGTACTACTTCTTGGAGTGCGAGTAATATCTCCATTTATCCGGGAGATAACGTGATAACCATTACTTGTGTCGACGCAGCTGCAAATGAAGGTACTGCGAGTTTTACAATAACCTACAATGCCGATACTAGTAATGGTGGATTTCTGGAGGCAGATAACACAGCAACGGTAAGGCCAGCACTCGTAGGCTCAAATGTAAATATACCCACTCAACGTGGGTCCTTTGTTTTTCCCTCACCTTACGGCACGCTTGGTTATAGGCTAACCCAGTCAACCGACTGTACCGGACAAGATTGTGTAGATTACGTCGGCTACAGTTACTGGTCAAATATAAACAATAGTACAGGTTCAAATACCATGTATATTTTTGTAGGTCTCCGGGCCAGTGCAGGAGGGGATGGTCCTAATTTGTTCTCTATTAATAAAACTACAAACGCAGTAACTAAAGTGGGTCCACTTTTTGATCCAGGTGATACACGCAGGAATTCTAATGGAGAAGGTTGGTACTTCAGCGCCACCTCTCCTACCATGCTTTACATAAATACAAGTGTGAGTCCAATACTAAGCAGGTACGAAATTCTAGCAAGAACTACATCAACTGTTTTTAATATCGCAAATCAAACCGGTGTGTACGGATCTAATAAATTTATTTATCAAGTCCATTCATCTGCCGACGATACCGTTCATTCATTTACAGTAAAAGATAGTAATACTTATGTAGCAACCGGCTGTGGTGTCTATTTAGAGTCAACAAATACTTTTAAGTATTATCCAACCTTGGGTATAAGTTATGACGAATGCCAAATAGATAAATCTGGTCGTTGGTTAATGATAAAAGAACAAACAGATGGTCTTAATGGGGAAGATAATAGGATAATAGATCTTCAGACAAATACCGAAGCAACTTTTCTAGACGAAAATGGAGCAATGGGTCATTCGGATATGGGTTTTGGATATGTAATAGGTGCGGATAATTTTTATGCCTACCCCGTGCTTAGACTTTGGCAATTTGGCACTAGTCCATTAAGTCCCGGTACAGTTGTCTACCGAGACCTTTCTTGGACTACTAGTTCTATGGCTCATATAAGTTGGGGGAATGCTACTAACGGTTCACTCACATACCAATATTTCTGTGGTTCCACTGCAAGTGCAACCAATGGTCCCCGGGCTAATGAAGTAGTATGCTCTCGAACCAATGGCACCCAGGAAGCTTTAGTTGTTGCTCCTGTAATGACAGATTTAAACGCTTCAGGTGGTCAAGATAATTATTCTAGGTTACCAAAAGGCAATCTCGATCCAACCGGACAGTACTTTGTTTGGACTACCAACCTTGGAGGTAGTCGTATGGATGCTTTTGTAGTAAAAGTTCCATATCAGAAGCTCGCAGTCGCAGATGTAGTAGCTCCAACAGTTTCTGTGACCGCTCCAACAAATGGAGCTACAGTTTCAGGAGATTCAGTAGCGATTACTGCAACTGCATCAGACGACGTTAGTGTAGCTGGTGTTCAATTTAAGTTAGACTCCACAACAAACCTGGGTACAGAAGATACCGTGGCACCGTATTCTATAACCTGGGACAGCGGAACCGTACCGGACGGAAACCATACTATTACCGCAGTAGCACGAGATAGCTCAAGCAATACAACCACTTCTTCTGCAATCACCGTAGTTGTAGGAAATGCGAGACAAACACCCGCGCCTTCAAACACTGGCGGAGCAGCACTTCCTATAGGTGGCGGTTCTTTTGGGAATTCATCAGCTAAAGCAAAAGAACCAGAAACAAATAACACTAAACTCCCGCAATTAGAAGAAAACAAAACTCAACTCATTGTAGATAAAGGAGTATACTATCTAAAGAAGAACGGTAAGCTCCAAGGAATAACAAGTCCAGGAATTCTACTTTCCAATGGGTTTGAATTTAAAGATGCAGTCCAAGCAAGTAAAGAAGATCTCTCGCTACCAAAAGAAGGACTTCTTCTTCCTAGGGATGGATCCATTGTGAGATCGGAAAAATCTCGGACTATCTATCTTATATCCAACAGAAAAAAGCATGCTTTTGTATCAGCAAAAATATTTACGTCACTCAGTTATAAATTCTCAAATCTTCTCACTGTCACAAGTCCAGAGTTAGATGCGCTTCCAGACGGTGAAAATATTGATCAGTTAGCATCTCACTTAGACGGTGTGGATATAGCTCATAAGGGAACTATATACTGGATTAAAGATAGAAGACTTCATCCATATACCTCCGTAAAGGAATATAATCAATGGAACCCAGACTACGATTTTAGTCGAGTAGTTTCAGCAAATACAAGAGATTTAGAATTGCCTATAAGTGAACCCGTTTCTGAAAAGATTAGATAATATACTATTTTATGGACCAAGAAGAAAAAGAATATATAGACAAAAAGATGGACGAGATGTACAGCAAACTCACAAATCCAGACCCGGAGTTAATAAAGTCTAGGTCTAAAATTTACTACAAATATTATTTAAAATGGATACTCATCGCAGCCGTGCTTATTTTCGCCACAATGTTAATTAGCTTTAAATTTTTGGGTTTAATATAGAAAAGTACAATTCCCCCACAAGACCGGTTGAAAATTACCAAGTTTTCTTGTATAATCCACCCTTACTGCTTAAATAGTTTCAAGGGAGGAAGTTATGGGTGAATCCGCACCAGTATTAGCAATGAGTCTTCATACCGCTTTGGAGATTCTTAACAACTACAACGACCTTCAAATTTTTATTGGAAGTTCTTGGGAGGGTGAAGAAAAAAAGTTCGGCCCCGAAGCTTTCAGTATTCTCATCACAAGGGGAGAGGGTCACAATTTCAAACCTCTCATCTCGGTAGATTTCCAGCAATCTGCTGCCTCCGGTATTGTGTTAGTCGAAGACGCGGTAAAACGCGCGGTCGAAATTTTACGGCTCGCGCGCACAACCGTAGAAACACTACTGATGTCTACGAATGATGACGATAAGTTCTTGGTAGCGTTGCTAGGTTTAAACGGCGGAAAGCTCGACGACTACGTCGTGCTGGACGAAACGTTAATCACCAAGATCGAAAATGAGCTCACCGAAAAACGCATCGCCAGCACCTGGGAACTCTACAGTTCGGAAACAACTGTTCCAGCCTAAACATCACAGAAATCTGTGGTTTTTTTATATTCACAATTAGGCTGACTTTCTTACCTAAACAACTTTATTTATTAGCTCTATTCGCCTGAAGTAAGGCGATTCTTTTAACTTGATAATCCTCCAGGTCTGTGTTACTGTTCGATTTTGTCCTACTTTATATTAATTTTGACCGGAGGTTAAAATGGATTTTGACGAATATGTAGTCGTTGAAGTAGAAGATTCTGGAGATGGAATACTAAGCTTTAGTCTTCTTTCAATTGGGGGACACAAGCTTGTGCTATATCTCAGAGAAAAAACTTTGGCCGAAGCTAGGTTTTCACCAGATCTAGGTAAGACCATCAAGAGGGTTTTTGCTGTAGGGAATATTGTGCAATGCAATTTCCTCCTGCAGCGTTATCCCGAGAAGTTTAGTCTGTGTCTTTATGCATTTTCACAGCAGGAGATAATCAAAATAAACGACGGGAAGGTCATTGCAGCTGAACAATATCTGGACAAGAGTCGAGGCTACATGGTGATCGCTAGAAGAATAGGTGAATACCATCGTATCGACCCAACCTTATTCGATGTTGGTGGTCAGGCTTTCTTACCAATTCGCTCTGGTTTTGAACCCAGGTTCTTAACATTAGATGAGACCAATCTCGCCTTGCAGGGTAATGATCAACCAGTATTCATTTGGTGGATACCATTCCTTACACGAGTTAAGATTGTATTCCAAAATATTTCACGTCTCTTTGAGTTTTTGAGAACAAAAAAGCAATACAAATAAACGAGATTAATTCTCGTATTTTTTTATTTACAGCAAAACAGGATTTTAGCTTTTCTGCTAATATACCCCCATGAATATAAAATCAGCAGAGTTTATAAAAGGTGTGGTGGGGGACGACCCCATTCTGTCCGACGGTATTCCCCAAGTAGCATTTATGGGTCGTTCAAACGTAGGTAAGTCTAGTGTTATAAACACTCTTACCGGAAAGAAAGAACTCGCAAGATCCAGTCCAACACCCGGACATACCAGACAGATAAATTTTTTCTTAGTAAATAAAAGTTTTTATTTAGTAGATCTACCAGGATATGGTTTTGCCAAGGGTTCAAAGGATGAACGCGAGTCTCTGAAGGCGCTCATTAAGTGGTATTTGCTAGATTCCGGTGTTGAACAAAAAGCTATTATTCTCATAGTCGACGCAGAAATAGGCGTTACCGACTCAGATGATCAAATTCTGGGCATCTTAGATGAAACTCAAAAAAATATAATTATAGTCGCAAACAAGATCGATAAAATAAAAAAAGGACACTTAAAAAAACATATAGACGAAATAGAAACCATAGTTCATCCCTTCCCTGTCATTCCTTTTTCAACAACAGAAAAAATAGGTGTACAGGAATTACTAAAGAAAATTATATAAGTAAAAACCACTTACTATTAAGTAAGTGGTTTTTTATACAAGCTTTAAGGAAGCAAGCTAGTGAGTGCTGATCCTATATAATAGGGCCATATAACAAGAGCCAGTACTCCTTTAAAGAAAGGGAGTTGTAGAAACCCTATGGTGAAAAGCCACCCAATAAACCACATCCCTCCAGACAAAGTATGTTGCTCTATCTTAATTTTTTCCATAAAAATAATATTAATTTTCTAAATTTATACTACTCGCTTTTGCCAGTTTAAGTAAATATTCATAATCCTCATCATATCTAGCCGAAACCATAGTATTTATTCCAAGCGACCACTTATTTCCGTCAAAATCCGTAACTTTCCCACCTAGCTCACCAAGTATTACAAATACCGCCGCCATCTCGTTGCTAGTTTTGAAATAAATTGTTCCTCTATATCTTACCGCTTCAAGTACTCCACTTTCAGGGTCTGTAAAATTTTGCAATTCATCTTTACTTTTTAAATCTTCTAAAAATTTTTCTACCATCTTGGTTTTGCTTGCCTCAAAATGCGGACTATTATTGTAAGTAAATGTTTGAAATTCAGGCTCTTTAGTTAATTCTAAAAGGGAAAGAATCTTTCCATTATCTGCATATTTTATTTCCCATGCGCCACCACCTTTAAGTCCTACATAAAAAATATTCTTAACCGGAAGTGCGACTACTCCAAAAATAGGCTCATTATGCTCTATTTCTACAAGCGCAACTACTGAACCCCAAGCTTCATCTTTACCCGCAATAAAGTTACTCGTTCCCTCTATGGGGTCAGTAATAAATAAAAACTTTTTAGCGACTTCGAGTCTCTTGATATTGTCTCTGCCTTCTTCTCCCCAAAATTGCCAATCTAGATGTTTAGTCCTTACAAATTTTTTAAGTTCATTCTGTACATATAAATCTGCATTAGTAACATAATCTACTGCGCCCGTTTGGTTTGTGCCCTTAACCTTCGAATCCATTAAAGCAGCATTTGCCCTAAGAGAGGGGAGGGATAAGGCCAAGGGAACATAAAATTCCAATATCTCTTTCGCTTCTTTTCCATATTCATTTTTTTCTAAGAACTCGTACATAAAAATATTCCTTTCCCTAAGTATATTCCTATATAACTACAAAAGACACCGGTGAGTCCCGTGTTTAATATTTAACCAAAGAATGAGATATATTTTCCGAGCGGCATACCCCTTATACTAGCCCCCGCTGGGTCTACGCTTAGAGTTTTACCCTCAACCCGAACCTCGAGATACTGATGTATAAACATGTTAAAAAATACCGTTCTGACACGAATGTCCGACTCTTTAAAATATTTACTCCCTGCAAGTAAAACAAATAGTAAATAGTTCTGAGTATTACACTGCGCAAAACCAGGGGTAGAATTTATTTTTTCTAAATTTTTTCTAAAAGCCAAATGAGCATATAAAACTGTGGTAAATCTACCCGCATGCCAGTTCGAAGTAATATAGGTATAAGCTTCTCTTAAATACTCGTATGAATTGCCGCTCTTTGTCTCTAGTTCTTCAATTTTCTCTCTAATAGCATTCGGTATCTCCTTTGGTAATTTAAGTCTAGAAAATCCCATAAATGGAACCAAAATTCTTAGTACTATAAAAATTAAGAAAAAATAACCAGATATTAAAAAAATCGAAATATACAAAAAGTTCATAAAATTCAAATTCATAATATTAGTTAAATAACAGAAATTTCATAGAAAAAATGTCAATTTACTTTATTTCGATCTAATGCTTTGTATTATACTCTTACCCAAGATCGCTTCTTTTGTCGATACGATCTCAATAATAACTGGTAAATTTAAGTTATCTAATGGCTTTAAAAATTTTTCAACATTCTTTTCTAGTCCTTTAAGTGTGCCATGTCTAATTCCGCTCACGTGGACGTTTCTAATGTGTCGAATATTTCTACCAAAAAACTTTGCTTGTTCTTTGCTTGCTTTTATAAAGTCGTAAGTTAAAAATACTTTTCCCAATTTTAGGTATTTATCTAAAATTTTTTGAAAACCAGGTAGTAAATTATCGTTCTCTATGCAAATATTCAGCTCTCTACTAGCAATGCTTGTAATATATTTAATACTATCCTCAAAAAGCGAGCAGTAATATTTTTCATAAAGAAGCTCGTTCCGTATTTCTTTACCTGGTCCTAGATGGTATTGCGGAGCTTTACCCACATGAAGTGTTAAGTTCCTTGCGCCTATATGTTTACTAAACTTTACGGTGAGTCTTAATTTTTCTTTTTCTGCTTTTCTACTAATACTGTCAGCTTGTATTAGGGATTGGCCTATCTCAGAGTGGGTTTGAAGAGTAATATTGTGCTCCTCGCTAAACCTTCTAAGTTTCTTCAATTCCGACAACTTATAGTTCTCTGGTAGAAATTGCGGGGCAGATAGGTGAATCTCTAATACATCAAATCCATTTTTTTTAGCTTCCAAAATAGCAGTGTATAAATCTCGCTGATGCACAGCTCTCATGCCAATTTTAAAGTTATTCATAATCCCAGTATAACAAAAGACACCAGACTAACTGGTGTCTTTTGTTTGGTAGCGATACGGGGAATCGAACCCCGATTTGCTGGATGAAAACCAGCTGTCCTAACCATTAGACGATA